>JAJEGU010000079.1 GCA_022819645.1 Pseudomonadales bacterium
GCGGTGCTACTTGCCAAAATGTCGGCGAACAAGCAAAAAAAAAGAGTGTCCCAGTCCGGACTCACCGCATTTCCAGCAAAATCTGTTCGTTCCGCATGCCTTTGACCTCTACAATTGACCTTCGTGAATAGGTGCGGCTAGATTGCTTGGGCCGAATCCGGTGGCAAGGAAGTCCTTGAGAGCGTCGCCGACTTCCGCTGCGAGAATGGAGGGAATCATGAGAATGCAAGTGTAGCGCGTTGACAATACGATTTCGCAATTCGGGGAATGTGTGTGCCGGAGACTGGCTCCCAAGGCGGGAACTGGGGCAATTATGGCGGGCGCAGAGACTGTTTTTTCGATTTTCTTGCGTCCGAGGGCGGAAGAGGACACCATTCGCATCTACGAACCCATTCAAACCTCAAGGTAAAGGCGATCACAAGGATGGTTGTGCAAAGTAAGCTATTCCGGGAGCAGTTGCCGGAGGATTGTCCGCCGCAAGAAGCGCGGCAACTTATTGAAATAACTGAGATGTTCCGACTAGTGCGTAGCCAGATGCCGCTGGAAGCGGACTTCCGTTCCCAGCGCGCCGAGCGCCCGGACGCGACGTTTTACAATGTGACCGAGTGCCAAGCCAGGGGCTTATCGCTTTTCGCCGAAAAGGTAGAGGCCACAAAACAACTGAGGTCCAGGAGGTTTAGTGGGCGCAAAATCTGCCGAGTTCGATTGAATCCGGGCGCCGGGTATATAGAGAAGACAGGCAAAGGCTCCCACCATACGTGGTGGCCGTTTGCCGACTACGACATCCTGGCTCATTGCCGGGTGGAGTCGACGTGAAAACAATCAACTATTCGAGGACGCTGGAGTACTACGATGGGCCAGTGCTGATTGAAGCCCGCGACGATATCGGCGGGCATTACCTCGGCATGGCGGTGGAAACGGCTGAAGGCGCCGATGCCTTCGTGGTTGTCGGCGTCGCTCCGGAGCGCCTGCGGCAGTTTCGCGCCGGCCTGGTCGACCTGCGGGACCTGGTGAAGGAAGCTGGCAGGCAGGAGTGGTTCTTTACCAATTCCCATGATTTTCACAAGCCCTTGCCGCTTTCTCCCCGGCAGTCTCCATTGGCCGCAAGCGAGTACCTGCCGGAGGCCGGCTATTTCCTGAACGACATTCCTGCTGACGGTGACATTCTCCAGGAGGCGATGGAGCGCGGAAATCTGGTGCTTGAATTGATCGCCGAGCCACCGGAGGCGCTCGATGAGCACAAAATCCGCCTGCAAACGCTGGTGGGTTTGCTCGATGGAGTCCAGAAACTGGTCAATCACGCCTACAGCGCTGAGTTGCGCGAGATTGCCACCGCCGAGCGGCCAATGGTCCCGAAAAATGAAGCAAGCGTACTGGACATCGTGGTTCCGGCTGCGCCCGGCTCGTTCCGAATCGTACTGGAAGCCGGAAATCCGCCGGACTTGTTACAAGGTAATGAACTGGCCAGGGCGCTGCATCGGCTCGATGTGCTTTTCGAAAACCCTGACGACCTTGACGCCGCAATGGAAAAGGCCAGGCAAAACAAGGGGCATCTGGCAGGCGCCCACCTGAAGCTCTTGCGGTTTCTCAGCGAGCAGCAAACAGGGTTGACGTATTCCTGGGCCGAACCACGCTCTTCGGCGTCAAGCAGACGGTCAATTTCAGAAGCGCAAGCCAGGGCACTGTCCGGGGCACTCGCAGAGGTTTCCAATTTGGAAGTTCAGGAAGTACAGTTGACCGGAGAGTTTATGAAGGTGAACCGAAACACCGGAGAATGGGGTCTCCAATTGGGTGACAAGGTCGTTTCCGGCAAGTTGAGAGAAGATAGCCCTGATCTGAATGGCCTGATCGTGGGCAAGAGCTACAGATTTGATTGTGAAGAGGAATTCCAGACCACGGGAGGCACGGGAAAGGAAAAGCGAGTGCTGTTTCTTCGCGAGTTCAGGGAGGCTTGATGCTGCATTTTTCAGAATTTACGGACTCGATTTTCCCGGCCCTTCGGGTTGAGCCTGTCACAACGCCACCCGGCGTTGCTCGTCGCTCATTTGGATTGACCAAACCACACTTCTCGCGCCTTGATTGGCGTTGTGACAGGCTCAACAGAGCGGCTTCGCATAGTGTGAACAGGCCCTAATATTGGCCTTGGTGGGGGCTGGACAATGGCGTGGCATGGCTATAGCTTTCCCGAGGGATGACACAGTTTCCGAGGAGTGTTCCCCATGATCCAACGAACGCGGAAACCCTTTGCGGCGACGCTGGGGATATTGCTGGCCCTTGGCCTGCTCGCGGCGGAAGCCCAGGCACAGTCGGGGCGCAATCCCTGGCGCCCCGCGGATGGCCTGCAGGCGGGCAGCGGCCCCGGCCTCATCGGCGAGCCCTGGGCGAAGCTGCCCGGCGACCGGACCATGGGTTCCCCGGGCGGCGTGCACATGGACAATGACGGCGAGCATGTCTGGGCCATCGTGCGCTGCGGTAACGATGGCACGCCCCGGGGAAGCCAGACCTACTGCGATCAGTCCGATCTCGATCCCATTCTGCGTTTCGACCCGGACGGCAATGTGGTCACCGCCTTCGGCGGCCGCATGTTCGCCTGGCCCCATGGCCTGCACGTGGATGGCACCGGCAATATCTGGGTCACCGAAGCGGGCAGCGGCGAGTCGCCCGCGGGGGAAGCCTACGGCCACCAGCTATTCAAGTTCTCGCCTTCGGGCGAATTGCTGATGACGCTTGGCGAAGCGGGAGTCTCGGGGGATGGCCCCTACCACTTCACCAATCCCAGTGATGTTGTCACCGCGGCCAATGGCGACATCTTCGTCGCCGACGGCCATAACAACAACGGCAACAACCGTATCGTGAAGTACTCCGCCGCCGGCGAATACATTACGGATTTCGCCGAAACCGGCTATGGCCCGGGACAATTGCTCGGCCCCCACGCCCTGGCCATGGCCCCCGACGGCCGCATCTTCGTGGCCGACCGGGGCAACAAGCGCATTTCGATATTCGACCAGGAGGGCAATTTTCTCTCCCACTGGACCCAGTTCGGCATGCCCAGCGACATCTGGATTTCCGCTGATGGCACGATCTACGTCGCCGATTCGGAGTCCGACATGACCCAGAATCCCGGCTGGGAGAAGGGCATCCGGGTGGGCGATGTGGAAACCGGCTGGGTCGAGCATTTCATTCTCGACATGGGCGACAACCCACCCGTCACCCAGGGCGGCAGCGGCGCTGAATCCATCGCCGTGGACCGCAACGGCAACATCTTCGCGGGAGAGCCCCGCCCCCAACGCCTGCGCAAGTATCTCAAGGTGCGCTGAGGCGGAAAGGTTCAGACAGGAAGAGCAGGCATGAATCGGGCCGCACTGTTTGCGCTGACCTTGGCGGTGCTGTGGCAGGTTTCGCTGGCCCAGGCCCGGCAGGGCAGTGAAGAGCAGGCCATCATGGACCGGCTGGCGGGGAACTGGCGGCTGGTCCGGTTTGATGTCTTCAATGAGGATGGCGAAGCCGAGCGCCGGCCGTATTCGCTGGGCAGGGTCAGCTACTCCGCCGATGGTCTGATGGCGGAGCAGTTGATCCCCGATGGCTGGGGCGGCGATATCGAAGCGGATTACTACGCCTATTTCGGCGCCTACAGTGTCGACTTGTCCCAACAGGCGTTGCTGCACCATGTGGAGGGCGCCTACAACACGCAGTTTCTCGGCCGGTCCATGCCGCGCTTTTTCGTGTTATCCGAAGGCGACAACATCCTGACCCTGGAAGTGCGCGACAACGGCAGACCCGTTGTGCGGGTGCGCCTTGCCCGAATCTTGCTCGAGTAAGTTCGATTTGCAGCGTCGGCAAGGGTCTGGTCGGGAGCATTCCGCAATGAGAAGAATCGCTATCGCGAATTCCTGCGACGCAGGCTCCCAGGGGCAAACCCCAGCGGGAATTTTCACGGAAGAATAGGCCGAACGCGGGGCAGGGCAAAGGGGTCCGCTCCGCGCGGAATCTCCCTGGAGATCGAGGATCCGGAATGACAGCAGCGGCAAAAGCGATTATCCTTCGCGGCTGTAATGGACGCATATCAACGCCTGACGCGAATATTCACCGCTGCCGCCCTTGCCGCGGCCAGCGGCGCGGCGCTCGCCTGGCAGCCGCTGTACGAGGATGTCGATAATCTTTCCCTGAAAGACAACCGCCTCACCTGGCATGTCTGGGTGCCCGGCGCCTCCGACGACGGTGACCGCTGGGACCCGCTGTTCCACGATTCGGTAAGTTACTGGAATTCGCAGCTTCCCTTTTTCACCTTGAGCGCCACCACCCGGGACGCGGGAGACTGTTCGTCCCGGGGCAGCTCGGAAAATCAGGTGAGTACCGTGACCTGGCGCAAAGACACCTGTTATGGTCTGTCCATGGACGATGCGGCAGGCTGGGCCCAGACTTATCTGGGCTATCCCGCCAGCGAACAGGTCATCTCCGAGGGCGACATTTTCTTCAACGATGCGTATCGCCGGGATTTCGGCCGCGAAGGGCAGATGGTCTACGATGAAACCAGTTTCTATTCGGTGGCCCTGCACGAAATCGGCCACAATCTCGGCCTTGGCCACGGGACTTTCGATGGCGCGGTAATGGCCTATGGTCCCACCCACCGCTGGCACAAGCGACTGTCCCCGGATGAAATCTGCGGTGTCGCCGTGATTTCAGGCAACCGGCGGCACTGCCCCATAGGCCTCGGCGAAGCGGTAACCACCAGCGGCGCAGCCACGGAAGCGCATTTTTCCGGTTTCGCCAGCGCCGACGCCGGCTCCTCCCTCCGGGAGGTATTGCGCCCCTGGCAGGAATTCAATATCTATGCAACGGTGCTGGTCGACTCCGCCCACCGCTACCGCCCCGGGCAATTGCATGTAATCGCCGAAACCGAGCAGGGCCAATTCTTCGCCCGGGACGCCGAAGGCGGCTGGCATGCCTACACTGGCGGCGAACTCCCGGCGGCGACGCCGCCAGGAGTGCTTGGCCATGTCATGGAACTCATTATCCTTGGTCGCAATGGCATCACCCGGGGTGAGCCCACTTTTGATCCAAAACACGGCTACCGGCTCTACCGGGAAGCGCTGACGGGCTACCGTCTCGGCCTCGAAGGCGTCAAGCTCAAGTTCTGGGTCGCCTACAGCAGCGATTCCGCCCCCGGCGAACTCGTGTATGGAAACGAACCCATAAAAGTCGAGTGGACGCTGGAGTAGGACTTCCCTCCACGTCAATCCGGGCGAAGCAAAGCACTCGCCGCGCGTCATTCCGCAAGCAATGAAGTCCCAACTTTCCGTCATTCTGCGCGGAGCGGAGCAGAGTCGCAGAATCTCATCGGGAAGGTACTGCATGAGATGCCGCGACTTCGCGCAGAATGAAGCAACGAAAACAGGCTTCGCCGATCGAATAATGGCGTGCTATGCTCTCTGGCGGAAGAGCATCGTCCCCGGTGGGGCGCCCGGACTTCAAACCCGGTGAAGTCCGTTAGAAACGGGCTTGGTGGGTTCGACTCCTGCCTCTTCCGCCAGTTTGCCACCCAATGTCTGCGCAATGAAAACAACCGAACCGCAGATATTGCCGACGGTTTTCGGCTTTCTGCTCATCGACAACTTCACCCTCATCTCCATGTCCTCGGCGGTGGAGGTGCTGCGCATGGCGAATCGCGTTGCCGGTTCCCGGGTGTACCGATGGCACATGTTTTCTCCCGGCGGCGGCCCGGTTACCGCCAGTGACGGGCTGAGCATCAATGCCGGATTCAGTATCCGGGACGACGTGGAATCCAGCGCCGCGGAGGCGATCATCGTCTGCGGCGGCGAAGGCATTGAACGCTACTGCGCCAGACCGGTGATGCGCTGGTTGCGCGGCTGCGGCAATCGCGGCCTGGCGCTGGGTTCCATCTGCACCGGAGGCTATCTGCTCGGCAAGGCCGGATTGCTGGACGGCTACCGCTGCAGCATTCACTGGGAACAGTATGCCGCGATGACGGTGGAGTTTCCCAAGGTGGACGTCAGCCGGAGCATCTTCACCATCGAACGCGACCGCTTCACGAGTTCCGGCGGCACGGCGCCCATGGACATGATGCTGTACTTCGTCCGCCGCCAGCTTGGCGCCGAGACCGCCTCGGACGTTGCGGACCAGTTCGTCCACGAACGCATTCGCGACGCCAGGGACTTGCAGCACATGCCACTGCGCCACGTGATGGGAGGGCAGTCGGCCAAGCTCGTGGCGGCGGTGGAACTGATGGAAAGCAATATCCGCGAGCCGCTCAGCCAGTTGGAACTCGCTTCCTACATCAATCTTTCGCGCCGGCAACTGCAACGCCTGTTCCAGAAGTATCTGCTCAACTCGCCCTCCCACTACTACCTGCAATTGCGTCTCGCACGGGCAAGGCAACTGCTGTTCCAGACCAATCTGAGCATCGTCGAAATCGCCGCCCAGACGGGGTTTGTGTCCAGTTCCCACTTCAGCACCACCTACAAGGAACTCTATGGCAACACCCCAAGCGCCGACCGCATTGACCGCTGAAATGGGATTTGCCGGGGCCAGGGGCGTGGATGAGAGCGGATTTGCAGCCGTGAATTCCTGCGGCGCTGGCTCTTGGCTTGCATTCGGGACAGTTCGGCGCTTGCCGATGCGACAATTCCTGTTCCAGATGTGACAGCATCGCTTGAACCCTTGGGGACAAGCCGTCTACTCTTCGCAACCGAACCGCCGGCCGCGCCGGAACGTAATCCATCAGTAGCCTGCGTCGCAGGCTACTGGTCCACTCGCTGAAAGGAGCCGGAATTCCATGTCCCACCTCTCCGATATTGAAATCGCCCGGGCGGCTGACTTGCTGCCCATTCAACAGGTGGCTGAAAAGCTTGGTATCGCCGAACACGCGATTCCCTACGGCAAGACCAAGGCCAAGGTGGATTTTGCAGCCATTGACGCCGCGCGGCCCGCAGGCAATGGCAGGCTGATTCTGGTGACCGCGGTCTCGCCGACCCCCGCCGGCGAAGGCAAGACCACCACCACCGTCGGCCTCGGCGACGCCCTCAACCGCATCGGCAAGAAAGCCCTGATCTGCCTGCGTGAGCCAAGTCTCGGCCCCTGTTTCGGCATGAAGGGCGGCGCCACGGGAGGCGGTTACGCCCAGGTTGTGCCGATGACCGACATCAACCTGCACTTCACCGGCGATTTCCACGCCATCACCTCGGCCCACAATCTGCTCGCGGCGCTGGTGGACAATCATGTCCACTGGGGATTCGAGCCGGTGCTCGACCCGCGACGGATCTCCTGGCGCCGGGTGGTGGACATGAACGACCGCGCCCTGCGCCAGATGACCATAGGGCTTGGCGGAACCGCCCACGGCGTGCCCCGGGAGTCCGGCTTCGATATCACCAGCACCTCGGAAATCATGGCGATCTTTTGTCTGGCGCGGAATCTCGCCGAGTTGCAGCAGCGCCTCGGCGCCATCGTGGTGGGCTACACCCGTGAGCGGCAGCCGGTCACCGCCGGGGAACTCAATGCCGCTGGCGCCATGACTGCCCTGCTGCGGGACGCCCTGTCGCCGAACCTGGTGCAGACCCTGGAGCAGAACCCCGCCTTTATTCACGGCGGCCCATTCGCCAATATCGCCCATGGCTGCAATTCGGTGATCGCTACCCGCACGGCGCTCAAGCTGGCGGACTATGTGGTGACCGAAGCGGGTTTCGGCTCGGATCTGGGCGCCGAGAAATTCTTTGACATCAAGTGCCGCGCCGCTGGCCTCGCGCCCGACGCCGCGGTGCTGGTGGCCACGGTGAAAGCGCTCAAGATGCATGGCGGAGTCCCCAGGGACGACTTGCAGCGGGAGAATGGCGCGGCGGTAGCGGCGGGCTGCGCCAATCTGGGACAGCATCTGGCGATTCTGGAAACTTTTGGCCTGCCTGCGATGGTGGCGATCAACCGGCACCCCGGCGACAGCGATGGGGAGATTCGCGCGATCGCCGACTATTGCCGCGGGCGTGGCGTCAGCGCCATCGAGTCGCGGCACTGGGCCGAGGGCGGCGCCGGCGCAACCGAACTTGCCGCCGCCGTGGCCGAGGCGGCGGATTCGGGCTCGGCGGATTTCCGCCTGCTGTATGACGACGATCTCGACCTGTGGGAGAAAACCCGGCGGGTGGCGCAGAAAATCTACGGCGCCCGGGACATCGCCGCGCCGTCCCAGGTGCGCAGGGAATTCGACCGCCTGCAGCAAAACGGCTATGGAAACTTCCCGGTCTGCATGGCCAAGACCCAGTACAGCTTCTCCACCAATCCCCAACTGCTCGGCGCGCCCCGGGAACATATCGTGGAAATCCGCGAGCTGCGGCTGTCCGTTGGGGCCGGCTTCGTCGTGCCGGTCTGCGGCGCAATCATGACCATGCCGGGATTGCCGCGCAAGCCATCGGCCCATGACATCCACGTGGACACCCAGGAGCAAATCGCAGGGCTTGGCTGAAGAGGCTGAACCTTCCCCACCCGTCATTCCGCGCGCAGTCGCGGAATCTCCCTGGAGGGGGCACCGCAATCCCGAGGAGATTCTGCGACTCCGCTTCGCTACGCGCAGAATGGCGGGGGGAGGGGACGCGCAGATTGACGGCGAGGGCGCCGAATTCAGCAACGGATGCGCTGGTTGTCCGGGTCGTACATCGGTTTGGCTGAAACTTCCGCCGGATAGCGTTTTCCGGCGACTTCAATGCTGAAACTCCCGGCTTCCGCCTCGGGCGCTTTTTCCAGGTCCACATAGCCCAGGCCCACGGCGCCGTCCAGCGTGTGGCCAAAAGCCCCGGAGGTGATATGACCCACCAGGGCGTCCCCCCGCCACACGGGTTCGTCGTGATACAGCAGCGGCTCCGGGTCAAGCAGACGGAACTGCAGCAACTTCCTTGCCACTCCCGCCTGCTTCTGTCGCAACAGGGCCTCCCTGCCGATAAAACCTCCCGCCTTGTCGAATTTCACGGCGAATCCGAGGCCGGCTTCCAGCGGCGTGTCCTCGTCGGTAATGTCGTGCCCCCAGTGGCGGTAGGCTTTTTCCATGCGCAGCGAATCCAGCGCATGGTAGCCGGCATGGGCAAGGCCGAATTCCCCGCCCGCCTCCACAATGGCCTCGTACACGCCCAGGGTGAACTCGGCGGGAATGTAAAGCTCCCAGCCCAGTTCGCCCACATAGGTGATGCGCGAGGCGCGAACCAGGGCATGGCCCAGTTCGATTTTCCGGCTGTGGGCGAAGGGGAATGCCTCGTGGGAAAGGTCGTCGGGGCTGAGGGATTGCAGCAGGTCCCGGGATTTCGGCCCCATGAGGGAAATCACTCCCATGGCCGAGGTCGCATTGGTGGCGATGCAGTGGCTGTTCCGGGGGATATGCTTTTGCAGCCAGTGGTAATCCCGCACTTCGCTGGCTGCGGCGGTGACCACCAGAAAACGGTCTTCGGCCAGCCGGGTGACCGTCAGGTCGGCTTCGATTCCGCCCCGCTCGTTAAGCCACTGGGTATAGACGATACGCCCGGGCGCCACGTCCACCTCATTGGCGCAAATTCGGTTCAGCACCCGGGCCGCGTCCCGGCCCAGCACTTCGAACTTGGCGAATGAGGACTGGTCGAACAGTCCCGCCCGTTCGCGCACCGCCCGGTGTTCCGCCGCCGCGCGATCAAACCAGTTCTGCCGGCCAAAGCTGTATTCGTAGCGGGCAAGCTCGGGAGATGGCGCATACCAGTTGGGCCGCTCCCAGCCGGCAAGCTCGCCGTGGCAGGCGCCCATGGCCGCAAGGCGCTGGTGCAGCGGCGACCTGCGGACCCCCCGGGCGGTGGCAAACTGCCGGTAGGGGTAATGGGTGGCGTAGAGCAGGCCGAGGCTTTCGGAAACCCGCTCGCGCAGGTATTTGCGATTGCGCTGGAAAGGCATGTTGCGGCGCAAGTCCACTTCCCACAGGTCGGAAGGCGGGTGTCCCCGGCGAATCCATTCCGAAAGCGCCTTGCCGATGCCGCCGGCGGATTGCAGGCCGATGGAGTTGAGCCCCGCCGCGACAAAACAGTTGTCCCGCTCGGGCGCCTGGCCGATGTGATAGCGCACGTCGGGGGTGAAGCTCTCGGGGCCGCAGAAGAATTTCGCCAGCCCGGCGGTTTCCAGCGCCGGTACCCGGACCATCGCCTGCTCCAGAATCGGCTCGAAGTGATCGAGGCTGCCGGGGATTTCATCAAAACAGAAATCTTCGGGAATGCCGTCCACGGCCCAGGGTCTGGATTTCGGCTCGAAAGCGCCGATCAGCAGCTTGCCGGCGTCGTACTTGTAGTAGGAGCAAGCGTCGTAGTCGCGCACCACGGGCATTTCGGGGCCCAGGCCCGCCACCGAATCGAACAGGGCGTAATAGTGCTCGCAGGCGTGCAGGGGAACGTTGACGCCGATGGAGGCGGCGAGTTCCCGGGTCCACATGCCGGCGCAAAGCACCACATGGTCCGCCTGGATTTCGCCGCGGCCGGTGGCCACGCCGCTGACCCGGCCCGCGCTAGTGAGAATCTCCTCTACCTGGGTGTGCTGGAAAATGCGCGCTCCCGCGGCGGTCGCTCCCCTGGCCAGGGCATTGGTGACATCGACCGCGTTGGCGTAGCCGTCGCTGGGAATATGGATGCCGCCGAGCACGCCTTCCATGTTGAGCAGGGGAACCCGCCGCCCGATTTCCCCGGGAGTGAGCGTTTGCACCTCAAGCCCGAAGACCTTGGCCATGGAGGCGCTGCGCCTGAGTTCCTCGTGGCGCTCTTCGGTGGTGGCCATGGAGATCGAGCCGCAGCGGCGATAGCCCGTGGCCTGGCCGGTTTCCGCTTCGAGCCGCAGGTAGAGTTCGCTGGTATAGCGCGCCAGGCGAGTCATGTTGATGGAGGCGCGCAACTGGCCCACCAGCCCCGCCGCGTGCCAGGTGGTGCCGGAAGTGAGTTGCCTGCGCTCCAGCAGCAGCACGTCCGCAAGTCCGTCCCGGGCCAGATGGTAGGCCACCGAGCAGCCGATCACGCCGCCGCCGATGACCACCACGCTGGCGCGCCGGGGCAAATCGGCCGGGCTCTGGGTTGAACTGGACATGCTTTGGCAGGACCGGCTCTGGCTCGTCAGGCGCGGAGACGCCGGTTGGCCGGGTCAAAGGCCGGTTCCCCAAGCACCGTCGCCTCGCGCCTTTGTCCGAGCACTGCCACCGTCAGTCCCTTGCCGGGGCTCGCCAGGGCGGGAGGGACATAGCCGAAGCCCAGGCTCAGCCCCACATGATGGCCATGGCCGCCGGATGTGGTCACGCCCACGCAGCGCTCCCCGGAGAATATCGGCTCGCCGCCCTGGACGTCGGCGTCGCCGGAGTCGAGGCTGAAGTAGATCAGCTGATAATCGCTTCCGGCTTGCCCGAGGCTGGCCTCCCGGCCGCGGAAGTCGCCCTTGTCGAAGCGGATGAAGCGCTCCATGCCGGCTTCCGGCAGATTGATTTCATTGGTCAACTCCGCGCCCCAGCCGCGGTAGGCTTTTTCCAGCCGCAGGCTGTTGACGGCGTACAGGCCGAAGTTGCCGATGCCGAATCCGGCGCCGGCCTGCATCAGGGCGTCGTATATCGCCGGCAAATGCTCCATGGCGGGATGCAGTTCCCAGCCGAGTTCCCCCACATAGTTCACCCGCAGGGCCCGCACCGGCATGCCGGCGATGTCGATTTCCCGGACGCTGAGCCAGGGAAAGGAGCTGTTGTCCAGCGACGCCGCGCTTACCCGTCCCAGCACGTCCCGGGCTTTCGGGCCTGCCAGCACGAGTACGCCGCGCCAGTCGCTGATGTTGTCGATGCGCACATCCTCGCCCGGCGCAACGCCCTGCCTGAGATGGTCCAGATCGCGCAGTTCGGCGCCGGCGGCGGAAAGCAGGTAGAAGACATTGTCGTCCAGGCGGCTGATGGTCACTTCGCCATGGATGCGCCCGTTTTCCGACAGGAAATGGGTCAGCGCGATGCGGCCCCGCCGGGGAATCCGGTTGGCGCAGAGCCGATCAAGCAGCTTTTCCGCATCGCTCCCGGCCACTTCGTACTTGGCAAAGCCCGAAAGGTCGAGAATGCCCACGCTTTCGCG
Source organism: Pseudomonadales bacterium (assembly GCA_022819645.1). Classification (GTDB taxonomy): domain Bacteria; phylum Pseudomonadota; class Gammaproteobacteria; order Pseudomonadales; family Pseudohongiellaceae; genus UBA9145. The sequence goes on from JAJEGU010000079.1 coordinate 12,093, forward strand.
CACCCTGCGGCATTCTTCGCCCACCGGCCCGAATACATTGTTATGGCGAAAGCTGTACCGTTCTTCGCGACCGTCGGTGGAGAACCATTTGGGTCGCTCCCAGCCGAAGGTTTCGGTGTATACGCAGCCCTGTGCCGCGAGCCGGTCGTAAAGCGGGCTGGTTCTCAGCTTGCGGGCTGCGGGCAGTTCCTCTCCCGGAGGCAAGGTGGCATAGGTCAAGCCGTAGTCTTGCCGCCCCCTGGCCTTCATGTAGTCGCTATCGGCGAAAACGCCGAAGCGGCGCGGGTCGAATCCGGTCATGTTGATTTCGGAGTCGCCGTGGAGAATCCACTGGGCGAGATACTTGCCGCTGCCGGCGCCCTGGGCGATGCCGAAAGAAGAGCCGCAGCAAAGCCAGAAATTGCGCAGCCCGGCCACGGGTCCAAGCAACGGCAGCCCGTCGGGGCTGTGGGAAATCGCGCCGTTGACGATGCGCTTGATTCCCCCGTGCTCGAATACCGGCATACGCTCCATGGCGCGGCCAAGCCAGGGCATGAGCCGTTCGAGGTCGTCGGTGAACAGTTCGCTGTCGGATTCCCAGGGAGGCAATCCCTCGGGCTGCCAGGCCTCGGTGATGCCTTCGGCTTCATAAATGCCAATCAGGCCGGACTTCTGCTCCTGGCGCAGGTACGAGGAAGCCCAGGGGTCGCGGGTCACCGGCAGCTCGACGCTTCTTTCGGCCAGTTCGGGAATATCGCCGGTGACCAGGTAGTGGTGCTGGATATTGCTGATGGGCAGGTCGGCTCCCGCCATTTGCGCCACCTGGCGGGCAAAGCAGCCCGCCGCATTGACCACGATTTCCGCGGTGATGGCGCCCTGCCCGGTCTGCACTTCCCATTCGCCATTGGCAAGGGCCCGGATACCGGTAACCCGGTTGTGGCGCAGGATGCGGGCGCCCCGGTTGCGGGCGCCGGTGGCCATGGCCTGGGTCAGCCCGGAAGGGTCGGCATGGCCGTCGTCGCGGGTCCAGGCGGCGGCGAGCACGCCCTCGGTATTGACGAAGGGATTGAGCTCGCGAATCTTCGCCACATCGATGATTTCCATGTGGTAACCCACATTGGCGGCGATGCCCTCCAGGTAATGGAACCAGTCCAGGTCACCCTGGCCGAGGGCAAAGCGGATGCTGCCGCAGCCATGCCAGCCCACGGCCTGGCCGGTGAGTTGCTCGAGTTCGCGATAGAGCGAGACGCTGGACTGGTGGATTTTGGCGAGATTGTAATTGCCCACCAGATTGGGACACTGGCCGGCCGCGTGCCAGGTCGAGCCCGAGGTCAGCTCTCCCTTTTCGATCAGCAGTACGTCGCTACAGCCTTCCGCGGCCAGGTGATACAGCAGGCCGACGCCCATGACGCCGCCGCCGACGATTACGATGCGGGCCTGTCCTTCCACTTTGTTTCCCGGTAGCAGATGCTTGCCGCCCGATTGTCGCCGTAGCCGCCGCCCTTGCGCAATGCTCGCGGCGACCAAAAATATCGAAATTCGGAAGTTCTGGATTGACAGGATTCCGCAAAGCATGAACACTCGCGAAAAGTCGTGCTTCGACCCATTTGCGATAAGGAAAACTCCACGGGTAGAAGCAAGCGATTGCGAAGCGCAGCCTCGTGCGCAGCCGGCACGGCGCGGAGCCATGCCCTGCGACTGGACGGGAATTTTTCGGAGAGAACAGGAGCAAACTGCCATGACAAGAAGAGCGGGGGGTAGGCAGGCGCGCCGGGCGGCCCGTGCGGCGCCATTGGCTGAAGCGGTCAAGCCGGTGCGTCCCGGACATTCCGGCGGGCAGTATCGGCCGTTCACCGGCGAAGGCGTCGCGGCGGTGGTGGACAATGCTTTCCGGATTCTGGAAAAAGTGGGTTTTGCCGATGCCACTCCCCATTGCATCGAAACCTGTACCGCCGCCGGCGCCGTGCTCGGCGATGATGGCCGCCTGCGCATGCCGCGCGGCCTGGTCGAAAGTACATTGCGGAAAGCCCGGCGCAATCTGGTGCTGCACGCCAGGGATCCTGGCCTTGACCTCGACCTGAGCGGCGCCAGGGTGCACTTCTCCACCGCCGGCGCCGCGGTGCAACTGGCCGACCCGGAAAACAACCTCTACCGGGAATCGGAAGCCCTGGATCTCTACCACACCGCCCGCATCACCGATGCCTGCGAGCACATCCACATGTTCCAGCGGACCTGCGTTCCCCGGGACATCGCCGACAATTACGCGCTCGACATCAATACCCTCTACTGCTGTCTCATGGGTACGTCGAAACACGTCGGCTCGAGCTGGACCCTGCCCGAGCACGTGGAGAAGAGCTTCGAAATGCTCCACATGGTTGCCGGCGGCGAGGCGGCATGGCGGGCGCGGCCTTTTGTCAGCCAGTCCAACTGCTTTGTGGTGCCGCCGATGAAGTTCGCCGCCGACGCCCTGGAATGCCTGCGGGTCGCCGTGGAAGGCGGCATGCCGGTATTGCTCCTGTCCGCGGGCCAGGCCGGCGCCACCGGCCCCGCATTGCTGGCGGGCACGGTGTCCCAGGCCTGGGCCGAGTGTCTCGGCGGGCTGGTCTATGTCAATGCCATCGAGCCCGGCGCCCCGGCGATTCTCGGCGCCTGGCCCTTTGTTTCCGACCTGCGCACCGGCGCCATGAGCGGCGGCTCGCCGGAACAGGGCCTGCTGTCCGCGGCCTGCGCCCAGGTGGGCAATCATCTCGACCTGCCCTTCGGCACCGCCTGCGGCATGAGCGACGCCAAGTTTCCCGATTTCCAGGCCGGCGCCGAGCGCGCTTCCACGGTACTGTCCGCCGCGCTTTCCGGAGCGAATATCGTCTATGAATCCGCCGGTATGTACGCCAGCCTGCTCAGCGTGTGCCCGGAAAGCCTGCTGCTAGACAACGATCTCCTCGGCGGCATCGGCCGCGCCACCCGAGGCATCGAAGTCAACGAGCGCACCCTGAGTTTCGCTGAGATTGAGCAGGTCTGCACCGGCGGCGAAGGGCATTATCTCGGCTCCGGCAACACCTTGCGGGTCATGCAGAGCGAGTACGTCTACCCCGACTTCAGCGACCGCAACAGCCCCACGGTCTGGGAAGAAATGGGCAAGCCGGTGCTGCTCGAACAAGCCCTGGCCAGGAAACGTGAAATCCTCGGCGCCCCGGCCCCGGCCCACATCGGCGAAGCGCTCGACGAACAGATCCGCAGATGCTTCCCGATTTTCCTTTCCCGGGAAGCCATGGGCGCCGGGCGCTTTGCATAATGCTCCCGAAACGCCCGCCGAAGGTTTCCCGTCCCGCCATCTGAACGCGCCGGAGACAACGCGCCCCGGAGCAACGCCCTTGCGCTCTTCCGCGTCCCGTTCCGTTTCCTCCACCGCCGGCGTCCCCGCGGGCATCACGGATACGTGGGGGCGGTTTGGAAGAGAGGCTTTGAGCTTTCATTCAATCCAGCCGCTTGTTGAAGCGGGCTATCGCCAGGGTCAGGGCCGCGGCGGTGAAGACGCCGAGGGCGGCCATGTCCCGGGCCATCATCGAGATGTCGGCGCCGCGGAGGACGATGCCGCGGATGAGACGGTTGAAGTGTGTCAGCGGCAGGACTTCGGCGATGGCCTGGGCGATTTCGGGCATGCCTTCGAAGGGGAACATGAAGCCGGAAAGCAGGATCGAGGGCAGGAAGACGAAAAAGGTCATCTGCATGGCCTGGAACTGGCTCGCGGCCACGGTGGAAATCAGCAGGCCGAGGGAAAGATTGGCGCAGATGAACACCAGCGAGGCCAGGAGCACCTGCCATTCGCTGCCCATGATCGGCACCGCGAACACCGTGCGCCCCACCGCCAGAATCAGGGCGAGCTGGACCAACCCGATGACGATATAGGGAACGATCTTGCCGAGCATCAGTTCGGTGGACCGCACCGGGGTGTTGATCAGCAGTTCGAGATTGCCCCGCTCCTTTTCCCGCACCACGGCGACGCTGGTGAACAGCACCATGGTCATGGTCAGCACCACGCCGACGAGCCCGGGGACGATGTTCACCGCCGAGCGGCGCTCGGGATTGTAGAAGTTACGTACTTCCATCATGCGCTGCCGCTCCTCGATCCCGGTCTGGGAATCGAAGCGCAGGGGGATGGCGGCGAGCCTTTCCGCCACGCCGAGGACGATGGGGTCGGTTCCGTCCACGAGCAATTGCAGCGCCGGGCGGTCGCGGGCGATCACCCGGCGGTCGAAATCGTCGGGAATGGCGACGCCCACGGAAATGCCGCCCGCATCGAGCAGGGCGACGAGTTCGCCGGGGCTTGCCACTCGCTGGCCGAAGGTCACAACCTGGGCCGCTCCCATGTCGGCGATCAACTGGCGCGACAGGTGCGAGTCCGCCTCGTCCACATAGGCCGCCGAGAGATTGCGCACATCGGTATTGATGGCGTAACCGAACAACAGCAACTGGAGCAGCGGCATGCCGATGATCATGCCGAAGGTGAGCCGGTCCCTGGACAGTTGCCGCAATTCCTTGTGCATGACGGCGAAGATGCGGACCAGGGAATTCATCGTCCGGAATCCTCCACACGTCCCCCATGGTCGCCCTTCCTGTCATCCCGCGCGGAGTCGCGGGGTCTCGCTGGCGCGGTTTCCGCCCGGGATTCCGCGACTCCGCGCGGAATGACAGGGTTCCGGATGGGTGTCCCACCGGATTCCCGGTCGATCGGCCCATGTTCACGCAGTTCGGTGACCGCGACGAAAATATCCTCGATATCGGGAAAAACCGTATTGATCTCGGCTTCGATGCCGGCATTCCGCAAGGCTTCGCCGACAATGGCCAGCGGCTCGGCGGTCTGCTTCGGTATCTGCGCGCGCAATCGCGAACCGAGCCGGGCGAGGCTGACGATCCGCGGAATTTTTCCCAGCGCCAGATGCGCCGCGTCGGCATTGCCCGCTCGCACTTCCACCACATGGGTGCCGATGCTTTCGCCGAGCGCCTGGGGCGAGCCGTCGGCGACTTTCACGCCGCGGTCGAGAATCGCCAGATTGTGGCAGCGGATGGCCTCGTCCATGTAATGGGTGGAAACGAGAATCGTCGTGCCCCGCTCGGCAAGCTCGAACAGCCCTTCCCAGAAATCCCGGCGGTTGCTCGGGTCCACCGCGCTGGTGGGCTCGTCGAGCAGCAGCAGTTGCGGCCGGTGCATGATGGCGGCGGCAAGGGCGAGACGCTGCCGCTGGCCGCCGCTGAGGGTACCGGCGCGCTGCCGCTCGCGGCCGGCGAGATTGTACCGGCTGAGCAACTCCCCGACGCGGCGGCGTCGTTCGCGGCGCGGGATGGCGTGGATTTCGCCGATGAATTGCAGATTCTCGCCAACGCTCAGGTCCTGGTAGAGCGAGAAACTCTGGGTCATGTAGCCGATCCGGTTTTTCAGCGCTTCCGAATCCCTGGCGGCGTCGAGGCCGAGCACCGTTGCCCGCCCGGCGCTCGGTCGCAGCAGCCCGCAGAGCATGCGGATGGTGGTGGACTTGCCGGAACCGTTGGGGCCGAGAAAACCGAAAATCCTGCCGGAGGGAATATCGAGATCCACCTCGTTCACCGCCACCAGCGAGCCAAAACGCCGCGTCAACACCCGCGCCTGAATGGCAAACTCAATGTTGCTTTTCATGGGCCGTCAACGCCGGGCGGCACATGGATGCATGATCGGGCGATTCCACGGAAGGAATCGACTAATCATTGGTAAACAACACCTGGACGGGCAACCCTTCCGGCAGCCGCTGCGGCGTTTCCGGCATGCGCACTTCGGCCATGTACGACAGCCGACCGCGGTCCCTTTCGGTGAGGGCGAAATACGGCGTGAAGCTGGCTTCGCTGGCGATGCGGCGGATGGTTCCATTGAGGGGCTGCTCGATGCCGTCAACGGCGATGCGCAGCGGGCTGCCGACCCGCAAGCCCGCCCGCAGCGGTTCGGGGATGTACACCCGGGCGTAAGGCTGCTCGCCGGTCAGCAACACGGCGACCACATCGCCTGGCCGCGGTCGCTCGCCGACTTCGTATGGCAGCGTGTCGACCACGCCGTCCACCGGCGCCGCCACATGCAGGCGTTCGCGATCGAGCTTGAGCGAATCGAGTTGTGCGGTGGCCTGGCTGAGCAGGCCGCGGGTCTGGGCAATCTGTTCGGGCCGGGTGCCCGCTTCGAGTTCGTCAAGCTGCGCGGAAACGATCTCGATTCTCGCCGCGGCGAGCTCAAGCAGATTGCGCGCCTGATCGACGCTCTCTTCCGAAGTCAGGTTGCGCTCGCGCAAACCGGTCAGCCGGTTCAGTTCGCGCTCGCGGAAATCGCGTTCGATCTCGGCTTCGAGCAGGCTGGCGCGAGTGGCTTCGATGGTCTCGATTCGCGGACCGTTGACCTGTTCTTCGAGCAGCGCCTCGATGCGGGCAATATTGGCCTGGGCCTCGCGAATGCGGATGTCGAGCCGCGCCGTGTCCTGCCGCAGGATCGGCGCGCCGACCGTGAGCGTATCCCCCTCAAGCGCCCCGATATCCACAATGGGCTCATTGGATTCGGCCACCACTTCCACGCGGTCGGATTCGAGTTGCCCGAATGCCTGCAAGGGCGGCTCCTCGCATCCGCTCAGGGCGAGCAGGGGCGGCAATACGACTCCGGACCAGAATTTCACGAAGAAGGTATCCCGACAGGCGAACAATGACTGCAACACATTAAATGTGAGGCAATACGGGAAGTCAAAACGCATTTGGTCCCGACCGTCATTCCGCGACTACGCGCGGAATGACGGAAAAAAGGGCGTCGAACGACAGGAGGAAGCGGCGCGGAATTCATCGCCGACCCGCGTGCTACAATGCCCGCAGGGAAGCTCTGATCAAGTCAGAGCTTCCCTGCGGCACATGGAAGTGCCGCCGAATTCGATGGGTGAAGGCAAGCGTTTTCGAAGCGCAGCTTCGAGCGCGGCCGCAACGGTACGGAGCTATGCTCCGTGACTGGAGCAAG
>JAJEGU010000038.1 GCA_022819645.1 Pseudomonadales bacterium
ATTTTTGAACAGAACACCCTGTTTGGTGGTATTGTGTGACATGCAAAAGCCCTCGGCGCGAGTAAGTGTTTGTTGGCAAACATCATTTTCTCATAACCAAGGGCTTTTGTTTTATTTGTTCGTGAATTATTGGGGCTAGGAGCCTGCGCTTCGGTGATGGACGATTTCATCGAGGATTCGGAAAACCTGCTCAAAGGCCCGTACGTTTCAGTCGATTCGCCTTTTCGGCACGCGCCGGAAGGCGGTGAGCCCTTTCCGGAAACTCCTCTCGGCTTCACTCCCTATCGGCACCAGCGGCCGGCAGCCGCGGTTCACCGTGGAATGCAAGACCGGCGAAAAGCGCCCAACTCTTCTTATCGTGCAACAAATGCTGTATTTTCTCATTTTATGTACCTAAAAATGCTTATTTTTAACACTTTTAGGCACATAAAAGTGTTTTATTGGGAAAACCAGGTTACAATCCGGTTTCGGAACTCCCGGGGCCCGGATGATGAAAAGGCTGGCCACAGATCAATTGCTGCGCTGGAAAAACCGGCCGCAACGCAAACCCATGCTGATTGACGGCGCCAGGCAGGTCGGCAAGAGCTTTCTGGCGGAAAAATTGTTTGGGGCTGCGCATTTTGCCGCGGTGCACAAGATGGATTTCCTGGCGGAGCCGAGCCTTGCGAGCATCTTCGACGATGGCCTGGACCCGAAGCGCATCATCAGCAATATCGAACTCCTGCGTGGTGCCAGGATCAACCTGGAAACCGACCTGGTTCTCTTTGATGAAATAGGCGAATGTCCACAGGCGGTAACCTCACTCAAGTATTTTGCGGAAAATCTGCCCCGGGCTTTCCTATGCGCCACCGGGTCGAACATGGGCCTGTTGTCCGCGTTTCCCGTGGGCAAGACGGAAATGCTGGAACTGTTCCCCATGTGTTTTGAAGAGTTCGTCATGGCCTCGGGCAACCAGCCCCTGCTTGCCGCATTCCGGGCCCGGGCCGGAGGCAGGACGGCGTTCGATGCGCTCTGGCCCCTGTTGCTCGACCACTATTTTGTCGGCGGAATGCCGGAGGCCGTTGCGGCATGGTTCCAAGGTGAAGGCTCGCCTCTTGAGCGCAGCCGGCGGGTGCGGGAGATTCATCGTGAACTGCTCAATGGCTACCAGCGGGATTTCGGAAAATACTCAGGCAGGGAGCGGGCCCGGCACATCGAGTCGGTATTCCTGGACATACCCCGGCAAATGTCCCGGGTCATGGACGGCTCGGTAAGGCGTTACCGGTTCAGGGACGTGGTCGAAAAGAAGAAGCGGTACGCCGAACTGGGCGGACCCATCAGCTGGCTGGAAAAGGCAAAACTGGCATCCAAATGTTATCAGCTTGAGGGGCGGCCGACGCTTCCCCTCAACGCAATGGCAAGGGAAAACACCTTCAAGCTGTTTTTGTTCGACATCGGCCTGCTCGGATCCATGCTCGGCATGGATTACCGGGACCAGCAAGCCCAAAAGCTCTCCCACAAGGGATTCATCGCGGAAAACTTCGTGCAAAACGAGCTGCGCGCGCGAGTCGCCTACCCAACCTACTCCTGGGCCACGGCAAACGCCGAAATCGAGTTTCTGCACAAAGGCCAGGATGGCGGCATCATTCCCGTGGAAGTGAAAAGCTCATCAAGAACCCGCGCCCGCAGCTTGCGATCCTTTGTCCAGCGCTATTCCCCGGAAAAAACCGTCAAACTGATCGGTGCCCCCGGCAAAACCGAAAACGACGACCCCAATCTGGTGTGGCCCCTGTACCACGCACAGTTTCTGGGTGAGTTGTAGCATAGTCTGGAAATACCCGTTTTTGAGGCCAATTGCAGCTTGGAATCGGGAAATCTTCGGATAATCGCGGCTGATGCTGGACGCAATCAGAATGCGGCGTCTTCCCCTGCCAGGCGTTCGAGTTCCCGGGCGCCCCGGAGGATGTTCTCCATGGCGTAATTGCCTTCGTGGCAGGCGTATTCGTAGATTTGGTCGGCGCTGTGGTCGAGCAGCAGTTCGATGGTGTAGGGCGCGGTGAAGGTGCCCGGATCCTCGCTGGTGAACTGGTAGAGCAACTGGCTGTCGCTGATGCGGGTGATTCGCTCGATATTGCGCTTGGCGGCGGTATTGGGACCGTCGTGGCTTTTTTCGGCGAAACTGGCGGTTTCGATGACCAGCGTGTCACCGTCCCAGTATCCCCTGGGGTCGCCGTGCCAGAGGCGGATGTTGTCGCTCAGGGGCGGCGACTCCAGCAGCGGGATGATGCGGGCGTCGTGGATCATTTCCTGGACGATGACCACGTGGTCTCTTGACTGGACGATCTGCCAGTAGCTGTTGTAGCCGGTGTTCAGGTAGGGCGCACCGTAATTGATGCAGCGGTCGTCCACCGACATGTCGGTCCAGGAGGCGATGTCGTTGTTGCTGACACGCTCGGCGCGCTGCCTCGCAATGGCGATGGATTCCCCGGTTCGCGGCGGATAGCGGCCATTGGGCGGGTCGATGATCTGGGAAGTGCGATTGTGCACCTCCCGGTCCACCAGCCAGGACTGGTCGTAATTGCCTGTGCTCGGATCGTAGGAGGTCACCTCGCCGGCGAAGGCCGCGTTGAAGGTTCCCGAACCGAACAGAGCGTCGCCGTCCTCGGCGGCGATCTCCGCCATGCGCCGCCGAAGGAAATCCATTTCCTCGTCAGTGAGATAAGCCCGGTCGCCAAAAATTTCGGGCCGCTCGACAGGCGTCATGGTGTTATTGGCCCACACGCCCTGCAGATCGGGCTGGCCGTCAATGGTGCGGGGGATTTCGTAATTGCCGCCATCCTGGGCCTGAACTGCCGCTGTGGCCAGGAGCCCCAGAGACCAGAAAATCAACTGCATCGGAGTCAATAAAGTCTTCATAACATGCCTCGCACGGCTGATCACGGAAACATTGTCAGCCGCGAGCCATCGATACGCAAGCCCCCGGACCCGATCCTGAAATCCGCGTACGGGCGTTAGACCAAAAGGCGGGCGGGTGTCCCTTGTTCCTGCAAAATGGAAACCGCTTTCTTGTCGAAGGAGACAAATTCTTCCGCACCTGACCAGATTCCTTCGTAGGCGATCACCCCATCGGCGAAATCGCCCCCGGCGTGGAGGAACGACAATCCCGCTTCGACGGCGGGGCGGTTCAGGACCACGTTGTCACAAGCCATCAGGCGATGCAGGGCATCGGCCACCGACTCAACCGACAGCTTGTAGCCTCGGCGCAATACCCACACGAACTCGCAGAGCACCGGCAACGGAACCGCGACAAGACTGGCTTCCTGCAGGATTTTTGCCGCCTGCGCCGACTGTTTCGGATGATCCTGCACGGCGGCGCGAAGCAGCACGTTGGTGTCGGCCGTGACTTTCAACTTTCGTCCGTCCAGCCTTGCGCCGCGATCTCGTTGATTTCATCGATGGTCAGGGGCTGAACGCGTTGCCGTGACAGGCAGCCGACAAAATCAGAAATGGCGCCTTCCCGGCGCGCCGCACTCACGACAAGCTTGCCGTTGGGCAATTCGTCAACCCTGACTTTCTGGCCTGGCTCAACACCCAAATGCCGCAACAGGCTTTGCCTGAGTGTGACCTGCCCCTTGGCAGTGATCTTCAATGTAGTCATCGTTGCGGTCGTCGTTGCGGTCGTCCAGTGCTTTTGGCGATATAGTTTCGCAATGTAAGGTGAATTTTCCTTACTGTCAAGCACCGAGGCGTGATCGCTTTTCGGAACTTCCGTATCAAATCCGCGCGGCCGCTCGGATTCTTCGCGGGGCACAGTCTTCCAGCCAATGGCGTCGGCGTATTCGAGAATTCTGGCCTGATCCGTGTCGCGCTCAATGATGAATCACCCGATCGGTTTTACCGTTCCCTTCCCGGTACATGGCTGATTTCGAGTCGGATTCGATAGCGGGTATTCCGACCGGCACTTTCTTGAATCCTTTCTATGGCGCGCTTCTCCAGCAGAAACTGTAAGTCGCGAGTTGCGGTCGCTTTCGAGCAATCGACAATTTTCATGTATTTTTTCGCTGAAATACCGCCTTCAAACCCATCGGCACCCTCCTTGAACATTCGCGCGATCACCCGATGCTGCCGTGTGTTCATGATTTCGCCGTATTTTTCGTAAAACCTAGTCTTGGCGACGACGAAGTCAAGAATGGATTGGGTATGGTCGAGCGCCTCGTTCGCAAGCGCAAGGAAATAGCCAATCCAGCGGTCTATATGAAGCCCGCCCGTTGTAGCTGCTTCCAACTGGCTGTAGTACTCCTTGTTGGAAGCTGCGCTGGCCGAAATCGCGGAAGAAATTCCGGTTATGGAAGGATGGCCGAACGACTGTGAAAAAGCATGGTCCGAGATTGCGCGCCCGATACGGCCGTTGCCATCTTCGAAAGGGTGAATCGCTTCAAACCAGAGGTGCGCGACAGCCGCCTTGACGGAAGTTGAGGGCGAATCGTTGTACCAATCAACGAATCGTGACATCTCCATTTCGACTGCCGCCCCAGGGACCGCTTCGTAAATCACTTTACCGCCGTATGCGGAGTCAGCGATAACCTCGTCACTCGCGCGGTACATACCGCTCAACACCGGGTTCGTAGGTGTCGGTACGATAACCATGCCCTGCCACTCGCACAGCAATTCCGCGGTCAGCGGCTCCGACCATTTCTGCATTACTTCGTGCAAAAGCGTCGCTATCCCCTGGGCTCTGGGGTCAAGGTTCGCCGGGGCCGATTCGCCGGCAATTCCAACCAGCGCTTTGACTGACGAACGGACGGAGGCTCGGTCCAGGCGCTCCCCCTCGATAAGGCTTGTCTTTATGGCTTCGGAAATCACCGTGTCGGCAATGGATTCCGCGGCGTAAGCCGCAGGAAGCGCTTCCAGCCTTCCGTAAATGCGGCTGGACTGCTGTACCAGGGACGTCGTCCGGGCCACATGCAAGGCCTCGTCAAAAACGAAGTTGGGCCAATCGCTACGCTGCCATATCCATTTCATACTGTTCCATGAGCCGATTTTAGTGGAAAATCGGCTCAAATATAGCACATTTCTGAGCCGATTTTGTCAGTTAACGGAAGCTCTTTTCGCCGTGCGCCCCTTGTGGCATCCTCAAGTGCAGAGAGTTCAACGCACCTTCAGGGGGCTGAGAATGAAAATCGCTGAATCGATTTTGAAAACCGCTATTGGCGGATGCTTGCTGGCGCTGGCGGCCTGCGGGCGGCAGGAACCGGAAACCGCGGCTGTCGCCGAACCGGCGGGCGGGACGTCTCCCGCCGCGGCCGTAGTTATCGATCAGGACGATATCGGCGGCGTGGTGACCGGCGCCAACGGGCCGGAAGCCGGCGTCTGGGTGATTGCCGAGACCAACGACCTGCCGACCCTGTTCTCCCGCAGCGTGGTCACCGACGATAACGGGCATTACCTGATTCCCGACCTGCCGGCGGCGCAATACGAAGTCTGGGTGCGCGGCTATGGCCTGGTGGATTCGCCCAGGGTCAACGCGTCTCCGGGCCAATCGCTCGATCTGGACGCCGTGACCGCGCCCGACGCCGCCGCGGCCGCGGCCTATTACCCCGCGGGGCACTGGTATTCGCTGCTCGATATTCCCGACCGGAGCGAATTTCCGGGCACCGGCCCCGACGGCAACGGCATCTCCATCGATATTCACAACCAGGCCGACTACATACGGCGGGTGACCAACGGCGGTTGCCTGGCCTGCCACCAGATGGGCAACGCGGCCATCCGCACCATGCCCGGCCTGTTCAGCGGTTACGATACCTCGATCGAAGCCTGGAACCGCCGCGTCATGTCCGGGCAGGCGGGCGGCTCGATGGTCAGGGGACTGGCCGCCATGGGCGAGCGCGGCGTGCAAATGTACGCCGACTGGACCGACCGCATCGCCGCCGGAGAACTTCCGCCGGCCCCGGAACGACCTGCCGGCCTCGAACGCAATGTGGTAATCACGGTTTGGGACTGGGCGGACCCGACCGCCTATCTGCACGACCTGGTCTCCACCGACCGGCGCGACCCCACCGTGAACGGCTACGGCAATCTTTACGGCGCGCTGGAAGAAAGCGCGAACTATCTGCCGGTGCTGGACCCTGTCGAGAATTCGATTTCGCAAGTGCCGGTGTTCCCGGAAGATCCCGATTACAATCCCCCTCCGCCCACACCGCTGGCGGAATCTCCCTATTGGGGCGACGAGCCGATCTGGGACGCGTCGACTTCGGTGCACAATCCGATGCTCGATCACGAAGGCAGGGTCTGGATCACAGCCCGGGTGCGGGCGCCGGACAATGTGCCCGAATTCTGCCGGGAAGGTTCCGATCATCCCTCGGCCCAGGTGTTTCCGACCGGCCGCGCCGGCCGCCATCTCGGGGTTTACGATCCCGACACCGATGTCTATACGCCGATCAACACCTGTTTCAGCACGCACCACCTGATGTTCGCCGAGGACGAGGACCATACCTTGTGGACCAGCGGCGGCGGCAGCGTCATCGGCTGGCTCAATACCCGGGAATTTCTTGAAACCGGCGATTCCGTGGCGGCCCAGGGCTGGACGCCTTTCATCCTCGACACCAACGGCAACGGCGTGCGCGACGCGGACTACACCGAACCGGGCGAAGCCGCGGATCCGGCGCGCGACATGCGCATCGACGGCCGATACTACGGCGTGGCGCCGGCGCCCGACGGCACGATCTGGGGTTCTTCCCTCGGTTATCCCGGCGCCGTCGTGCGGCTCGTGCCCGGAGACGACCCGGCCACCACCGCGCTGACGGAAATCTTCCAGCCGCCGCTCGACGCCAACGGCGACCCGGTCGAAGGCTTCTCGCCACGGGGCATGGACATCGATCGCAACGGCGTGGTCTGGGCGGCCATGGCCAGCGGCCACATGGCGAGTTTCGACCGTTCGCTTTGCACCGGCCCGCTGAACGGCCCGGAAGCGACGGGGCAACATTGTCCGGAAGGCTGGACCTTCTACACCGAGCCCCTGCCGCAATTCAAAAGTCTAGACCTGCCGGGAAGCGCCGAAGGCAGCTATTACACCTGGGTCGACCAGTTCAACACCTTCGGCCTCGGCGAGAACACGCCGATCAATACTGGCAATCAGTCCGGCGCGCTGCTCGTGCTGAACGACGGCGAATGGGTGCGCCTGCGGGTGCCCTATCCGCTCGGGTTTTACACGAAGTGGCTGGACGGCCGCATCGACGATCCGGACGCCGGCTGGAAAGGCCGCGGCTTATGGGCGACCTATAGCAGCCGCGCGCCCTTCCATATGGAAACCGGGGCGGGAACCACGAGCAAGGTCTATCACTTCCAGATGCGGCCCGACCCGCTTGCGAGGTGAGCGAAAAATTGCGGGGCGCCGTATGTCAGACCCTCCGGCCAGCGCCCGCTGGCCGGAAAACCGCAGTGACGAAATGAATTTCAGTCCAGCGAGGGATGAACATAGCCCGCGGGCAGCACCTGCTCATGGTCCACCCGGATGCTGAGATAGGTTATCTGGTCCTGGATGTGGCTGAAAACATGCGGCACGCCGGCCGGAATCACGACGATGTCGCCGGCCGCAATGGTCTGCACTTGGCCATTGCTGACGGTCCTTCTCCCGCTGGGGCCGATGAGTTCCCGCACCGAGACCGAATCGGCGGGAAACTCGATGCCGTCGCTCTCGTCGCCGCCGGTAACGAGTATCCCCGAGCCCGAAAGCACGTAATACACCTCGGTTACCCTATGATGCACGATGGCGTCGAGTTCATCTCCATCCGAACGAGCGCCAACCCGTCGCAGCACCCCGACCCCCACATTCAGCTCATCGCCAATATCCACGACCCGCACCTGCTGATCGATCGTATCGCCGAGATTCTCAAAAACCGTCATGATCTCGCCAAGCGGAACATGCGTCGCATTGTCCGCCTCCTGAGCCTGGGCGCCGAAAGTCGCCAGCAGCAGAAATGCACCGATTGCCTTTCTCGTCATTTTCTTCTCTCCCACGAATCCAGAATGCGAATTTGCGATCAAAGCCTATCACATGGCTTGCAACGGGAAGAACACAAGTTGCCGTCAGCCGAATCACGGAAAACAGGAGAGATCGACTCCATGTGCTAAGATTCGCCCCTCATTCGCAAAACCATCGCCGCACCATGACAGTTCAAGCCATCGAAATCCACACTGGCCTTTTCGACAGACTCAAGCAAATCGTCGGCCCGGCGGGTTACCGCGAGGGCGACGATATCGAGCCGAAGAACTACCGGGACCTCATGGAAGACCGGGCCATCCGCCCGCCCCTGCTGCTGCGCCCCGCGAGTACCGAAGAAGTATCGGGAATCCTCGCCCTGTGCCACGAAGCCGGCCAGCCCGTGGCGCCCCAGGGCGGCATGACCGGGCTGGTTTCCGCCGCCGCGCCGCTGGAAAACGAAATCTCGCTCAGCCTGGAAAGAATGAACAAGGTGGTGGAACTCGACCCTTACACCAGCACCATGACCGTCGAAGCCGGCGTGCCCCTGCAGGTCATCCAGGAACAGGCCGACGCCCATGGCCTGCTGTTCCCCCTCGACCTCGGCGCCAGGGGCAGTTGCACCATCGGCGGCAACCTGTCCACCAATGCCGGCGGCAACCGCGTGATCCGCTATGGCATGACCCGGGAACTGACCGTGGGCCTCGAAGCCGTACTCGCCGACGGCACCGTCATCAACAATCTGCACAAGCTGCGCAAGAACAATACCGGCTACGACGTAAAGCAATTGTTCATCGGCAGCGAAGGCACCCTCGGCATCATCACCCGGGCGGTGCTCAAGCTGTTTCCGCGCCCGGCGAGCCAGCAGGTGGCCATGTGCGGCCTCGGCTCCTTCCAGGCGGTGGCCGACCTGCTCGTCCACGCCCAGGCCCGCCTTGGCGCCAACCTCAGCGCCTTTGAAGTACTCTGGCGCAATTCCTACCAGCTCGTCGACCGGCACGTGCCCCACGCCACCGTACCGCTGCCGGACAGCCACGCCTTCTACGTGCTGGTGGAAAGCATGGGCTCCGACGAGGCCACCGACAGCGAACTCTTTCTCAACATGCTCGATGAAGCCTGCCGGCGGGAACTGATCGACGACGTCATCGTCGCCGACAACAGCGACAAGACCAGAAAGCTGTGGGCCGTGCGCGACGGCGCCGCCGAAGCCGCCCAGGGGGTGGGCCACCTGCATACCTACGACGTCAGCCTCAATGTGGCCGACATGGGCTATTTCGGCGATGAAGTCGAACGCCGCCTGCGGGAGAAATGGCCGGAAGCGATTCTCGGCCTGTTCGGCCATATCGGCGACGGCAACCTGCATATCGTCATCAACGTCGGGCCCGACACCCACGCCCTGCACCGGCCCATCGACGAGGTCATCTACGGCCTGATCCGGGAATTGAAAGGCTCGGTGTCCGCCGAACACGGCATCGGCATCATGAAGCGCCCCTTTCTGCCCTACAGCCGCGGCGACGCCGAGATCGAGCTGATGCGCAAACTGAAACTGAGCCTTGACCCGCAAGGCATCCTCAATCCGGGGCGGATATTCGCCTGAAACCAAAGCCAGCTATTGTGATTCCGCTTCTCCGCCTTGATTGAACTTCATGATGGTCTCAATTGTTTCTTTGGCTTTTGACAGTGATGGAGCGGTCTCGGTAACTGCGAGAAAAATGTTTCTGTAAATCCGTTGTTCATCGGTAGACATTGCGGCGAGCTTGTTTTCCGTTTCTTTCCCGATGCTGTCCAGCTTGTTCTGCAGAGAATTCAGTTGATCTTGTTGTATCGCTGACTCTCCGATAAGGTTTATCTGGCTGATCGCCGAGATTTTTTCCCTCTGTTGCGAGACTAGACGAGTAGCGACCGAATTTGGTAGGTATTCGCTTGAAATAAGGAAATTTCCCGGATTTCTTTCTCTGACATTTCCGGCATATCCATAGTCTCTTCCAGTTCCTTATTGCTCGGCTGGTAGGTTCGCGGCTTCAGTGTCACGTCTCTAGGCTTGAGAATTTTGGCTTTACGCTTTTTGTGTTTCATTTTGCTGCCTTTGCTGGTAGGCCCAGCCAAGTCAGCGGTAACTCATTGAACTTGTAGTGGCAATTGACGCTATGAATGTAGTCAAGCACGTCTTTGTATCCCGGCTTTTTGAACCAATCGTTGAGAACATAGACATACTCAACTTTCAGGTTCATTGGCGAAACCAGCTTCAAATACTGTTTTCGCTTGAAGTCACATGTCTGCAATTTTTCATCGACCGATCCATCAACCTCTTGGTATTTGACCTCAATGATATACAGTGTTTCTCGAAGTATCACGAGAATTGCATCATCCGGCAGCAATTTCTTTGATATTAACGCTCTCCATTTGATCCCCTCACTCTCCAGGAATTTATAAAACTGATGTTTCTTGAAGCATGTAGCGTAAACTTTACCATCGAATACAATGTCCGTACCAGAGACAGGAGATGGTCTCACAGTATAGCCAGGGATTTCCTGAATTAATGTGAGAAAATCTACTTTACGCTCAAAGATTAGTCCGGTGCCTGTGTTGTAGCCACCTACTCCATCCTTAATCATGCTGTGCTCCTCATTGGTTGCATCGGATCAATCTCTAGGGACAACCTTTTTATGGAAAGGTCTATGTACTCTTGATCTTTCTCGCAGCCCACGAATTTTCGCCCATTTCGTATTGCTGCAATGCCCGTAGTGCTGCTACCCGCAAATGGGTCAAACACCATATCACCCTCGTTAGTAGACGCAAGAATTATTCGCTCAAGAAGCTCTATCGGTTTTTGAGTAGGATGTTTACCACAGTTTTTCTCTGCCTTGCTCGGAGCACTCATTTTCCAAACTGTCTTCATCTGTTTGCCGCCGTTATGTTCCCGCATTAACTGGTAGTTAAAACAATGCTTAGACTTTTCAGACTTGGCTGCCCACAAAATTGTTTCCGTGGAATGAGTGAAGTAACGGCAAGACAGGTTAGGCGGTGGGTTCGGCTTCTCCCATGTGATGCTGTTCAGTATCTTCATGCCGAGACACTGCATGGCGTATCCCACGGAATGAATGACGTGGTGGGTGCCGGATACACATATCGTTCCATTTGGCCGGAGTATATTCTGACAGCGGCGTAACCAGTCAAGGTTAAATTCGTGATTCGCTTCCGCCCCCTTTGACTTGTCCCATCCGCCCTTGTTTACGCTAACCATCTTGCCAGCATGACAGCTAATTCCATCATTGGACAAGAAATAGGGTGGGTCTGCGAATACCATATCGAATAGCCCGTCAGGATGTTCTTCTTCTAATTCTTCCATCAGGTTCAAACTGTCAGCATGGTACAAGGCGATGTCTTCTACCATGAACACAGGATTTAACTTCATTTTCTCTCTCCCGTAAAGTTCGGAATACCATTGTCGGCAGTCAGCACCCGGTACTTGATCCGCTTTCCCGCCATACCACGAACCATTGCTGCTTTAAGAGCAAAGGCAATGCGCTCCGCTGTCAATGATCCGTACTTTTCTAATGCCTTTGCGATTCTCGGATTGTCGTGATCGTAATCGACTAGTTCCACATCTAGTTCGACTAATTGTTCTTTCATTAGACTGCCTCCCTTGAATTCAGAAAATTTTGTGCGCGACAATCGCGGAGCCCACCGGGAGGATAACCCAATATATGTCTCGGCGGAAGATTCGGGGACACTCCGTTGTTGCTAGCTGTGCTACCATCCCCTACCCCAAAATCAGGGGACTAGCATCAGATGAATGAACTCCACGGAAAAACCGTCGTTGTCGTCGGCGGCACCGCAGGCATCGGGTTGGCCACGGCCAGGGCCGCGGCGGAGGCGGGGGCGAAAGTCTGGGCCGCGGGGCGCAGCGAAGCCCACCGGCGGAAAGCCATGGCCGGGGCGGACGGCGCCTTCGCCGTGCGCGAGGCCGATATCCACGACGCCGGGGCGCTTGAAGCGCTGTACCGCGAGGCCGGAGTGATCGATCATCTGGCGCTGTGCGCCATCGGCGGCGAACGCACGCTCAAGCCGTTCCTCGAACAGACCGCGGAACAATTCAAGGCCGCCTACGGCAAACTCTGGGGCTACGCGAATGCGGTGCGGACCGGTGCGCCCTTCCTGGCCGAAGACGGTTCGATCACCCTGGTCAGCGGCTCCCCCGCGCGCAAGATCAAGCCGGGGCAGTCGGCGCTCAGTTGCGTCGGCGGCGCCGTCGAGAACCTGGCGCGCTGCCTGGCGGTTGAGATGGCGCCCATCCGCGTCAATATCGTATCCCCGGGCACCATCGACACGGCGATGTTCGACTCGTTTGGCGACGCCAGGGAGGAACGCCTCAAGGCCGTCACCGGCGGCCATCTGATCAAGCGCGCCGGAACCCCGGACGAAGTGGCCGAGGGCGTTCTGTTCGTCATCAACAACCGCTTCGTCACCGGCACTACCGTCGACGTCGACGGCGGCCGCATTCTCAGTTAATCGATAATCGCAATCAGAACGTCAGCAAACATGAACAAGATGATCAAGGAACTCGCCGGCGCCGCCGAGGCGCTCGAACCCGATATGAGCCTGCTCGAGGCCATCGCCGAGCGGCGCTCGGTGCGCGGCTTCCTCGACCGCGAAGTGCCGCCGGAAGTCATGACGCGGATTTTCGAAATCTCCCGGCAGGCGCCGTCGAATTGCAACGTGCAGCCGTGGAAGGTCTATGTCGCCTCGGGCGCCCTCAAGGACCGCCTGCGGCAACAGATGTACGAAAACACCGCCAGCGGCGTGCCGCCGAACCCGGATTACGAATATCGCGGCGATTTCCGCGACGAGTATCGCGTGCGCCAGGTGGAATGCGCCGTGGCGCTGTATTCGCAGATGGGTATCGGCCGGCACGACCGCGAAGGCCGCATGCGCGCGGTCTTGCGCAATTTCGAATTCTTCGACGCGCCCCACATCGCCTTCATCGGCATGAATCCGGCATTCGGCACGACCGTGGCGGTCGATGTCGGCATGTACGCCCAGACGCTGATGTTGACCATGGTCGCATTCGGCCTGCATAGCTGCCCCATGGGAAGCATGCGCAATTACCCGGACCTGATCCGGGAAGCCTTTGATATCACGGACGGCACGAAGATCCTGTTCGGCGTCAGCTTCGGCTACGAGGACGCCGGAGTGCCCGCCAACGCCACCCGCACCACGCGCGCGGCGCTGGACGAAAACGTCGTCTTCCGCTCGGAGTGAAAGCGGCGGGGGCAATGACTTGGCGCTGAAACCAGTAATTCTGCTGCACGATCTCGACAACCGGATGGTGGACCGCTGGGCGCGGCTGATCGGCGAAAGCGGCCGCTACGCGACCATCAACACCTATAACGAAACCCACGCCCGCGAGGCCATCCGTCAATACAACCGCGGCTTCGGCCTGCTCACCAATCGCCTGGCCTGCCTGATCACCGGCTGGAACAATCATCGCCGCCCGGCCGAACAATTGCTGTTCCGATTACGACGCGAGGAGGGACGCAGTCCTTTCCGGCGGCCTACACCGGTAATCGTCATCACCGAAGATCACCGCCAGGACCTGAAAGCCGAAGCGCTCGACCCCGAACACGGCCGCACCGCCGCCTACCTCGACGCCGACGATTTCGAAGACTCGCTGGTGAAACTACTCGACCGAATCGTCTTCGAACAGGCCGCCGACGAACTCAATTCCATCGCCTACGCAAGCTTGCGTCGAGAATCCCGCACGGCGTGAGTCGCCGTCTGGCGGGCGGTGTGCAGCGGGCGTGCGAGGCAGGACGCCGAGCGCGAAGCCTACAGGGACGTATTTACGGCGTCCGCTGCACGCCGCCCGCCAGACGGCGACGGGACCGAAGCCACCATTCTCCACCTGTGACATTAAGTCGCATTTCTGCGATTGCATTCATTCGCATCAATTGGCAGTCTAGGCGGTTGAATTTACCAAGAAACAACCAGGGGGCCATTCATGTTCAAGACCATGCTTCTCCGTACCGCATTGCTTGCCGCCGCATTCGCGCTGCCGGCAGCCCATGCCGCCGATCTCGACCGGATCGGCACATACGAATTCCCGAGCTCCGCTTCGCCGGAAGCCCAGGAATACTTCATCCAGGGCGTCGGATTCCTGCACAGCTTCGGCAGGACCCAGGCGCGCGAGGCGTTCGTCAAGGCGCAGGAACTCGACCCGGATTTCGCGCTGGCCTATTGGGGCGAAGTCTTCACCTACCAGCATCCCTTTTTCGGCCCGGTGGACGAACGGCCCGGCCAGGCGCTGATGAAACTCGGCGCCACCAGCGAGGAGCGGATCGCCAAGGCGCCGACCGAACGCGAAAAGGGCTTCCTCAAGGCCGCGGAAGCCTATGCCCTGGCGCCCGGCGGCATGCCGGATCGCCGGATCGCCTGGATGAACGCCATGGCCGACCTTTACGAGAAGTATCCGGACGATGACGAAGTAAAGGCCTTTTACACCGTTTCCATGCTGTCCGGCGCCACCGCTTCCGGCGACATGCGCGAGCGCATCAACATGCGCGCCGGTTCGCTGGCGCTGGAGTTGTTCAAGGACAACGACAATCATCCCGGCGCGGCGCATTACGTGATCCATTCCTTCGACGACCCGCTGCACGCCCCGCTCGCCCTCGAAGCCGCGCTCAAGTATGCGGACATCGCCCCGGCGGTCTCCCACGCGCGTCACATGCCGACCCATATCTTCATCCAGCACGGCATGTGGGACCGCGTCGCGATGTGGAACGATTCGGCCTTCCAGGCCGCCCGCGAACTGTGGAAACAGGGCGATGAAGTCGGCGACCAGAACCATTCCTCCGACTGGGGCCAGTACGGCGACCTGCAACTCGGCGACTGGGAGCGCTCGAAGTTGTGGCTCGAACGCGCCGAGCAGACGCTGAAGGAAAATCCGGAAGACCCGCGCTCGATCAACACCCTGAACACCATGCAGGCGCGCCACATCATCGAAACCGAACAATGGGAATTGCGCGAGTTGAACGACGAGCTGGCGGATCACCAGTTGCTCGCCCTCGGCCTGAGCGCCGCCCATCTCGGCGAACTCGCACTGGCCGAACAGGTTGCCGACAGGCTCGGGGCCAGGGCCTCGGATCAGCCAAACAACGCAAACCTGCAGGTCATGCACGCCGAAGTGGCGGCGCTGACCATGGCGAAGCACGCCCAGCAGCAGCTCAACGAAGGCCTGACCACCGACGGGCTGCCGCAACAGGAAAAGGCCATCGAACTGCTGAATCAGGCAGTAGCGCTGAAAGAGGCCCAGTTGCCGCCGCGAGGCGCCGCCGAACCGCTCAAGCCGATCCACGAACTGACCGGTGAAGTACTGCTCGCCCTCGGCCAGCCGAAGGACGCCGCCGAGCGATTCGAACAGTCGCTGCTGCGCATGCCGAACCGGCCGCTGTCGCTGCTCGGCGCCGCCCGCGCCTATGCCGCCATGAACGAGAAGGATATGGCCGGCGAGAAGTATCAGTCGTACCTGGCGATTCGCAGCGACGACTCGCATGCGGCGGTGAAGGAAGCCAGGCAATACCTGAGTAACTGATCGAGGCGTAGTCCATGAAAGAATTGCAATGGGAAAAGGCCGCCGGCAACGGCCTGCTTAACCGGCGGCATCTGCTGCAACTCGGACTGACCGGCCTCGGCGCCGCCGGAGCGAGTGCCGCCTTCGGCCAGGACGCCGGCGCGATCCTGCAGATTCCGGAGTGGTCGCGCATGCCCGGCGCGAACGCCAGCGCCTACGGCGAGCGATCCCGCTACGCCGGCGATCTGCAACGCATGGCGGGCACGCCCGACCCGATCTATCCGGGCGGCGGCTCCTCGCGTACCCCGTTGCAGTTCCTGCAAGGCACGATCACGCCGAACGCGTTGCATTTCGAGCGGCATCACGCCGGGATTCCCGACATCGATCCCGCCGGACACACGCTCGTCATCAACGGCCTCGTGCGGCAGCCGCTGGCTTTCAGCTACGAGAACCTGCTCAAGTACCCGATGGTCAGCCGGATCAATTTCCTCGAATGTTCCGGCAACAGCGGCGCCCTGCTGCGCGGCGGCAATGCCGACGGCACGGCCCAGAGCCTGCACGGCCTGCTTTCCTGCGCCGAGTGGACCGGCGTCCCGCTTTCGACCTTGCTCGACGAAGCCGGCGTATCGCCGGAAGCGCGCTGGGTCGCCGCGGTGGGCGCCGACGCCGCGAGCATGGGGCGTTCGGTCCCCATCGAGAAGGCCCTCGACGATGTGCTGGTGGCGCTGTACCAGAACGGTGAGCCAATCCGGCCGGGACAGGGTTATCCCGTGCGTCTGTTCTGCCCCGGCTGGGAAGGCAACATCAGCGTGAAATGGCTCACCCAGCTCAAATTGATGCGCGAACCGGCGCAGTTCCGCGACGAAACGAGCAAGTACACCGACACGATGCCCGACCGCAGCAGCCTGCAATTCACTTTCCCCATGGGCGTGAAGTCGCTGATCACCTCGCCTTCGGGCCGAATGAACCTGCCCCGGCCCGGTATATACCAGGTCACCGGCGTGGCCTGGTCGGGCCATGGCGCGATTCGGCGGGTGGAAGTCAGCGCCGACGGCGGCGCCACCTGGGCCGAAGCCGAAATGCAGGCGGAACCCGGCGACAAGGCGCTGGCGCGTTTCACGATCCCCTGGGAATGGTCCGGCGGACCGGCGGTGCTGCAAAGCCGCGCCGCCGACAGCGCCGGCAACGTGCAGCCCGTTCGCGACGAGGTGCTGGCGGCGCGCGGCACGATCAGCTTCTATCACAACAATTGCATCCAGAGTTGGGGCGTGGACGACGGCGGAGCGATCAGCAATGTCTATGTCTAGACGCACCGCGGCATGGGGCAGGATTCTGGCGCTGCTTCTTTGCGCCGGCTGGCTCGCGCCGGCGGGCTCCCAGGAAGCGCGAATCCAATTGGGAACGCCGATCGACGAAGATCAGTTGAGCGGCTTCGATCTGATCGCGGCGCCGGACGGCAGCGGCATGCCGCCGGGCGCCGGCACCGCGCGCCAGGGCCGCTCGGTCTACGAATTGAATTGCCTGCGCTGCCACGCCGTCAACGGCGAAGGCGTTTCCGGCAACACCGTCATTGCCGGCGGCGACATGCGGTCCGAGGAGTCGCCGCTGCGCACGGTGGGCAGCTACTGGCCCCATGCCAGCACCCTGTTCGACTTCATACGCAGGGCGATGCCGGCCGACGCCCCCAAGACGCTCAGCGACGACGAGGTATATCAGGTAACCGCCTATGTACTGTTCCTCAACGGCATCGTCGGCGAGGACGAATCCATCAACAGCGAGACGCTCACGGCGATCGCCATGCCCAATGGGGATGGCTTCGTCGACCACAGCCACCTGCACTAAAGACCGGCGCGTCGTTACTTATCGGAATGGAGTTTCGAGGTTATGATTTTGACAAGGGAAATTCTCCGCGGTGTGCATCTGCCATGCGCCGGCCTGCTGCTGCCGTTGATGTTGTCCTGGGTCCAGGCCGCATTCGCGCAATACGATCTGATCATCCCTGAAGTCAGCGGCGTACCGTCGCTGGAAGATTTCACCGGCATGGCGCCCGCCACGCCGCTGGCGCGCTCCATGGCCAGGGTCGAGAATTTCATTCAGCGCGAGCCCGACGACGGCGACCCCGCCAGCCAGCGCACCGAAGTCTATATCGGCTACGACCGCACCGAATTGCACGTCGTGTTCCTCGCCTTCGACAGCGAACCCGAAGGCATCCGGGCGAACATGTCTTCGCGCGAGAACATCGACGGCGACGATTCGGTCGAGATCACCGTCGACACCTTCAACGATCAGCGCGCGGCTTTCACGTTCCGTTCGACGCCGCTGGGCATCCAGTGGGACGCCCGCTGGACCGAAGGCTCCTCGCGCAGGGGCGGTTTCGACACCACCCTGGAAGCCGTCTGGGACAGCGAAGGCCGGCTCACGGACGAGGGTTACATGGTCAGGATGGCCATCCCCTTGCGCAGCCTGCGTTTTCCCGACACCGACGAGCAGACCTGGCGGGTGCAGTTCGCGCGCATCATTCCGCGGCTGAGCGAGCAGTCCTTCTGGCCGGCGTATACGATCGACATCGAGGGCCGCCTGAACCAGACCGCCCTGCTCAACGGCATCCGCGACGTCTCGCCGGGCAACAACTACCAGATCATTCCCTTCCTTTTCGCGCGCGAAGTCGACGCCCTGAACCCGCGCATGGCGGGCGGCCCGGGATTCGAAGCCACCAGCGAACAGGATCTCGGAGTGGACGCCAAGTTCGTCTTTAACGACAGCATGGTGCTCGACGTCACCCTGAACCCGGACTTCAGCCAGATCGAGTCGGACGAACCCCAGGTAACGGTGAACGAGCGTTTCGAAGTGCAATTTCCCGAACGGCGGCCTTTCTTCGTCGAAAACGCGGACTTCTTCGCCACCGACTCGACGCTGGTCTTCACCCGCCGCATCGTCGATCCTGAAGGCGGCCTGCGCTTTACCGGCCGCTCGGGGAATTTCGGTTTCGGCAGCATCGTCATCAATGACGCGGCGCCGGGGCAGAATCGCGCCGAGACCGATCCGCTCAACGGCGAAAAAGCGAATATCGCCATCCTGCGGGGCTTTCTCGATGTCGGCGAACAGGACCGCTACGGATTTCTCGTCAGCGACCGCGAACTCGCCGATGGCTACAACCGCGTCGCCAGTATCGACGGCCGCGTCAAGTTGAGCGAAAACTGGATCAGCCAGTTCCAGCTGATCGGCTCCGACACCGACCCCTATGCCACCGACGGCGAAAGTTATACCGGCGTACAACGCAACATCCAGGTCAATCACGTCGGCCGCAACTGGAACACGCATACGCATTTTATCGAAGCCAGCCCGGGATTCCGCACCGACCTCGGCTTCATGAACCGTTTCTTCCGGCCCGACATTTCGGGCATGCACCAGCGCGTCGCCTATACGCATTTTCCGGAAGACATTCCGCTAAACCGGATGGGGGTAGCCTGGTTCGGCGTCTATCTCGAGGACTGGGGGGGCACCAAGGTATTCCACCAGAACGGACCGATGTTCGACGTCGCCAGCGACACGTCATCGCTAAACCTGGCCTGGACCGGATACAACGAAGTTCTGCGGCCCGGCGATTATCCCGGCCTGATGGCCACGCAGAATCACGATTACGATGACTGGCAGGTGCGATTTCAGAATAATTCGCTGAATACGCTCGAATTCGGTTTCGGCTACCGTTGGGGCTCGACGCTGAACCTCGTGCCGAACATCGGTACGCTGCCTTACGTCGCCGACCACGCGCGGGTATCGGCGGACGCGTTGTGGCGCCCCACGGACCGGCTGCGGGTCAACAACACTTATCTCTACACGGAAGTGCAGAATTCGGCGGGCGCGCGCATTTTCAGCAACGAGATCGTCCGTTCCAACTGGAACTACCAGTTCACGCGCGAATGGTCGCTGCGGTTCATCACGCAGTACGAGGAAACGACGGGCGGGCCGCTGACGAGGCTGGAAGACGAGCGCAATCTGAATTTCGACTTGCTGTTGCGCTATGTGATCAATCCCTGGTCGGCTTTTTATGTCGGCTACAACTCCAACAGCAGCAATTTCGAGATCGTGGATTTCGAAGGCGAGCGGGAACTGGTCAGCACCACCGATCTGCGCCGCGACGGCGACCAGTTGTTCGTGAAGTTTTCTTACTTGTTCCAGCGGTGAGGGTAGGGGTTGCACGGTGTGGTCCAGTCCGGCCTCCATCGCTGGCGTGACGCGCAGCGACTTGTGGATGCGGCAGAAATTGTAGTGCAGGGAAAACAGCGCGACCATCGCGGAGTGTTTCTCGGTCCGCTTGCTGAAGGCATTGGTCAGGCGGGTGAATCGTCGCATTCGATGTGGCGGTTGCCGTCGATTCCGCGCACCGCCCATGTCAAGCATTTTATTCAGTTTAATTTTTCAGAATTGCTTGGGTAGCCCAGCTTGTTTGAGGATGGAGTTGGCCGTGTGGTGATCTTTCAAGTTCCTGGGGACCGAAATTTCCAAGTCTGGATTGTCCGGGTGCGCCCAGATTTCGTGGCTCCCTTTTCCTTTCCTGGTTTTCTCCCGGCCATTGTCGATGAGAATTCTTGAAACAGGCCTGTATATCCCGGCCATGCCGAACCATTCTTATGCGGCAATGGCCGCCAGAGAATATTCCAGTCCCAACTTGTTGATCGGGGGCGGTATGTTCGACTTCTTGGGGCGTTCCGGTGGCAAGGAGACGTTGACCACCACCTCGCTGTCGGCGTCCTCTGGAATCTTGAGATTGTTGAGCAACAGTCGGGGAACGATGTCATCTATCGCTTTCACCAGCCCTGTCACTGTCTCTGTTTCCAGGGTGAGTCCCGGTATGTCATCACTCGTGGCAACGTATACGCCGGTGTCGGCGTAGTACTCTACGTTAATCGTGAATTGGTTCATGGCCTTCTCCGCTTCAGATGCGGCCTCTTCCGGCGCTATCTATGTGATATGACTCTCCTATCATACCACTTGACACCCCCGTCATGGGAGAGGGCAATCTGATAGGGCGGGTGGAGGATGTCACAAAAAATTGCAGCGGAGCCAGTGGCTTGTGTTGGGATGGCCGTGGCTTGTTCAGGTGCTTGTGTTTATAATTTTTGCCTGATTGCTTCCAGAACGCAGATGGGGATTACAGCATGAGTTTCACCAGATTTGGCTGGAAAAGGCTGGGCCGGATTGGCGCCCTGGCGCTTGGGCTTGGCATCGCCGGTGCGGCCTCCGCCCAGGCGGACGAGACGATTCGGGACAGCCATCCCGAACTGGCCGACCTGTTCAACGCCTTTGACGTGGCCCAGGCGGGCGCGTTCGACGCCATCGCCGCCATCAATGCCGACCCGGAAACCATGGATGCGCGCATGGAACTCGCCATGCACCTGGAAATGATGGCCAATATGACCATGGCCGAGATGATGGCCATGGGTGGCCACAGCGCCGGCGAAATGGCCATGAACATGGATATGGACAACCCCTACGGCGAGCGGGAAACCGAAGTCCGGATCGCCCTGCAGGAGCAACTGCGGCAGCGGCAGGAGCCGCAAACCGCGGCCACCGCTTACCAGAACAGCGCCTCGGTGGACCGCCACACCGCTGAAATCATCGAGCGCGGCCGCCGTTTCGAGCGACGGATTGTGGCCATTTATCTCGATGATTCGGTCAGCGACAAGCAGGCCGCGGTACGGGACGCCGTAGACGAATACATGAGCGACGAAATGCACTCGGTGGCGAGTACGCCGAAAAATGTCGGCCTGCTGCTCACCCACGAACAGGCTGGCGCATTCCAGACCGGATTTCCCCTGCTGCGGGGCTTTCTCTGGTCTAATCAGTGGCTGGAGCTCGCCGCCCTGGAAGCGGTGGTGCTTGAGCATGTGGACAGCAATGTCAGCGGCGGCATCGACACCGCGCTCGAGCGATTCTGGAACAAGATGGGCTCGTCCGGCGGCATGACCATGTTCCCGGCGCCGGTGGAATTGCCCATGGCGCCCGCCATTGCCCCCAATCTCTACAGCCAGTCCATGGAAGCCGCGGTCATCATCGACAATCTCAATGTGCTGGAAACGATTGTCGCCGACGTCATGGCGTATCCCAATCTCGACAACCGCGCCGAGCTGATCGAAGCCTGGACCGGCGAATTCACCAGCAAGACCGAAAATCTCAGCGACAGCATGAGCTATCTGCTGTTCGCCCTGCGCGGCGGCATCTACAACCAGGGAGGCCCGGCGGTGGGTGAACTGATGCAGTCGGAACGCAACCGCAGCCGCTCGGCCATGGACATGCAGCACGCCATGGTCATGTCCCAGCCGATGTAGTTCTCCGCTTGCCGCGCACGACCTGAAAGCCGCGCCATGGATGGCAGGCACCAGCCAACCCGAAGGCAGGTTCCCGTTCGGCGCGGGGTCCGGGACAGCAGGCGCAGGGAAGCTCTGATCAAGTCAGAGTTTCCCTGCGGCACATGGAAGTGCCGCCGAATTCGATGGCGTAAGCCATTGAATTCGCGAGCAAAACAAAACCACGCTTTTGTTTTGCGATAATGAAAAACTCCACGGATGGAGTTTTTCAGAGAATACCTAGGGAACTTCGCCGGCAAGGACCTTGCGAAATACTTCGGCGTCCACATTGCCGCCGGTGAGAATCACGCCCACCCTGCGGCCCGCCTGCCGTTCCCGCTCCTGCATCAGCGCCGCGAATGCCGCGGCGCCGGCGCCTTCGGCCACATTATGGCTGTGCCGGTAGAGCAGACGCATGGCTTCGGCGATTTCCCCCTCGCCGACCTCGACCACCCGTTCGGCCCCGGCGCGAATCATTTCCAGCGGTTCTTCCATGGGCACGCGGCAGGCAATGCCATCGGCGAAGGTATTGGCGGATTCGCTGGCCACCACCTTGCCCGCTTCGAAGCTGCGGGCCAGGGCCGCCGCCTTTTTCGCCACCACGCCGATCACTTCGGTTTGCAGGCCGAGCAGGTCTCTCGTGCGAATGACGCCGCAGATTCCGGAACCCATGCCGATGGGCACATACACCGCGTCAAGGTCCGCCACGGCTTCGAACAGCTCCAGCGCATAGGTCGCCACGCCGCGCACGAGGGCGGGATGAAAAGGCGGCACTTTCATGGCGCCTTCGGCATCGGCGACCCGCACCGATTCCAGCCGTGATTCCTCGAAATCGTCGCCGAACTCGATCAATTCGGCACCCCAGCCGGTCATGGCGGCATTCTTCTCCACGCTATTGCCCCGGGGCGCAAAGACCGTAACCGGCACGCCGAGGCGGCAGGCGGCATAGGGAATGCTCTGGCCGTGATTGCCCCGGGTGGCGGTAACCATCTTGTGTGGCAGCCCCGGGCCGCGCTGCAACTCGTCCATGAGAACGAGGCCGCCGCGCACCTTGAAGGCGCCGATGGGCGTGTGGTTTTCGTGCTTCAGCCAGACTTCGCAGCCGCTGAGGTCGCCAAGCCCGGGCCAGACGTACTGTGGCGTCGGCGGCATATGCCGCGCAACGACTTCCCGCGCCTGCCGCAGTCCCGCAAGATCAAACATTGGATCCCCCCATTTCGAAGCGCGCAATTCTGGCACCTCGGCGGCCATTGGTCAATTGCAGGCTCTAATCAAAATGCAGCCGCGAGCGGTTCAGGCGTTTTACCGAATTGCAGCCCATGAGAATCATGTCGCGCTCGATTTCTTCCCGCAGTCTGGTCAGGGCCCGGTCCACCGCGGGTTCGCCACCGGCGGCGAGGGCGTAGAGATAGCCCCGGCCGATCATGCAGGCTTTGGCGCCCATGGCCAGGGCTTTCAGCACATGGGTGCCCCGGCGCACGCCGCCGTCGAGAATGACCTCGATGCGGTCCCCCACCGCATCGACGATGGCGCCGAGCTGGTCAAAGGGCGCCGTGCTGCCATCGAGCTGGCGGCCGCCGTGGTTGGAAATCATGATGGCGCTGGCGCCGATATCCACCGCGCGGCGGGCGTCGTCCACCGACATGACGCCCTTGATGGCGAAAGGCCCGCCCCAGCGCCGGATCGCCTCTTCGGCGTCCTTCCAGGTGATCGAGCGGTCGAACTGGCTGTTGATGTAATCGATGACCGAAATGAGCTTGCTGGTGCCCTCGTCGATCTTGCCCGCCACATTGGCGAGCTCGAACTTCCGCGAAGTGAGATAGTTGAGGCTCCAGTGCGGGTGGGCGCAGAAACTGAACAGGCTCTTCAGGGTGAAGCGCGGCGGCGTCACCATGCCGGTGCGCAGGTCGCGTTCGCGGTTGCCCGCCACCAGGGTGTCCACGGTAAGGCAGATGGCGGAAAAATCGGCTTCCTTGCAGCGCTCGATGAAATCCCAGCTCATGGCCCGGTCCTTGTGGATATAGAGCTGGTAACACTTGGGCCCCGGCGTGAGGGCGCCGATTTCCTCGATACTGGTGGTGGCGATGGTGGAAAGGCTGTACATGGTCCGGTGCTTGTGGGCCATGCGGCAGACGGCATTTTCGCCGTGGTGGTGGAACAGCCGCGACATCGCCGTGGGCGAGCAGAATACCGGCCAGTCGAGTTTCTGGCCGAGCACGTTCACCGAAAGATCGAGATTCGACAGGTCCGCCAGGGCGTCGGGGATCAGCCTGACCCGGTCGAAGGCGCTGGTATTGCGGCGCAGGGTGATTTCGTCATCGGCGCCGCCGTCGATGTAATGAAACAGGGGCGCGGGCAGCCGCTTCCTGGCAAGCTTGCGAAAGTCGGCCGGATTGTGGCAATCGCTGATGCGCAAGACAGGCCCTTGCCCGGATTCGGGATAACAATGATTCAGCGGTCGGCGCCGTGCACATTGTGCAGGCTGTCGCCGGAGGTCTCGCTCAGGGTCCGGACACAGAGCAGCGAGGCCAGCGAGGCGATGGCGATATACACCGAAACCCAGACGATGGCGTATTCGGTCCACAGTATCGTGGCGATGGTGGGGGCGAAGGCGCCGCCCACGATCGCGCCGATCTGATAGCCCAGGGAGGCGCCGGAATAGCGCACTTCAGTGCTGAACAGCTCGGTGTAGTAGGCCGCCTGGGGGCCATACATCATGCCGAGGAAACAGAGCCCGCCGGTGACGCCAAGCACCACCAGCCAGAATTGCCCGGTATCCACCAGGGGGAACAGGGCGAAGGCCCAGACGCCGGTGAGAATCGCGCCGAGCATGAATATGCCGCGCCGGCCGTTCCTGTCGGAATAGCCCGCGGCCCAGAACTGGAAGGGAATCTGCAGGGCCGAGGCGAGCAACACCGCCCACAGCATTTCATCCCGGCTCATGCCCGCCACGCCCTGGCTGCCATAGGCGAGAATGAAACCGATGAGGATGTAGAAGGACACCTGGATGGAAAGAAAGGCTCCCGCCGCCAGGGCGATGGTGCGCGGGTACTTGACCAGGGCTTCGAGCACCGGCGAGCGGCGCACGGTTGCCACCTCCGCTTCGCCCTCGCGGGTTTCCCGCAGCATCTGCAACTCGCGGAAGGCCACGGTGTCCTCAAGCTTCAACTGCACGTACATGCTGATGCCGATCAGCGCCACGCTGGCCAGGAAAGGTATGCGCCAGCCCCAGGCCTGGAAAAATTCATCGGAAACCATGGCGCTGATGATGATGAAGGCCATGTTGGCGAGAATCACCCCCACCGGCGCGCCGGCCTGGGCATAGGCGCCGAACCAGCCCCGTTCACTGGACGGCGCGCTTTCGGTGACGAGCAGCATCGCCCCGCCCCACTGGCCGCCAATGGCGAGGCCCTGGCAGAAGCGCAGCACCGTCAGCAGGATGGGCGCCGCAATGCCGATGGTGGCATAGGTGGGCAGCAGGCCGATCAGGGTCGAGGCCACGCCCATCAGCATCAGGGCGATGACCAGGGTGCGCTTGCGGCCGATGCGGTCGCCAAAATGGCCGAACAGGACGCCGCCGAGGGGCCTGGCGATAAAACCGAAGGCGAAAGTGCCAAAAGAAAGGATCAGGCCCACCGTGGGAGAGCTTTCCGGAAAGAAGGCCGCCGGGAAGATCAGCGCGGCGGCGGTGGCGTAGAGAAAAAAGTCGTACCACTCGATGCTCGTGCCGGCAAGGGCGGTCAGCGCCACCGTGCGCATGTTCTGTCCCCGATGCGCTTCGGCTTGCTGCACCGTGGTGGATTCATTGGCGGCCATGGGCTCTCCTTTCAGTGCGGGTTCGCAGCCTGTCTCGTGGGTTCTCCGGGTTCCGCAACAAGCCCGGAAAGGCAATCGAGAATAGCAGGAAACCCCTGGCCATGCACAGGAGCCTGCGCCGCAGGCTCCCGGGAGGCAACATGATGTATCATCCGCCGCTCATTCATTTCCGGCAGGAGGAGCGCAACAGTGGAACAGGAAACCATCGCCATACATGGCGGCTACGAGACTGACGCGACCACCAAAGCGGTCGCGGTGCCGATTTTCCAGACCGTCGCCTACGAATTCGACGACGCCAAGCACGGCGCGGACCTGTTCGATCTCGCGGTCCCCGGCAATATCTACACCCGGATCATGAATCCCACCAATGCCGTGCTCGAAGCGCGCATGGCGGCAATGGAAGGCGGACTCGCCGCGCTCGCGGTGGGCTCGGGCATGGCGGCCATCAATTATTCGATCCTGACCCTCGCCGCCACGGGCAACAACATCATCACCGTGCCCCAGTTGTACGGAGGCACCTATACCCTGTTCGCCCACATGCTGCCGAGCCAGGGCATCGAGGTGCGCTTTGCCGAGGACGATTCGGCCGCGGCGCTGGAAAAACTCATCGACCACAATACCCGCGCCATCTACTGCGAAACCATCGGCAACCCCGCGGGCAATATCATCGACCTGGAGCCCATCTGCCGGATGGCGCGCAGGCACGGAGTGGCGGTCATCGTCGACAATACCGTGCCCACGCCGGCGCTGTGCCGGCCCATCGAATACGGCGCCGACATCGTGGTGCATTCCCTGACCAAGTACGTGGGCGGCCACGGCACTTCCATCGGCGGGGTGATCGTGGACTCGGGCAAGTTTCCCTGGGCCGAACACGCCGAGCGCTACCCCGAGCTGAACAATCCCGAACCTTCGTACCACGGCATCGTCTACACCGAAGCCCTGGCCGAGGCGGCTTTCATCGGCCGGGCGCGGACGGTTCCCCTCCGCAATACCGGCTCGGCCCTGTCCCCCATGAACGCCTTTCTCATCCTGCAGGGCCTGGAAACCCTCAATCTGCGCATGGAGCGGCATTGCGAGAACGCCATGGCCGTGGCCGAATATCTGTCGGAGCACGACAAGGTGGAATGGGTCAGCTTTGCCGGGCTGCCGGCGGACCCGGGTCACGCCCTGGCGCGGAAGTACTGCGGTGGCGCGCCGGCTTCCCTGCTTACGTTCGGGGTGAAGGGTGGCTTTGAGGCGGGCGTGAGGTTCTACGACGCCCTGCAGATGATCAAGCGCCTGGTGAATATCGGCGACGCCAAGACCCTCTCCTGCCACCCCGCGTCAACCACCCACCGGCAGTTGACCGAGGCGGAGCAGTTGACCGCCGGCGTGCGCCCGGAAACCATCCGCCTGTGCATCGGCATCGAGCACATCAAGGATATTTTGGCGGATATCGAACAGGCGCTGGAGGCTGCGTGAGCTCCTGTGCGCGGGCTCTCAGAGGCTTCCCATGAGATTCTGCGACTGCGCGCAGAATGACGAAGGACTACGTGCAGAATAACGAAGAGGGGTGGACTGTCATCCTGCGCGAAGTCGCAGGATATCACTGGGGAGACACTGCGTGAGATTCTGCGACTACGCTTCGCTTCGCGCAGAATGACGGGAGGTGGGGCTTCGCTCTTTTTCGGCTGCGCCGCCCGGACGGAATGCGGTCTGCCCGGGCGGCGCGGCCGGATTATCTCGACAATGCCTCCCGCAGGGACTGCTGTTCCAGACATCGGAGCGCGTCGGCCACGGGCAGCCAGCCGGGTTGGCCCGCCGCGGCGTGGAAATGCGCTTCGGCGGGGGTGACCACCGTGGCGTCGTTGGCGCCGCCGGTGAAGGTCTGTCCCACCCGCAGCCAGCGCTCCACGTGGGCCGGGCCGCGCCAGGTTTCGCTGGCCCGGGCCGCCGCTTCGGATCGCAGTCGCGGGGACACACAGCTTCCGGCGGCGAAATCCGGCAGCGCATCCGGCTCGAATCCTCTCGGGG
>JAJEGU010000028.1 GCA_022819645.1 Pseudomonadales bacterium
TCACGGCTGCAAATCCGCTCTCATCCGCGCCCCTGGCCGCTCGATTTCGTTGCATATCCACCAATATTCGCCTCAATCGACCGGCCAGGGGCGCGGCGATAGCGAATTTTCGCTTTCGCGAATTCCTGCGGCGCAGGCTCCCAGATCAGGCGAGTTTGGCGAGATGGTGGTTTTTCTTGCCGCGGCGGATGATGAAGAATTTCCGGTGCAGCGCGATTTGCCGGTCCAGCGGCTCGTCGCCGGCTTGCTGAACCACATTGTTGGCTGTCACCGCGCCGCTTTGCACCAGGTCCCGGGCAATGCGGCGCGAGCGGGCGAGGCCGCAGGACACGAGCACATCGAGTAGCGGGGCGTCCTCCGCAATATTCGTGCAGGGCAGGCCATCCTGTTCGAGTTGCCGCAGGTCTTCTTCCCGCAGGCCCGTGAGTTCGCCCGAAAACAGCGCCGTGCTGATCCGCCGCGCCGCCGCGAGGCCTTCCCGGCCGTGGACGAGTCCGGTGACTTCCCGGGCCAGTATGTCCTGGGCTTCCGGGCGCGATTGCGAGGCGGCATCGCTGCGTTCGATTTCGCTGATTTCCGCCGGCGACAGGAAGGTGAAGTAGCGCAGGAAATCGTACGCATCGGCATCGGCGGCATTACGCCAGAACTGGTGGAAGGCGTAGGGCGAAGTCCTGGCGGGGTCGAGCCAGACCGTGCCGGATTCGGTCTTGCCGAACTTGGCGCCGTCGGCCCGGGTGATCAGGGGGAAAGTCATCCCGAAGACCTGCTGCCCGTGCAGCCGCCGGGTCAGGTCGATGCCGCCGGTAATATTGCCCCACTGGTCGCTGCCCCCCACCTGCAGCGTACAGCCATAGCGCCGGAACAGCTCGGAAAAATCGAATGATTGCAGGATCATGTAACTGAATTCGGTGTAGGAAATTCCTTCTCCCTCGCGCTCGATGCGCTGGCGCACCGACTCTTTCCGGATCATGCCGTTTACCGAAAAATGCTTGCCCACGTCGCGCAGGAAGCTGAGTACATCGTAGTCCCGGGTCCAGTCCAGGTTGTTCACGAGCAGCGCCGCACCCTCGCCGCAGTCAAAATCGAGAAAGCGGGCGAGCTGCGGCTTGATGCGCTCGGCCCAGTCGCCGATGGTGGCCGCGGGATTGAGCTTGCGCTCGGCGTCCTTGAAGCTTGGATCGCCGATCAATCCGGTGGCGCCGCCGACCAGGGCAACCGGACGATGGCCGGCAAGCTGGAACCGGCGCAGGGCGAGCAGGGGCAGCAGATTGCCGATGTGCAGACTGTCGGCGGTGGGGTCGAATCCACAGTACAGCGTACGGCGCCCCGTGGTCAGATGCTGTTTCAGTTCATCGCCGCCGGCGAGCTGGGCCACCAGGTTTCTCCCGGCAAGGTCGGCAATGATGGATGACTGCGCCATGGCTGCGCCCATAAAATTAACGGGAACTTATCGGAGACCGGTCAGGTCAAAAATACCGGAGAACCACATGGCCCACCGGAGAAAGTTGCCGATACTACAATAATCGGCCACCAGATTGGCAGCATCAGATGATGCAAGCGCCGCCAAAAAGGTGTAACCTCCGGCGTTTTGCTGCGAACTTCGATGGGGCGAGAGCTATCAGCATTCCATCCACGCAACGCCGCCGGCGCCAGGATGCCAGGCAACCCATCATGGCGCTGATGCCGATCAGCGCCATGTGCCTGTTTTCCATGTCCGTGCTGCAAACCCCCGCGGAATCCGAAATCCGGACCTTCACGGCCCCCGAAATCAGCGGCGGGCCGCTGGAATTGTCCACCGAACTCCTTGCCGCCAAGCGGCGGGCATTGCCGGAAATCCCCATATCCGAAGATTTCAACTCGCCCATTGCAAGAGAACCTGCGGAACTTCCATCAGTGGAATCCATTGCCCGGGCAGAACCCCAGCCGCTGCCCCCGTTATCCACGGATTGGCAATATGTGGAAGTCCGCGAGGGCGATACCCTGAGCGAGCTGTTTGCCGAGCATCAGCTTGACTCGGCCGACCTCGCGCGGCTGTTGCAAAGCGGAGAGGAGGCCCGGTCGCTCAACCACATGAGAGTGGGCGATGAGCTTGGCTTCAAACTCGATGATTCCGGCCGACTCGACGAATTCCGACTGTGGCGCTCGCCGCTTGACGTGCTCGCCTTCGGCCGGGAAGGCGATGCCTTCCATGTGGAACAGATCGAGCTTTCGCCGCGAATCGAAACCGAAATCAAGGGCGGCACGGTGTACAGCAGCTTGTTCGCCGCCGCCCGGCGCGAGCAGGTTTCACCCACCCAGAGCATGCGCATGGCGGATATCTTCGGCGGCAAGATCGATTTCATGCTCGACACCCAGCCCGGAGATCAATTCACCATCCTGTACGAGGAGAAATATCTGCAGGATGAACTCGTCGGCGAGGGCGACATACTCGTGGCGCGCTTCGTCAATCGGGGCGAAGAGCATCTTGCCGTGCGCTACGAAACCAGCGATGGCTGGGTCGGCTTCTACAGCCCCGACGGCAACAACATGCGAACCGCCCTGATGCGCAATCCACTCGATGTATTCCGCATCAGCTCGAATTTCAATCCGCGCCGCATGCATCCCATCCTCAATACGATCCGGGCCCACAAGGGAACCGACTACGCCGCCCCGACAGGCACGCCGGTGCGCGCCACCAGTGACGGCAATATCTCAAGAGCTTCCCGTTTCGGCTCCTACGGCAATATCGTGATCATCGCCCACGAAGGCGGGCTTGAGACGCGCTACGCCCACCTGTCCCGATTCGCCGAAGGCGTCGGGCCCGGGGTCCAGATCAAACAGGGCGATGTCATCGGTTATGTCGGCGCCACCGGCAGCGCCACCGGGCCGCATTTGCACTATGAAGTACTCAAGAATGGCGTACACCGGGACCCGGCCCGGGTACTCGACCTGATGCCTCCCGCCCCGGGCATTGACGGCGAAGAGATGGATCGTTTCCGCGATCACACGCAAACGCTGCTTGCCCAATTCAATGCGCGCAGCGAGGAACTGCTCAGAAGCAATGCCGGAGTCAGCGCCGACTAGGGAAGCTCTGATCAAGTCAGAGCTTCCCTGCGGCACATGGAAGTGCCGCCAAATTCGATGGGTGAAGGCAAGCGTTTTCGAAGCGCAGCTTCGAGCGCGGCCGCAACGGTACGGAGCTATGCTCCGTGACTGGAGTAAGCCATTGAATTTGGGAGCAAAACAAAACCACGCTTTTGTTTTGCGATAATGAAAAACTCCACGGATGGAGTTTTTCAGAGAATACCTGGGAGTCTGCGCCGCAGGAATTCGCGAAAGCGAAAATCCGCTCTCAGATGGAAAATGAAGCCCCGCAGCCGCAGGTGGTGGTGGCCATGGGATTGTCGACGATAAAGCGCGAACCTTCCAGCCCTTCCACATAATCGACCCGCGCTCCCACCAGATACTGGAAACTCAGGGGATCAATGAGCAGGCTCGCACCCTTGTTGTGGACCACGGTATCGTCTTCGGCCACTTCCTCGTCAAAGGTGAACCCGTACTGGAATCCGGAGCAGCCGCCACCAGTGACGAAGACGCGCAGCTTCAGATTGTCATTGCCTTCTTCGGCGATCAGGCGGTGCACCTTGTCCGCCGCCTGATCGGTGAATTGCATGACTATCGGGTCCTGGGACTGCACTACGGACATGGTTTCCCCGAAACGGAAGGCCCGCAAGGCGCGGGCCCGAGATACGGTACAGGCGCATATTGTAGCCTATCCGGCGTTTTCGAGCTGAAGATTCTCGGACTGCACCAGGGCGATTTCCCGCTCCTGTTGCGATCCGTCCTTCGATTCTTTCTGGCTCATTCGCGCCAGGGCGCCGTTCACCGCGGACCCCATGACCATCTCGATAAGGTGATAGGACACATTGCCGTTGACCACTCCCCGGGCGGCAAGTTCAATATGCTTGCCCGCCCGGATATTGCCGGTCACACAGCCATCGATGACCGCGAGCGGCACATCGATATCGCCTTCCACCTGGCCGCCTTCGGCAATCCGCAATTGCGCTTCCGAGCCTGCTTCCGCCGTGATATTGCCGACGACCACGCCTTCCACCACAAGCTCGCCGTCAAAATGGACATCGCCGGTGATCGTGGTGGATGTCGACACCAGTGCGGGGCTTCCCGACCTGGGGATACTGCTTGTAGCGGCGTTTCCGGATTTCTTGTTCAAGATCTTTCTCACTTGGCTTACCCAATCAGATTCCAGTTCCTTTCTGATCTCAGGGCAGCAGGCCGATTCCCGCCAGACCCTCGGATTCGTTCCATCCGAACATGATGTTCATACATTGTATCGCCTGACCCGCCGCTCCCTTTACCAGATTGTCCTCCGCGGCGAGCACCACCGCCATGGATCGGGCTTCGAGCCAAGTCACCGCCAGCTCGCAGACATTGGAGCCGCGCACCTCCCGGGTGGCGGGAAACTCCCCCTGGGGAAGGACCTGAACGAACGGCTCGTCCCGGTAGCGCTCCTCGAAAACCTGTTGCAGCAATTCACTGCCGCAGGCATCAGGCTCCCGCACCGGCGCATAGCAGGTGGCGAGAATTCCGCGAATCATGGGCGTCAGATGCGGCACAAAGGTCAGCCCCACGGGCCGACCGCCATTCGCCTGCTCCAGGCCCTGGATGATTTCCGGATGATGCCTGTGCCCGGCAAGGCCATAGGCGCTGATGGATTCCGAGGCTTCACAGAGCAGATAGGCCGCCGCCGCCTTGCGGCCCGCCCCGCTGACGCCGGACTTGGCGTCGGCAATGAGGCGGGATTCATCCACCAGGCCTTTTTCCAGCAATGGCAGCAGGGCAAGCTGGATGGCAGTGGGGTAACAGCCGGGAACCGCGATCAGGCGCGCATGGCGAATACGCT
Organism: Pseudomonadales bacterium; assembly: GCA_022819645.1. Lineage (GTDB taxonomy): Bacteria > Pseudomonadota > Gammaproteobacteria > Pseudomonadales > Pseudohongiellaceae > UBA9145. The sequence continues at coordinate 4,901 of JAJEGU010000028.1, forward strand.
CCCGATTGACTTCGGGAAGTCCGTACACCGCCTCAGCCACGAGTTCCGGGCTTTCGTGCGCCGTTCCGTACCATTGCTCCCAGCAGCCGATGTCGCGGATACGAAAATCCGCCGACAGGTCGATCACCCTGGCGCCGCCGGCGAGGACCTGCGCCGCTGATTTCATGGCGACGGCATGGGGCGTGGCGAAGAAAACCACATCGCACCCGGCCAGCGCCGCCGCATCCGGGGGGCTGAAATCGAGGTCGAAGCGTCCGCGCAGATTGGGGAAACGGCCGGCGACGGAGGTCCCCGCAAGTTCCCGCGAAGTGACCAGGCCGACTTCGACCCGCCGGTGCCCCGCCAGCAGACGCAACAACTCCACGCCGGTGTAGCCGGTGGCGCCCACTATGCCCGCGGTGATCATGCTAGACTGCCTCCGCCGCCTTGAAAGGCGGGTATCTTACACGTTCGATGTCCGGCGAGAAAATTCCATGCTGTGGCTGAAATCCTTTCACATCATCGCCATGGTGTGCTGGTTTGCCGGCCTGTTCTATCTGCCGCGGCTCTTCGTCTACCACAGCCTCAGTGAGGACGCCGTCAGCCGGGACCGCTTCGTCGTCATGGAACGCAAGCTGTTCTGGGGCATCATGACGCCTTCGGCGGTCGCCACCCTGCTGTTCGGCTTCTGGCTGCTGTTCGGCAACCCCGACTATTACCTGGCCTGGTGGTGGATGCGGCTCAAGCTGGCCCTGGTGGCGCTGTTGCTCGCCTACCATGGCCTGTGCTGGCATTACCTGCAAGCCCTGGGGGAAGGACGCAACCGGCGTGGCCATGTGTTTTTCCGGATTTTCAATGAATTGCCGGTGCTGCTGCTGATTGCGATCACCATTCTGATCGTCGTCAAGCCGGTGCTGTGATCCCCATGCGGACCGGCAAGCCCGTGGTGCTGTGTTTCTCCGGCCTCGACCCGAGCGGCGGCGCCGGCTTGCAGGCCGATATAGAAACCCTGCAAAGCCTCGGTTGCCATTGCGCCCCCGTGGCCACGGTGCTGACCGTCCAGGACACGGTCAATGCCAGCGAGGCAAGACCCGTGGCGCCTGAACTGATGGTGGCCCAGGCCCGCGCCGTTCTCGCCGACCTGCGGGTGCGCTGCTGCAAGATCGGGCTCACCGGCGGCGCCGACAGCATCAGGGCGATTGGCGGCTTGTTGCGCGAGTTCCGGGAAATCCCGATAGTCCTCGACCCGGTCAGCGCGGCGGGCGGCGGTTTCACCTTTCAGGACGCCGGGGCGCTGGCCGCGCTGCGGGAAACCCTGTTGCCGCTGACTACGGTGTTGACGCCGAATACCATGGAAACCATGACGATCGCGACCACGGAATCGCCGGAATCCGCCGCCGCCGCGATTCTGCAATCCGGCTGCCAGAACGTGCTGCTGACCGGAGGCCATGCTTCAGGCCCGGTAGTCCTGAACCGCTGGTACCGGCGCGAAGGCCCGGAAGTCAGGGCGCAGGATTTTCACTGGACGCGGCTCGGGCATGAATACCATGGTTCGGGTTGCACCCTGGCCAGTGCGGTTGCCGGCTTTCTTGCCCTGGGCTGTGGGCTTGAAGAGGCTTTGCGACAGGCCCAGGAATTTGCCTGGCGTTCACTCGACCGGGCCTGGCAGGCGGGCAAGGGACAGCATCTTCCTGACCGGCGAAGCGCGCGGCAAATGGGGACAAACCAATAAAACACAGACGTTCCGGCATTTATCCGATCACCAATGACGCTGTCCTCACCCACCCCGACTACGAGTCAGTGATACATGATGTGGTCGAAGGGGGCGTCGTCATGCTGCAATTCCGCGCCAAACACGATGACCGAAGCAAGGCCCGGAAGCAGGCGGAGGCGCTGCTCCGGATCTGCCGGGAATACGCGACGCCTTTGATCATCAACGACGATGTCGCCCTGTGCGCCGCCATTGGCGCCGATGGGGTGCATCTTGGAACCGATGACGCCGACATCGACGACGCCCGCCGGGAACTGGGCCGGGGCGCCATTATCGGCGCCACCTGTCACGATTCGCTGGAACTGGCCGAGGAGGCCCAGGAGGCTGGCGCCAGCTATGTCGCTTTCGGCAGCATCTTCCCCTCCCACAGCAAGATCGCGGCGCCGCCGGCAAGTCCCGGCATCCTGCCGAAGGCCCGGGCAATGCTCAAAGTGCCTGTGGTGGCCATTGGCGGCATCAACCGGCACAACGCGGAATCCACGTTTATCGCCGGAGCGGATATTCTCGCGATGATCGGCGGCATCTTCAACACGCCAAACCCCGGCGCGGCCACGCGGGAACTCGTGCATATTCATGCGGCCCACTTCACGAGAAGGTAACCGATTGCTACAGCACCAGATGCGCCGCCACCATGACTGTGGCCATTACGACCACGAAAACGCCCTCAATGATTGCGGCGAAATGACTGTTGCGATGAAACAGCCCGGCTGAAATCAGAATCACGGACGCCACGCCCACAGTGGCGGCAATCATCAGCCATTCCCCGGCGTCCACCATCGCGCCGAGCACCCAGGCCAGCAGCAAGGTGCTGACGAACTGCACCGAAAGCGCCTTGACCGCATGCTTGCCGGCGTCCTCGGATTCCAGATCGATACCCACGCCTTCGGCCCATCTTGTGCCGAAAACCCTGGGCGAATACCAGACGCCGCCGAGCATGAAGCCAAGTACTGTGGCGACGATTATGGCGAGTATGCTTACTTCGGTCATGACTTTTCCTCATTTTGCCCTGTCAACTTCGGTTGCGCCGACCGTGTACGAGCCTTCAGGCAAATTGTACCTGCCATCCCTGGCGTGACCTGTGCGGCTCCAATCAACCCCAAACTTGCCTTCCATGGCAAGCCTTGCGACACTCGAAAAGCTGCGCTTTTCGTCGGCTGCGCCGACCGTGTCTCACCAACCAGCGGCTTGGCCGTCTTTTCGGTGGTCTGAACCGGCACGGTAGACGCCGTTTACCGGGAGGTCTTCGTCAATGCTTTGCTGGTTGAACAGTGGCGGCGTGAGTTCCGGATCCCGGGTGAACAGGATGCCCTGATAGCCGCCCACGGCGCCGCCATCCACGCCGCGCACCTCATGCCCCCGCGCCCGCAGCGCGGGCCCGACGAGATCGAACAAATTATGCTCCAGCGACAGCACATTGCTGTTCTGGTTGTGGGTGAAGCGCGCCGCGTCGGTGGTCATCTGGATATTCATGCCGTGGTCGATGACGTTCACCATGTGCTGGGCGTGGGTTTCCGGCTGCACCGAACCTCCCATATTGCCAAAGGTCATCAGGGGCTCGCCGTCCCGGGACACGAACCCGGCGATGATCGAATGAAACGGCCGCTTTCTCGGCGCCACGACGTTGGGATGATCCTCATCGAGAGAAAATGCCACGCCGCGGTTGTGCAGGATCATGCCGTAGGGCGGAATCGTGACCCCGCTGCCATACACCGAAAAAATGCTGTGAATCAGGGACACCATATTGCCCCAGCGGTCGGCGGTGGTGAGGTAGACGGTGCCGCCGTCAAGACCGCCGGTCACCGCAGGTTCGGCGGCCCGGTTCATGTCGATGCGCTCGCAAAGCGACAGGGCGTAGGTCTTGGACAGCAACTGGTTCAGCGGCGGCGGATTGAACAGCGGGTCGGCATTGTAGGCCTGCAGGTCGGAATAGGCGAGCTTCTTGGCTTCCACCAGGAAATGCCAGTAATCCGGGCTCGAAGGGCCAAGGGTGGCCAGATTCAGGCCAAGCGCCGGGGCGCACATTTCCAGGATATTGAGCATTTCCAGCGCTGCCCAGCCCTGGCCCGGCGGCGGCAACTGATGCACTTCGTAGCCGTGGTAGCTGGTGGAAATCGGCTCGACCCATTCCGGCTCGAATTCCGCCAGATCGGCATGGGTCATTACGCCGCCTTCGGCCCGCACCTTGGCGACAATGGCGTCGGCGATGGCGCCCCGGTAGAAGGCGTTGCCGCCTTCGTCCTGCAATAGCCGCAGGGCGTCCGCGAGCCCCGGATTGCGGATGATGGAATACAGTGGAGGCGCTTCCCCGCCTTCAAGGAACACCCGGGCCGAATCGGCGTCTTCCCGCAGCTTGTCGCGCTGGCGGGTGAGGTCGATATGCCGCCGCTCGGCCTGCCCCCAGCCTTCCTCGGCGATGCGCGCGGCGCGCTCCAGGGTCTGGCGGAAATCCATGCTGCCGAAGCGCGCAAGCAGGGCGTCGTAGCCCGCCACGGCTCCCGGCACGGTGGCGGCATTGACGCCGCGCCCCGGCACCCTTTCGAGCCCGAGCTCTTCGGTAAAGAACTCCGGCGTCCAGCCCGCCGGCGCCCAGCCGGCGGAATTGAGCGCATACAGCCGCCGGTCCGCCGCGCTCCAGACCAGGGCGAAAAGGTCGCCTGCGAGCCCGGTATCGTTCTGGGAAGTGACGTCAAGCACCGCCGCCGCCGCCACCGCGGCGTCAATGGCATTGCCTCCCTGTTGCAGGATCTCAAGCCCGGCCTGGGCCGCGAGCGGGTCGCTGGTGGCGACCATGCCATGGCGGGCAATCACCTCGGAGCGGCCCTGGCCGGCAAAACCCTGGGCGCGGCTGCCGGGCACGGCAACTATGCCGGCGGCGGGATTGGGCCGTTCCGCGCTGGGCAGGCCAAAAGCGTTATCGGATTGGGAATAAGCCGCCAGCGGGCAGAGCGCCAGGGCGCAGAACAAGAGGTTTCGACAGGTTTTCATCATGGTCAATGGGCTTGCGCCGCAAGATGCCGGGCGAGCAGGTCCTTGCCGTAGTCATTGCCATTGGGCGTTCTGACCACGGTGTGGATATGGTCCCGTGTCGGCACGCCGGGCGGGTTCGTGGTCAGGGTTCCCACGGGATTCTGGTGGTCGAATTCGATCAGGATCACCGGGCTCTGAATGCGATAGTAGAACACCGCATCGTCCTCGGCGGCGCCGCGCCAGCCGAACCAGGTGTCGTCGACATGCTCGCCGATCTCTTCCATGGTGACCGCGGCGTGGGGGTCGCGCAGATTGCCCACGTATTCGCGAATGAGGCCGAGCAGGGCGAGTTTCTGGCCGCTGTCGAATGCCGTCGCGCGAATGCCTTCCGGGTCGAGCACGAGATTGTCCTGATTGCCCGCGGCGAGAAGATTGTTGCGCGTCTTGGCCGGATCGATGGTCGCCGCCGCCTGTTGTTCCGGGCGCAGGGACTGCATCAGCGCAAGGCCGAGATCCTGTTCCGCCTGCAGAATGGCGTTGCCGGCGTAGCGTCCCGAATCGGCCACCACCGGCTCGCCGCCCCAGAAGGACGGGGTCATGACCACCTGGTCGCCGAGCACGAAATAGTTGATCACCAGATGATGGCCTTCAAGCTGCCAGCCCCAGGGCTCGGTGGCGGAAGGCATGCCCATGAAGGTGAAATAGTACTTGTCCTCGTGATAGCGGATCGGCTCGCCGTTGATCTCGAACAGGGTCTGCTCGGTGCGCATGATGCCCCGGGTCTTGTCGACTCCCGCAGTGCTGAGCGACTGCTCCAGCAGACGCCAGGCGGCGGCTTTTTGCGCTTCGTTCATCTCTTCGAGGCTGACGCCCCGGCGGGCGAAGATACCCACGTCCACATTGGACCAGTCGCGCCATTCCGGGTCTTCCACGGCGAAGTGCGCCCGGCTCAATTCGCCGGTATCGAGAGTCGCCAGCATGGCCTCGGCGGCTTCCCGCACCGGCGCGGTGGAGACCCCGGTCTCGCGAACGGGATACAGCCCTTCGACAAGACCCTCGGAAGTCACCAGCCCGCGAAAGGGCTCGCCCAGGGCCCGGGCCGCCGAGCGCATGAAGTTCGACTTTTGCTCAAGCAGCGCCCGGGGATACTGGGACTGGGACCAGGAAAGCGAAAAGCCCAGCGCGAAAAATGCGGGCAGCAACAGGCAGAGGATTCTTTTCATCACTGCATGCGTCCTTCACTGAATACGAAATCCCGAGGCTACCCCCTGCCGCCCGGATGCACAAGCAGTTATCGGCAGCTATCGGAACTCCTGTCATTCCGCGTGCAGTCGCAGAATCTCATCGGGAGGCCACTGAGGGAGATTCCGCGACTACGCTTCGCTTCGCGCGGAATGACAGGAAGGTTGGAGCGCCAAAATGAGAATTGCCGGCGCGGAAGCCAGTGGCGGCACAATGATCGACCAGAGCTTTTCCAACCAGTCAGACCTGACTTTCTCCAAGTCTCTTTTGGTGGCTTTACCGGATTCGAGATTGCCCACCTTTGTATTCGATTCCAAGTGGGGAAGCGCGCCGTGGCCACGGGAGGTTGCCCGGAATCAGTAACCCTTGATCAGGGTGTTCAGGATTTTTTCGCGCAAAGTCTGGTGTGCTGTCCCACAAGTTCGCCGCATTTCAGAGTGGTCCTGGAGCGTCAATGCAAGGCACCGCCCGCGGGCAATACCGGGAGTATTGCCAAGGGCGGCAACGCCGCGGTGGCGCTTCAGGACCGCTCCCGAAGGGCGCGTCCCCCGCGGCGCGTGGCCGCGTTGCGCCAGCTTCCCCTTTTTGCCATAATGCCGCGTCTTTCGTGGGATACTCAAATGCTTAAAAATCTGCATATCGAGAATTTCAAAGCTTGGCGGAAAGTAGAGTTAGAGTTAGCGCCAGTGACTGGATTCTTCGGAACTAACAGTTCCGGGAAGAGTAGCTTGATTCAATTCCTGTTGATGCTGAAACAAACCAAGAATGCGACTGATCGCAGGATAGTGCTCGATTTTGGTGGTGATTCAGGGCTTGTGAACCTTGGCACATACAAAGATGTAATCCATGATCAAGATACCAATAGTTTCATGTGTTGGTCGTTTGAGTGGTCGTTGCCAGAGCCATTGAGGATTCGCAAGCCAGGAGGGAAGAAGGATGAAGTTTTGTTTAGAGGAAATTCTTTGGAATCAGGTTGCTTAATAGGGGTTTTGCCTCGCAGCCTTCTGTTCCCTTACGAACTATTTTATAAGTTCGATGATACGAAGTTTCGCTTAAAGCACATTGATGAAAGTGCCGGCAACAAATTTGAATTAACCGCAGAAGGGTCAAATTTTGAGTTTAAACGAAATAGAGGCAGAGCATGGAAACTCCCATCCCCAATCAAGACCCACTTGTTTCCTGATGAAACGAGGTATTTTTTTCAAAACGCAGACTTCCTAGGCGAATTTGAATTTGCTTATGAGGAATTCATGGATTCGATTTACTATCTCGGGCCATTACGTGAACATCCACAAAGAGAATATCAATGGACAGGAACAGCTCGTTCCGATGTAGGAAAACGAGGTGAATTCGCTATAGATGCAATTCTTGCTGCAACTAGAGATAGGGAGGAAAGAAGTCTGGGATATAGAAAATGGAGGATGGATTTCCAGAAGATGATTGCATACTGGCTATGGAAACTAGGTCTGGTTGGGGGTTTCCGAATTGAAGAGATTAAGGAAGGCTCAAACCTGTATCGAGCCTTGGTGAAGATGCCTGGTTCGAAAGTAGAAGTGACATTGACAGATGTTGGATTTGGCGTATCCCAAGTCCTGCCAGTTCTGGTGCTTCTTTACTACGTACCTGAGGGCTCTACAATCTTGATGGAACAACCGGAAATACATCTCCACCCGGCAGTGCAAAGTGGTTTGGCGGACCTTATGTTGAATGTTGCTGAGGCACGTAATCTTCAGATTATCGTGGAAAGTCATAGTGAACATCTTTTGAGACGGTTTCAACGTCGAGTGGCCGAAGGAGATACTTCATCCGAGAAAGTAAAGCTGTACTTTGTTTCCGCGAAAAATGGTGTGGCAAAGGCTAATGACCTTAATCTCAATGAGTGGGGGGAGATTGAAAATTGGCCTATTAATTTTTTTGGAGATGAAATGGGAGAGATCGCAGCGATAGCAGAATCTTCCATCAGCAGGAAACTGGAGAGTTCTTGATGACCGATTTTGTGGTAGACACGAACGTCGCGGTTGTAGCAAATGGCAAGAACACTCATACTGATAAGCAATGCCAGTTGAGATGCATAAGAAAGCTAAATGCTGTAGTGGATCAAGATGTAATTGTAATTGATGATGCCGGCTTAATCCTGAATGAGTATAAGGGTTACCTTAGTTTCTCAGGCTCACCCGGCGTAGGAGATAAGTTCTTCAAACACATCGTAGACAATCAGTGGCAGAAAAAAGTAAAGAGAGTAACCATAACTGAATCTTCTGACCCCACTAGAGGTTTCAAAGTGTTGCCGAGCAACACTTTTGATCGTTCTGACAGGAAATTTCTGGCTGTCGCAGTTGTTTCCGGCGCAACAGTAGTTAACGCAATTGACAGTGATTGGACGAAAAACAAAATGCTCATGTCCCAAGTAGGAGTGAGAGTCGAGGAACTCTGCCCTCAGGTTATCAAGCGTAAATTGCTCAGAGACGAAAATTGACTGCGAACGTGGAACTGCATTGACTCTAAAATACCCAAAAACGCTCTCATGGCCCTGGTCGCCCGGTATCGGTCGACAGAGCAGGGTTCATCAGGAACCACTTCGCTTTGTAGGTTCTCCCGTAGTCATAACGGAGAAACTGGACGGCGGTAATACTCTGCTCCATAAGGGCAAGGTCTACGCCCGAAGCGTATCGGCCCCGAGCGAGGCGAAATGGTTCGCTATGGTCAAAAAGCACCATGCCTGGAAAGTGACCGAGCCCGATGTCTATCTGTATGGCGAGGATATCTACGGCGTCCATAGCATCGCTTACGGTCCAGTACCCGAGGACAGGACGTTTTACGCTTTTGCAATTTGCGATGCCACCGGCGCGTTCGCGCCTTTTTCCGAGGTGGAGACGTATGCACAGAGGCGTAATATACCGATGGTGCCGGTGCTGTTCCGGGGTACTTTCAGTTCGATCAAGGAGCTTCGGGCATTCATGGACAATGCGCACGGCGAAAGTTCGGTACTGGGTGGCGCACGCGAGGGAGTCGTGATTCGATTGGCCTGCGGATTCTCAACACCGGATTTCCAGCATAGCGTTTGCAAGAGCGTTCGCGCCGGGCATGTGCGCTGTGATGAGCACTGGAGCAGAAACTGGCAGCCTTGTCCAATTTCTACCAAGCCCACGAATATCTGAATGGCGTGGGCATTCACCCAATCGCGGGAATTCGTCTATGCAGCCTGATTCGCTCACTCACTCATCACCGCCGCCAGTTTCTCCTCGGTGCGCCAGTTACCGCCTTGCAGGCGGGAGACGTAGACGATGGCGATGGCGAAGACCAGGAGGGTGAAGACGATCCAGGATATTTCGGCGCTCAATTGCCAGACCAGGATGATGAAGTACTGGATCACGAGCATGGCCCAGTGCAGGGCGGTGGAGGCGAACATCAGCCAGCGGGTGTCGCCGGCGCCGCGCAGCACGCCGCCGGCCACGAGGCAGGTGGCGTCGGCCATGGTGTAGCAGGACAGTCCGATCATCATGAAACCCGCCAGGGCGCGGATTTCGGCGAAGTCTCCGCCGGGTGGCGCGAACAGTTCCACCAGCGGGAAACGGAACAGCACGTAGACGATGGCCAGGGTCGCCGAATAGCACAGTCCGAGGGCGAATCCCGCGCGGATGACCTGGTTGGTCTGTTCCATGTCGCCGGCGCCGACGAAGCGCCCGATCATGCTGATCACGGCGATGTTGAGACCGATCATGGGCACGAAGGAGAGAATGTCCCAGTTGAAGACGATGGCCGCCGAAGCGCCCGCGGCCACGCCATAGGACTGGAACATCAGCAGGAACAGGTTGAAGGCCGCCACATTGAGAAACAGTTCCACCGCCGAGGGCAGACCGAGGCGCAGGTAGCGGCGGGTGATGCCCGCATCGAAGCGGAACGAGCGCCTCACCCGGAAGCGCGCGCGATGCTCCCGGTGAAAATAGAAGCAGGCGAACAGGCCCAGGGAAAACAGCGTCGCCAGATTGGTGCTGATTGCGGCCCCGGCGATGCCCATGGCGGGTAGGCCGAGATGACCGAAGATCATGACGTAGGCCAGCGGCACATTGAGCAGCAGGCCGCCGATGTCGCAGATCATCACCACCCGGGTGCGGCCGATGCCGGCGAAGTAGGAAGAAAAGCAGGTTTTCGCCAGGGGCAGGATCACTCCGGCCATGAGGATCAGGTAGTAGACGCGCTCCAGCTCCACGAGTTGCGGGTCGTGGTCGAGCAGGTTGAACAGCTCCAGCACGAATACCGTGATCAGCGCCAGGGGAAGCAGGCTGGCCACGGACATGATCAGGCCCTGGGTGACGACCTTGCTGCATTTGTGCAGCTCGCCGGCGCCGAAATACTGTGCCGCCAGGGCATTGCTATAGGAAAACAGCCCCGTGAAAAAGCAGAACGAGAAAAACGCCCCCACGCCGCCGCCGAGCCCGGCGGCCATATGGGTGGAACTGACCTGGGAGAGGAAATAGCGGTCGGTGAAAATCATCAGGGCGAAGGTGCCCTGGGACACCACCATCGGAAGGGCGATGCGGACCATTTCCCGGAACGTATCCCGGTCGAGATGGAAAAGCCTTGCTTGCATGTTGGTTACTACGATGCGCCATTACTTGTGCCGGCGTCCGGATCTCGGGCGGCGGCGGTTTGTTGCTGTTCCGGCCCGGTTCAGGCCGGCTTGAGCATCGGCTGGCGGCGGCGATAGGTCAGGCTGCGCCAGAGCCACTCACAGGGGCCGAATCGGTAGCGACCCAGCCAGTACACGCTGAACAGCGCCTGAAAGATCCACACGCCCAGCACGAACAGGTACATCTGCCAGCGGTCCCACAGTGCGAACTGGCCGAGGCCGAAGCCGAGAAAAACCAGATTGCACAGCACCGTCTGCATCAGGTAGTTGGTGAGCGCCATCCGGCCAATCCGCGCCAGCACCGATTGCGCTCTCCTGAGCAGTCCCGCCCGGCAGACGCTCATCACCAGGCCGATATAGCCCACCGCCAGGGCGAGCCGGCCCAGGTCATAGCTCGGCCGGTTGAGCGACTGCCACTGGATATCGTAACCGCTGCCGACGAAGGTCATGGTTTCCCAGGCGTTCAGCGGCAGGCCGACGCCAAAACCCGCGAGCATCAGCAACAGGTAGAACCGCAGGCTGCGCGAGGCGTCGAAAATGCCCCACTTCATGAAAGCCATGCCGATGAGCATCATGCTGAGCGCGTCCCAGAACAGGATGATGAGTAATCCCGCGGTTTGCAGGAAGATCGTCAGGCCGGCGCTGTAGGCGAAATTGTCCGCGTATCCCCGGCTTCTGGTTTCGATCTCCGCGGCCCGGGCCGCTTCGGTCATGCCCTGGCTTTCCAGGGTGGTCTCCCAGGCGGCAATGACTTCCTGCTGTTCCCCGGTGAGTTCGGCGCCGGGGCCAAGGGCTTCGATTTCCGCCGCGGCGTCGCCGAGCTGCCCGAGGGACAGATGCAGGCCCGTATGCCCCAGGGTCGTGATGAGCAACACGGCGAACGCCCATCCCAGCAGGGCCCGGCTGCCCAGATTGCGAAACAGATACAGCAGCAGCCCCACCATGCCATAGGTGACAAGGATATCCCCCGGCCACAGCAGCACGTAGGCGTTGACCAGGCCGAACACGATCAGCCAGCCGGTGCGCCGGTAGTACAGCGAGCGCACTTCCGCAGGGTCGGCGCCGGGCTTGTTCATGAAAATCAGCAGGCCGGCCCCGAACAGCATGGAAAACACAGCCCGCATGCCGCCCTCGACGAATATCTCGGCGCTGGCGAACAGGGCGAAATCGACGCCGCCAACGGCCCCGTCGACTTGCGGGTCGGCCATGGCGCCAAAGGGCTGGGCGAAGGCCAGAATATTGATGATCAGGATGCCGAGCAGGACGAGTCCGCGCAGGGTATCGATCGACCGGATTCTGGCCTTGCCGCTGACCGGGGCCTGGATCTGTGTGCTGGTTTCCGACATGGCGCGCAGCATAAGGTCGAAGCAGAGCAATTTCAATGGGAATTTCGTTAATTTCGTGATGAATTCGACGGTATCGTGTGCGCCCAATCACACCCGCCGTCGATATTTCGCCATGGCCAGGAGCCTGCGCCGCAGGCTTTCGCCCGACTTCGGTTGGCGGCTCCACTTTTTTCGCTCGAAACCATGCACTTTCCCGGCTTCTCGCCTATACCTTCCGTACCGGAACGGATTGGCCCATCCAGGAGCCTGCGCCGCAGGCTCCTGGAGAACGGTTTTCGGTGGTCGATTCGTTCCCATTTCCGTAATTTCGTGATATAGAAGGAGTCGAGATGAAAGCTGAGGAAATCATCCCCGTAGCCCGCAGGCTGGAGTTGACCGGTATGGCCCGATCCCAGGCCGAAACAGTAGTGTGCGTCGTTCAGGAAGCGGTCTCCGAACTTGCCACCAAGGCTGATCTCGCGGCATCGGAGAAACAGCTTCGTGAGGACATGAAAAGCGTGGAAAGTTCGATACGTGACGATATGGAAAGTCTGAAGGGGTCTTTGCGCAAGGAAATGAAGGACCTGGACAAATCGATCAGATCGTCAATGAAGTCCGATATGGCGAAGATGGAGGCCAGGCTGTTCTGGAAACTTTCCGCGGCGATACTCGCGATGTGCACCTTCATGAGCACTTTCATTTTTGCGGTATTGAGATTTGTCCCTCTCTCGTGAAACTGCATGGGCGCCCCGATATTGACCTGCCCAAGTCGGAACGCCATGTTTCCGTACAGAATCACGTACATAACAGAATCAGGAAATCATGATGGACGCTATCAGTTACACAGCCGCCCGCGCCAACCTTGCAAAGACCATGGAAAAAGTGTGCCGGGACCATGACCCGGTAATCATTACCCGCAAGCGGGAAGCTGCCGTGGTGATGATCTCGCTGGAGGACTTTCACGCCATGGAAGAAACCGCCTATTTGCTTCGCACTCCCGCCAACGCCCGTCGCCTGCTTGAATCAATAGCCGAACTGGAAGCCGGAAAAGGCGTCGAACGCGACCTGATCGGAAGTAGCGGAGCTTATCGATGTTGTGGGCGTCTGGAATGAGAAGGTACGAGAGCCTGACAGGGTCCAACCATCTGAACGCCGTTGTTTTTAGCGCTCCGTAGTACAGGTTGAAGCCATCCACATAGACTCTTGTGCGCACCAAGCCTGCTCCAAAAAAAAGCAGGGGCCGCTCCTAAGAGCAGCCCCTGAGCCGACAGCACGCTGCCAGCGGGTAATCACGATATTCTAAATCACAGTTGTCCCCATGCACAATAGCACGCGCTCACTATCAGCAATTCTCATTATGGCAATGGGCGCGCCCATATCGATCATCCCGCGCGCAGTCGCGGGGTGGGGCCCGACCGGCGTAGCCGCGCCAGGGAAGGCATGCACCCTCACACAGAATCCCCAAAGAGATTCCGCGACTGCGCTTCGCTTCGCGCGGAATGACAGGTTGGAGCGCCAAAATGAGAATTGCTGGCTCATTATGGGACACCCATCTTGACTTCGCTGGCGCAGGCTCATCGGCTGGGACGGCACTGTGACCAACTATTGGCGAATTCCGCCAATTCGATTCGGGAACATTTCAAGCAATATCGAAAAGCTTAGAATTATCAATTAGTTGCAATATTGGCACGGTTCCTGCTCAGGATGGGTCATCAGTATCTGGAGAACAACCATGAGAACCGTTCGAAGAATCAGCCTTACTTCATTGCTGGTGCAAACCCTGTTGCTGCTGGCCATCGCCGCCTGCGCCATTGTCGGCGTCGCCGGCCTGCTGCTGCCGCTCATCCCCGGCCTGCTTTTCCTCGCCGTCGCCGCGGTCCTGCTGCGCCAGTTCCAGCGCCGCCAGATTCGCATGTAAGGGAGGGATTGTCATTCCGCCTGCGGTTTTGCTACCTTGCCCGGCATACATACGGCCATGAGGTTCCCATCATGCGCAAGCTGCCGATTCTGGCTTTCTTCGCCGCGCTGCTGCCGGCAGCCCAGGCCTAGGAGCCTGCACCGTAGGAATTCACGGCTGCAAATCCGCTCTCATCCGCGCCCCTGGCCGGTCGATTTCGTTGAATATCCACCAATATTCGCCTCAATCGACCGGCCGGGGGCGCGGCGATAGCGAATTTTCGCTTTCGCGAATTCCTACGGCGCAGGCTCCCAGGAGGTCATCGAAACCGACACCCACAACCTGCGGGTGGTCGCCGACGGCGTCTGGTTCGCCGTGGGCAACGGGACGCTGTACACCATGAGCAATACCCTGGTGATCGAACGCGACGAAGACGTGGTGATTGTGGATTCCCATGTGACGCCGGCGGCGGGAGCGGCCCTGCGCGAGTCCATCGCGGTGGTCACCGACAAGCCGGTCACCACGGTGATCAACTCGCATTTCCACTACGACCACGCCTTCGGCACCCAGGCCTTCGGCGACGATGTGCAGGTCATCGGCCACGAATATACCCGGGCCAGGCTCGCCATCGACCCGCTTGACGATCCCACCTACCTGCGCTCGCTGGATCGTTTCGACAATACCCTGGCCGAGGTGGAAGCCCGGCTTGCCAGCGCGGATGACGACGAGCGCGAGGGGCTGGAAATCGAAGCGAGCTTCTGGCGCGCCCATGTCGAGTCCCAGGGGGAAACCGACCCGGTGGCGCCCGATGTTGCCGTGAGCGAGCGCCTGACCCTGTATCGCGGCGGCCGGGAAATCCAGCTCCACTGGCTGGGCCGCGCCCACACCGGCGGCGATCTTGCGGTCTATCTGCCCGGGGAGAAAATCGTCTTCACCGGCGACATGATGCTCGGCCGGCCCTCGTATATGGGAGACGGCTACGTCGGCGAATGGGCCGCCACCCTCGCCAATCTCAAGCAGCTTGATATCGAACTCGTGCTGCCGGGCCACGGCGAGGGCTTTTCCGACCTGCGCATCATCGACTATGTGCAGGCGTACTATAATGACCTCCACGCCGGGGTGATGCGGCTCAAGGGCCAGGGATTCTCCGCGGAGGAAGCCGCGGCCCGGGTGGACCTGCGCCACCACGAGGACAGCCTTGGCGTCAGCGAACTCGGCGCCGACCTGCTGGCGGTGCGGCGGATTTACGATCTCGCCGATGGCGTGGCTGAATGAAGAACGTAGCGAGGAGCAACATGAACCACCATTCCGACTCCGGCAAGATCAACCAGGCGGCCCGCAAACTCGGGCTCTCTCTCGCAGCGGCGCTGGCCGCCTCCCTCGGGGCGGGCGCCGCCGCGGCCCAGTCCATCGAGGACATCACCCTGAATGTCTACAAGGAAATCACCTGTGGCTGCTGCGTGGGATGGATCGAACATATGGACGAGCACGGCTATGATTCCACGGCGCATCATCCCGCCGATATCACCCGGGTCAAGCTCGACCTCGGGATTGCCCGCCAATACCACTCCTGCCACACCGCGGTGACTGACTCCGGCTATCTCTTCGAAGGCCATATCCCGGAGAAATACATCGCCCGGTTCCTCGCCGACCCGCCGGAGAACGCCATTGGCCTGTCGGTGCCGGGAATGCCCATCGGCGGGCCGGGAATGGAAATCGGCAACCAGTTCACGCCCTACCAGATCCTGCTGCTGTTCGAGGACGGCTCGGCCAGGGTATTCGCCGAGATCAACAGCAAGGCGGATCAGTAGCTCTCAATTCCAGTATTCAAGCAAACGCAGCAAAACCGGCACCGGTCTTCAGGCTTCGCAGCCTCATGCCGAACTTCTTCCGGGAGCCTGCGCCACAGGCTCCCGGGGCGGTGATTTCGGGTAATTGCCACTTTTTGGCCAGAATTGCCACAAAATTGCCCGTATGCAATAGACACACGGCAGCAAAATGCTTATCCTTGCCGAATGGCACGCGCCAGAAGGCGGGGACCTCCCGGTTCCGTGCTTCCGCCGCATGCCTGGAATGGCCTTTTGGCCAGTACTGTACTAAAACCAATCTTCCTTGGGGGTAGATAAATGTTTAGACAACGAAAAGCAGCCAGAGTTCTGTCTCCTGCGATAGCCCTGGCGCTTCTCGCGCCCGCGGCCTATACGCCGATGGCCCTGGCGCAGCAAGACTCGGCCGATCTCGAAGAGATCATCGTGACCGGCGCCCGTGGCCGGCCGCGCACCGTAACGGATTCGCCGGTTCCCGTCGACGTGTTCAGCGCCGAAGAGATCGAAGCGATTTCCTATACCGACACCAACGACATCATCAAGACGCTGGTGCCCTCCTTCAACATCTCCCGCCAGCCGATTTCCGACGGCGCCTCGTTCATTCGTCCGGCATCCCTGCGCGGTCTGCCCACCGACAAGACCCTGGTGCTGGTCAACTCCAAGCGGCGGCATCGCGCGGCGCTGGTCACTATTGGTGGCTCGGGCACGCAAGGCCCCGACATGGCAACGATTCCAGCCGTGGCGCTCCAGAGCATCGAGGTGCTGCGCGACGGCGCGGCAGCGCAATACGGTTCCGACGCCATCGCCGGCGTGATCAACTTCCTGCTCAAGGAAAACCGCGAAGGCGGCAGCGTCAGCATCGATTCCGGCCAGTACAGCGAAGGCGACGGCGCCTCCACCACGGTGCAGGGCAACATCGGCCTGCCCTTGGGTGACAATGGATTTCTCAGCATTTCCGGGGAATTCTACGAAGCCGACCAGACCACCCGCTCGAACCAGTATTGCGAAGGATGGTTCTGTCTGAACCGCGATGATCCGAGTTGGGACGCCTTTGTGGACGCGGGAAGCGCAAGTTCGATCAGGGGTGTGGGCTGGAACGGGAATCCGGCCACAAGGCTCCACTATGGTAGGGATAATCAGACCTTTCTGTCCAACACCCATTTGGCCAATATCGGCGATGGTGATGTAGTGCAGCCCTGGGGCCAGCCCGACGCGGAGGCCGCCCGGGTATTCTTCAACGCGGGTGTCGATCTCGACGACAACAACGAACTGTACGGCTTCGGCAATTTTTCCGACAGCACGAGCAACGGCAGCTTTTTCTATCGTTATCCGTACAACGGCACGATCGAGGAACTGCGCGAACCCGATGGTTCGGTCTACTTCCCACTGGAGAAACATCCCGGCGGCTTCACCCCGCGCTTCTTTGGCGATGTGCGCGATGTATCCATAGTCGGTGGAATCCGCGGCGAGATGGACAACGGCCTCAGCTACGATTTCAGCGCCCGAACCGGCGAAAGCGAAATCCAGTACACGCTGAGCAATACCATCAACCCGTCCATGGGTCCCGAATCTCCCACTTCTTTCCGCCCGGGCGACCTGATCAACAGCGAGACCCAGTTGCAGGCGGACTTCACCTATGAACTCGACAACGGCGCGCTGATCGCTTTCGGCGCATCGTGGATGGACGAGTCCTACGAAGTAGTGCAGGGAGAGGAAGACTCTTATCGCGCTGGGCCTTACGCAAATATCGATCCGCACGATTTCTGCGAAGCCGGCCCCGACGGCCTGCTCACGGGCTCGGGCGCTTATGCCGACAACATGGCGTCGGACAAGGGATCTGGAGTAGACGGTCTGGATTGCACCAACAGCAACGACCCGGTGTTCAATGTCGTCGGTGTTGGCTCCAACGGCTTCCCTGGATATTCGCCCCAGTTCTCGGACGTTTACGAACGCAACTCCTATGGACTTTATGGCGACATCAGCGGTGATGTCACCGACCAGCTTTTCCTGCAAGCTGCGGTGCGCTATGAAGACTACGACGACTTCGACGCGGAACTCGTGTGGAAACTGGCGGCCCAACTGGACGTGACCGATAATTTCGGTGTTCGCGGCTCCATCGGCACCGCTTTCCGCGCGCCGACCCCAGGCCAGCAGGGCACCACCAACGTATCCACGAGACTGCCCCAAGGCCTTCCGGTGGCGACCGGACTGTTCCCCGCGGGTGGCCCGGTGGCCCAGGCACTTGGCGCGGTTCCGCTCAAGCCCGAGTTGTCCGACAACTTCACGATCGGTTTCACCGCCCAGGTTCTGGACACCATCGATGTGTCCGTGGACTTCTTCCGCATTGACGTGCAGGACCGCACCCGGGCGATTTCCACCTTGCAAGTTTCCAGCACTGATGCGGCTCAGGCGGGCAATACCGCGGCTTGGCAGAATTTCGTCAAACTCAGGGATGCGGGTGTGCCCGGCGCGAACTCGATCGGCGGCGTTTTCTACTTCACGAATGGCTTCGACACCAGCACCCAGGGTGTGGACATTGTGGCGACCGCACCGTTTGAGTGGGGTGATATGGGCACCACCACGGTGACCGCGGCGTTCAACTTCAGCGAAAACAAGTTCGACACGGATCGCTCGGTTGTGGGCAGGTATCTGAACAACGAAGCCCAGCATGACTTCGAAAACTACGATCCGAACTGGCGTGGCGTTATCACCGCACGGCATGAGTTGAACCAGCTCGTGCTGATCGGTCGCGTGAGCTACTACGGAGAGTCGATCAACTCCAATACGGGAGGTAACGACCCCCTTGGTTTGCGCTATCAGACTTTCGACCCGACCTGGTACACGGATATCGAAGGCCAGTACCGCTTCAACGACACCTTCCGGCTTTCGCTGGGAGCCAGGAACGTGTTTGACGAGTACCCGGCCCAGGGAGTAGTAGGTGACACTTGCTGCGGTCGACTCTGGGAGTCCGCCACCGGAATGGACTGGCAGGGAGCGTATTACTACGGCCGACTCACCGTCGACTTCTAGTAATTCGCTGCTGGTTCAACCCAGTGATAGAAAAGAAAGGGGGCGGCCAAATGGCCGCCCCCTTTTTTCTGTCACGAAATGCTGCTGGCGGTTAGCTCTCGCACTTCCGGTGCAATCACTACATGTTGTAGTTTAATCCTTAAAAATCAACAATATACAGATTTGCATAAAACAATCGGGTAGAGTAGCCTACCGGTAGCGGCGCAACGGGGTACTGTGCTGCAAACTGGAGAGATGACATGAGCGCGATGTGGTCTGCCTTGGCCAGGGCGGAGGTGCAGCTTGCGTTGCTGGGGCTGCTGTTGTGGTTCGTCTGGTGGTTTCGCGGGTGGTACAAGGACGTGAACTACGACCGCAAGAGATTAGGGGAGTCCGACGCGAGCATCAAGGATGATGTTAGGGACATCAAAAAAGGCTTTGAAGACGTAAAAAGAATTGTTTTTCTAATGGCCGGGCGGGTGTTACCGCCAGAAGCGATCATCCAGAGAAACAGCCCTCTTCAACTAACCGAGTATGGTAAAAATCTGTCAAGACAAATTGATGGGGAGGCCCTTGCTGTGCGCTTGGCTGAAAGCGCATGGACGGAAGCCAAGCATAAAGAAGAACATGAGTTGCAAAATTTTAGCTCAAGATATGTTTATGACTATTTCGAGTTGAATCCTGTCCATGAAAAAGAAGTCGAAAAACTCACGTACGAGAGTGATCTCACGAGACCTGAGATATACCAGATTTTGACAATCGAGCTTCGTGACGTATTGGTTGCCAAACTTAAACAGGCGAGATGAATAAGGTCATAGTTTTGGCTCATAATGACTCCGACACCAGAGGCCGAGCGCAGAATAAAAAATGAGAACCACCGATCACACCCTCTACATGCTCGCCACGGCAAAGCTGCTGGCGCAGTACATCGCCACCGCGAGACAGGCGGGGCTTGGGCGCGATGCAATCAATGCGACGCTGACCACGGTCTCCGCCCAGTCGGTCATCGGCGAATTCTGGGTAAGCGACGAAAATGGCGAGGTCGAATACAGCAATGCCGACCCGCAAGGTTTCCGCTTTCCCCTGGACCCGGAAGCGGACTCCCAGGCGGCGCCGTTCGCCGCCTTGCTGAGCGGCAAGTCATCCATGGTGGTGCAGGCGCCCTGTCCCCGGGACCTCGACGGCCGCCGCTTCCAGTACGTTGGCGTTGCCGGAGTGGACAAGCCGCGTATCGTCCAGGTGGGCGTCGAAGTCGCTGACGGCGAAGAGTGAACGGAGGGCAACCCGATGCGGCATACCAGCTATTTTCCTGCTTGCGCTGCGCGTCCTTTTTCAGTCATTCTGCGCGTAGTCGCGGAATCTCCCTGGAGAGGCCACCACGCGTGAATCTGCAACAAAATGGCAGGATTGCCATTTTGGACGTCGCACAGCGACGCCCCGCAGGAGTGAGGGGCATGGATGCCCCGAATCACTTCGCTTCGCTACGAGCAGAATGACATGAAAGCGGTCAGGCGCCAAAGCGGCGGTTACTGGCGACGAAGAGATTTTCTTGCCACCGGCATTCACACCGGGCTGGCTGCCCTGGCGCTGAGCGGCGCGGCGCGGCGCGCTTTCGCGGCGGCCCTGCCCGCGGATATCACCGGCTTTTCCGCGCTGGAGCTGTCCACCGCCATCGCCAGCCGGGAAGTGGGCTGCGTGGAAGTCATGCAAGCCTATCTCGCGCGCATCCACCGCCTCAATCCCGCCTTCAACGCCATTATCGGCATGTTGCCCGACGAGCAATGCCTCGCCCTCGCGGACACCGCCGACGCCGAACTCGCAAGAGGCGAACACCGGGGCTGGATGCACGGCATGCCCCATGCGGTGAAAGACCTGACGCCCGCCGCGGGCCTGCCCTATACCAGCGGCTCGCCGATGTTCCGGGATCGCATCGCCGAGCAGGATGGCGCCGTGGCCGCGGCCATGCGCGCCGCCGGGGCGATCTTCATCGGCAAGACCAACGTCCCCGAATTCGGGCTCGGTTCGCAATCCTACAACCCGGTCTGGGGCGCCACCGGCTGCGCCTACAATCCGGAACTGACCAGCGGCGGCAGCAGCGGCGGCGCGGCCTGCGGCATGGCGACCCAAATGCTGCCCATCGCCGATGGCAGCGACATGATGGGTTCCCTGCGCAATCCCGGCGCTTTCAATAACGTCATCGGCTTTCGCCCCAGCGCCGGGCTGGTCAGCGGCGACGATCCATTCTCCCGGGCGCTTTCCACCTCCGGGCCCATGGGCAGAAACAGCGCCGATACCATCCGCCTCCTGCATACCCTGGCGTCGCCCCCCGGCCCGGAGCAGCCGGCGGCATTGCGGAACGCCCTGGCCGGCGACAGCGAATACCGGCCGCTGGAACTTGCCGGCCTGCGCATCGGCTGGATGGGCAGCTATGAGGGCTATCTCGCCGTGGAGCCAGGCATACTCGGGCTCTGCGAAGCCAATCTTGCCGCTCTCGAAGCCGAAGGCGCCATCGTCGAGCCTGTCATGCCGCGCTTCGACATGGCGGAACTGTTCCAATGCTGGCTCGATCTGCGCAACCAAGGCCGCATCGGCATGCGCGAGTATTACGAAAATGCCGATACGCGCCCGCTGCTCAAGCCGGAACTCGTCTGGGAAATCGAGATTGGCTACGAACTCGGCGCCGACGACATCTATCGGGCCGATGCGATCAGGCGGCGCTGGTACGCCGAAATCAACCGGCTGTTCGGCGATCATGACTTCCTGGTATTGCCCACCGCCCAGGTTTTTCCCTTCCCCAAGACCACACCCTGGCCCGCGGAAATCGACGGCAGGACCATGGACACCTACCACCGCTGGATGGAAGTCGTCATCGGCGGCAGTCTGGCCGGCATCCCGGTGGTGAATCTGCCGGTGGGCTTCGACGGGCGCGGGCGACCCATGGGCATGCAGGTTATGGGGCCGTTCGCCAGGGACCGCAAGGTGCTGGAATTCTCCCTCGCCTATGAGCGGATTACCGACCACCTTGGCCGCCGGCCGGAACTGCCGGCAGCTTAGTATTTCACCCGATTTGCCGACATCCTGATGGGAGGCGCCGAAATCCCGGCGCTTTCCCGTGGCGCGGGTTTGCGCGCTCTTCCCTTCGAAGGGATACAGGAATGTCCAACATCGCCTCATTCCGCGCGCAGTCGCGGAATCTCATGAACCCGGCACTGCCATTCGACGGGAGATTCCGCGACTGCGCGCGGAATGACGGGGGGTGGGTGGGCGGCGCCATGAGAATTGCCCTTTGCGCGCTGATGCCGCTGTTGGCTTTCGCCCTCGGCCCGGCCTTTGCCACGGGTAGCTGCGGGGAAGACGAATACCGCACGCCGGTGGGCGGCTGTTATCCCGTCTGGCACGGGCAGACGCCGAACGGCGCGTACTACACCATCGCCATCCCCGAAGGCTGGGTTCCCGGCAAGGGGCTGGTCATCTGGAATCACGGGCTGCAAACCTATCTCGGCGGCGACACCCTCGACCTGCTCACCGCCAACCTGCTCGGCCTTGAAGCGGAAACCGACATCCAGGTCATGGGCGAGATTGCCCCCAAACCCGGCCTCGGCGATGTGGCGAGCATCGTGCTGTCCCAAGGATACGCTATGGCCGCGTCGAGCTTCCTGCAAACCGGCTGGGCGGTATTCGATTCCCACCTCGCGAACGCCGAGCTATACGAACAGTTTCTCCGGGTCGCCGCGGAATTCGGCCCTGGGACACCCACCCCGCTGTATCTGCTCGGGGGTTCCATGGGCGGCATCGTCAGCCTGCGCGACATGGAAGAAGGGCTGATTCCCGAGCCCGACGGCGCCTTGCTGTTGTGCGGCGCCGTGGCGGGTTCGGAAAACTGGCGCAACGCCTTCGACCTGCGCATGATCGCCGAAGCCATCTGCGCCGGCGAAGACGAAAGCGCATTTCCCACGCCCTGGTACGAAATCCCCGCCCTCGGCCAGGAAATCGACTGGATTCGCGAACTCGATTCCTGCACCGCCCTCGGCAGTCGTATCGCCGCCGAAAACAAGCACGACGATTTGCAAGCGGAAATCGACGAACTGCGGGCGCGCAAGGCGGTCGAGGGCAATATCCTGCGCGAATTCGACCTGCAACGGCGCATTGCCGCCCGCGAAGTGGAACAGCGCCTTGTCATGCAAACCTGGAAACAGCTTTCCTCGAACCGCCAGGTGGGCAACTACGAGCGCCTGCAACGCCTCGCCCCCACCGAGTCGGCGGTGATGCTGTCGGTGGGATTGTTTTACGGCACATTCCTGCTGCCGCGGCTGATCCAGGAACCCGGCAAGCTCAATGGCCTGAATCCGTTTCACAATATCGCCGCGGACTACGGCGACGACTGGCTCAACCAGCGCATCGGCCGCGGCATCGGCCTGCCCGCGGCGCGCCGCGCCCTCGCCGCGAACTACAATCCCAGCGGCGAAATCGGAGACACCCGTATCGTTTCCATACATACGTCGCGGGACGGCATTGTGGCGGTGGAAAATCAGGCGGCGCTGCAATCCCTGCTGCCTCCGGAGCAGCTCAGCGTCGGAATTGTCGCCGAGTCGGCGCCGACACATTGCGGTTTCCGCGAGTCGGAAGTCATCGCGGCCTGGAATCTGCTGCAGCGATGGGTCGAAAGCGGCGCCCGACCGGACGCCGCCGCCCTGCAGGAGGAATGTCGCGCGGTTTCCGGCCGCACCGACCAGGGCGCGATTCCCAGGGACTGGGACCGGGCCCCGGACGGCGAACTGCATTCCGGCAACCGCTGCCGCTATGCGCCCGATTTCGAGATCGATCCGCAGTTGACGCTGTATCCCAGGGAACCGTCATCCCGCGCCGAAGGCAATGTTTTCGACGCCGCCACGGGCGTCATCGGCGTTGCCGAAATGGAAGCGGAACTCGAAGGCGAGGTCAGCCTGTACCGCACCGAACTCGAATTGACCGACCCGGCCAGGCTGGTTTTCGCGCCGCGCAATACCCGGCCACTGGAGGACGTCAACGAGAACTGGCGCCACCGGGCGGCGGTGGACGAACAATTCCGTTTCTACCTGCCTGACCTCGGCGTGCGCAACGACCCGAATCTGGCGGGCCAGCGCTTCAACGTCTACATGCAACTCACCGAAGCCCTGGAATTCGAATTCATCGATTTCGAACCGGCAAGCATCTCGCCACAGTGATTCATAATCACTGTCATTCTGCGCGAAGCGAAACACCCCCTTCCGTCATTCTGCGCGAAGCGAAGCGTAGTCGCAGAATCCCATGCGGAAGCCACCCAACGAGATTCTGCGACTGCGCGCAGAATGACAGTAGCGTCGCGCTTCCCGGACTGTGCGCAGAATGACATTACCCTGTAGCCTTACTTGAAGAACTCCACGTAGAAGCGCAGCGCCCCTTTCCGTCATTCTGCGCGAAGCGAAGCGTAGTCGCAGAATCCCATGCGGAAGCCACCCAACGAGATTCCGCGACTGCGCGCGGAATGACAGTAGCGTCGCGCTTTCCGGACTGTGCGTGGAATGACGTTCCCCTGTCACCTTATCTGAGGAACTCCACGTAGAAGCGCAGTTTGCCGAGGGGTTTCACTTCGTGGGCGACTTGCGGCTCGACGACGCCGGGGTTTTGCGGGTCCAGTACCCATTCTTCCAGGCTCGGCTCCAGAATTCGGTAGCACAGCCTTCCTTCGAGCACGACGATGCGGCCCCAGGTTCCCGCCTTGGTGCTATGGGATTTGAGCAGGCCCCCGGGAACCGTCTCCTCGGTGAAAACCGGCGTTTGCCGATAAGGACTGACCTCGGCCGGCAGGCTTTTCACTCAGCGCCGCCCCCCGGTAATCGATACGCGATGACGTAGCCGCCCTCGGGGTCTTCCGCCTCGGCCGGCAAGGCGCGGAAGCCCTGCCCCGAAGTCGAATTGAACACTGGCACCGTCACGACCAGGGTCTGTTCGCCGGCGGGGGACAGGTAGGTCATGGGCGTCGAATGCGCGGTGAACGGCAAATCGGCGCGCCAAAGCTCCTCGCCGTTCATGATATGGGTCGCGCGCACAGAGTTGTCGAAAGCGCCCGAGGAGAAGATCAGCCCGCCCGCAGTCGTGACGGTGCCGCCGCTTTGCGGCGTGCCGATGGTCAGCGGCACGCGGGTCGGAATGCCGAAGGGTCCGCTGTCCCTGGCCAGGCCGATCGGGCGCTCCCAGAGCAGATCGCCGGTTTCCAGGTCGACCGCGGCCATGATGCCGTAAGGCGGCTGGTTGCAGGGAATGCCGAGCGGCGACATGAAGCGGCGGGTATTGTGGGAATACGGCGTGCCCAACTGGTTGCCCTGAACGCCTTCCGGCAACTCGTCGCGGGGAATGAGAATCAGGCGGTTGCCGACGATCATCGGGTTGACGACCATGATGTTGTTGACCTGATCGACGCTGACGCTGCCCCAGTTGTGCCCGCCGGCGTTGCCGGGAAACTGGAAGATCGGTTCGGTGCCGGGCACGGTGAAATGCCCGTCGTAGCGCATCTTGTTGTATTCGATGCGGCACCAGAGTTGGTCGAAGGGGGTTATGCCCCACATCATGTTTTCGGTGATGTCGTCGCGGAAGTGCGGCAGTTCGGTGGAAAAGGGCTGGGTGGGCGAGACGTAATCTTCCGGTACGCCGCCCTCCGTTGGCACGGGCAATTCCTCCACCGCGAAGATCGGCTCGCCGGTTTCCCGGTTCAGTACGAAGACCTCCGAGCGTTTGGTCGGCACGAGCACGGCCTTGACCTTTTCGCCATTGTCGCCGGGCAGGTCGATGAGGGTGGGCTGGGACGGCACGTCCCAGTCCCAGATGTCGTGGTGAACGGTCTGGAAATGCCAGCGCGGAGAACCGGTTTCGCCGTCGATGGCGACCACCGAACTTGCGTATTCGTCGCTGACTTCCATGCGGTAGCCGCCAAAGTAATCCGGCGTCTCGTTGCCGGTAGGCGCATAGATCAGGCCGAGTTCCTCATCGACGCTGAACAGGCTCCATACGTTCGGCGTGCCGCGGGTGTAGACCTCGCCCGCCAGCGGTTCGGTGTGAATGCCGGGCCGGCCCATGTCCCAGGCCCAGGCAAACTCGCCGGTAATTGCATTGAAGGCCCGTACGACTCCCGAAGGCTCTCCCACCGACTGGTTGTCGAAGACCCAGCCTCCCACCACGGCATTGCCGCGCACGATTCCGGGCGGCGAAGTCTGGAAATTGAAAATGCGCGGGTCGTTGCCCATATTGATCGTCAGGTCGACCTCGCCCTGATCGCCGAAACCCAGACAGCGTTCGCCGCTGAGCGCATCCAGTGCGATCAGGCGGGCGTCGGTGGTATTGGTGAGAATGCGCGTCCGGCATTCGCCCTGATACTCCGCCGGGGCCTCGTACCAGGACACGCCGCGGCAGCCGGTGGTGAAATAGCGCGCCATTTCGAGATGAGCCGGGTCGATCAGCGGGTCGAATTGCCAGCGCAGGTCGCCGCTGTCGGCATCGAGCGCGATGACCACATTGCCGCCGGTGCAGACATAGAGCAGATCCCCGACTTGCAGCGGGGTCGCCTTGAAGGAGCCGCCCTGCCCGGTGCGGTAGGTCCAGGCAACTTCAAGCCCGGCGACGTTTTCGGCATTGATCTGATCCAGCGGCGAATAGCGGCTGCCGCCAGGGTCGTTGCCATAGGACGGCCAGTCGGTAGCCGTGTTCACGGTATTGACGCCGCTGCGAGGGGCAAGTTCGTTTACTTCATAGCCATGGTCGTGGCCGGCCCAGATGACGAAGGCCGCCGCCAGAGCGGTCACCGGAATCGACCATTTGGCTACGCTCGATTGCAGTAATGGCGGCGGAGAACCGTTATGCAGGGAATTGCGAAACCACGGCGTGACGAACCAGAGCCCGATCGCGGCGAATGGCAGGACGCGCGGCGCCAGCGCCCACAGATCGGTTCCCGCCTCCCACAAGGACCAGACGACGGTGGCGACAAGGAGGCCGCCGTATAGCCACGCTCCCGAAGACTGGCAGCGCCATATGCGATACGCACAGGACAGCAATACCAGCCCCGCGAGCACGAAATACATCGACCCGCCCAGGAACACGAGTTGCAGGCCGCCGATCACGAGCGGCGCGGCGATCAGAATGAGAATTGCGGGAAAGACGCGCGGCGGTCTGGAACTGGTCAGCGTATTCATCGGCCAATCACCCGAGGCAAAGGTCTTGGCCGAATATACCCAAAATCACCTGGGGCGGCTAACTGCATGGGACACCCACCATCGGAACAACTGTCATTCTGCGCACAGTCGCAAAATCTCAAGCAGTACCCTCCCAGCGAGATCCTGCGACTTCGCGCAGGATGACGAGAATGAACGAGGCCTGCATGGGACACCCATTGTTGTCGGTTCCCAGGAGCCTGCGCCGTAGGAATTCGCGAAAGCGAAAATTCGCTATCGCCGCGCCCCTGGCCGGTCGATTGAGGCGAACGCCCCGCTCCCCGTCATTCCGCGCGAAGCGAAGCGGAGTCGCGGAATCTCATGAACCCGGCATTGCCATTCGACGGGAGATTCCGCGACTGCGCGCGGAATGACAGGAGAAGATGCCTATCGCGACATCGCCTCCCGCAGGGATTGTTGCTCCATGCATCGCAGCGCGTCCGCCACGGGGAGCCAGCCGGGCTGGCCGGCGGCGGCGTGGAAACTCGCCTCGGCGGGGGTGACGATGGTGGCGTCGTTGGCCCCGCCGGAGAAGGTCTGTCCCACCCGCAGCCAGCGCTCCACGTGGGCCGCGCCGCGCCAGGTTTCGCTGGCCCGGACCACCGCCTCGGACCGCAGTTGCGGGGATACGCAGGCGCCGGCGGCGAAATCGGGCGGCGCATCCGGCTGGGTGTCCTGTGGGTTCCGCCTATCCGGTTCGAATTCTCTCGGGGCGGTTTCCGGATTCCAGCGGTCGCGTTCCATCGCCTCTTCAGGATTCGTGTTTCCGACCTCGCCGGATTGGCTCCCGTTTGGCGTGTCGCTGGCGACAGAACCCGTCGAACCGCCGCCTTTGGCTTTCTCCAGACATTGCAATGCCTCGCGCACCGGCGTCCAGCCGGACCACGCCGCCTCCCCGTCCTCCGCCTCCTTCGCGGTGAACGCGGTGGCGGGCTCGGCGGTCGCGCCCTCCCAGGCGGGCAGCGCCTGGTCGCTGCGCTCCTGCCGGTAGGCGATCAGGACGCGATACCAGTTCGCGCCGTAGTTCGGGGACTTGCCGGCGTTGGAATCGTAATAGTCCGCCACCGTTTTCCACTGGGCGTCGCTGACGCAGGCCGGGGGCGCCAGAGAGGACGCACCCCGCGGCGTTTCCTTGATGGTGTAGACGAGCGGCTTGACGTAGGGCACGCCGTTGTCGCCGTAGAGGCTCGTGCCCACCGGATTGACCAGTGTGACAACGATCGACTCGTTCCCTTCGGACTGGTCGTCGCTGACAGAGCGAATGTAGAAGTGCGCCCGTTCCCTGCCCGCGGACCAGCCGGTGCTTTGCTCCTTGTCGTTGGTCCTCGAGCAGCCATTCTGGTCGAGTTCCAGGGGCAGATTGCGGTGGTTGCGGATCGTGTAGTCCACATCCGGCGTGGCTGTGCCGCCGAAACAGAGCTGGAAACCCCAGGCGTTGGGGGGCGAGACGATACCTTGATCCGTCACCACATTGCGCACAACCGTAAAGACGTGCCGGGTCCCCTCGGGACCGGCACGATCAGTGTCCGCCGACAAAGTGATGAAGTCGCTGGTGCTGTACTGCGGGCGCGCATCATCGTCGATGACCGTCACCGCCACCGGGTCGATGGATGCGGCCATCGGATAGGCGCTGGTGGCCGTGGTCACCGAATGGTCCACCGAGGCCGAACCCGCGCTCTTGCCGGTCACCGTCACCATCTGTGGCGTGGACCAGTTCGCGCCGGTGAAGGTCAGCGCCGCCGCCGATACCGTGGCGTGCGCCGAGTCCGGGGTCACGCCAATCACCAGCGTGCCGCCGGGATCGCTTTTCAGCACCACCGCGTAAGTCGCGGTCCCGTCGTTCTCCCGCACCGACAGCATGGACTCGGACACCACCACGCCGTGGCCCGCGTCGGTGAGGGTGACGGCAACCGGGTCGATGGCGATGCCGTGGTAGTCATTGCCGGGGTCGCTCACGGTGGCGGCGTGCGTCAGGTTGAACGACTCGCCGGAAGCGTCGCCGTCGTTCAGCGCCCGCACCGTCACCGTCTGCGCGGTGCTCCAGTTGCCGGAGTTGCCGTGGGTGAAGGTGAGGGTGTTCTGGTTGCCGCTCGTGCCGGAGTCGGTGTCCACCTCGACGGCGGTGGCGTCGCCATTGGTGACGGTGACGGTGACGTTCGCGCCCGGGTCGCTTTCCAGCACCAGCGTGTAGGTTTTTTCGATCGCGCCGGCGGCGCCCAGTTCGGTCAGCGCCAGCGTGGCCGTTGAAACCTTCACGCCCGGGCCCGGCAGAATGTTGAAGTCGTTCAGGTTGTCGCTCTGGTTCGCGCCGCCAAAATTCGTCAGGCCCGTCTCGGTGACCGCGCCGAGGCCAATGACCACCGACTCCGGCCCGGTCTCGGCGACATTGTCCGCCGCCGCGCCCAGGGTGATCGTGGCCACGGTGGCGGTGGCGCCGGCATTGGGGCCGGTGAACACCACGCTGGCGCCGCCGCTGTCCAGGTTGTTGTAGCTCACGCCGGTGGCCACCGCGCCCGTCATGGTGTAGTCCGCGCCCCTTGTCGCCGCGCCGCCGAAAGTCAGCGGCGCGGTCAGCGTCTCGCCGGCCACCAGGCCGCGGTTCAGGGTGACCGTGAACGCCTTCGTCCGGCCCTCTTTGACATCGCCCGCCGGGCCGGACAGCGTCACCGTCGTCGGATCGTCGTCGGTCACCCTCGCCATGATGCCGCCGGCGCTGGCGATCTGATAGTTGGCGTCGGTCGAACTGGCCGCGTGGGCAAGGGTTGCGTCGCGCCCGCCACCGGGATTGTCCACGCTGTCGGGCACGCCAATCACCCGCACCGTCCGCGCCGCGCTCCAGTTGCCCGCGGTGAAGGTCAGCGTGTTCTGGTCGCCCGGCATGCTGGCGTTGGTGTCCACCTTCGCGCCCGCGCCGGCGGTCACCGTCACCGTCACGTCGTGGGTCGGCTCGGTGTTCAGCGCCACGGTGTAGGTGTCGGTGAGCGTCGCGCCGTCCTCGCTCACTTCCGTCTTCGCCGGTGTGCCGCTTTCAAGGAGCGTGACGCCGGCGCCGTCGTCGTCGGTGATCGTCACCGTCGCCGCGCCCG
>JAJEGU010000005.1 GCA_022819645.1 Pseudomonadales bacterium
TACGAACCAATCCATCACTGGCACCGATGAAAAGGACGTAATCCTCGGCGGCGATGGCCACGATGTGATCCGCGGCAAGGGTGGCAATGACGTCCTGGAAGGCGGAGCAGGCAACGACACCCTGGTGGGCGGAAAAGGAAATGATACGCTGGAGGGTGGCGCTGGTTACGACGTTTTCAAATTCTCGCCAGGCGACGGTCATGACACGATCACGGATTTCAAGCCGGGAGTCGACCTGATCGATCTGTCAAAATTCAGCGAAGGAATCGCCTGGTTCGACCTGCGCTGGTTCATGGAAGCCACCAGTGACGGCGTGAAAATCAACCTTTCAAAATGGGGCGGCGGCTCGATTACGCTCAAAGGGGTGAACTCACCCAACGACCTCAGCGAGGACATGTTTGTCCTGACTGACGCCTCAATCTTCCGGACCGGCGGCAGTGGAAGCGATTCCTTCGTCGGCAGCGAAGACGGCGATCATCTTGCCGGAGGCCAAGACGACGACTACCTGTACGGAAACCGCGGCGCTGACGAGCTCAAGGGCGACGAAGGCGATGACTTCATCGTGGGCGGACAAGGCGATGACCATATTGTGGGCGGCGCCGGCGACGACACCTTGTACGGCGACGGCAATACCGGGGATACGCATTATCGCGATGGCACCGCCACCGGGGAAACCGACCGGGACACCTTTTACTACGGCCCCGGCGACGGCAACGACAAGATCATGGACTTCAACAACGGGGAAGACAGCATCAACCTGACCGAATTCACCGCCATCTCGGGTTTTGGCGACATCAACGCCCGGCAGGATGGCGCGAATGTGGTAATCGACTTCTCCGACAAAGGCGGCGGTTCGATCACCCTGGTCAATTTCAGCATCGATAATCTCGACGCAAGCGATTTCGAGTTCCACAGTTCGTCCGTCGATGCGGGCTAGGAGCCTGTAGCGCAGGCGCCTAGCTTATCTCGCGTTCGCTGGCGAGGCGGAACTGTTGCTTCAGCTCGTCAAAGGTATCGACTGAGGGATACTGGGGAAAGGCCTCCGCCACCGTGGCGGGGGCCTTGAACAGGATACCGGCGTCGGCCTCTTCCAGCATGCTCGTGTCGTTATAGGAATCTCCCGCGGCGATGACGCGGAAATTCAACTGGTGCAGTGCCTTGACGCTTTGCCGCTTGGGATCCTTTTGCCGCAGGCGGTAGCCGGTGATGCGGTCCCCGCTGATTTCGAGGCGGTGGCAGAACAGGGCGGGAAAATCGAGCTGACGCATCAATGGGTGGGAAAACTCGTAAAAGGTGTCCGACAGAATAATCACCTGGAATCTTGCCTTGAGCCAGTCGAGAAAATCCTTTGCGCCGGCAAGCGGCGCCATTCCGGCAATCACCTGCTGAATCCGCTTCACGCCAAGGCCATGCCGCTCAAGCAGGCCGAGCCGCTGGCGCATGAGCGCATCGTAGTCCGGCACATCCCGGGTGGTTGCCCGCAGGGCGTCAATCCCCGTGTGTTCGGCAACGCCAATCCAGATTTCCGGCACCAGCACACCTTCCAGATCAAGGCAGGCAATTTCCATTTCGTGCTCCCGTTCCAAGGAAGCGGCAAATCTAGCAGATAGGCCCGGCAAGATTCAAAAGGAATGCTCAATTGGCGCGCCTCCCAGGCAACGCTGCCGGTCGTAGAAGACCACATACTGCCCTGGCGTCACGGCCCGTTGTGACTCGTCGAAGCTTACCCGCAGGCTGGCGGCGTCGTTGGCGGAAACTTCGCAATCGATGTCGCGCTGGCGGTAGCGGGTTTTGGCGCTGCAGCGTATTGGCAGGTTCGGCGTGGCGCCATTGATCCAGGCGGGCATTTTCGCAATCAGGCCGCTGCTCCGGAGAGCGGCGTGTTCTTCGCCCTGCACCACGTAGAGCGTGTTGCTGGACAGTTCCTTGCGCTGCACGTACCAGGGCGCTTCCGGATAATCGCGCAGGCCGCCGATTCCCAGCCCCTGCCGCTGGCCGAGCGTGTAGTACATCAGACCCTGGTGCCGGCCGATTTCGTCTCCTTCCGGCGTCTTGACGGGACCCGGCCGGGCGGGCAGGTAGCGCTGGAGAAAATCCCGGAACCTGCGCTCGCCGATAAAACAGATGCCCGTGCTGTCTTTCTTGTCGCGGGTGGGCAGGTTCAGTTCCGCGGCGATTTCCCGGACTTCGGGCTTGGTCATTTCCCCCAGGGGAAAAAGACTGCGGCGGATGCAGGCTTCGCTGACTTCACAGAGGAAGTAACTCTGGTCCTTGTTCGGGTCCAGGCCCTTGCAGAGCCAGACTTCGTCCCCGTTTTCGACCCGGCGGGCATAATGCCCGGTGGCGATCCATTCGGCGCCAAGCTCCAGGGCGTATTCCAGAAAAGCCTTGAACTTGATCTCCCGGTTGCATAACACATCCGGATTCGGCGTGCGCCCCAGCCGGTACTCGGCAAGAAAATGGCTGAAAACCTCGTCCCAGTATTCGGCGGCGAAATTCGCCTCGTGAAGGCGGATGCCGAGAACATCGCAGACCGCCCTGGCGTCGGCGAGGTCTTTTTCCGCCGTGCAGTATTCGCTGTCGTCGTCTTCCTCCCAGTTCTTCATGAACAGGCCTTCGACTTCGTATCCCTGGCGCAGCAGCAAACTCGCGGCCACCGACGAATCGACCCCGCCGGACATTCCGACTATAACCCGTACACCCCTGTTCATGCTGTCCACATTGCGGAAAACCTATCCAATATTCGCCTCAATCGACCGGCCAGGGGCACGGCGATAGCGAATTTTCGCCTTCGCGAATTCCTGTGGCGCAGCCTCCCAGGCCTGTTCCATCCTGAATCACTCGACACCCTGTGCGGGGTAGCGAAGTCCGGACGGCGGCGGGATGCTATTCCGAACAACCCTCAAGGATGTCGTCCATGGCGTTGCGGTCCCGGTTTTCGATGTAGAGCTCATATTTTTCCGCGATGGCGTCCCATAGCTGGACGTACTCGCACTGGAACTCCTCCCGGGGCAGGAAACGGCTTGGGCCCCGGTCGCGTTTGCGGCGGGCTTCCCGGCGTTCCACCATCACGATATTGAGCGGGTCGTTGGCGAATTGCAGTTTCTTGCCCGGCGGCCAGCGGTCGCCGCCGTGGGTGTGGGCGTACATGAGCGGGATGATGTGGTCCACGTCGAGCCGCATGGCGACTTCATGGGTTTCGCCGGTGTATTCGTCCACCCATTCTCCGGTGCGCACGACGCAGTTGCGGGGATTGGTATAGCGCACGGGGGTGCGGCTCGTGAGGATCAGCACTTCCTGCCGGGTGGACTGGCAGTCGCCGTCGAAATCGAGCTCGAAGTTCCAGTCGTCGGTGTTGAAGAACTTCTCCCTGGCGCGACGGTTGCTCACCATGCGCTCGGAACCGATGCGGCTGAAGGTGTCCGGGTATTCGCAGCCCGTCATATGGCAATGATAGGAATTGCCATAGTAGTGGCCGCCATTCTGGTCGAGATTGCCCACGTGGGCGGTCGCCACCGGAATGAACCCGGCCAGCAGGCCCAGGATGGTCAGATGAGCGCGCTTCACCATTGTTCCTCCAGACTCATTCTGCGCGTAGTCGCGGAATCTTCACCTCACTCAAGCAGGAAGGACAGGTCCGCGGCGCGGCAGTGCTTGGTC
This sequence comes from Pseudomonadales bacterium, assembly GCA_022819645.1. Classification (GTDB taxonomy): domain Bacteria; phylum Pseudomonadota; class Gammaproteobacteria; order Pseudomonadales; family Pseudohongiellaceae; genus UBA9145. The sequence continues at coordinate 3,661 of JAJEGU010000005.1, forward strand.
AACAGGCCCAGCGAGATACAGTCTACGCCAGTTTCGGCGATTTCCACCAGTGTTTCGCTTTCGACTCCGCCGGATGCTTCGAGCCGGCAGCGCCCCCGGGTCAGCGCCACGGCCTGGCGGATCCGGTCGGTGTCGAAATTGTCGAGCATGGCCATATCGGCGCCGGCGGCAATGGCCTGTTCGAGTTCCGCCAGATCGCGCACTTCGATTTCCACCGGCTTGTCCGGCCGCATCTCGCGCGCCCGGGTAATGGCCGGGCCGATTCCGCCGCTGGCGCGAATGTGGTTTTCCTTGATGAGAAAGGCGTCGAACAGTCCCATGCGGTGATTGTGGCAGCCGCCGATCCGCACGGCGTACTTCTGGGCGCTGCGCAGGCCCGGCAGGGTCTTGCGGGTGTCCAGCAGTTTGCATCCGGTATGGGCCACGAGCGCGGCGAGTTCGCGGCTGCGCCGGGCCACGCCGCAGAGTGTCTGCAAAAAATTGAGGGCGCTGCGCTCGGCGCTGAGCAGCGCCCGGGTATTGCCTTCGATGATGTACAGCGTCGCGCCCGGGTCGATATCGGCACCTTCCTCGTGCCGCCATTGCGGCCGCAGGGAAGGGTCAAGCCGATGGTAGACCGCATCGACCCAGGGCCGACCGCAGAGCACGGTGTCCTCCCGCGCGACCACGCGGCCGGAGCCTGTCGCGGCAGGGTCGATCAGGGCGGCGGTGATGTCGCCGCCGCCGATGTCTTCGGCCAGCGCGGCGGCGACCTGCGCAGGGAGGTCCCCGGGCGCTTCCAGCGGAGGGATCATCGAGGCGCCGGCGCGTTCTGACGCAGCGTAAGCCGGCCATCGCGCTGGGAAAACTCGATGCGTTGCAGGGCGCTCATGCCGAGCAGTATCGTATCGCCGCCCATGCTTGGGGTAATGCTTGCCGAAAGGTCGTGGAGGACGATATTGCCGAGCACGAGCTGGTCGATACGGGTGGCGTAGACGATCACCGTGCCATTGGCGGTGGACGCCCGCCCGGGATAGCCGCGTTCCAGCCCGGCGGCGTCGGCGATGTGGGCGGGAATGGCCACATCGGTGGCGCCGGTGTCGAGCAGAAAGGTGACGGAAATGCCATTGACCTGCCCGCTGGCCACGTAGTGCCCCTGCCGGTTGCGCTCAAGCACGACTTCCCGGGCGCCGTCGGGGCTGAAGATTCCCTGAAGATTGCGGTTGGGATTGGCCTGGCCTTCCAGCCAGCGGTCGAAGCCGCCGGTAAGCGCCACCATGCCGAAAGCCAGACACAGCACGAGCATGCCCTGACCCATGCGCCGCCCTGGTGGCTTCGAATCGGAAAAGTCATCCATGGCCGGGATTATCCGCCACAGCCTCGCCAGCGGCAAGTTTCAGTTTCTTCCCGTCATTCCGCGACTACGCTTCGCGCGGAATGACGGTGACGGGCTTCGCTTTGCACATGATGACGGGAGAGCGGGAACTCAGTCGGCAATGCGGGATTCGATGTATTCGATTCTTTCTTCGGTGGGGGGATGGCTGGCGATGATGTCGAGCAGACGCAGCAGGAAGCCCTCGTCGGTGTTTTCGGAAACCGTGATCTCGGCTTCGGAAATGGCGGCATCGGGAGCGGGATCATCCCGATTCGAGCCATTTTCGTCTGATGCTGTTCCATTTACTGAAACCACCAGCCCCGATTGCGCTTCCAGCTTTTCCAGGATGCTGATCATCGCCTCGGGGGATTCTCCCGCCGCCAGCAGACGTTCCACGGCGAAGGCGTCCGCCTCGCGCTCGAGGGCGCGGGAAAATGGGCCGAGCGCGGGCCCGAGCAGCACCGAACCGAGCAACAGATCGCCCACCACGCCGATGTCGCCGGTGAGCAAGGCGAACATCACCAGCCAGGCAGAGGCGGTGAGCACCTTTTGCTCCACATGTCGCAATTCGGCGTGTCCGAGTTCGTGGAAGTACACGGCCAGCAGTTCCTGGTCATTTTCCGCCAGCATGACCAAGTCGTCGGTGAATGCCACCGTGGTGGCGCTGAGTGTCAGGGCGTTGGCGCCGATAATCTCCGAGGCGCGGAACTCCACCCGGGGGGAGGCATCGGTTTCATCGCGGGAAGTGAAGTAGCGCACGAGTCCGGCCTGTCGCGCCTCCGTCAATTCCGATGGCGGCAGCCAGGACTCGATCTCTCCAAGCAACAGGTCGCCGAGATCGTCGCTGACTTCCACCGGCAGCAGGAATGCCGCCCGGGCGGCGATGGCCGGCACGCCCCAAAAAGCGAATGCAACCAGCAGGGAAACGCACAGCATGCCGGCCCCCACGGCGACCGACATGCGGTTTTCCAGCCGGCTCAGCCAGCCGCCGCCAAGGGCGAGGTCGCGCCGCATGGCCGTGACGCCGGCCTCGTCCATGGTGACAAAACTGTCCTCGCCGCCCCAGCTTAGCCGAGTGGGGGCGCCGGGAAGCGGCGAACTCATTTGCAGCCGCTGCGGGTCGATGGAGATGCGGCCGCCTTCTTCCGGCAGCAGCGCCAGGGCGCCCGAGCCCCAGCGCAGCCGGGCGCCGCGCCTGCGGCTGCGGTCGCCGTCAAACCAGGAGCCTTCGATTTCGTTCAAATGCCGATCCCCAGATCAAAGGCTTCGCCGATTTCATCGCCCTGGGCCGAGGTCCGGTCGGCCTCGGCGGCGACGAAGTGGTCGAGGTCGCTGGTTTCCAGCCACATCGCCGGCAACAGGTAACGCGACCGCCGCACCCGGGCCCAGGGAGTGAACATCCCCAGGGTGACCGTGATCAGCAGCATATTGCTGAACAGGATCCAGAAATAGCGCGGGGCGCTGATGCGGTTGCGAACCCGGTTGTCCGCCAGTGCAATCCGATTGAAGACCATCCTGAACCGCATGGCTTCCCAGGCGAATCCGGTAACGAAAACGGTTAGCAGGATGGCGAAATAACCCAGAAATCCAAACAACAGGAATGAACCCATGATTGCCGGGTCCACTTCTACGGATGCATCGGGATTTTCCGGATCGAAGGTGACGGATTCCGCCAGGATTTCCGGCGGAAACCACGAAAGAAAGAACCCGGCAGCCGCAGCGATGACTGCAACAGACATCAAGACAAAGATGCCAATGCTGATCAGCGCAATCCGGTAAAACCCGCCGCCGGCGGCGCTTGAATTCGCCAGGGACTCGCCAAAGCGGTGATTGTCGATCTGATACTGGTTGATCCGGAACAGCGCGTAAGGCAAGCCGACTCCCAGGGTAAGCACGCCGAACAGCGGCCACAGCAGATAGGCCTGAAAGGCGGGCCAGACTTCACCGTCAAAGCCGAAGCGGATGCCGCGCCAGGCGCTGTTGTGGGCATTGAAGCGAAATGCCTGAATGAAGATCAGCGGCAGCAGCAGCGCGAGCACGCCACCCGCCACAGCGCCGAGCAGGGTGCTGAAAGTGCCCGCCACGGTGTAAATCACCAGCAGGGCGACGCCGATCAAGCGCCCCTTGAGAATCGCAATGGGGCTTGCGAGATACTCGAAGCGGTCCCCGGCGAGTTCGGTATTGCCGTAGAAATAGCGCTTGGTTCTGACCTTGGCCCAGGCGGAGTAGACGCCAATCGTGAGAATGCTCAAGAGCAGGTTGACGATCCAGATGCGGAAATATTCCGCTCCATTGCCGTGAAAGGCAAAATGCTCCGTGGCGGATGCTTCCGCCGGATGGGATTCATTCTCGCTGCTGCGGGCAAGCTCCGTTTCGTTCATGCCCCCCTCCTTGTAATTCGGGTGTATGGGTTGTGGGCGCCGATATCGCCATAAGCCCATGCTGGCAATGGACAGCGCGGGGGCAAGCCTAACACGATCACCCGGCAATCCCGCAACTTTCGTGGAAATTTGTTTCGCCGCCGTCCCGCGCCAGCACTTCCAGGCCCCCAGGCCTTGGTAGTGCCGGGAGAATCATATGGGGCGACACGTGCGATGTCCGAATGGGCCTGATGATGGTATAAAACGATTCGGGTTCGGCGGGAACCGGGATTGACAATCTACCCCGGGACGGGTGTGGAGAGAAAGAGGAGAGGCACAGTGCGGAAATTCGGCATCGGCCAGCCGGCGGCGCGCTTTGAGGACCGCCGCTTTCTCACCGGCGCGGGCAGGTATCTGGATGATGACAACCTGCCGGGGCAGGCCATCGGCGTATTCCTGCGCTCGCCCCATGCCCATGCCAGGCTTGGCGGGATCGATCTCGACGCGGCCCGGGCCGCTCCCGGCGTGCTCGGGGTGTACACCGGCGAGGACCTGCGCGCCGCCGGCGTCGGCGACCTGCCCTGTCTTGCGGATGCGCCGGGCGAAGACGGCTCGGCCTGCTACAAGCCGCCGCGTCCGGCGCTTGCCGTGGGCCGGGTGCGCCATGTGGGCGAGCCGGTCGCGCTGATCGTCGCCGAATCCCGCGCTGCCGCTCTCGATGCGGCGGAGCAGATACTCATCGACTACGAGGAACTGCCGGCTGTCGCCGCAACCGCCGAGGCCATGGCCGAATCCGCTCCCCGGCTGTGGGACGACGCCCCGGACAATCGCTGTTTCGACTGGCGCACAGGCGACGCCGGCGCCGTGGCGGAGGCTTTCGCCCATGCGCCGCACCGGGTCGAGCTCGAACTCGTCAATAACCGGCTCGCCCCAAACACCATGGAGCCCCGGGGCTGTATCGCGGCGCTGGAGGACGGTCGCATGGTCCTGCAGGTTTCCTGCCAGGGTGTGCATATCATGCGCTTCCTGCTGACCCGGCACGTGTTCCATTGCGCCATGGAAGACATGCGCGTGATCTGCCGGGACGTGGGCGGCGGTTTTGGCGCCAAGATCTTCTGCTACCCGGAATATGTCGCCACGCTGCATGCCGCCCGGGAACTCGGCCGGCCGGTGAAATGGGTGGCGGAGCGGGGTGAATCCTTTCTCAGCGACAGTCACGGGCGGGATCATGTGACCCGGCTCGAAGCCGCCTTCGACGCCGAGTTGCACATGACGGGACTGCGCGTTTCCACCCTGGCCAATCTCGGCGCAAGCCTGTCTTCCTTCGCGCCTTTCGTCGCTTCATCGGCCGGGGCGGCCATGCTCACGGGCTGCTACCGCATACCCGCCGCCCATGTTCGCATGCAAGGCGTTTTCACCAATACCGCGCCGGTGGACGCCTACCGCGGCGCCGGGCGGCCCGAGGCGATTTACGCCATCGAGCGGCTGATGGATGTCGCCGCCGGGCGGCTTGGCGTGTCCCCGGGGGAAATCCGCCGCCGCAACCTCATCACCGCAGCCGAAATGCCTTTCGAAACCGCCCTGGGCTCGCGCTACGACAGCGGTGATTTTCCGAAGATTCTCGAACTCGCGCTGGAAAAATCGGGCTGGGAAAGTTTTGCGGCACGACGCGCCGGCGCGAAGCAGGTCGGCAAGCTGCGCGGCATCGGCATGGCCAGCTATGTGGAACGCTGCGCCGGAGGGCAGCCCGAGCAGGCCCGACTGCAGGTTGCAGGCGATGGCGGCGTGACCTTGTTCATCGGCACCCTGTCCAATGGCCAGGGGCACGAAACCGCCTTCCGGCAGATTCTCTGCGAATCCCTTGGCATCGACCCAGGGCGGGTCAGCATCGTCCAGGGCGATTCCGACGCCATTGCCAGCGGCGGCGGCACCATGGGTTCGCGTTCGGTTCCCGTGGGCGGGGCGGCAATCGCCGCCTGCGCCGGAAAACTGATCGCCACCGCGACGGAGCAAGCCGCGGAAATGCTGGAGGCCGCGGAAGCCGACATTCGCTTTGCCGCCGGCAGGTTCCAGGTCGCCGGCACCGACCGCAGCCTCGGCTTTGCCGAAGTCGCCGCCCGGGCCGCGCCCGCCGATGGCGGTGCGTCCTTTGACGAAACCGACGGTTTTGCGCCGGAGCAGCCCACCTATCCCAATGGCGTCCATGTGGTCGAACTGGAAATTGACCCGGATACTGGAAGGATCGAATTCGTCAACTATGTGGTGGTGGATGATTTCGGCCAGGTAATCAATCCCAATCTGCTGCGGGGCCAGGTCCACGGCGGCATCGTCCAGGGGCTGGGCCAGGCCCTGCTTGAGGATTGCCATTACGATCCGGATTCCGGGCAGTTGCTCAGCGCAAGCTTCATGGACTACGCCATGCCCCGGGCGGACGATTGCCTGGATTTCGATTTTTCCCTGCATCTGGTGCGCTGCGAAACCAATCCGCTGGGTATCAAGGGCGCCGGCGAGGCAGGCGCCATCGGCGCGCCGCCTGCGATCATGAACGCCATCGCCAACGCCCTTGCCGACTACGGCGTGGAGCATGTGGACATGCCCGCCACGCCCCACAGGCTTTGGTCTCTGCTCAATTCATAGTTCGAATCCGCTGCAATGTCCATTCTGTCATTCTGCGACTGCGCCTTGTTCCGCGCAGAATGACAGGCAGTGGGAGACGCAAGATAACCCGATAGTCCCGGATTTGCCGCGGGCCGGCTGCTTTGCTAAGTTTCCGGCATTGCATTTGTGGTCTCAAGAGGCGATTCGTGACCGGCGCATCCTCTGGCAAACTCAGCCGCCGTTCCCTGCTTGGGCTCGTGAGCGCAATTACCGTGGCCCCGCAATTGCGAGCCCAGCCGCCCAACCGCATGCGTCCCCAGGCCGGCGATGAACTCGTTTTCGATGACGGCCCGAGCCTGGGCGAAGTGGTTCGACCGAACCTTATCGAACTCCACGCCAGACCCGTTGCCGCCCTCGCCAGGGATCCGGCCAGCGGTGTGCTGCGCGATGGCTCCCGGCTCAACCGGGTCATGCTCACGCGAATCGATCCAGAGGAGCTTGCGCCGCGTTTCCAGGCCAATGCCGCCGGCGGTATCGTCGCCTATTCGGCGGTCTGCACCCATACCGGCTGCGATGTCTTCAATTGGGATGAAGAACAGTTGCGCATGGCCTGCCCCTGCCACGAATCCCAGTTCGACATCTATGACGGCGGCCGCGTGGTGGGCGGCCCGGCACCCCGGCCCCTGGCGATGCTGCCGCTGGAAATCGCCGGCGGCGCGGTCCGCGTCGCCGGCCCCTTTCGCGGCCGGGTGGGTTTTCAACAGGCTTTCTGAAAGAGGTTGACCATGTTCGGAAAAATGAAACACTTGCTCGTTTGCGGAATGCTTGCCTGGGGTTCCGCCGCGGCCCGGGACTTGCCGCCATACCATCCGGTTTCCGACGAGCGGCTGCTCAACCCGGAGCCGCGCAACTGGCTCATGTACCGGGGCAGTTACGATTCCCACGGCTACAGCAGCCTCGACCAGATCGACGCGGGCAATGTGGGGCAACTCGAACTCGTCTGGAGTTTCGCCACGGGTCTGCGGGAAGGCCATCAGGCGCCGCCCATCGTCAACGACGGCTACATGTATGTCACCACGCCCCAGAATCACGTGCTCGCGCTGAACGCCGCCACCGGCGAACTGATCTGGCGCTACGCGCGCTTCCTGCCCGACGACCTCCAGCAGATGCACCCCACCAACCGCGGCGTCGCCCTGTACGGAGAACGGGTCTACATGGCCACGGTGGACGCCTATCTGATCAGCCTCGACGCGCTCACCGGCGAACTCATCTGGGAAGTTCCCGTGGAGGATTACTACAACGGCTACTACATGACCCTGGCGCCCCTGGCCGCCGACGGCAAGATCATGGTGGGGGTTTCCGGCGGTGAATGGGGCATCCGGGGCTTTGTCGCCGCTTATGACGCCATGACCGGCGAAGAAGCCTGGAAAACCTACACCATCCCCGCGCCGGGGGAGCCCGGCTCGGAATCCTGGCCCGGCGATTCCTGGCAAACCGGCGGCGTTCCCGTCTGGCTTACCGGCTCTTATGACCCGGAGCTGAATCTCACCTACTGGGGCACGGGCAACGGCGGCCCCTGGACCGGCGACGCCCGGCCCGGGGACAATCTCTACGCCACTTCGGTGATCGCACTCGACGCCGGCAGCGGCGAATTGCGCGCCCATCATCAATACCACTGGAACGATTCCTGGGACTGGGACGAAGTCTCGGCGCCCCTGCTGATCGATTTCGAGCGCGATGGGAGCACGATCCGCGGCATGGTGCATCCCGGCCGCAACGGCTATCTCTGGTTTCTCGACCGCGGCCCCGACGCCATCGGTTTCGTTGACGCCTGGCCCTATGTCTACCAGGACGTATTCACCGGCATCGACCCGGAAACCGGCCGCCCGGAATACGACATGAGCAAGAAGCCGGGCATCGACTACCAGGCGGATTTCTGCCCCTCCCTGTGGGGCGGCAAGGACTGGCCTCCCGCGGCATTCAATCCGGCGACCCGGCTGCTGTTCATCCCCGCCAATGAAAACGTCTGTTCCAGCCTGGTGGGAGAAGAGGCCCGGTACGTTCCCGGCCGCACCTTCACCGGCCGCGGCGAGGCCGACAACGGCGGCTTCCTCATCCGCGAAGGCGCCGAGCATATCGGCGAACTCCAGGCCTGGAACGTGGACACCGGCGAGGAAGTGTGGACCGCCACCTTCGAAAGCCACAACTGGGGGCCGGTGCTCGCCACCGCCGGCGAACTGGTGTTCATGGGGGGCACCAATGACCGCTATTTCCGCGCCTTCGACGCCGGCAGCGGGGAAATCCTCTGGCGCTATCCCACCAGTTCGGGAATCACCGGGGTGCCGGTGTCCTTCGCCATCGACGGCAGGCAGTACATCGCGGTCCAGAGCGGCTGGGGAGTGGACGCCGAGCGCGAACAGAACTCGATCAATCGCGTTCGCGGCGCCAGCTTTTACGTGCCACAGGGAGGTTCGATCTGGGTGTTTGCCTTGCCCTGGGAGCCTGCGCCGTAGATGAGAGCGGATTTGCAGCCGTAGTCTGCGGCACATGGAAGTGCCGCCGAATTCGATGGCGTAAGCCATTGAATTCGGGAGCAAAACAAAACCACGCTTTTGTTTTGCGATAATGAAAAACTCCACGGATGGAGTTTTTCAGAGAATACCTAGGGGAAATCAGTCCAGCAGGGCCAGCCCGTCTTCAATCAGACGCTTGCCCACCCGGGCCGCCGCTTCGCCCATGGGCTCGATCCAGCGCTGATCGTGAAAAGCCACCCGGTACACCAGACCGATGCGCCGTCTCGGTTCCGGTCGCGCCAGCCGCAGAAAATGGAGATCGGGGGAAGCCGCCCGCTCGAACGCCGCCGCGGTGGCGGGAATCAGGGTCAGGCCGGCGTCGGTACCGGCAAGCTGGGCGAGGCTGCCCAGCGATTGCAGGTCCCGGTGCACGCCTTCCAGATTGCTTTTGGCGCAGGCGCCGAGTAACTGGTCGCCTAGACAATGCCCTTCATTGAGCGCGAGCAGGGGACCAAGGTCGGACATGGCCAGGCTTTCCGCCTTGAGGCCATCCGCCAGATTACGGAATGCCGCCAGCCTCGATGCGCTTCCCGCGAGCAGCAGCGGGTCCTCGAACAGTTCCTGCTCGGTCAGTTCGAGCTTGCCCACGGGCAATGAAATGATCGCCGCATCGAGGTGGCCGCCGAGCAGCTTGTTCAGCAGTTGATTGGTGGTGGCCTCGCACAGGGAGAAGTCGATTCGCTCGGCAGCGTCCCGCAATTCTTCCGTCAGGCCGCCAATGAGATAGGACGCCAGGGTCGAGACAATGCCGAGGGAGATACGGAATGGCCCTTCGTTGAAACGCTTGCCCATGGTTTCGAGCAGCAGGGCTTCATCGAGCACCCGCAGCGCCTGCTCATGCACCTCGCGGCCAAGCGCGGTAAGCGCCACGCCGTGGCTGTCACGCTTGAACAGCGGCCAGCCCAGGGTGGTTTCCAACTCGCGCACCTGCAGCGAAAGCGCCGGCTGGGAGACAAAAACGCTCTCCGCAGCCCTGGCGAAGGAGCCGTTCTCAACAACCGCCCTGAAGTAACGAAGCTGGCGCAGGGTAACAGGCATGAAGCAGCGGGTCCGGTTCCGGTTTTGCGGAGGTCCAACAGGGATGGGCAACAGGAACCGCATTGTTACACGTTGCGGCCCCCGGGAAAACCGGCAGCTTCCATCCTCTCCAATTGCCACCGGGCAAACCTGGGAGCCTGCGCCGTAGGAATTCACGGCTGCAAATCCGCTCTCATCCACGCCCCTGGCCGCTCAATTTCGTTGAATATCCACCAATATTCGCCTCAATTGATCGGCCAAGGGCGCGGCGATAGCGAATTTTCGCTTTCGCGAATTCCTACGGCGCAGGCTCCTGGGAAAATCCTGCGACTGCGTGCAGTATGAAGGACTCCAATCCGGCATGAGTTTCTCAAACAAGCCGCGGGGAGCGGCGTCTGCTGGCAGAATCCGCTCCCCGCAATTCCGGTCCTTCGGGATAAATCGTCTGGTTCTTGCGCCAGACTTTTTCGCTAGCGTTCTGCCAACCGTTCGGAATTCTTGTGTGGGGTTGATCAACCAGCGATGGGTACAGGTTGGCCCAGACCGGGAGGACTGTCCAATACTGTTTTGTTTGAGTCGCGATAAGAAAAACTAGGGAAGCTCTGATCAAGTCAGAGCTTCCCTGCGGCACATGGAAGTGCCGCCGAATTCGATGGGTGAAGGCAAGCGTTTTCGAAGCGCAGCTTCGAGCGCGGCCGCAACGGTACGGAGCTATGCTCCGTGACTGGAGTA
>JAJEGU010000059.1 GCA_022819645.1 Pseudomonadales bacterium
TACTCCAGTCACGGAGCATAGCTCCGTACCGTTGCGGCCGCGCTCGAAGCTGCGCTTCGAAAACGCTTGCCTTCACCCATCGAATTCGGCGGCACTTCCATGTGCCGCAGGGAAGCTCTGACTTGATCAGAGCTTCCCTAGAGGCATGCGCCGCAAGCTTCGGGTTCTGTTACACTGGCCACCGTTCGCCATAGCTGACCACGGGCAGAGCCATGCAGGCGACCGAAACCATCGAATCAGAACCCCTGGCCGCGCAGCCGGGCCCTGTCGATTCCGGGCCCGTCGAGGCAGTTGCCGCTGCAGATTTCCCGCCCGAGTTGATCGCGAAGCTGGCCAAAATCAGCCACAGGCAAAGCCAGGAGCTTGCCAATCTGCGGCGCGGCTTCGAAAAAGTCGGCGGAGCGAACCCCGGCAACGAACACTGGCAGGCCCTGCTGCAACTGCTGGAAAAAAACCATCAGTTTCAGCAACAACTGCGGGAGCGGCTGCAGGAGCAACTCGGGAAACTGGCCGAAGCGCTGGAAGCCGGCCAGTCCAAAGACGCCCTGGTCTTGTGGGACCGTATTCAGGGCAATATCCAGCAATGCACCGGCAAGCTGCGCATTGCCATGCAGAAGGAAGCCAACGCCAGCAAGGGACAGGTGCTGGAACTCCGCAAATGGCGCAGCTACGCCGCCACGCAAAAAAAACAGGAACTGATTGCCGAAATGAAAGCGTTGCCCGAGGCAGGGCTCGCGCCCCGCGACCTGGGCAAGCAGATCCAACTCATGCACGACCAGTGGAAAGCCCTTGGCAGGTCCGAGCAGAACGAAAAGCTCTGGCGCGAATTCAAGAAACTGTCCGATCAGGCCCATGCGCCCTGCAAGGCGTATTTTCGCGAACGCAAGCAACTCATGGCGCAGAACCTGGAGGTGCGCGAGGAACTCTGTGAACGCCTTGAGCAGAAACTGGCCGAACTCGGCGACCAGCCGATTCACATTCTCAAGCTGAATCAGTTGATTTCCGGGTGCAATGCTTCCTGGAAGCAGCACGCCCCGGTGGAACGGTCAAAAATCAAGCCCTTGCAAAAACGCTACTACGCGGCCCTGAAACAGCTCACGAGCCTGCGCAAGGATGCCGTGGCAAAAAATGCGCAGCGCAAGCGCTCGTTGATCGAGCTGGCGCAGCAGCTTGCCGGGCAGGATGACAAGTCCGGCGCGACGAATGAAGCGAAGCGGCTGCAATCCGAATGGAAAAGAATTGGTCCGGCGGATTTTCGCGAGGAAAAACGCCTGCGGGAATCCTTCCAGCAAGCTTGCGACGGGATTTTCAAACAGCAGCGGGAAGAGCGGGAAAAACGCCGGGAGCTTGCCAGGCCGCCGGCGGAGCGGCGCCATGATGAAAGGCTTGCCGGGCTTGGGCCGCGCACCGGTTTTCTGGAAAAGATCGAAGCCAGCCTGTTCAGCGCCGGCAACGCCGAGCGCTTCGGCGAGTTGCATCAGGGCATCGAAACCGGGGACTGGGAGCAATTGCCCGCAACTGATGATTCCTGCGAGAAGACGCTCGCCGACCGCCTGCAGGCTTTGCTTGCCGTGGGCTCATTGACCGAACTCGGCACCCAGGCCGAAGCCTGCGAGCGGCAGCAGCGCCAAACGCTGGTCCGGTTCGAAATCGACGCCGGACTCAATTCGCCGCGGGAAGACCAGTCCCTGCGCATGGAATTGCAATTGCAGCAGCTCGCCAGCGGCTTTGGCAAACGCGGACCGGACAACAAGCAACTTGCGGCCAGCCTGCGGGATGCGGAAATCGCCCTCGCCTGCTCCGGCCCACTGAGCCCCCAAGCCCGCAAGTCGCTTGGCCAGCGACTGCAAAAGCTGCGCCAGCGGCTCAGTTCGCGCCCACCCCGTTCGCAAACCGGCTGATCACGGGATTGGCGTAACCGTAAAGCCAGGTCTTGCGCAAGTCCTTGTCCACCCTGGCCAGACGCCGCTCGAAACGTTCCCGGGAACGGCCGTCCCCCTGGTGTCCGCTTGCCACTTCCGCCAACTCCGGCGCCAGGTCCTCACCTTCCCGCAGCAAAATTTCCAGCGCCCGGTAGTTGGTCGGGTGGAGCCGGTAGTTGTGAACGATTTGCCGATCCATGGCCGCGGCCCACTCTTCGGCATCATCGTACTCACAAGACAGTTCTTTGCCGAAAGCCACATGCACCCTGCCCTTGAAACCGGTCATGCCGGCGGCGATGCTGTGCAAATCGCCAGCCTCGGTGCGGGTGAATTTTCCCGTGGTTTCCACTTCCCGCAATTCCCGGGCTTTCAGGGTATCGCATGGGTCGAACTCATAGGAAATCGCCACGGGAACGATACGCAGCCGGGCGAGACTTTCTCCGAGAGCAAGTTTTCTCGCGCCCATGGCGAGCATCTTGAGCAGGGCCGGGTCGGTGCGGTCGATGCCGTTCTTGGCGCGTCCTTCGCGCTGGGCCAGCCATACATTCTCGCCGCCGGCCACGCAGTGATGGATGTACTCCGATAACAGTTTCAGCGCCAGCAACCGCTCCCTTCCCTTCAGCGAGCGATGCACGATAAAACTCTTGTTCGCCCGCATGAGGTCGGCGACCCAGGGCCGCTTGAGCAGATTGTCGCCCACGCCGATCTGCAGGGTGGTGAATCCGGCGCGATGCAGCAGCAGATTGGTGAATGCCGGGTCCATGACGATATCCCGATGATTGCTCAGGAACAGGTAGGATTTGCCCGGGTCCAGTTTTTCCAGGCCCTGCTGGCTCAGCCCCCAGGTGGCGGAAGAGATGGCGCGGTCCATGTACACCGCAACCACCTTCTGCATGCTGTCCACATCGCATACCGGCTTGATGAAACCGCGCAGGCGGCGGGTAACCAGGGGCCGCAGCAATCCGGGCAGCCAGCGCGAGAGGCGGGGGCTGTGAAACGCCGCCATGGTGTCGAGAAACTCCCGATTTTCCAGCAGGCGGTCCAGTACCGGCCTGATCTCATGATCACGGTAGGGCCGGATGGCGGAAAACGGATCCTGTTGCTTCCTGCTATCGGTTTGTATTGATTCCATGGGGAGGACGGGGGAGCATCAATCCCGGAAGCGGAGATAGTATGGCGCTTGTGGCGGGCTATGCAACCGCGCCGCGAATTTCAGCCACATAAGCGGTCACATCGCCAAGAATCGCATCCCGGTTGGGCAATTCGCTGGTTTTGGCCTGGGCCAGGGATCGTTCGTAGTCCGCCTGGGCTTTGGGGTCGCTCAGGCGCTCGCGGCGGAAATCCCGCCACTTGCCGGTTTCCTCCGGGGAAAGCGTTTCGGGATAATTGCGCGCCCGGTAGCGGAACAGCATTTCCGGCAGGCGCGGGTCGCGGAACGGCAGGTCCATCCGGCCCAGGTCCCGGGGTTCGATACCGCGCAGCGTTTCCATGTGGGTCCGGTCGCTGTCGCTGAAAAAGCCGCTGTAAATCATGAAGTCCGGGTCTTCTTCCCGGCCGCGGAATCCATCCCCCTGATACAACTGGCAAAAACGCTCCATCAATTCCGGCCTGGCGGTGAGAAATTCCCAATGTTCACGGCAGGCATCGTGATCGATGTCAAATTCCGCGGCCCGCTCGGCCGGCAACACCGCCGGGGAGGCCACCACCGGGCAATGATTGCGGCTGATGACTTTCAGCGGAAGGCGCTCGCCGCCGCCCTGGTCCCGGGGCGCAAACAGGCGCTCGCCAAGTTGTTTCGGGCTCAACTCCGCCCACTGCCGGGGGTCCACGCGCAAATCGTACGCCACCACGCCATTGCTGTTCACCGGATGCGCCCCCAGGGGCATCACCAGCGCCAGACAGCCCTGTCGCGCCGGGTATCTGCCGGATACATGCAATACCGGCCTGTGGCTGGACAGATCCATCTCGGCGGCAACCCGGGACTTGTGTCGCAACCGGTAGACATAGTCAAACAGGCGCGGCTGCCGCTCCCGGATCAACCCCGCGAAGGCGATGGTCGCCTTGACGTCCGACAAGGCGTCGTGGGCGTGCTCGTGTTCCAGCCCATTGGCCGCGCATAGCGATTCGAGACTGAAAGTCACCGCGCCTTCTTCGGTTTTCGGCCAGTTGATTCCTTCGGGCCGGGTGGCGGCGCAAAGCCTGCCCATGTCGATAATGTCCCAGCGTGAATTGCCATTGCGCCACTCGTGCTCGTAGGCGTCGAAGAAATTGCGGTAAAGCAACTGCCGGGCAAGTTCATCGTCGAAGCGGATATTGTTGTAGCCGGCGATACAGGTTCCCGGCTTGCTGAATTCCTCGCGGATGCGGCCGATAAACTCGGCCTCTCCCAGGCCCTTTTCCAGCGCTGCCTGCGGCGTGATTCCGGTAATCAGGCAGGCCATGGGGTCCGGCAGAAAATCCGGTGCGGGCCGGCAATAGAACACGAGCGGCTCGCCGATGGGCTTGAGATTCTCATCGGTTCGAAGCCCGGCGAACTGCGACGCCCGGCCCCGGCGCGCGTCGCTGCCAAAACTTTCAAAGTCGTACCAATAGATGGAGTTTTCAGTCATCGCGCGGCGGTGTCCGTTCAGATTTTGCGGCTTCGATCGGTTGCTTTGTGTGCTTCCCCTGCTTTCGTTCGATGCTCATGTCCGAAGATATGTTGTAGTATGCAGGCAGTCGGAAATTGCTTGCCGGCGCTCTATCTGGAAGGTTTACATGGATTTTCGCGGCGCCCATATCATCAGCGTACAACAGTTCCAGCGGCCGGATGTCGAGCGGATTTTCGACGTGGCCGACAGTATGGAGCCTTTCGCGCAGCGAAAACAAGTGAGCAAGGCGCTCGACGGCGCCATCCTCGGCAACATGTTCTTCGAACCGAGCACCCGCACCAGGGTCAGCTTCGGCTGCGCCTTCAACATGCTCGGCGGGCACGTGCGGGAAACCGCCGAAATCGGGACTTCCTCGATTACCAAGGGGGAATCGCTTTACGACACCGCGCGGGTAATCAGCGGCTATAGCGACGTCATCGTCATGCGCCACCCCCGGGCCGGTTCGGTGGCCGAGTTCGCGGAAGCGAGCCGCGTGCCGGTGATCAACGGCGGCGACGGCGTCAACGAACATCCGTCCCAGGCTCTGCTAGACCTCTATACTATCCGCAAGGAACTTCAGTCCGGGCAACGCGGCATCGACGGCATGCATATCGGCATGGTCGGCGATCTGAAACACGGCCGCACGGTGCATTCGCTTTCGCGTTTGCTGCAGTTGTACGACAACATCAGCTTCAACCTGATCTCGCCCAAGCAATTGCGCATGCCCGCCGAGATCGTCGCCGATCTGCGCGCTGCCGGCCACAAGGTGAGCCAGACCGAGGACATGGCGAAGGGGCTGCACGACAACGACACCGTCTATCTCACCCGCATCCAGGAAGAACGCTTCGCCAGCCGGCTCGAAGCCGACATCTACCGGGGGCGCTTCCGGCTCAACCAGGCGATCTACACGCGGCATTGCCAGCCCAATACCGTGATCATGCACCCGCTGCCGCGGGACACCCGCGCCGAAGCCAACGAACTCGACGAGGATCTGAATCAGCATCCCAACCTCGCCATCTTCAGGCAAACCGACAACGGCGTGCTCGTGCGCATGGCGCTGTTCGCCCTCGTACTCGATGTGGTGGACAGGGTAACGGAGCAAGTGCGGGCGGCCGCCTGGTACACCGGTCGCCGCTTCGAATGAAAATCCAGCGGAGAATATGAAATGCTTGGGGAAAATGACTATCTTGCCATGGACGCCCTCGACTGCGCCGCCGGGCTGCAACGCGGCGATTTCAGCCGGGTCGAGTTGAACGAGGCCGCCATCGCCCGGGGGGAGCAGCGCAATCCGGATTCCAATGCCATCAACCTGTCGCTGTACGAACAGGCCCTTGCGCAGGCGAAGGCGCTGGATGAAGCCGCCGGGACTCCGGGAGAACTTGCCGGGATTCCCTTCCTGATCAAGGACCTGGACAATCTCCAGGGCGCGGGAACCAGCTTTGGCAGCGAGCTGTTCAAGGACTATCGCGCCAGGGCGAGTTCGCCCATTGTCAAACGCTACGAAGCCGCTGGCCTGACCATGCTCGGCAAGACCAATACCCCGGAATTCGGCCTGACCCTGACCACCGAACCCGTGGCGCTCGGCCCCGCGCGCAATCCCTGGAACCGGGAGTATTCCACCGGCGGCTCCAGCGGCGGCGCGGCGGCCGCGGTAGCCGCCGGTATCGTTCCCGTCGCCCAGGCCTCGGACGGCGGCGGCTCGATACGGATTCCCGCAGCCTGCTGCGGACTTTTCGGGCTCAAACCGAGCCGCGGCCTCACCGAGGCGGGAACCGTGCAATCGGAAAACTGGAGCGGCATGGCGGTGGAACATGTGGTATCGCGCAGCGTGCGGGACAGCGCCGCCTTTCTCGACCTGATCACCCTGCCGCCGGGACAGCATCTGTTTCCCCGCCCCGATGCGCCGGCCTCCTTTCTCTCCTCGCACCGGGAACCCTGCCCAAGACTTCGCATCTGCATCCAGGACAGCCATCCCATGGGTGAAGCGCTTGATGAAGACTGCGTCGCGGCGGTGCATGGCGCAGCGGATCTTTGCCAAAGCCTCGGCCATGAAGTCGAGCCCTTCGCGCATCCACTGGACTATGAATCACTCGGCGTGGCCATGGGGCGGATTGTCTGCGTCCACGTGTGGCAGGCCATCAGCCGGGGCATGCGGCATTTCGGCATGGAACTCGACGAGGTTCCCGTGGAACGATCAACCCGATTCATGGCGGGACGCGGCAGCGAAATCGGCGCCGCCGACTATCTCGCCGCCCGGGACCAGTTGCGCCTCGCCGAACTCGTGATGGCGCGGGTCCACCAGAAGGTAGATGTCATCGTCTCGCCGGTGCTTGCCCGCACCACCGCCAAACTCGGCTGGCTCGACATGAACAGCGAGGACCAGCGCGAATACATCAGCCGCTTCCGCCGGTACAGCGGCTTTACCGCGGTCTATAACGGCACCGGCCAGCCCTCGATGTCGGTCCCGCTGCACCGGACCGCGCGGGGCCTCCCCACCGGCGTCATGTTCACCGCCGCCTGGGGCGAGGACCTGCGTCTGCTGCAACTTGCCAGTCAACTGGAACAAGCCGCCCCCTGGCCCCAGATCGCCCCCTGAAGGCGCGAGGCCGCGAGGCCAGGCGCCCCCGCGGGAATCCACGACTTGCTGGATTCGCGCCGATCGATCAAATACCATGAAGAACATGGCAACCACCAGGAGGACGGGGATATGGCCAAGGTCAAGTCCAGGGCCGCGAAAGCCGCAGAGCCCACACAAGCGGGCTTGCGCCGCCGGGCCGGCTACCAGGATGTGCTAGATGCGCCGGAGCACAAGGTCGCCGAAATCGTCGATGGCGTGCTCTACACACAGTCGCGGCCCGCGCCGCTGCATGCGTACGCTTATGTGAAGCTGGGCGCCAGGCTGGAAAATCTGCTGAATTACCGGAGCGACAACGGCGATGGCGGCTGGCTCGTCCTGCTGGAGCCGGAACTGCACCTGGGAGAAGACATCCTGGTACCCGATTTGGCGGCCTGGCGGCTGGAGCGCATGCCCGAACCGCCGGCTACCGCCTACTTCACGGTAGCCCCGGACTGGGTTTGCGAGATTCTGTCGCCCGCAACCCGGGCGCTGGACCAGGGCGCCAAACGGGATGTTTACGCCCGCGAAGGCATTACCCACTTGTGGTTTGTCGATCCGGTAGCGAGAACGCTCGAAGTCTTCGAACTGCGCGACGGCCATTGGACCCTGCTCCAGTCCGCCACCGGCGAAACCGAAGTTGCCCCACCGCCCTTCAGCACCACGCCATTTCAACTCGGCAGCCTCTGGTGGACCAAACGGCCACCCGCCGTTCACGAACCCCGGCCAGAACCGACTCTATCCGTCACGGCTTGAACAGGCCCCAATCCGCAAACGGCAAAACGCCGGAGCGGGGTTTTGCTTGTTGGTGGCTGGCAAACGGATCAGGCTTGCCGGGCGGCCTGCTCGATTCGGCCCAGGGCTTCCTCGAGCAGGGGGCGGGCGAGGCCGAGGTTCATTCTCATGCGGCCGGGGCCCCAATACGATGAGCCCGGGTTGATCTTGACGCCGGCGTTTTCGACGAAATAGCGCTCGACAATGGCTTCCGGCGTGACTTCATCTGCATCGGGGCTTTGCGCCGCGGTCTCGGCGGCGGCGGTTTCCACGGCGCCGAGGCGCTCGATCAGGGGCTCCACATTGAGCCAGGACAGATAAGTACCTTCGGGCTCGTTGGCGCTGATGTGGGGAACCCGCTCATTGATGAAGTCCGAAGCGTATCTTGCATTGTCGGACAGGTAGACCCGCACCGCGTCGAGCCAGTCGTCACCGTCTTCGAGGGCGGCCTGGGAGGCGATGATGCCGAGGGAGTTGATCGTTGCATTGTCGCCCACGGCGCGGATGCGGGACATCAAGTCCGGGTTGTGGGAAAACAGGTAGGCGTCCTTGAAGGCGGCGAGATTGAAGGACTTGCTGGCGGACTTGAAAGTCACGCTGTTCATGACGAGATCGTCGGCGAGGTTGGCGTAAGGTACGTATTCCCGATCTTCATTCACGAAGTCACAGTGAATTTCGTCCGCCAGCACGATGACATTGTGCCGGTTGCAAAGCTCGCCGAGTTCGGTGAGGGTGGCGCGGTCCCAGCAATTGCCCACGGGATTGTGCGGATTGCAGAGAATGAACGTATGCACGTCATCCTGGGCCAGCTTGCGGTCGAGATCGTCGAAATCCATTTCGTAAACGCCGTTCACTTCCCGCAGGCGGTTTTCCTCGATCACGAAGCCCTTGCGGATGGTTGAGAAGAAGCCGTTGTAACCCGGGGTTTGCATGACCACCCTGGCGCCGGGAGGGTTGAAAGCCCGCAGGGCCGCGAGCAGACCCGGCAGCAGTGCGGGAGAATCGAGCAGCATGCCGCGCTCGATCACCGTGCCGTAGCGGCGCTCGTTCCAGTTGACGATGGAGTCGTGATAGGAATCCGGCGTCGCCATATAGCCGTAGACCTCATGCGAGATTCGCTCCCGCAAGGCTTCGGTAATGCAGGGCGCCACGCGAAAATCCATGTCGGCGACCCCCATGGGGATTTTCAGTTGCTCGCCCCAGCGCTCGATCTGGCCATCCCATTTGCTGCAATTGGTGCCGATGCGGTTATAGATTTCGTCGAAGTCATAACCTGCGGCGGAGGCGCCGCGGGAAGCGCCTTGCTGGGCCTTGAGGCTGCCTGCGCCGGCCATGGAACCTGCGACCGCGGCAACGCCGGCCTGTTTCAGAAAAGCGCGACGGTCAATCTTGTATTGGTAGCTCATGGGTCTCCCTCGGGTTTGCTGTTCGCCGTGAACCCTTATAAATCAGGCGCTAATGTAAATCAATAACAAATCGGCCGGATTGACGGCAGCAATTCTCATTTTGGCGCTCCAACCTTCATGTCATTCTGCGCGAAGCGAAGCGTAGTCGCAGAATCTCTTGCAATGGCCACGCGATGAGATCCTGCGACTGCACGCAGGATGACTGATATGAGCGCACCCATTGCCATA
Source organism: Pseudomonadales bacterium (assembly GCA_022819645.1). GTDB lineage: Bacteria > Pseudomonadota > Gammaproteobacteria > Pseudomonadales > Pseudohongiellaceae > UBA9145. The sequence continues at coordinate 9,575 of JAJEGU010000059.1, forward strand.
ATGAGAATTGCCGGATTGGCGGGAAATGACTTGGCGAGATTTCGCCCCGGGGTTATGATGCGGATCTTGCAGCCACCTGAACTCACCAGACAGCCCCTGACCGGGCCCCGGGAGGAATGAATGAAAACGACACGACGTGGATTTGGAACCATTGCCATCGGCGCCGCCGTGGGGGCGCTGTCGGGCCCCGCCCTGCTTGGCCGCAAGGCTCATGCCCAGACCCGGGCCGACCATTCGGCGGGCGTGTATGACAACGGCATCATCCAGTTGAACCAGAACGAAAGCGCGCGCGGCCCCGGGCCGAAAACCATGGACGCGATCCACGCCCACACCAGCAAGCGTGTCGGCCGGGGCTATGCGCCGGACCATGTGAACGAACTCGAACAGGGGCTTGCCGACCACTACGGCGTCAGCCGGGACAATGTTCAACTCGCCACCGGCTCAACGCCGCTGCTGCAGGGCGCGGTGCGCGCCTTCTGCAATGCGGAAAAAGGCCTGGTGACTCCCATGCCCACCTATTCCACGAGCCTGGCCACCGCGCGCACCATCGGCGCCGGCATCGTGGAATTGCCTCTTGGCCGCGACCTGGGCATTGATCTCGACCAGCTTGCCGCCAATGCCGAAGGCGCCGGAATGCTCTATTTCTGCAATCCGAACAACCCCACCGGCACGGTGCATGGCCCCGCGGCGGTGGAAACTTTCGTGCGCCGGGTAATGGACGAGAATCCCGATACCTTTATCCACATCGATGAAGCCTACATCTACTATGCCGCGGAAGGCGCCATGGAAACCGCGCTGCCACTCGCGCTGGAATATGAAAACGTCTTCATCACCCGCTCCTTCTCCAAGGCCCATGGTCTGGCCGGCATGCGGATCGGCTTTGCCCTGGGGCAGCCGCAAACCCTGCGCAGGATTCGCGATGCCTGGGGCATGGGCGACGTCAACATGCTCGGCGCCGTCGCCGCGCTGACCGCCCTCCAGGACGAGGAGCACATGGCCTGGGAAATCCGGGAAAACGCCGAAATCCGGGCGGAGGTTGTCGGCTTCTTCCGCGATCTCGGCTACGAAGCGCCCGACTCCAACACCAACCACATTTTCGTCAACCTGCGCATGCCAGCGGCGCAATTCCGCTCGGCCTGCCTCGAACACAATGTGCTGGTGGGCCGGGATTTTCCGCCGCTGGAACAATCCCACTGCCGCATTTCGCTCGGCAGCCGGGAGGAAATGACGGTGGCGATGGATGTGTTCCGGAAAGTGCTGGCCTGAACGAGAGAAAGTTCGTCCGACCTTCAGCCGTCCGCCCTGGAGGCGGACTTCGGAGAATGACGCACGGCGGTGACTTCGGCCATGATGGAAATGGCGATCTCCGCCGGCGTCTTGGAGTGAATCCGGAAGCCGATGGGCGCGTGCAGGCGGCTGATTTCCTCCTCTGAGAGGCCCAGTTCCGGCAGGCGCTCCCGGCGCGCCGCCGAAGTGCGATCCGATCCCATGGCGCCAACATAAAAGGCATTGGTCTTCAGCGCCTCCATCAGGGCCATGTCATCCACCCGGGGATCATGGGCCAGGGCGATGATACCGCTATAGCTGTTGCTGAATTTTTCCCGCACCACATCGTCGGGCAGGCGTGAGGTGGTCTCCACGCCTTCCACATGCCAGTTGTCGAGATACCGGGGCCGCGGGTCGCACAGGGTCACATCGTATTCCAGGGCCAGGGCCATTTCGGCAACATAGCGCGCCACATCGCCCGCGCCAAGCAGCAACAGCCGGTACATGGGGCTGAGGTTGTGCGCCATGCGTTTCTCGTCCATCCGCAGCGCGACCCCGTCGCTGCCGGGGCGGGCGCTGACCTCGCCGCTTTGCAGGTCCACCACCCGGCCGACCTTCTGATGGGCGTCGAGGTCCGCCGCGAGCCGGGAGAAAACCTCCCGGTTGCCGCGATTCGCATCGAGATACTCGAGCAGGACATGCAACTGGCCACCGCAGGGCAGCTTGAGCCGCGCCTGCTCCTCGGCGCTGACGCCATACACGATGCGGAAGGGTTTGCCCTCAACGTCGTACTGCGCCTTCAGGCTGCCGTTCTGGAGTTGTTCGAGAAAATCCTCTTCGACGCAGCCGCCGGAGATTGAGCCCACCAGTTCCCCATCCAGGGTACAGGCAAGCATGGAGCCCACCGGCCGCGGCGAGGAGCCCCAGGTCTTGAGAATCGTGGCGAGCCAGACCGGCTTGTCCCCGCCAAGCCAGGCCGCAACCCGGGAGATGATGTTTTGCTGACTGCTGAGCATGTGTAGGGGATTTTACTCTTCCGGCAAGGGTTCGCCAGACAATGTTGAAGTTATACGGCCATTCTCATTATCGCAATGGGCGCGCTCACATCAGTCATCCCGCGCGCAGTCCCGAGCGCCGCCGAGCTATGCTCGGCGGCTGGGATGGCGAGGGCGGGGTTTGGCGAAACCACTGTAGCCGCGCCAGGGAAGGCATGCACCCTCACACAGAATCCCCAAAGAGATTATGCGACTACGCTTCGCTCCGCGCGGAATGACATTAAGGCTGGAGCGCCAGAGTGAGAATTACTGGAAGTTGTGTGTAAAGTTGGAATCTCAACGTTACGGCATCTGCTTTTTGGTCAAGACAACTCTATTCTTGGTTTCAAGCGGCGGCTGAATGGTTTTGTTCCATCGCAAGCAACTGCTGTTTGGTTTCGAGGCCGCCGCCGAAACCGGTGAGGCTGCCATCGCTGCCGATGACGCGATGGCAGGGGATGATGACGGGAATGGGGTTCTGGCCATTGGCGGCGCCCACGGCCCTGGAGGCCCTGCCGTTGCCGACCTGGCTGGCAAGTTCGCCGTAGCTGCGGGTTTCGCCGTAGGGAATGGATTGCAGGGCGGACCAGACCTTGCGCTGAAACTCGGTGCCTTGCGGTGCCAGCGACAAGTCAAACTGTTTTGATTCTCCGGCGAAATAGGCACGCAACTGTTTGATTTCTTTCTTGAATTTCCCGGAATCCTCGACCCAGCCCGGTTCGATTTCCTGGGGACGCTTACCTTCTGGAAATCGCAGCATGTGCAAGCGTTCTCCATCTCCTGCGAGTAACAAGCTGCCGATGGGGCTGTCCATGTGGGTGTAATAGGTGGTCATTTGCTGATGTCCGTCAGAGTGAACCGAATTGGTGCGGAAAAAATAGCATCATCCTGATTGCAACGTCAATCGCGACTACGGCTTTCGCAACTGCGACTTTCCATCATTCCCGGCAAGGCGAAGCAATGTCGCAGATTGACGGGAAGGCGCCTGCGCCACAGGAAATCCGGCGGGCTCTGCTGGTATCATGCGCGCCCCGGGAAATCGCCCGGGATTCCGGTGGCAACCCTGCAGGAACGATTGGTGAAATCTGGGGCGAACAAGCGTTCCATACTCCGCGCAACCAAGATCGTGGCGACTCTCGGGCCTGCCAGCGACCCAAGGATAGAGTCATTGATCCTGGCCGGCGTCGATGTCTTTCGGCTCAATTTCTCCTACGGCGCCCATTCCGAACACGCCGCGAGAATCCGGGAAGTACGAGCGGCCGCCGGCAGAACCGGTCGCCATGTCGCCATTCTCGCCGATCTCCAGGGGCCCAAGATCCGCATTGGCGGCTTTGCCTGCAAGACTCCCATTTCACTCAGGTCTGGCGCGAAGTTTTCCATCGACCCGGTTATCCCGGACAGCGGCGGCAATGAACGCGAAGTCTCCACGCGCTTCACAACGCTTGCCGAACAAGTCAAACCCGGAGATTTTCTGGTACTCGGCGATGAGTCACTCGAGCTGGAAGTCAGCGGCATTGAAGGGGCGCGGGTGAACTGCGTGGTTACCGCGGGCGGTGAGTTGCGAGCCGGCAAGGGGATCAACCTGCGCGGCGGCGGACTGTCGGCGCCGACGCCCACCGAGCAGGATATCAGGGATCTGGAATTCGCCTGCGATCAGGGAGTGGACTATCTCGCCATTTCCTTCACAAGTTCCGCCGACGATCTCGGCAGGGCCCGCAAGCTCGTTCGGGAGCGGGGCGCATCCTGCGCCCTCGTCGCCAAGATCGAAAAGGCTGAAGCTGTCGCCTCCGACGCCAATATGGACGCCATCATCCGCGCCAGCGACGCGGTAATGGTGGCCCGGGGCGACCTTGCCATCGAGATTGGCGAAGCGGCCCTGATGGGCATGCAAAAGCACATTATCCGGCGCTCACGGGAATTGAACCGCTGCGTGATCACCGCAACCCAGATGATGGAATCCATGGTGCACAATGCCCACCCCACCCGGGCGGAAATCATGGATGTGTCCAATGCGGTGCTCGACGGCACCGATGCGGTGATGCTGTCGGCGGAAACCGCAACCGGCAAGTATCCCGTGGAAACCGTCGAAGCCATGGCCCGGGTAATCCGGGGCGCCGAATCGACACCTTTCGCGGCGCCCCAGACCAGCCTCGCTCATGACTGCGATGCCATCGATGAAGCGATTGCCCTGGCGGCAATGACCGCAGCCGAACATCTCGCCGAAGTGCGCGCCGTGGCCTGTCTGACTTCTTCCGGCAACACCCCCAGGCTAATGTCGCGAAGCCGCTCGCGGCTGCCGATCTACGCGCTTGGCAACAACTCCCAAACCCTGTCGAGAACCGCGCTGTACCGGGGCGTGCACCCTCGCCTGCTGGAAACGGAAAGCATAGACTACGCTCTCATCAACGATGCGGTGGTGGAGTATCTGGCGCATTCCGGCGCCGTCTCCAAAGGAGATGTGGTCATACTTTCGAAAGGTGATCTGCAGCACGTCCAGGGCGGGACCAACACCCTGAAGGTCCTGCAGGTGGACTGAATCAGCGCCTTGCGTAGGCTTCCGCCTGACGACCGACGATATCCACCAGATTGCCCATGGCCAGGGTCATGTCGATGAGATGCAGGCCCCAGGACGGAACCATTTGTCCTTCGGCCAGCACATCGCCGCGGATTTCATCGGTGCGGGGGTCGGATGGATCGGCATGGATGCTGATTTCCAGATAATGGAAATCGCCTTCGTTTACGCAGCGGGCGCTGAGCAGGCCGGGCAGCTTGACGAAAGGCGTGGTGATTTCAGGCGTGGCGGCGCTCCACACCGGCATGGGGTCCACCCCTTGAAATATCTCGCCAATATTGGACATATAGGCGTCCAGTTCGCCTTCGCCGCCAGGATTGGCCGGATTGAAGCAGGCCACCTCGGATTCGGCGTCCGGCGCGCGGCCGAACAGGTACAGGCCCTCGCCGCCAGGCGGCACGTCTTCACGGTAGCTGGCGTAGCTTATGACGCAGCCCACCTGATCGGCGGATTCGCAAAGCGGCACATGGTCAAAGCTGCCGCCGACGATTTCGCCCCTGGGCACAAGCACCGAGAATCCGGCGAGAACCGCCGAAACCAGCCGCTCCCGCAGTGGCGTGCCGTCGATCTCGTTGCGAATCAGTTCCGTCAGCAGACCGGTACCCTGGGAATGACCGACGAGCACAAAGCCGCGGCCCTCGTTGTGGTTTTCCAGGTAGTAATCGAAGGCCCCGGCCACATCCTGATAGTTGGGCTGCTCGTTTCTGGCGAGATTGCCGGCATTGGCCATCAGGCCGGCAATGGTGATCTGCCGGTAGATCGGCGCGAACGTTCGGCACACCGACTGAAAACGCGCAAACTGGGTGAAAGTGGTAATGATTTCCTCGTGGCGACCGGGCCTGAGGTCGGCATAAGTCGCTTCATCGAGTGAAGTGGTGGGATAGACATAAAAACAGTCAATGGCCGGGTCGGCATTCCCGCTCCAGTCTTCAACCTCCACCGAACCATCGGCATGAACAATGCTGGCGCTCAGATCATGGGCGCAAACATCCAACTCGTTATCCGGATGACAAAGCCAGTTGTCGATATCGGCATAGTCCACTGCCGCGGCGCCCATGTCCTGGGCGCTTGCGGGCAGCAGCGTCAAGGCAAACAGCAGCCCGAGCAAGAGCGGGCGGAATAGATTCAGGTGGTTCATGTCAAGGCTCCTTGATGCCGATAACCGTTTGCTCAGCAAACTGGCGAGTCGGTGCGGGGAAAGTATATCCCGATTCCGCGCACGGGGCATTCCCACTATTTTGTGACTACTTTTTCGCGTCCAGGTCCGTCAATGCGGCCAGCCGCTGGCTGTTGTATATTTCGGGCTTGTCGCCCGAACCATTCGAAAATGAGGAATCTCCATGACTGACAAGGATCTGCGCAAGCACTCCCGGCGGGTGGTCGATGGCGTCGAGCAGGCGCCGAGCCGGGCCATGCTGCGCGCCGCCGGATTCGCCGACGAGGATTTCGCCAAGCCACAGATCGGTATCGCATCGACCTGGAGCATGGTCACGCCCTGCAACATGCACATCGACAAGCTGGCGGAAACCGTCAACCGCGCCGCCGACGCCGCCGGCGGCAAGGGTGTGATCTACAACGTGATCACCGTCTCCGACGGCATTTCCATGGGCACCGAAGGAATGAAGTATTCGCTGGTGTCCCGGGAAGTCATCGCCGACAGCGTGGAAACCGTCTCCGGTTGCATGGGACATGACGGCATCGTCGCCATCGGCGGCTGCGACAAGAACATGCCGGGGCTTGTCATGGGCCTGGCGCGGCTCGACCGACCCTCGATATTCATCTACGGCGGCACGATTCAGCCCGGCCCCGGACGCACCGATGTGGTTTCGGTGTTCGAAGCCGTGGGTGGACATTCCGCCGGCAAGGTTTCCGACATCGAACTGAAGCAGATCGAGGATACCGCAATCCCCGGCCCCGGCTCCTGCGGCGGCATGTACACCGCCAATACCATGGCCTCGGCCATTGAAGCGCTGGGCATGAGCCTGCCCAACAGCTCGGCCCAGGATGCGGTGTCCGGCGCCAAGCAGGCGGACTGCGAGCGCGCCGGAGCGGCTATCGTGAAACTCGTCGCCGGGGACATCAAGCCTTCCGACATCATGACCCGGGCGGCATTCGAGAACGCCATCCGGGTAGTCATCGCCCTCGGCGGCTCCACCAATGCCGTGCTGCACCTGCTCGGCATGGCGCATACCATGGGCGTTGCGCTGAAACTCGATGATTTCAGCCACATCGGAAAGAACGCCCCGGTGCTCGCCGACCTGCGTCCGAGCGGCAACTATCTGATGTCGGAACTGATCGCGATCGGCGGTATCCAGCCCCTGATGAAGCGCATGCTCGATGCGGGAATGCTCGATGGTTCCTGTCTCACGGTCACCGGCCGCACTTTGGCGGAAAACCTGGCGGATGTGGCGGATTATCCTCCCGGGCAGCGCATCGTGCGGGACCTGGACAATCCCATCAAGGCCGAATCCCATCTGGTGATACTGCGCGGCAACCTCGCCCCGGAAGGCGCGGTGGCCAAGCTGACCGGCAAGGAAGGCGACCGCTTCTCGGGCCGGGCGCGGGTGTTCGATTCAGAGGAAGAATGCCTCAAGGGCGTTCTCTCCGGGCAAATCGCCAGGGGCGATGTGATCGTCATCCGCTACGAAGGCCCCCGGGGCGCCCCGGGCATGCGCGAGATGCTGTCGCCGACTTCGGCCATCATGGGCAAGGGGCTCGGCGCCGATGTGGCGTTGATCACCGATGGCCGATTTTCCGGCGGCTCCCACGGCTTTGTGGTGGGACATATCACGCCGGAAGCGATCAAAGGCGGATTGATTGCCATCATCAGGGACGGCGACCCCATCAGCATCGACGCCGGCGCCCGCAGCGTGACGCTCGACCTCGACGGGGAGGAAATCGACTCGCGCCTGGCCAACTGGCGACCGCCGGCCCCGCGCTACACCCGCGGCGTGCTCGCGAAATACGCCGCCACGGTGTCCTCGGCGTCCACAGGCGCGGTGACCGATCAGGCCATGGAATCATTGTGACGTTGTGGCCACTTCCATGAGATTCCGCGACTTCGCGCAGGATGGCGTATCGGGAATACCGGAACATCAAGGACCTCAATCTTGCCCGACTTCATGACTGCCATGGGACAGTTCCTCGACGGCGCCATGAGCCAGTCCATGGCGCTCTGGGCCCTGAGCAATATTCCCGGCTTCCCGCCCATTATCCAGAGTGCGCACATTCTCGGCATCGCGGTGGTTATGGGCTCCATCGTCATGCTCGACCTGCGCATACTCGGGCTTGCGGTTCCTTCCCAGCAATTGCCGGAAATGGCGAACCGGCTCATGCCCTGGCTCTGGTGGGCGCTGGCCTCGAATCTGGTATCGGGTTCCTTTTTCGTCTTCGCCCGACCCTTGCGCTATTTCAACAACCCGGTTTTCGGCTGGAAGGCGGTTTTTCTGCTCAGCGCCATTGCGGTGACGCTGCTGATCCATTTCTGGAGCCGCCAGCCGGATTTCGCCAGTCACGGGCGCACGGCAATCAAGGTCAAGGCGGCCGCCCTGCTCTCGCTCGGCCTGTGGATCATGGTGGCCATGGGGGGGCGCTGGATCGCCTATGTGGAATACCTCTACTACCCGGCCTGATGCGATGATCTCCAGCCGGCTCGCCAGCCTTCTTCAAGTCTTGCGCAAGGATGAACACCATGTTTTCCGACTGGCTTAGAGCGCCATTCTGGATCGAAGTTGAGAACTGGCCGATAAGCTGGGAAATCGGCGGCACCTGGCTGTTTCCCTTCATCGAATCGATTCACGTCATCACTATCGCCATGGTAGTCGGCTCGATCCTTTTCGTCGACCTGCGCCTGCTCGGGCTCGCCGCCATGCGCTATTCCATCCGCGAACTGGCCCGGGAGCTTATCCCCTGGACCTGGGGAGCATTCGTCTTCGCCGCCATTACCGGTCTCGGCATGTTCATCACCCGCGCCGCCTCGCACGTGCTGAACCCCGCATTCCAGTGGAAGATGGTCCTCCTCATTCTCGCCGGGGCCAACATGGCCTGGTTCCATCTCCGCATTTACCGGCGCCTGGACGAACAGGCACTGTCAGCAGCGTCAAATCTGCAACTGAAAGTCATCGGCGCCCTGTCGCTGGCGCTATGGTCAGGGGTGGTGCTGGCGGGGAGATGGGTGGGGCATGTTGTTTGATTCGTGATACGCGCATGGTTACGCGCAGAATGACGGAGAGCGCATTCGCGACCAATCCGCAAATGCAGAAAATATTTTTTACCGTACCGGAACTTTTTTGCGAAGGATTAGTCTCATCGTGCGTAGGTGGATTTTTTCCGGTTCGCCGGAACTTGATTCATTTATCTCTCCCTTGATAGTACGTTTGGCCCGGTGCGCGAGTACCGGGCCTTTTTTTGCGCTGAAACCCGGAAATTTCTCAGCATCATGGCGCTGTTGCCGCTAACCGCTTACAGTGGCGACGAAAATTTTCTATACTTTGTGGCTTTGTCCTATTGCCGTTGCGCCGCGAAATCGGCTTGACAACCAGACCTGATGAAACCGACCGATATCAGCGATCCCGACTATTTTCACAAGGTGGTTGATTGCCAGTGGGCCTGCCCCGCCCATACGCCCGTGCCGGAATACATCCGCTTGATTGCCGGGAAACGCTACACCGACGCCTATATGATTAACTGGGAGTCGAATGTGTTTCCGGGCATTCTCGGGCGCACCTGCGACAGGCCCTGCGAGCCCGCCTGCCGGCGCGGCAGGGTGGAAGAGCAGCCCGTGGCGATTTGCCGCCTGAAACGGGTGGCGGCGGATTACAAATCGGACATCAAGGATCGCCTGCCCGGCGTTCCAAAACGCAAGAACGGCCGCCATATCGCTCTGGTGGGCGCCGGGCCCGCTTCCCTCACCGTGGCCCGGGACCTGCTGCCGCTAGGTTATGAAATTACCGTGTTCGACCGCGACGCTGCGGCCGGCGGCGCCATGCGCACCCAGATCCCCCGCTTCCGCCTGCCGGTGGAAGTGCTTGAGGAAGAACTGAACTACGTGCTGCACATGGGGGTGGATCGCCGCTTCGGCACGGAAATCACCAGCATGAAGGAACTGCTCGCCGAAGGCTTCGATGCGGTATTCGTTGGTACCGGAGCGCCGCTGGGCAAGACGCTGGACTTGCCCGGCTTTGCAGAGGCCAAACCCAATATCCACACCGGCATCGAGTGGCTGGCCAATGTGGCCTTTGAGCACATCGACTCCATCGGCGAGACGGTCATCGTGCTCGGCGGAGGCAATACCGCCATGGACTGCTGCCGCAGCTCCAAACGGCTCGGCGGCGAGGACGTCAAGGTGGTTGTGCGCAGCGGTTTCGATGAAATGAAGGCCTCGCCCTGGGAAATCGAAGACGCCATGAACGAGGATATCCCCATCCTCAATTTCTGCGTGCCCAAGCGCTATCTGCTCAAGGACGGCAAGCTCTGCGGCATGGAGTTCGAGAAAGTGCGCCGGGAATATGACGGCAATGGCCGGCGCCTGCTGATTCCCACGGGCGAAGAGCCGCTGGTCCTGCCTTGTGACGACGTGCTTTGCGCCATCGGCCAGGACAACGCCTTCCCCTGGATCGAGCGCGACCTTGGCATCGAATTCGACCGCTGGGAATTGCCGGTACTCGACAAGACCACTTTCCAGTCCACCCACGAAAAAGTGTTTTTTGGCGGCGACGCCGCCCTCGGGCCCGACAATATCATTACCGCGGTGGCCCACGGCCACGCCGCCGCGCTGTCGATCCACCTTCTTTGCGAAGGACGCGACGTCAAGGACCGACCGGCGGACCTCACTACCCTGGCAAGCCAGAAAATGGGCATTCACCAGTGGTCCTACGATAACGACATCAGTAATGACGTCCGCTATATCGTGCCCCATGCCGCCAAGGAAAAGACCCTCAACGACATCAATATCGAAGTCGAACTCGGTTTTGACGAGGACCTTGGCTATGCCGAGACCCAGCGCTGCCTGAATTGCGACGTGCAAACGGTTTTCACCACCAGGTCCTGCATTGAATGCGACGCCTGCGTGGATATCTGCCCCACCGACTGCATCACCTTCACCGCCAACGGCGAAGAGGGGGAATTACGCCAGCGGTTGCTGGCGCCGGCGGAGAATGAGGAGCAGGATATCTATGTGTCCGACACCCTGGGCACCGGGCGCATCATGGCCAAGAACGAGGACCTCTGCCTGCATTGCGGATTATGCGCCGAGCGCTGCCCCACGGCGGCCTGGGACATGCAGAAGTATCTTTTCAATACCGCCAAGGCCGTCAACGCATGAGTTCCCGCAGTCAGGCAGCGAGCCGGAAAACGGGCAAGACGCGAAAGACCGCGGGAGTCAACAACTTCGTCGTCAAGTTCGCCAATGTCAATGGCTCCGGTTCGGCCAGCGCCAACAACCTGTTCGCCAAGGCGATCTTCCGCATGGGCATTCCGGTGAGTCCGCACAATATCTTTCCGTCCAATATCCAGGGCCTCCCCACCTGGTACGAAGTGCGGGTCAACGACAAGGGTTTTCTCGGGCGCCGGGAAGGCGTCGACCTGATGGTGGCGGTGAACGAGCAGACCATCGTCCGCGATATCGAATCGGTGATACCCGATGGCTTTGTGCTGTACGACTCGTCCAAGGCCCTGCGGCCCATCCGCAAGGACGTGAATTTCCTGCCGATTCCGCTCAAGGACATCTGCCTGCGGGAGTTCCAGCATCCCGGTCAACGCCAGTTGTTCCAGAATATCGTCTATGTGGGCGCCCTTGCCGCCCTTCTGGACATCGATTTTGAAATTCTCACCGGCATGATCAGCGAGCAGTTCCGCGGCAAGGAAAAACTGATTCTGCCCAATGTCCACGCCCTGGAACTCGGCTACCACTACGCCAGGGATTACTTCGACTGCCCTCTACCCATCCGTCTGCGGCCGTCGCGCAAGGCCAGGGGCAAGATTCTGATGGACGGCAATACCGCCATTGGCCTTGGCTGCGTCTACGGCGGCGCCACGGTGGCTTCCTGGTATCCGCTGACGCCTTCGACTTCCGTGGTGGAAGCCTATGGCAAGTATTGCAAGCGGCTGCGGATCGACCCGGGCACGGGGAAGCGGAAATTCGCCATCGTGCAGGCCGAAGACGAACTCGCCGCCATCGGCATCGCCATAGGCGCCGGCTGGAATGGCGCCAGGGCCTTTACGGCATCCAGCGGCCCCGGGGTTTCCCTGATGCAGGAATTTCTCGGCCTTGCCTATTTTGCCGAAGTGCCGGTGGTGCTGTTCAATATCCAGCGAGTGGGGCCATCTACCGGCATGCCCACGCGAACCCAGCAGGGAGATCTGCTCTCCTGCGCCTTCGCTTCCCACGGCGACACCCGCCAGGTGCTGCTTTTTCCCTCCACGCCGAAGGAATGTTTTGAATTCGCCGCCGATTCCTTCGATATCGCCGACCGGCTGCAAACGCCGGTGATCGTCATGAGCGATCTTGAGCTGGGCATGAATGAACATGTTTGCGAACCGCTGGAATGGGAGGACGCCCGCAAGTACGATCGCGGCAAGGTGCTGAGCGGCGAACAGCTCGAACAGTTGGAGGAATACGGTCGCTATCTCGACGTGGATGGCGATGGCGTGCCCTGGCGCACCCTGCCGGGCGCCCATCCCGAACGGGGCAGTTACTTTACCCGGGGCAGTTCCCACGACGCCATGGCGGCCTACACCGAAGACGGCAATGTCTACGCCGAAGTCATGGACCGCCTCGCCAGAAAATTCGCCGGGGCGGGCAAGGTATTGCCGGAGCCCGAAATTCACGCCGGCGGGGCTTCCCGGGGCATGGTCTATTTCGGCACCACGGCTGGCGCCATACCCGAAGTGCAGCACAAGTTCGACAAGCGGGGCGTCAGGCTCGATACGCTGCGAATCCGCTCGTACCCGTTCCACGATGCGGTTTCCCGCTTTATCGAAGAGCATGAAGTCGTCTACGTAATCGAACAGAACCGCGACGCCCAGCTCAAGAGCCTGCTCAAGATCGACTGTGGCGCCAATGATGAGAAGATGCGCTCGGTGCTGAGCTACAACGGCGTTGTCATCAGCGCCGATCAAATCCAGGCGGCGATACTTGCGGACCTGCCGGAAATACCGGAACAAGAACAAGTCTCGGCCTGAAGAGTGATTCCATCATGAGTTATATCGTCAAACCCAAATTCCACCATCCACAATTGCAGAAGAATGATCTGGGATACACCCGGCGGGATTATGAAGGCACCCTGACGACGCTTTGCGGCGGCTGCGGCCATGATTCCATCAGCGCCGCGATCATTCATGCGGTCCACGAAATGTCCCTGGCGCCGCATCAACTCGCCAAGGTTTCCGGCATTGGCTGTTCGTCAAAGATCCCTTCGTATTTCCTCGAAAGATCCCATGGGTTCAACTCGGTTCACGGGCGTATGCCATCCATTGCCACCGGCGCCAATCTGGCAAACCGGGAACTGTATTACCTGGGAATTTCCGGCGACGGCGATACGGCCTCCATCGGCCTTGGCCAGTTCTGCCACATCGTGCGCCGCCGCATCAACATGCTTTATATCGTGGCCAATAACGGCACCTATGGCCTCACCAAGGGTCAGCTTTCCGCCACCGCCGACCTTGGCTCGAAAACCAAGTCCGGAGAGGAAAGCCGGTATGACAATATCGATCTGGTCAGCCTGGCCATCGATCTTGGCGCGAGTTTCGTCGCCCGGAGTTTTTCCGGCGACAAGGAACAGCTCGTGCCTCTGATTCAGGCGGGCCTGAGCCACCGGGGATTCGCCCTGATCGACGTGATTTCGCCCTGTGTCACCTTCAACAATACGCCGCTGTCGGCCCATGGCTACAAGAACACCTGGGAAAACAATGTCGTCCTGAGCGAGATCGATTTCGTACCCATGCGCAAGGAGATCACCGCGAGATATTCAGCAGGCAAGGACAAGGAAATCACCTTGCATGACGGTTCGGTGATCCACCTGCACAAGACCGGGTCGGGTCATGACCCGGGCAATCGGGAGAATGCCCTGCTTCACGTGAATGAACACAAGAAGCAGGGCAAGATCGCCACGGGGTTACTGTACATCAATCAGGACCAGTCGGATTTCCACGAGCTCGCCGACACCGTCAACAAGCCTTTCAACCGCCTCAATGAGCACGATCTCTGCCCCGGCGGCGAAGTGCTCGCCGACATCAACGAAACCTTCATGTAGCCAGTCATTTTTCAGCGCCCCGTCACCCGGCGCCTCTCCCTTCCCGTCATTCCGCGCGGAGCGAAGCCCCCCTTCCCGTCATTCTGCGCGGAGCGAAGCGTAGTCGCAGAATCTCTTTCAGTGGCCTCCCAATGAGATTCTGCGACTACGCGCAGAATGACGGGAAGGGGGGGGGCGCAGAATGGCGGAATGACGGGAAGGGAGTTTCAGTTGTCAGGATGTCGACCGCTGTGCCTTGATCAACTCGTAGGCGGCCTTGATTTCCCGGGTCTTGCGGGTGGCGATTTCCATCATTTCATCGGGCAGCCCCTTTGCCACGAGCTTGTCCGGATGGTGCTGGTTCATTTGCCGACGATAGGCCTTCTTCACTTCCCCATCGCTTGCCCCGCTGCTGACGCCGAGCAACTGATACGCCGCGCGCAACTGCTCCTGACTCGATTCGCTGCGGCCAAATCGCGCCTGACCGGCAATGCGGTTGAGCAATTCATCGAGTTGCGCGGCGGCGAAACCGAGCCGGGATGCAATGGTTTGTAGCAGCCGCCGCTCGTCAACGTCGATTTCACCGTCGGCGAAGGCGGTGGCGACGATGATTTCCAGGAACATCTGCAGCAGGGTGCTGCGACGGGCGGCTTCCCGCCGGAACTGATCGAGCACTTGCCGCAGGGGAAAGCTGTCTTTCCTGCCTTCATTGAACAGGTCGATGGCCACTTGCCGTTGCCGGGGCGACAGCCGCATCTGGCCCATGACCCGCTCGGCGAGTTCAATCTCTTCCTTGCTGACATGGCCATCCGCCTTGGCGATATAGCCCATGACCGAAAAGGTCGCGGTGAAGAACGCGGTCTGGACGCGTTCGGTATTGCCGCGGCCCAGGGATTCCGCATTGCCGATGCCATTGAGGCCGCTGTCGAAGTAATTGCCCAGAGCCGCGCCGAGCAAGGCGCCAAGCGGGCCGCCGAGCATGAAACCGAAGGCGCCGCCAACAAGCCTCCCCCACCAGCTCATCAGGCCGCGCCGCCGTGTTCTTCGAGGAATGCCAGAAAGGCCTCCTCATCGAGAATGCGAAGTTCAAACTCCCGTGCCCTGGCCAGTTTGGAGCCCGCGTTTTCACCCGCGACCACGCAATGGGTGCGCTTTGAAACGCTGCCCGCCACTTTTGCGCCCAGGGAGATGAGCTTTGCCTTTGCGTCATTGCGGGTCATGCGGGCGAGTGTTCCCGTGAGGACGAAGGTTTGCCCGGCCAGCGGCTTTTCGTCCGGCTCCTTCGGCTGCCCCAGCGGCCAGTGCACGCCGGTTTCGCGGAGGGCGGCGATCAATGCCAGATTGTCGCTACGGGAGAAAAATCCGTGAATATGCCTCGCCACTACTTCGCCCACATCGGGCACTTCCTGGAGGGATTCGATACTCGCCCCAAGCAGGGGTTCGATATCGCCAAAATGATCCGCCAGCGCCGCCGCCGTGGCGTCGCCCACTTCGCGAATGCCCAGTGCGGTGAGGAAACGGCCCAGGGTCGTCTGCTTGCTCTGTTCAATGGCCGCGGCGAGCTTGGCGGCGGATTTCTCGCCCATGCGCTCGAAACCCGCCAGATCCTCCACCGTCAGGCGATAGAGGTCCGCCACATTGCGTACCTTTTCGCTGCCCACGAGTTGTTCGATGAGTTTCACGCCCAGCCCTTCAATATCCATTGCCTGGCGCGAGGCGAAATGTTCCACCGCCTGCCGGCGCTGGGCCGGGCAAAACAGGCCCGCATGGCAGCGGAAATGCACTTCACCGTCCGCTTCCACGGGAGAACCGCAGGCCGGACATTCCCCCGGCATCACAACCGCTTCCCGCCCGGCGCCCTCTTCGCTCACCTGAACGATCTTGGGAATCACATCGCCGGCGCGGCGCACGATCACCGTATCCCCGGCGCAAAGCCCGAGCTTGCGGATTTCTTCCATGTTATGCAGGGTGGCATTGCTCACGGTAACGCCGCCGACAAAAACCGGCTCGAGCCTCGCCACCGGGGTAATCGTTCCCGTGCGGCCCACCTGAAAGTCCACTGCCAGCACTTTGGCGCTTTTTTCCTCGGCGGGAAACTTCCATGCGATAGCCCAGCGCGGGCTGCGGGTAGTCTGGCCGAGTTTTTGCTGCAAATCCCGCCGGTTCAGCTTGATCACGGCGCCATCGATCTCGTAATCGAGGGATTCGCGTTTTTGCAAAAGCTTCCCGCAATAGGAAAGGCACTGGCCGGCGCCAGCGCAAAGCGCCCGGTCCGCATTGGTGTTCAGCCCCCATTGATCCAGCAGGTCGAAGGTTTCGAACAGGGTATTCGGCAATGTCATCCCTTCCACCTGCCCGAGACTGTAGCAAAGCATCTGCAGCGGCAGGCGCGCGGTATTGCGCGAATCGAGTTGCCGGATGGCGCCCGCGGCGGTATTGCGGGGATTGATATAGGTCCTGCCCTCGGCTTCACGGGCGCGGGCGTTGATTGCGGCAAAGCCCTGTTTGCCAAGAAATATCTCGCCGCGCACTTCGATACTCGTGCCGGCGAACCGCTCGCCCGCAAGGCGCAGGGGAATGTCGTGAATGGTGCGGATATTGTGGGTAATGTCCTCGCCATTGAGGCCGTCGCCCCGGGTGGCGCCGCGTTCGAGCGCGCCGTCCCGGTACAGCAGGCTTACCGCGACCCCGTCCACCTTGGGTTCGCAGCAATATTCGAGATCGTCTTCGCTTTCCGACCAGCGGATTACCCGGGCTTCAAACTGGCGTAATTCCTCCTCGTCAAAAGCCTTGTCGAGCGACAGCATGGGCAATTCGTGCCGTACCGTGACAAATCCCGGCAAGGGCGCGCTGCCGACCCGCTGGGTGGGGGAATCCGGGCTTTGCAGGCCATAGCGCGATTCCAATGCTTCGAGCCGGACAAGCAGGGCGTCGAATTCCGCATCACTGACTTCCGGGCGGTCGAGGCTGTGATACTGGCGATTGTGGTGTTCGATCCGCCTGCGGAGGGACTCGACTTCCTGCCTGATGACGGCAGGTGCGTCAGAATGGATACTCACGATCTAGATTCGGCCGTTTACCGAAGAAGGGCCGTAAGTGCTGATTTCGAATTCCCGGATACTGCCACGGGCCTGTTCGATGGATTGCCGGGTCAATTCCTGACGCGCGGAATCGAGCAGGCGGCCATCAAAGGTTCGCGCTACGCCCCGGGCCGCGGTGAGCATTTGCTCAAAGGCGCGCATATTGTCGATGGGCGCCGGCAAGACCATGAACATACTGACGCCCGGCGTGGTGAACTCTTCAATGTTGTCCGCGTCAAAAGTGCCCGGGTTCACCACATTGGCCACCCGGAACACGGGTTTGGCGCTTTCCCGGTGGTTTTCAAGCTTGCTGAAGATTTTCATCTCATCAAAACGCAGGTTTGCCGCAAGCAGGTACTGCCACAACTCAAGCCCATTGAATGCCTTGCCTTCCCGGGCAAGCACATGAATGGCAATGATTTGCTCGGGGCTGAACTCGGGGTTGTCATCCCGTGGCCGTGTTTCCGGTTGAGTCCGGGTTTCGGGTGCCCCGGCGCTTGCCGGCGCCGCCTGCCGGAGTTCCTGCGCTGGATGAGCCAGGGGTCCGGTGGTTGCCGTGGACAGCTTGTCGGGCCCGGAAGTGACCGGAGCGAGCCGGGATGGAGGAGTTGGCGATGATTTTGGCGGCTGTCCGATGCGTTCGCCAGCGGTCATGGAAACCGCGCCGAGGTCAAGGTCGGCGTCATCGCCATTGGACCTGGCGCCGCTAGTGGCGGCATGGATTTCCGACTTCCAATTTTGTTTCTGTTTCTTCCGGGTGGGAAGCGGGGCACGCTGCGACTGTGGTTTCGTCTCCGGGGTTTCCGGATGGCTTGCCGGTTCTCCGGCTTCTGCCGTTTCAAGCCGGGAGGATTCTCCAGCGACGGATGAAGCGGAAAGAACCACGGTATCGGTCAGCACCGGAATGTGTTCTTCGTCAGCTCCACCGTCAGGGTGTTCGGAGTGGCCGCCCTGGCCGGACCCCGCAGCGGAAACCACCCGGGCGCCACCATTGGGAAGCTCGTCGAATTCCTCCGCTTCCGGTTCTTCGATCTCCATCGATTGGGCAATGCTCTTGTCGATGGACAGCCGGACCTGCCCCTTTCTGCGGCGGAGAATGACAAAAAAAGCGCGCAGCAGGGAAAAACCGATCAGCAGCGCGAGGACCAGAATGAAAAGTTCACGCAAGTCCGCCATTATCTGTTAACCACGCGATTTCCGACTCTTGTTGGAATCATTAGCTATATCCACCAGCAAGGCCAAATTCTTTAATAAAAAATCCGACTTTTTGCTCCACGTATTCCCTGAAAAATACCCTCCATGGAATCTTGCATTGCCGCAAAACAAAAACTTGATTTATTTTTCTAATAAATTCAATGAGTTGCGCTATCGAATTCGGCGGCGCACCCTTGTGCCGCAAGGAAACCCTGGCTTGCCAAGAGCTTCCCTCCCGCAAATTCTCCGGATTTACGCCTCAACCAGTTCCACCGCCTCATCGATATCGACACTTACCAGCCGGGAAATGCCAGCTTCCTGCATGGTAATGCCGAGCAGTTGGTTGGCGGATTCCATCGTGATCGTCTTGTGGGTTACCAGGATGAACTGCACCTTCGCCGACATTTCCCGCAGCAGAGTGATAAAGCGGTTGTTATTGTCCACATCGAGTGGCGCGTCAACCTCGTCAAGCATGCAAAAAGGCGAAGGGTTGAGTTGGAAAATCGTAAAGACCAGGGCAATGGCGGTCATCGCCTTCTCGCCGCCTGACAACTGCATGATGCCCTGGATCTTTTTCCCCGGTGGGCGCGCCATGATCGATACCCCGGCATTGAGCAAATCCTCACCGGTCAACTCAAGCCAGGCCTGGCCGCCGCGAAACAGTCTGGCGAACAGATTCTTCAGACCCTGATTGATATTTTCCAGGGTATCCCCAAAACGGGCGCGGGTTTCTCCGTCGATCTTGCCCATGGCGTTTTCCAGGGTGGCCAGCGCTTTTTCAAGCTCGTCATTCTGTTTGTCCAGGTAGGATTTTTTCTCCGACTGCTGCTCGAATTCCTCGGCCGCCGCAAGATTGACCGCTCCAATGCGCTCTATACGGGACTTGATTTTCCCCAGTTCCTCCTTGCAGCTTGCAATCGTCTGTTCCTCGGGAATATCCCGCAGCACCTGTTCCGGTTGCAGTCCGGCCTGTTCCAGCCATTCGCGCCTTTCCCCGCTCATGGTTGCCGCACTGTTACTTTCCAGCCGGCATTCGGTGATTTCCTCGTTGACCGCATTCAATTCCTGCTGCAACTGCCGGCGATTTCTTTCCCGTTTCTGGAACTTCTCTTCCGCCTTATTGTAAACAGCCCGGGCCTGTTGCAGCTCCCGCTCCACCACCTGATGCGCTCCGAGTTTCTCCTGCAATTGCAGCTGCAGTTTCTCGCCTGGGGCGGTCGCTTCGTCAAGCTGGTTCTCGATGTTCTTGATCCGCTCGGCGGCGCGTTGTGCCTGCACCGCCATCCGGTCCATGTTTTGCCGGGTGGAATCCCTTTGGGTGGCAAGCCGATTCTGCTTCAAGGCAAGATCGTGCAGTACCTGCCTGTCCCCAACGGCCTTGTTGCGCAATGCCACGAGTCGTTCCCGGTCCCGGTCCCGCTCCTGCCGGTGCTGCTCGCGGCGGCTGGCGTCGGCGGAAATCTGTTCCCTGGCGGACTCAAGGCCTTGCTCAGCCTGCGCAAGACCGGCCTGATCCTGTTCCATGAGATCCTGCAATTCCTTGAGTTCCCCGGCAATGCGCCGGCTTCGTTCGATGTCATTTTCAATCTGCGACTTCCGGGAATCAATTCCGGCGCGCACCCGGTTCAACTCGCCGGACTTTTGCTGAATCTGTTCGAGGCAGCTTTCGCGCTCCTGCTCCGCCTTTGCCTGCGATTCGCGAAAGCCATCGCGTTTCCGGCCCAGGGATTGTGATTTTTCATCGAGGCTGGCGATTTCGGCGCGAAGGGTATCCAGCGCGGACTGCCGCAAAATCACCGATTGCTCACTATCGGCCTTGCTGATCTGCACCCAGTCGGCGCCTGCCCAGACACCTTCAGCGGTAATCACCGACTCACCCGGGGCCAGGCCGGAACGGACGGCCAGCGCGGCATCCAGGCTTTCCGCAATGTACACGCCCCACAACAGGCTTCCCAGGGCGGTTTGCTGATTGAGTTTGCCGGCAAGTTCAGGCAAGTCTGTCTGCCGGCCGTGGGAGCTTTTCCCGGCAAGATCCAGCAAGGTCAGGTCGGCGCCCGGCAAGTCCCCGATCAAGTCCGCAGACAGACTTTCCACCGGTATGCCGCGCAAGCGGTCGCCGAGAACGAGTTCCACCGCGGTCTCCCAGCCTGCGGCGATTTCCAGGGTTTCCCCAAGCCGGGCGCGGCCTTCCAGGCCATGCCGTTTGCGCCATTCGGCAAGCCCTGCGTCGTCATCGCCGAGGGCGGCCTGCTGCAGGGCGTCAAGGGAGGCCTTGCGGCCACTCGCCCGCCGGGCTTCGGCCCGGACCCGGTCGAGTTCCTCGCCACTGGCTTCCAGCAGTTTTCTGGAGCTGGCAAGCGCCTGCGTCGCCTTGCCGAGGCGTTCGCGCAAATCTCCGAGTTCCTTCTCCAGCCCTGCGGCGCGGTCTTCTTCCGCCGTGAAATCAACAGGGCCGGTTTCCAGCCCCGCGAGTTCGACTTGCAAGGTTTCCTGTCTCTTGCGGGTGCGCTCCAGATTGCTTTGTAACTGACTGATCCTGTTCTGTTCGACTTGCTCGGTCTGCCTTGGCTGCTCCGCCGCCAGAGCGAATTCGCTCCAGCGCTGTTCGCTTTGCTGCCGGCGATTCTCGGCTTCCGCAGCCAAGCGGGAGGATTCCTCTTCCTGCCCGGTGGCGATTTTGATGGACTGCCTGATTTGCCCTAGTTCCGCTTCAAGCCGGGCGATCTCACTCAGGTCCGAATCGAGTTCTTCCCGGGTCTGCCGCCAGTCGTTGCGGGTATTTTCCAGATCCTGTCCGAGTTTTTCCAGGCTTTCGTTATGGTGCTTGATGTCCTGCTCGATGCGGGCGATGTCGTTGCCGATTGCAATACTCCGGTTCTGGATTTCGGAAACGCCGCTGCGCAGTTCCTCATTTTTTCTCCGGCCCTGCTCAATGGCGGTCTCTTCTTCCCGCTGCCGGGCGACGATGGCTTCCTTGCGGGTTTCGAGCCCGGACAGCTTGCGGGTGGATTCGGCCACTTCCCCGGTCAGGGCCTGCCAGCCCAGGGCATTGACCCAGGCCTCGGTGAGACGTTGCCGCTCCATCAGCTTGCGGTAGCGGTCAGCGGCGCGGGATTGTCGTTCGAGATGCTGCAATTGTTTCCGCAATTCGTTGCGGCGGTCGGCGAGACGGTCCAGATTGTCCCGGGTTCTGGCGATACGCGAGGCGGTTTCCTTGCGGCGTTCGCGATATCTGGAAATTCCCGCGGCCTCCTCAATGAAAACCCGCAGTTCTTCCGGCCGCGATTCGATGAGCCGGCTCACCATGCCCTGTTCGACGATGGAATAGCTGCGGGGGCCAAGGCCGGTGCCCAGAAACAACCCGGTAATGTCGCGCCGCCGGCATCTGGCGTTGTTCAGCAGGTATTGTGATTCGCCGCCGCGCTCGACCTTGCGCTTGATGGAGATTTCCGCATAGCCGGCAAACTCGCCCTGCAATCTCTTGTCCGAGTTGTCGAAAATGAGTTCCACCGAGGCGAGCCCCACTGCGCTGCGCTCGCTGGTGCCTTCGAAAATGACATCGGCCATCTGGCTGCTGCGCAGGTTGTGCGCCGAACTTTCCCCCATGACCCAGCGCACCGCATCGATCACATTGGATTTGCCGCAGCCATTGGGGCCGACAATGGCGCAAATGTTGGAGGGAAAGTTGATCGTGGTTGGGTTAACAAATGACTTGAAACCGGCCAGTTTGATGCATTTCAATCGCATGGATCATTCAGTCTGTGTTCGCTTGCGCCGGATTGCAGGCCGCAACTGCGGCTCTCCTTCGCCATGGCCGCGACGGGGAGTGTAGCTGAATTTCCCGGCCCCTCGCCACAATGCGCCCGCCTCAATTTGTCGCATCATTGTCAACCCGATGTCATACCGGGCGCGGATGACTGGCCGAAACTCTCGCATATAATCCCTCACGCACGGACAGCGAGTTCCAACCAGAGGGAACAACACTCACTTCGCCAAAATCAAAAACCCTCTGGAGGGATTGTCCCATGGTAAGAATGAACTTGCCCCGGGAACTGGAGAATGAACTCGCACTGCTTGCCGTGCTCACCGGCAACTCGATCCAGTTCCATATCCGCCAGGCTATCCTGGAATATCTCGATGACATCGAGGAGCGGGCCGCCACGGCCAGATGGCTTGACGCCGCCGTTGCGGAAGAGATCGTTGAAAGGTCGAAAAATGACGGCAACTTGTTGTTTTGAATAGCAAAATGGCGGACCGGACGGGACTCGAACCCGCGACCTCCGGCGTGACAGGCCGGCATTCTAACCGACTGAACTACCGGTCCGTCTTGCTGCAAGCCACCCTGGCCGGGTAGCCTGCGTCGCGCAGGCCGCCAGGATGACTTTGGTGGGTGGTGAGGGATTTGAACCCCCGACATTCGCCTTGTAAGGGCGACGCTCTCCCAACTGAGCTAACCACCCGAGCCCAGGCGAAGGCGCATTGTACTCACTTGAGGTTCGCTGTCAACACACAACAGACAACCAGAAATTCTCTTTTTGGCGCTCCAGCACTCGTGTCACTCCGCGCGCAGCGAAGCGTGGTCGCAGAATCTCTTTCAGTGGCCACGCAATGAGATTCTGCGACTACGCGCAGAATGACCCATGTGAGCGCGCCCGGCGCCATGATGAGAGTGGCTCGGGCCAAAGTGCGGGCCTTGTGGCAAAATGCGTGCTTCCCTGCGGCACATGGAAGTGCCGCCGAATTCGATGGCGTAAGCCATTGAATTCGCGAGCAAAACAAAACCACGCTTTTGTTTTGCGATAATGAAAAACTCCATGGATGGAGTTTTTCAGAGAATACCAAGGCAAGGCGCTATTGACCGATGGAGATTTTCAAGGAATTCCGCATTGAGGCGGCGCATCGCCTGCCCGGCTTGCCGCCCGGGCACAAGTGCTCGCGTCTGCACGGCCATTCCTTTCGGGTCCGGATCACGGTGCGGGGGCCCCTCATCGAGCCGGAAGGCTGGGTGCGGGATTTCGCCGACATCGGCGCCGCGTTCCAGCCGCTGTTCGATCTTCTTGACCATAGCTATCTGAATGAAATCGAAGACCTGGACAACCCCACCAGCGAGAATCTTGCCATCTGGATCTGGAAGCGGTTGCGGCCTTCCCTGCCGGACCTGGTGGAGGTCGAAGTGCGCGAGACCTGCACCAGCGGCTGCCGCTATCGCCCCGGCTGAGCATCCTCCGGCAGAGCTTCCGCTCCGGCCAGGAGCCTGCGCCGCAGGCTCCTGTTAACCATTTCGCCCGGCCGGCGTTATAGGTGCAGGTAACAGGACGCGGGAAGAAATCCGTCTTCCCCGCCGCGATCAGGAGAACCACTATGGAAGATGTACTTGTGCCCATTTTTGCCCCCGCCATCGTTTTCGGCGCCTGCGTTGCCGTCGTCTGGCTGATTCTGAAGTTTCGCCAGCACCGCGTGGAGAAACAGACGGAAATCCAGCAGCAGTTGCTGACCAAGTTCGAGTCGGCGGGAGAGTTGTCGGATTTTCTCGATACCGAGAGCGGGCAACAGTTCATGCGGCAGTTTGAATCGAATCCGCACCGGATGATTCTGCTGATGCTTTCCCTGGGCATTGTATCGACGTTTCTCGGCCTCGGATTCCTGCTGCTGAGCCTGTTCAGCAATGTGGATTTCGTGTATCCCGGCATCATCCTGCTTGTGCTCGGGATCGGCTTTGCGGCCGCCGCCGCGGTTTCCCGGCGTCTTTCGGTGCAATGGCAGCAGGACGACCGCGTAAACCATTGATCCGACGCTGTGGACGAAGCCGCTTTCCATGGGTTTTACGCGCAAACGGCCCAGCGGCTTCGCGCCTATCTGATTCATGCCCTGAAAGAACCGGCGCTGGCGGATGACGTATTGCAGGAAGCTTACATCCGGTTTCTCCGGGCGGACATTGTGGATGCGAACTTCCATCAAATGCGTTCCTATCTGTACAAGACCGCGCAAAGCCTGATTGCCGACCACGGCCGGAAGATGGGCCGCCAACGAAAGCTGCATGAGGCGCTGCCCGAGCCGGAAGCGGACAGGCCGCGACACGATATCGGTATCGACATGCAGCGGCTGTTCGATAAACTGGCGCCGAAACAGCGCGCCCTGTTGTGGCTCGCCTATGTGGAAGGCGCCAGCCACCGGGAAATCGCCGCCGCCCTCGACATGCGCGAAGCCGGCGTGCGGGTGGCGCTGTTCCGGGCGCGCGGCAAGATGTCGAACATTCTCGATCAACATGGCTGGAATGAAGGAGCGGTCACATGAAGCCCGAGGTCTGCGAGTTGACCGGCAGGACCATTGAAGCCATCCGCGGCGGCGACTGGAGCAAGGAGTTGCTGGTTCACGTCGCCGCCTGCGAATCCTGCCGTCTGGCGCGCTGGATGGGAAAACTCGCCGCGGCCGCGGATTCCGGGGCGCCTTCTCCGCCCGAGGCCAGGCTGATCTGGCTCAAGGCCGGAATCCGGCGGCGCTCGCGAACAGCCGGTCGCGCCATGCTGCCGCTCAGAGCCGGACAATGGTTTGGCGTCGCGGGACTGGGCCTGCTGCTTGCCGGATTTTCGCCCTCGCTGGAGGAATTGTGGATTCAGTTCGGCGCGCTTGCGCCAAGGCTGCCGGAAACGCTTGCACCGCTTGCCGAGTCCCAGAGCGCCCTCTCGCTGATCCCCGCGGGGCTGCTGCTGCTCCTGCTGCTCGCGTTTACCGCGAGCGAAGCCTGAGTCGCGGGAATCCGCGACCGCATAGAAAATCTTATGGCCCCAATAAGAATTCGGTTGTGGATTTTCCCTGCCCGCGGGTCTAGTGTGCTGTCCACAACCAGAAGGAGAACCCGACCATGGCCACCTACACCTATCTGTACGCGGAATTCGACGACAAGGGCAGGGGTACGTCAGTATCGAGTGAGGGCGGTATCGTCAGCGCCGGCGGCGGCGACGACACGGTAGAAGGCGGCCGCAACGCCGACATCATTCGCGGCGGCAGCGGCGATGACCGGATTTCCGGCGGCGGAGGGGACGATGCCCTGTTCGGCGATACCGGTGACGATGTCATCAGCGGCGGCGAAGGCGACGACGACATCGCCGGCGGTTCCGGAGACGATATTCTCACCGGCGGCGCGGGCAGGGATCACTTCATCTTCCTCGAATCCCTGGGGCCCGCGGGCACCGACACCATCACCGATTTCAGCCTCGACGAAGATTTCATCGACCTGGGCACGCTGGGAGGCTCCATCAGCTTTGACGATCTGACCATTACCGATAGCAAGGATGATTATGGCAATCCCGGCGCCAGCGTCAGCCACAACGCCTTCGGAACCATTTTCCTGAGCGGCGTCCATGCGGATGAGTTGACCGAAGATCAGTTCATCCTGCCCCAGAGTTCTTCGTTTTCCGCGGTGGAGTCCGCCGGGGGGCTTGGCGTGCTGACGGCTACCGGGGGTGAAGTCGAGGGCACCGGCGAGGACGATTTCATCATCGGCGCCGATGGCGATGAAACCATCCACGCGGGAGCCAACAACGACATCGTGCTCGGTGGCGAAGGCAACGACCGGATCGCCGGCGGCAAGGGAATCGACATATTGATGGGCGACGAAGGCAATGATTCGCTGTACGGCGGCGCCGGCACGGATTATCTCTTCGGCGGCGCCGGCAATGACCGGTTCTTTTACAAGGGCGGGGACGGCAACGATGTCATCTTTACCTTCTCCGAGGGCGACAAGATCTACATCGACACCGCCGGGCACGAAGGAGTCGCCGATTTCAGCGACCTGAAAATCGACGGTCATGTGGCTGGCGCCATCATCGACCTCAGCAGCCAGGGCGGCGGCACGATCCAGCTTGCGGGCGTCGACGCCAGCGAGCTTGACGCCGGGGATTTCGCCTTTTACGACTCGACCTCGGAAGCGGACGGATTCTAGGAGCCTGCGCCGTAGGAATTCGCGAAAGCGAAAATTCGCTATCGCCGCGCCCCTGGCCGGTCGATTGAGGCGAATATTGGTGGATATGCAACGAAATCGAGCGGCCAGGGGCGCGGATGAGAGCGGATTTGCAGCCGTGAATTCCTACGGCGCAGGCTCCTAG
>JAJEGU010000007.1 GCA_022819645.1 Pseudomonadales bacterium
TCCCGAAGGGCGCGCCCCCCGCGGCGCGTGGCCGCGTTGCGCTCCTTGGCAATGGGGCGGGCCATTACCTGCGGACCGCGCCTTGCCACACACCGCGGGGGGCGCGCTGAAATACGGCGAACTTGTGGGACAGCACACTAGGAACAGAGTTCCATGGCCGCGAAAAAGTACGCCACTTCCCGCTCCGCCGAAGCCGGCGAATCGGAACCATGCACGGCGTTGGCGTCGATGGACTTGGCAAAATCCGCGCGAATCGTCCCGGCTGGCGCTTCCGCCGGATTGGTCGGCCCCATCAGGCTGCGGTTCAGGGCAATGGCGTCTTCGCCTTCAAGCACTTGCACCATCACCGGGCCCGAAGTCATGAAGTGGATCAAGTCGGCAAAAAAGGGTTTGCCTTCGTGCTCGGCATAAAAACCGCCCGCTGTCCGGGCATCAAGCCGCAGCATTTTCGCCGCCACAATCCGCAGTCCCGCCTGTTCGAAGCGGCGGTAGATTTCGCCGATCACATGTTTGCCAACGGCGTCGGGCTTAATAATAGACAAAGTTCGCTGAATCGCCATGAATTTTCCTCAAAATTTTCGGGCGGGCGGATTATACGGGATTGCGTGAAGCGTGGCAGCGCGGCGTTGCCTGGTTTAGTGGAAGAATTTGCGTCTCGCGGTTGCTCGCTTACGGTGGATTCAGGCGTAATTTCTTTGCTCGCCTTCGCCTTTTATGTTGGTGATGCAGCGGGGGCAGAGGGTGGGGTGGCGGGGGGAAGTTCCCACTTCGGGGTGGTGGTGCCAGCAGCGGTCGCATTTGTTGTGGGGGCTGGGGCTGACGCGGACTTTCAGACCGGAGGCGTCGGTGGCGGCGGCGTCTTTTGGCGCCTTTTCCAGGGGGTGGGGGGTGGCTCGGGAGACGATGAGGGCGAAGCGGAGTTCTTCGCCGAGCTCGGCAAGCTGGGCGAGGAGGTCCGCTTCGGCGTAGAGGTCCACTTCGGCGCTGAGGCTGGCGCCGATGGTCTTGTCGGCGCGCCTGGCCTCAAGTTCCCGGTTGAGGGCGGACTTGACCGCCATGACGCGGTCCCAGAAGGTGTCGCTGAAATGGGCTTCGGCCTCGAATCCCGGGCCGGGGCCTTCCATATCGGCAAGCAGTACCGAAGGCGGGCGGGCGCCGGGGATGTTTTCCCAGATTTCGTCGGCGGTGAAACTGAGGATGGGGGCCAGCATGGGGGCGAGCATTTCCAGAATGTGGTGCATGGCGGTCTGGGTGGAGCGCCGCTCGAGGCTGTGGGCTTGGGTGGTGTACTGGCGATCCTTGACGATGTCGAGATAGAAGCCGCCGAGTTCGATCACGCAGAAGTGGTGAACCTGCTGGTAGATGGCGAGGAAATTGTACTCGTGGTAGTGCGCGATGACAGCCTGCCGGAGCTGGTCGGCGCGGCGCACGATCCAGTGGTCGAAGGCGAGCAGGTCGGCCGGGGTAACGCGGTGCTGTTCCGGGTCGAAGCCATTGAGATTGGCGAGCATGAAGCGTGCGGTGTTGCGGATGCGGCGGTAGGCGTCGGCCACCTGGCGGAAAATCTCGTCGGAAACCGCCATCTCGCCGCGGTAATCGGTGGCGGCGACCCACAGCCTGAGAATATCGGCGCCGTATTTCCTGAAGATCTTCTCCGGGGCCACGGTATTGCCCAGGGATTTGGACATCTTGCGGCCTTCGGCGTCGACGAAAAAGCCGTGGGTCAGCACTTCCCGGTACGGTGCGCCGCCATACATGGCCATGGCGGTCTTGAGCGAGGACTGGAACCAGCCCCGGTGCTGGTCGGAACCCTCAAGATAGAGATCGGCGGGCCAGGCGAGTTGTTGCCGCCGGCGCAGCACCGAGAAATGCGTCACGCCGGAATCAAACCAGACGTCCAGGGTATCGGTGACCTTGCGGTACTGCCCGGCTTCGTCGCCCAGCAGATCCGCCGGGTCGAGTTCGTACCAGGCGTCGATGCCATCCTGCTCGATCCGCTGCGCCGCCTGCTCGAAGAGTTCTTCGCTGCGGGGGTGCAATTCGCCGCTGTCCCGGTGCGTGAACAGGGTGATGGGAACGCCCCAGGTGCGCTGGCGCGAAATGCACCAGTCGGGGCTGCCGCGCAGCATGAGTTCCATCCGCGCCCGGCCCCAGTCGGGGATCCATTCGATTCCCGCCACGGCGTCCAGCGCCGAATCCAGCAGGCCGCCCTCCTCCATGCTGATGAACCATTGCGGCGTGGCGCGGTAGATCAGCGGGGTTTTCGTGCGCCAGCAATGGGCGTAGCTGTGGTTGATGCGGTCTTCGCAGACGAGTTTGCCGTTTTCCTTCAACGCCGCCACGATTGCCGCGTCCACCTTGTAGACATGCTCGCCGGCGAAGCGGCCCGCGGCTTCGAGAAAGACGCCGTGGTCGTCCATGAGATTCAGTGTGCCGAGGCCGTATTTTCGACCGGTATTGAAGTCGTCGATGCCGTGGTCCGGCGCGGTATGCACGGCGCCGGTGCCGGATTCGGTGGTGACGTGATCGCCAAGCACGACAGGCAGGCTGCGGTCGTAGAAGGGATGTTCGAGCAGCTGCGATTCAAGCCGGGCGCCCTTGCAGCTTGCCAGCACCTGGTAGTCTTCGCAGCCGTAGCGCTCCATGACTTGCGGCGCCATCTCGGCGGCGATCACCAGCAACTCCGGGCCATTCCCAGGCTCGCAGCGGACCAGTGCGTAGTCGAGGTCGGCGTGGAGGCAGACCGCCTGGTTGGCCGGCAAGGTCCAGGGGGTGGTGGTCCAGATGACCACGGATACGGGCAAGTCCGGGCTTGCCGCGGCGGCGCCGCCGTCAAAGCAGGCGAGCAGGGCTTCCCGGCCCGCCGCGGCGAAGCGCACATCGATGGAATACGAGGTCTTGTCCCTGAACTCGACTTCGGCTTCGGCCAGCGCCGAGGCGCCCACCACGCTCCAGTACACGGGCTTGTAGCCCCGCACCAGATGGCCGTTGGCGACAATCCGCCCCAGGGCGCGGACGATATCGGCCTCGGTCTGGAAATCCATGGTGAGATAGGGACTGTCCCAGTCCCCCAATACCCCGAGGCGAATGAACCCGGCCTTTTGCCTTTCGATCTGCCCCGCGGCGTAGTCGCGGCAGGCGCGGCGGAATTCGGCATGGCTGATCTTCTGTCCCGCCTTGCCCTTCTTCTTCTCCACATTGTGTTCGATGGGCAGGCCGTGGCAATCCCAGCCCGGCACATAGGGAGCGTCGAATCCGGTCATCTGCCGGGACTTGACCACGATGTCCTTGAGAGTCTTGTTGATGGCATGGCCAAGGTGCAGGTCGCCATTGGCATAGGGCGGGCCATCGTGCAGCACGAAGCGCGGGCGACCGGCGTTCTTGCGGCAGATCGCCTGGTAGAGATCGAGTTCCCGCCACTTTTCCAGCCGGGCGGGCTCGCGGTTCGCGAGGTCGCCCCGCATGGGGAAATCGGTGTGGGGGAGATTGAGTGTGTCCTTGTACTGACTCATAGTCTGAATGTCGGCAGGTTCAGTGATTTTCAAAAGGCGACAGCAGTTGCCGGGTGCGCGCCACATCGTCGGCCATGCGCTCGCGCAACTCTTCCAGGGAATCGAATTTTTCCTCATCGCGCAGCTTGTGGCGAAAACGCAGTTCGATGGTTTCGCCATAGAGCGCGCCATGGAAATCGAGCAGGTGCGCTTCCAGCAGGAGTTTGCCGGCGTCGCTCACCGTGGGGCGAACGCCAATGCTGGCCGCCGCCGGATGACTCTGGCCATGGACGATCGCTTCCGCGGCGAATACTCCCTGGAGAGGCAGCCGGTTCGGGCCGAGTTCGAGATTGCAGGTGGGGTAGCCCAGCCTTGCCCCGAGCTGCTCGCCGCGCACCACCTCGCCGCGGATGCCCCAGGGCCGCCCAAGCAGGCGCTCGGCGAGCTTGAAATCGCCTGCCGCCAAGGCTTTCCGCACCCGGGTACTGCTTACGCGGCAGCCGTCCACGCTGCGGTCACGGGCCCGGTGCAGGGTGAAATCGAACTCCCCGCCCATCTGTTCGAGCAGGGAAAAATCACCCTCCCGGCCGCGGCCAAAGCGGAAATCCCCGCCGATGATCAGGGCGGCAACGCCAAGCCCCCGCACCAGAATTTCCCGGACATAGCCCCTGGCCGGCGTCTGGCTCATGGCCTGGTCAAAGCGCAGCACATGGCAGTGATCCACACCATGGCTTTCCAGCAGGCGCAGTTTCTCGTCGAGTTCGCTGAGCCGGGCCGGACGCTCGCCCCCGGCGCCGGCGAAAAATTCTTCGGGATGGGGTTCGATGACCACCGCAAGCGTCGGCAACTCCAGGTCACCGGCCTGCTCCCGCAGTTGCTCGAGGATCAACTGGTGGCCAAGATGGACGCCGTCGAACTTGCCTATGGTGGCGACGCATCTGCCGTGGACCGGCAAGAAACGGCTGGCGTCTTCAAAAACGTTCACGGCGCAGGCCCCCGGCCTGAAAAAAGTGAGGAATTATAACTCTTGAAGGTCTGCGCCGTTGGCCTCGATTTGTCATTCCGGGCGTGGCGAAATTCCCAACCCCCGTCATCCTGCGCGAAGCGAAATTCCCAACCCCTGTCATCCTGCGCGGAGCGAAATTCCCAACCCCCGTCATCCTGCGCGGAGCGAAGCGTAGTCGCAGGATCTTGTCGGATGACCGCCGCTCTCTGGATGAGATCCTGCGACTGCGCGCAGGATGACAGATAGCGACTTATTCAGCGCTTTCCAGGCTCAGTTCCTGTGCTTGCGAAGCCCCGCGAGGCCGCGGCGCAGCAGAATCCGCGCAATGGCGAGCAGGCAGGGAACGATCACCACCACGCCGATCAGCAGATTCACCACGGAAATGGTGTCGGGCATGCCCGCCATCATGACCATATTGCCAATGGTGACCGCGGCAATGGCGGCCAGCGCCAGGGCGCCGAGAATCTGCAGCAGGGCGAGCAGTTTGTTCATCCCGCCGAAGCAAGCTCCGTGAGCTTGTGTCTTGCGTAGAACTGCCGGTAACCATCGGCGCCCATGAAGCGGGTCAGTGTCTTGGGTGCCGTGCGGCGCACATCGACGATGATCAGGCCTTCCAGGGAATTGTTGAAATCCGAATGGATATTGAAGCAGACCATGCGGCCATTGAGCGAAAGATAATGCCGCAGCAGCACCGGCACCGCCTTGCCCGGGTCGCAGCGCCCGATCAGGCGGCCGAGCATCTTGATGTTGATGAGTTCCCTCAGCATGTCCTCGGACCAGGGTCGGTGGCCGACGCGGTGCGGCGTGATCGGTTTCACCAGGGGCACGAATTCGCTGGCCTGGAAATTGGTCAGCAGGGTATCGGCAATCAGCGCCCGGGCGAGATCGCTGTATTCCCGGGAGATGCTCACCGAACCGAACAGGGTGTGGTACCGGGGCCGGTCCACGAGAACCCGGCCGATGCCGCGCCATAGCAGGGTGAGGGAATCGGGGCGCCGCTGGTATTCGGGATGGATGAAGGAGCGCCCCATTTCAATGGCGGCGCCGAGTTGCCTGATGAAGGCCTTGTCGTACTTGTACAGCGAGCGGCTGTACAGCCCCCTGACGCCGTGCTCGCGGACGATTTCATCCACAAGCCCCACCCGGTAGGCGCCGGCGATGCGGGCCCTGTTCTTGTCCCAGAGAAACAGGTGCAGGTAGTGCGGGTCGAACTGGTCTGAATCCCGGGTCATTCCGGTGCCTTCGCCTACGGCGCGGAAAGCGACTTCCCGGGCCACGGCGATCAGCTCCATGATGATGCCGAGGCGTTCCCAGGGCGCACAATAGACATCGAATTCCTCGTGTTCAATGAGCCGGAATTCGGCAAGGCTTGCCATTGCGCCGGCGACTTCGGCGCTGCTGGCGGCGTCGCAGACCTCCTCCACATCGCTGGTGAAGCGCTCCGGGGAAGCCTCGCGCCGGCTCGCCAGCGCCTCGCTGCTGACCCGCAGGTATTCGGTAATGGCCCT
Organism: Pseudomonadales bacterium; assembly: GCA_022819645.1. Lineage (GTDB taxonomy): Bacteria > Pseudomonadota > Gammaproteobacteria > Pseudomonadales > Pseudohongiellaceae > UBA9145. Next base: position 6,006 of record JAJEGU010000007.1, read on the forward strand.
GGACTTTTTCAGCAGGCGCAGTTCCTGGGCGAATACGGGTTTGCCAAAGGTCAATTCGAGCCGGAATCCCTTTTTGTTGGCGAGTTGCCGCGGCAGCAGCAGGGTGCGCAGGCGCGGATGAATCAGGCCGGCGAGATAAAAATACGCGCTGTTGTGGCCATTCACATGCACCGGCACACAGGCGCATTCATACCGCTTGATCAATTGTCCGGCAAGGCGGTTCCACTTGCGGTCCGCGATGCGGCGTTCGCGCAGTTCAATGGCCGACACCATGCCCGCGGGAAAGATCAGCACCGCGCCGCCGTCCCGAAGGTGCCTGTGCACCTGCTTGACACCCTTGACATTGCCGCTGGCGGCGTCCGCAGACAAAACATCGACACCGATGAAAAGCGGCGCAAGTTCGGGAATGCGGCGCAGCAGTTCATTGGTGAGTACCTGCAGGTCAGGGCGGATACGCAGCAGGATTCTGGCCAGGGCAATGCCTTCCAGGCCGCCGAGTGGATGGTTGGCGACAATCAGCAGGGAGCCCTCCCGGGGAATCTGCCCGAGATGCTGCTCATTGCCCACGCCGAGGCTGACGCCGAGTGAATCCAGGGTGTACTGGAGGAATTTTTTCGGATCGAGACCCCTGGGCCGGGCGTCGTAGATATCGCCGAGTTCACCGAGACCGAGCAGTTTTTCGGTAAGCGCCGCCAGGGCTCGGGGCTTGAAGTTCAGCCGACAGGGGTTAGTCATTGACTGGATACCGCTTCACCAGTTGCAACTCATGGCGCCAGGCCCGGTACAGCGGCCACAAACCGGGCGGCTTGCAGCCGCGCCTCTTGTTTTCAAGGCCAAGTGTAAAGAGCGTGCGGTACTGCTGCAACAGGGTTTTCACGGCATCGAAAAATCCGGTTTTCCGGTCCCAGATATGGATCGATTCCGAGCTGGCGCCGTTGATCTCGACAATCTGCAGATCACGTCCCGCCCGCAAGCTGTCCACATCGCGGAACTTGAGGTCGAGACGGCCGTAGTAGAAACCGGGGATGTCATCGAAAATCCGGTCCAGGGCCCCGGTCAGTTGCCGGGTGATGAGATGGCCGCCATCACGGAAAACCGCGCCGCGACAGTGGCTGGCGGAAAACACCAGGCGATGCGGCCTGCCTTCGGGAAGGACTTCTCCCCAGTGGCGGGCATTGCGTTCCTCGTACAGGCGTGTCAGGCCGCCGGCCCGGGGGTCCGAGGCCACGAGTTCGGCGAGGGTGCGTACGCCGTCTCCCACCACATAAGGGGTGTATTTCAGGGTCAGCGAGGTGATTCCGCCTGTTTCGGTTTTTGGGTCGCGGACGTAGAAGACGCCGGCTTCAGGTTCAAAATCGGACAGTTTTTGCAGGAGAACGGCGGCGCCCGGAGGAAATTGCTTCAGGTAGGAATCGAGGGAGCGGCTGTCCGGCAGGAGTTTGACACCGGCGCCCCGGCAGCCTATGTCGGGCTTGCCGACGATGGGGAAATCGAGGCCGGACTTTTTCATGGCGGCCAGTGTTTGTTCGAGATATGCGGATTCCGGTGGAGTTTGTTCCTTCGTGGGAGAAGGGTTGCTCGGAGACTGTGCTGGATGGGATGGGGTCCCCTCCTGCGATTGAAGATGTGGGGTGGTGATTGTGATCCAGGGGAGGATGGACTGGTTGGCGGATTGGCCGGCGAGTTGGAGGATGGCGGATTTGGGGACACCCGCCATGCCGGACAGGGGGACGGCGGGGTTGGCGATGAGCGGCAGGCTCATGCTGCGGTGGCGCAGGCCGAGGAGCAGGCATTGGATGGCCACGGGAAGATACATCAGCCAACTGGGCCAGAACTCGAAAAAGGAAACCGGGCGCCCGCCAAGGTCAAGAGCTGGCATGCCTTCCGGGACGTAGGCGGCTGGTTCGGGATTTTGCTGTATCGAAACCCTGGTCAAGACCCGCGCCCGCTGAAGTTTGATCGGCTGGACTCAATTCGCCCCCGGGGGCCAGGATTATCTCATTCGTGAAACCGCGCGACAACGCGACAGCTCCAGGAGCCTGCGTCGCAGGCGTCCGGATATTTCCATTTTGGCGTTTCAACTTTCTTGTCATTCTGCGCGAAGCGAAGCGCAGTCGCAGAATCTCTTTGGAAAATCCGGGAGGTTGTTCATGCCATCCATGGCGCGACATTTGTGGTTTCGCTGAACCCCGGTCTCGACTTCCTGTCGGGCCGCTCGGGACTACGCACGAAGCTGCGCTTCGTAAAACGCTTGCCCTCGCCCCTAAAAGAGCTTCGCTCTTTTTCGGCTGCGCCGACCGGGTGACAGCCCTTGTCAGGTCGTGCCTGCCATCCCTGGCGGGACTTTTTTGATTTCGCCAAACCCCAGTCTTGCCATCCATGGCAAGCCGTTCGACCCTAAAAGAGCTTCGCTCTTTTTCGGCTGCGCCGACCGGGTCTCACCCATAATACGCGTCCGTGTCGCCGGTGAAGGTGAAGTCGTC
>JAJEGU010000023.1 GCA_022819645.1 Pseudomonadales bacterium
CCAAATGAGCGAGTCGCAACGCCGGGTGGCGACGTGACAGACACAACCCGAAGGGCCGGGTCTCTTTTTCCTCCGGCGGCGTTGCCGCTCGCTTATGTGGATCAACCACACGGCGCTCGCGGCGTCTTGCCGGACGAAAAAGAGATCCGGCAGGGCGACAGCGCATAGTGTGAACAGGCCCTAGCCTGTACGCATTCCATTTGCCGGACTGATCCGCCGCCTCATTCGCCTTTCCTGCCGATGTGGTGCAGGGGCAGTTCCGTGGTGCTCACCACCCGGCGCAGGACAAAACTCGAATGCACGTCGCTGACCCCGGGAATGCGGGTGATCTTGTTGAGCAGGAATTCCTGGTAGTACTCCATATCCGTCGCCACCACCTTGAGCAGGTAGTCCGCCGCCTGGCCGGTAATCAGCAGACACTCGATGACTTCCGGACAGGCGCGCACCGCCTTTTCGAACACCTCGAACCGCTCGGGCGTATGGCGGTCCATGCTGATCTGGATCAGTGCCGTGAGCTTCAGGTCCAGCTTGCTGGCATTGAGCCGGGTGGCCTTGCCTTCGATGATGCCGGCTTCCTCAAGCTGCCTGACCCGCCGGGCGCAGGGCGAGGCGGAAAGGCCCACGCGCTGGGCGAGTTCCAGATTGGTCATGCCGCCGTCCCGCTGCAAATGCCGCAGGATACGCCGGTCCAGATTGTCCAATTGCATGAAAGAATGTCCCGGGCAACAAAACCACTACTTTCGCAAAAGTTGGTGAATATGTCCATGAAAAAGCAGAATTTTGCAAATAGTTTTCAATATTTCGCCAAATCAGTAGAAAATAGGAATAGAATCCCCCGAAACTCTGGGCTATAGTGCGTAACTCGAAAGGCAGGCGCTCACAAGGCAGTCTGTCCGGGCAAAGCAGGTGACAGCATGTTCGATCACAGCAGATACCAGCCATTTCCGCCTGTCGGTCTCAAGGACCGGCAATGGCCCGACCGAGTCATCCGCCGTGCGCCCCAATGGTGCAGCGTGGACTTGCGCGACGGCAATCAGGCCCTCATCGAACCGATGTCGGTGAGCCAGAAAAGGAAACTGTTCGATCTGCTCGTGGCGGTGGGTTTCCGGCAGATCGAAGTGGGTTTTCCCGCGGCTTCCCAGCCGGATTTCGATTTTGTGCGCAGCCTCGTGGAAGAGGACGCGATTCCGGAAGATGTCACCGTTCAGGTACTTACCCAGGCCAGGCCCGAGCTGATCCGGCGCAGCTACGAATCACTGCGTGGCGCGCGCCGGGCCATCATGCACGTCTACAATTCGACTTCCATCGTCCAGCGGCAAAAGGTTTTCCGCACCGGCAGGGAAGGCATCATCGATATCGCCGTGGCAGGCGCCGAAGAAGCGCGGCGCTGCGCCGAAGCGGCCCCGGAAACCGAATGGACCTTCCAGTATTCCCCCGAAAGCTTTACCGGCACCGAGGTGGACTACGCCGTGGAAGTCTGCGACCGGGTGATTGAGGTATGGGAACCCACGCCGGAAAACCCGGCCATCATCAATCTGCCTTCCACGGTGGAAATGGCGACGCCGAACATCTACGCCGACCAGATCGAATGGTTCTGCCGCCACGTTTCCCGGCGGGATTCGGTGATCGTCAGCCTGCATACCCACAATGACCGCGGCTGCGCCGTGGCCGCCGCCGAACTCGGCGTCATGGCGGGCGCCCAGCGGGTCGAGGGCACCCTGCTCGGCAATGGCGAGCGCACCGGCAATATGGACATCGTCGTCATGGCGATGAACCTGTACAGCCAGGGAATCGACCCGGAACTCGATCTTGCCGACATGGACCGCATCGTCTCGGTGGTGCGGGAATGCACCCAGATCGATGTGCATCCCCGCCAGCCCTATGCCGGCGACCTGGTTTTCACGGCATTTTCCGGCTCTCACCAGGACGCCATCAAGAAATGTCTCGACCTGTACCAGGACGGTGAACCCTGGGAAATCGCCTATCTGCCCATCGACCCCCGGGACCTCGGCCGAACCTATCAGGACGTGATTCGCGTCAACAGCCAGTCGGGCAAGGGCGGCGTTGCCTATGTGCTCGCCAACAAGTTCGGCTTTCAGCTTCCCCGCTGGCTGCAGATCGAATTCAGCCGGGTGGTGCAGGGCGCCGCCGAAGCCAGCGGCGGAGAAATCCAGCCGGAGCAGATCTGGGAGTTGTTCAATCGCCACTATCTCGACAATGAAAAGCCCATCAGCCTGAACAACTTTTCCATTGAACGCAGCGACTCCGGCGAAGCCTTCAGCGGCAGCATCAGTTATTTTGGCAAAACCCTGCCGATTCAGGGCCGGGGCAATGGCGTGCTCGACGCTCTTGTGCAATCCCTGCGCAGGCTGTTCCAGTTCGAGTTCGAAGTCATGGAGTACGGCGAGCATGCCCTCAGTCAAGGCGCCGACGCCGAAGCGGTCACTTATATCCAGATCAAGAGCGGGGGCGGGCGTTATACCGGCATCGCCATCAGCGACGACATCATCAGTTCGTCGCTCAATGCCCTGATGTCGGCGGTGGGGCGCTTGCTCACCGATAGCGATAGTCGCCCCAAGGCAAGCGCCGCCGCCTGAGGCGTAGCCTCCGGGGCAAACTTTTTCCCGGTCCTTTCCGACAACACGATAGAGAAACGTGAGCAAGAGCGACGAACAACTGGTTGCCGGGGCGCTGGCGGGATCAGCCCGGGCCTGGCGGCAACTCGTGGAGCGTCATGAAAGCCGAATCTACAATCTCGGCTATCGCCTGATGGGCAATAGCGAAGACGCCATGGACCTGACCCAGGAAGTATTTTTGGGTGTCTTCCGTAGCCTGCAACATTTTCGTGGCGAGGCGAATTTCCGTACCTGGCTGTTCCGCATCGCGCATAACAAGGCGGTTGACCTGAATCGCAAGAAGAAACTGTTGATCCTGACCGGTGGGCTCGACGAAAACGGCGGTTACGACGACCTCGGCCTCAGGGCCAGACCCGAGACCGAGCCGGATCACGATCTGGCGGCCTTGCAATCGAACCGACAGGCCCTGGAGTTGCTGAGCCGGGTACCGCTGGAGCAGCGACTGGTGGTGGAACTCAAGATCTACCAGTCCCTCACTTTTGAGGAAATCGCGCAAATGCAGGAAATTTCGGTCAACACGGCAAAGACGAGGTTCTACGCCGCGCTGAAGAAAATGCGTTTTGCGCCGGAGGAGGAGCATGCCCTGCTCGAGAACTGAGCACTTGCTGCGGGAGTATTTTGCAGACGATTTGCCCCCGGTAATGCGGGCGGAAATCGAACAGCACGTGGCGGACTGCCCGGACTGCGCCGCCGAATTGCGGCAATTGCACGGCGCCGCCCACACCCTGGGGCAATGGCGGGAACTCCCCATCCCTCGCTGGAACCGGCATTTGGCCTTGTTCCGCGGCGAACGCGCCGATGCAAGCCAGGGCTGGCGTTTCCTCTGGCAATGGCTTCCCGCCACAGCCTGCGCTCTCATGTTCGGCCTGCTGTTGCTCAATACCTCGGTGCTGTACCGCGCCGGCACCCTGGAAATCAGCTTCGGCAATCCGCTCAGCCGCAATGCCGACGATTTCGCCGGCAGGCTGGCCGAGGCACTCGGACTGGAAACCGCCGCCGACCCATTCGACCTGACGGCGGAACGAATCCACAGTAGCTATCTGGCCGGTCGCGGCCTCGTCCTTGAAGTCCGCAGCAATCTGGCCACCGCCAATCGGTTCAATCCGGCGATTCCCGATTCCCCGGGCGCCGCATCTCTCCAGGACGGCAATCCCTCCGCCATGTTGGCGCCGACCAAGCTGCGGCAGACCGGCGCCGAATCCGACCTGACAGCGTCCGACACCCGGCGCCCCCACCGGGATTTGCTGCTGCGGGCCAGTGAAATCAATACCGCCGAACTCGTCAATTCCGCCATCATAGAAGCTGGCGAATACGCCCGCATATTGCGCGACGCAGATGGCGTCGACCGCGAAAATTTCGAACAGTTGCGGGAGGAAATCGAAACCCTGCGCCGGCAGAACCTCGCGGTTTCCGACCGCCTCCGCGACCTCACCGAAGAACTCCGCCGCAGCACCACCACCGAAAACGAAAGCTTCCAGGCCGCCCTTGACACAATCACCGGGGAAATGAACCAGTTGCGCAGTCAGGCCCAAGACCTTGCCGCCGACCTGCGCCGGCGTAGCGAAAGCGCGCAGGCGAGCCGCGCGGAGCGCTGGCGCAACGAGGTCGCCTCCCTCGAACAGCGTCTCGCCAGGGCCCTGTGCGGCCAGGGCGCCAGGCTGGGCCAACTCCCGGAGCGGGAAACCATCACCATCGTCCTGACCGGTCTCGGCGAGCCGACTCCCGCCAGACCCGCCACCGACCTCATCCACACCTACGCCCGATCCGACCTCATCCAGTGCGCCAATGGCGCGATCGACCCAGCCACCCTGGAAGAGCGCTCGAATCCATACAGCAACTGAAAAGAGAATTGGTGGAATTCCGCCGGGAACCAGTACGCGCGCCCCGCCCAATCGAAGCGTTCCAACAAAATTCAAGATGGATTTGTTTCCAGAATAAATTACAATGGCGCCGACCGAACGGGCCAAGGGCTGGATTGAACCCTGAGGAGAGCCGAATGCAATGCCCCAAATGTGATTCTTCCATGAAGGAAATCAAGATCTCGATTCTTCATGGGACTGTGGTCATAGACCAATGCGAAAACTGCCAGGGCCTGTGGTTCGATCACGGCGAAGCCGAGGCGCTCAAGGGCCGCTGGATGGCGGATTTCGTCGACTCCGGCGACCCGGAATCCGGCAAGGCTTACGACGAAGTGCGCGACATCAATTGCCCGCGCTGCGGCAAGCCCATGAAGCACGTTACCGACCCGAAACAGAAACACCTCACCTACGAAGTCTGCGAAGAACATGGCATGTTCATGGATGCCGGAGAGTTCACCGACTACAAGCACGAGACCCCGATGGACCTGTTCCGGGGACTGGTCGCCCTGGTCAAACGTAGCTGAGGGATTCTTCCCATGGGCCACCGCGCCGAATCCCGGGCTGGCGCAAGCGTGGGACGCCAGGAGAGTACAGCGCGGTTGGTGGAAGGCTGTCTGGCCTGCGTGCAACAGTGCGACCAGTTGCTGCTCGGCATATCTGACGAAGTTTTCGCCGCCCGCCCTGGCAGCGATTCTTCCATCGGCACCCACATGCGCCACATTATCGACCGCTACCATTGCTTCTTCAATGGCCTGGAGTCCGGCTGCATCGATTACGATGACCGCCGTCGCGGCACCCGGATCGAAACCGAAGTCAACATCGCCGCGGGCGCCATCGCCGAAGCTCAAGGACACTTCCGGCAACTCCGCTCGGGACCCGGGAGAGAGAAAATCGTAGTCTCGGAACTCGTCCACTACGACGGCGAGCCCACCCGGGCCACAAGCACTCTCGACCGGGAACTCATGGGCCTCATTACCCACAGCATCCACCATCTTGCCATCATCGCCCTGTTGGCCCGGGCAAGCGACCATCCCGTACCCCCAAACCTCGGCAAAGCGCCTTCCACCATTCTTGCGGAATAGTGGAATTTCCTGCAGGGGCCATCCGGGAAGATTCTGCGACTGCGCTCCGCTCCGCGCAGAATGACATGAGAACTTGAGCGCCAAAATGGGAATTGCCGGTATCCCATGGCGATACTTGACTAATTTACTTGGTTATTGAATAATCGCCCCCATGTCCGGTTTACGGCGGATTTTACGGTGCAATTGACGACCAAAGGCAGGTATGCGGTGACCGCGATGCTGGATCTGGCGCTGCATGGCGGCGAAAACCCGGTGAGCCTGGCCGATATTTCCGGGCGGCAGGACATTTCCCTGCCGTATCTCGAGCAGTTGTTCGGCAAGCTGCGCCGGGCGGGGGTTGTCAACAGCGTACGCGGCCCGGGCGGCGGTTATGGGCTGGCCCGGGACGCATCGGCGATCTTTGTCGCCGAGATCATCGGCGCGGTGGATGAGTCCGTGGACACCACCCGCTGCCAGGGTGCCGGCGACTGCCAGGGCGGCGAAACCTGCCTGACGCATTCCTTCTGGGAGGAGTTGAGCGAACAGATTCTCGGTTTTCTGCAGGGCGTCAGCCTCGCCGATCTCATCGCCCGCCGCGAAGTCCGCCGCATCGCCGGGAAACAGGACCGGAAACAGCACGGCAAGGCGCCCCGGATTCCCCTGGCGATAACCGGCGCCGGACTGGAGGAGACACGAATTTCGGCTGGCGCGCCATAGCTGGCCTTCATGGAGCAAAACATGCAACTTCCCATCTATCTCGATTACGCGGCAACCACGCCGGTGGACCCTAGAGTCGCCTCGGCCATGGCGGAATGCCTGACCATTGAAGCGAATTTCGGCAATCCCGCCTCGCGTTCGCACCAGTTCGGCTGGAAAGCCGAAGAGGCCGTGGAAAACGCCCGCCGCAATGTGGCCGACCTGGTGAACTGCGATCCACGGGAGATCGTCTGGACCTCCGGCGCCACCGAGGCCGACAATCTCGCATTGAAAGGCGCCGCCCATTTCTATCACCGCAAGGGCAAGCACATCATCACTTCCAGGATCGAACACAAGGCCGTGCTCGACAGTTGCCGCCAGCTTGAACGCGAAGGCTATGAAGTGACCTATCTCGACCCGGACAGCAACGGCCTGATCTCCCCGGAAACCGTGGAGCGGGCCCTGCGCCCCGACACCATTCTCGTCTCGCTGATGCACGTCAACAATGAAATCGGCGTGATCAACGATATTGAAGCCATCGGCGAAGTCACCCGCCGCCGCAAGGTGGTCTTTCACGTGGACGCCGCCCAGAGCGCCGGCAAGCTGGAAATCGACCTGGAACGGATGCAGGTGGACCTGATGTCCTTTACCGCCCATAAATTGTACGGACCCAAGGGAATTGGCGCGCTTTACGTGCGCCGCAAGCCCCGGGTCCGCATCGAGCCCCAAATTCATGGCGGCGGCCATGAGCGCGGCATGCGCTCCGGCACCCTGGCGACCCACCAGATCGTCGGCATGGGCGAAGCCTACCGCATCGCCGGGGAGGAAATGCACGAAGAGGCCCGCCGCACCCTCGCCCTGCGGGAACAGCTGCTGCGGGGACTGGAAGACGTGGAGGAAGTCTACGTCAATGGCGACCTGACCCATAGGGCGCCGGGCAATCTCAATATCAGTTTCAATTTTGTGGAAGGCGAATCCCTGATGATGGCCCTGCGGGAGCTTGCGCTGTCTTCGGGTTCCGCCTGCACCTCGGCCAGCCTCGAGCCCTCCTATGTGCTGCGGGCGCTTGGCCGCAATGACGAACTCGCCCACAGTTCGCTGCGAATTTCCATCGGCCGTTTCACCACGACCGAAGATATCGACTACGCGATCAGGCGTATCCGCCATGCCGTCGCCAAGCTGAGGGAGCTTTCCCCGCTCTGGGACATGTACAAGGACGGCGTGGACCTCGATCAGGTTCAATGGGCTGCGCACTAGGGCGCAGGGGAGCAAAAGCAAGATGGCATATTCAGAAAAGATACTCGACCACTACGAAAATCCACGCAATGTGGGTCGTCTCGATGACGACGACGCCAATGTGGGCACCGGCATGGTGGGCGCCCCGGCCTGCGGAGATGTCATGCGCCTGCAGATCAGGGTCGATGGCGATGGCGTGATCGAGGACGCCAAGTTCAAGACCTATGGCTGCGGCTCGGCCATCGCGTCGAGTTCGCTGCTGACCGAATGGGTCAAGGGCAGGTCGCTCGAAGACGCCACCCGGATCCGCAACAAGGACATCGCCGACGAACTCGGCCTGCCGCCGGTGAAGATCCACTGTTCGGTACTCGCCGAGGACGCCATCAAGGCGGCCATCGCCGATGTGCGCAAGAAGCGGGAACAGACGGAATAACAGGCCATGGCCATTTCCATCACCGAAACCGCCGCGGGTCACGTCGCCAGGCAGCTTGCCGACCGCGGCCGCGGCCTCGGCATTCGCGTGGGCATTACCACCACCGGCTGTTCGGGCATGGCCTATGTGCTCGAATACGCCGACCAGCTTGAGGAAGGCGATCAGGTATTTGAAGCCCACGGCGTCAAGATCGTGGTGGATCCGAAGAGTCTCGTCTATATCGACGGCACCGAAATGGATTTTGTCAAGCAAGGGCTTAACGAAGGTTTCGAGTTTCGCAATCCCAATGTGAAAGGCGAGTGCGGCTGCGGCGAAAGCTTCAGCGTTTGAACCCGCCGCCGGGTTGAGGCTTTGCCGTGCTCGCCATTGCCGACAATTTTTTTGCCCAGTTCGCCTTGCCGGCGGGTTTTGAAATCGATTCCGGCAAACTCAATGCCCGGTATCGCGAATTGCAGGCCCAGGTTCATCCGGATCGTTTCGCCGCCGCCGGCGAAGCCCGGCGCCTGCAAGCCATCCAGCTCAGCAGCTACCTCAACGAAGCCTATGAAACCTTGCGATCGCCCCTGCGCCGGGCGGGTTATCTGTTGCGGCTGCAGGGTATCGACGTGGAGCAGGTCGCCCAGTCCGATCTTGCTCCCGAACTGCTCTTCGAACAGATGGAATTGCGCGAAAGTCTGGCGGAATTGCCGGAGAACGAATCCGCTTTCGACCAGCTCGATGAACTGAACCGCAAGGCGGCAAATCGGCTTGCCGAACGCCAGGGGCAGTTTGTCCAGGCGCTCGCCGGAAACCAGTTGGAGGAGGCCAGAAAGCTGTTCCACGAATTGCAGTTCCTGCACAAATTCCAGATGGAAATTCACAAGAAGGAAGAGTCCCTTGAGTCTGTTGCAGATTTCTGAACCCGGCGGCGGCGCTGCGCGGCGAGCGGTCCATCGGCGTGCGGCAGGCATTGATCTCGGCACTACCAATTCCCTTGTCGCCACGGCGGTCGGGGGCGAGGTGCGCACCCTCGCCGACGCCGACGGCGCCCATTTGCTGCCGTCCGCCGTGCATTATGGCGCTGCCGGCGTACTCGCCGTGGGCGCTGCGGCAAAAGCCCGGGCCGCCGCGGACCCGGGCAATGTCGTGGTCTCGGCCAAACGCGCGCTCGGCAAGAGCCTCGGGGAATTGCAGACCGGCGGCAACTTCCGCCCATACCGTTTTGACGCCGGCAAGGGCAACGCCGCGCCGGCTTTTGTAACCGCGGCAGGCCCCAGGGATCCGGTGGAAGTTTCCGCCGCCATCCTCCGCGCTCTTGCCCGGCGCTGCCGGGAGGAGACCGGAGAGGAACTCGCCGGCGCCGTCATCACGGTACCGGCGTACTTCAATGACGCCCAGCGCCAGCAGACCCGTCATGCCGCCGAACTCGCCGGCATCGAAGTGCTGCGACTGCTCAATGAACCCACGGCGGCGGCGGTGGCCTATGGTCTCGACCGGGGCGAACACGGCAATATCATCGTATTCGACCTCGGTGGCGGCACATTCGACGTATCCCTGCTCAGCCTGCAAAAAGGCGTATTCGAAGTATTGGCCACCGGCGGAGACACGGCGCTTGGCGGCGATGACTTCGATCAGGCGGTGGCCGACTGGCTGATCGCCCAAAGCGGCGCGGAAACCGTGGCCGCCCCGGACTGGCCGGCGCTATTGCAGGTGGCCAACCGGGCCCGGGAACAGCTTAGCGATGCGGACCAGGCGGAAGTCGCCTGGCGCGACTGGCGCGGAACCCTGGATGCGGCGCAGTTTACCGAGATCGTCGCAGCCCTGGTGCGGCGCACGATCCTCAGTTGCCGCCGGGTCATGCGGGACGCCGGCATGGATACCGGCGCCATCGACAATGTGCTGCTGGTGGGCGGCGCCACGAGAATGCCCGTGATCCGTGGCGCGGTGACGAAGTTCTTTGGCCGCGAGCCACTGACGGATATCGACCCGGACCGGGTGGTCGCCATGGGCGCGGGCATCCAGGCCGAAGTGCTCATCGGCAACCGGTCCACCGGCGATTTCCTGCTGCTCGACGTCAACCCGCTATCGCTTGGCATCGAAACCATGGGCGAACTTGTGGAAAAGATCATTCGCCGCAATACCGCGATTCCCGTGGCCAAATCCCAGGAATTCACCACCTTCAGGGATGGTCAGACCGCCATGGCCCTGCATGTGGTCCAGGGCGAGCGGGAACTCGTCAGCGAATGCCGCTCCCTGGCGCGCTTCACCCTGGGCGGCATCCCGCCCATGGTTGCCGGAGCGGCGAAAGTAAAAGTGACTTTTCAGGTGGACGCCGATGGCCTGCTCAGCGTATCGGCGGAGGAGGCGAGTACCGGCAGCAAGGCCGAGGTGCAGGTCAAACCCAGCTTCGGGCTCGACTCCGGCCAGATCGAGCAAATGCTGCGGGATTCCCGGAACCACGCCCGGGAGGACATGCGCGCCCGGGCCCTTGGCGAGGCGAGACTTGACGCCACCCGGCTCATGGACGCCATCAAGAGCGCCATCGAGGAAGACGGAGCAATTCTTTCAGCCGCGGAACAAGACGGCATCGACCAGGCCCTGGCTGAACTTCGCAAGGCCCTTGCGGAAGAGGACCCCACCCGGATTGAAGAACTGACCCGGGAACTCAATCGCACCAGCGAAGCCTTTGCCGCGCGGCGTATGGACCTTGCGGTTGGCGCCGCCCTGCGCGGAGAATCCATCGATACCCTCGGCTGTGAAGCCGAGTAATGCCCAGAGAACCCAAATGCCCAAGATCACCATCCTGCCACACGAGTCCATCTGTCCGGAAGGCGCGGAATTCGACGCCGAACCCGGCGTCAGCGTGCTCAATGCCGCCCTCCGGCAGAAGGTGCGCATCGAGCATGCCTGCGAGAAATCCTGCGCCTGCACCACCTGCCATGTGATTTTGCGGGAAGGATTCGATTCGCTGGAAGAACCCGACGAAAACGAGGAAGACTACCTCGACAAGGCCTGGGGCCTGGAACCCGAATCCAGACTGAGCTGCCAGGCCATCGTCGCCGATGAGGACCTGGTGGTCGAGATTCCCAAATACACCATCAACATGGTTTCCGAAAATCACTAGGAAATTCCTGCGGCGCAGGCTCCTGGGTTGTCCGATAAATGATTGAGCGGAGCGGAAAAATGAAGTGGACCGATGTGAACGACATAGCCATTGAACTGGCTGAACAGCACCCGGATGTGGATCCCCAGTGGGTAGGCTTTGTCGACCTGCACCGCTGGATCTGCGAACTCGATAGTTTCGACGACGATCCCAATCGCAGCGGCGAAAAAATTCTCGAGGCAATCCAGATGGCCTGGATCGAGGAAGCCGATTGACCCGATATTCCATGGCGCAACCGCCGCAAATCCCTCCCGACAGCGACGGCTTGAAGCCATATAACTCCCGGGCGTGATACCATCCGCCGTGGTAACTCTTGCCGGTCCCCGCGCAATGACAGGTTATGAACCCCGCCAGGCCCGGAAGGGAGCAACGGTAGTAGCTGATGCATGTGCCGCGGTGTGGCCGGCAAGGGCTGCCACCGAATCCGGCCAGGCAAGCGGGGATTCCCCGTCTCCCCCGGAGCCTGCGCCGCGGGAATTCGCTATCGCCGCGCCCCTGGTTGATCGCTTGAGGCGAATACTGGTGGATATGCAAGGAAATCGAGCGGCCAGGGGCGTGGATGAGCGCGGATTTGCAGCCGTGAATTCCCGCGGCGCAGGCTCTTGGCCCAGGCGGCAACAGGGTACGCGACAGGCATGAGCTACCAGGTACTCGCCAGAAAGTGGCGCCCCGGAGACTTTAGCGAGGTTGCCGGCCAGGAACACGTCCTCAAGACGCTGATCAACGCCCTCGACAAACAGCGCCTCCATCACGCCTATTTGTTCACCGGCACCCGGGGCACCGGCAAGACCACCCTGGCCCGTATCCTCGCCAAATGCTTCAACTGCGAGCAGGGCGTCAGCGCCAGGCCCTGCAATACTTGCGGCGTCTGCACGGAAATCAGCGAAGGCCGCCATCTCGATCTGTTTGAGATTGACGCCGCCTCGCGCACCAAGGTGGAAGATACCCGGGACCTGCTCGAAAACGTCCAGTTCGCCCCAGCCCGGGCGCGCTTCAAGGTCTATCTGATCGACGAAGTCCACATGCTTTCGACCCACAGCTTCAATGCGCTGCTGAAGACTCTGGAAGAGCCTCCGGCGCACGTCAAGTTCCTGTTCGCCACCACCGATCCCCAAAAACTGCCGGTAACCATTCTCTCCCGTTGCCTCCAGTTCCACCTGCGCAATCTCGGCCCCAAAACCATCGTCAAGTATCTGGGCCCGGTACTTGAGCAGGAACAGATCGATTGTGAATCCGATGCCCTGTGGCAAATCGCCGACGCCGCAGCCGGCAGCATGCGCGACGCCCTGACCCTGCTCGACCAGGCGATCTCCTATTGCCAGGGCAAGATCAAGACGGAGTCCGTGGTGGAAATGCTGGGCATTCCTCCCCGGCGGCACGTCTTCGCCCTGTTGCAGGCCATGGCTGCCGGAGACTTGCCGGGAGTACTCAGGGTCAGCCGGGAATTGACCGGGCATATTTCCGATTACGCCCAGACCCTGGACAGCCTGCTGTCGAGCCTGCACCGGCTCGCTCTCGCCCAGGCCCATGCCGACGCCGTTGACAATCACCAGGGGGACCGCAGGGAGATACTCGAACTCGCCGGCAAGTTCAGTGCCGAAGACCTGCAGCTGTATTACCAGATCGGCGCCAGGGGCAGGGAAGAGCTTGCCCTGTCCGGCGACACCCGGGCCACCTTCGAAATGCTGCTGCTGCGCATGCTGGTGTTTTCCCCGAAACCGGTAGCCCAAAGCGGGCCGATACCCGTGGATGCCGCCACAGATGGCGAAGGAACTGATTCCGAAGCCGAATCGGAACCCACAGCAACAGCGGCAGGCGCGCAGTCCGAATCACCGCCTCCCGGGAATCGGGAACCGGCGCCCGAAATGTCCGAAGCTCCCCCGCCGGAACCCGATTTTTCCAGCGAATCCGCGCCACCCCGGGATGAACCTTCCCCAGCCGATCCGGCCCCGCCCCCCGATCAGGCAAGCAAACCCGCAACCGCTCCGGTCGCCGATTCCCTGGTGGCGGACTTTGAACAGGACCCGGTGGTTCAGACCCTGGTCAGAAACTTTTCCGGCACCGTGCTCCGGGACAGCGTGACCACAATACAAAGCCGAGGTAGCCGATGACGGATTTCACCGAGTTGATGAAACAGGCAAAGCAACTCAAGGAGCGCATGGAACAGGCGAAGGAGGAACTTGCCGCCACCGTGGTCGAGGGCCAGGCCGGAGCCGGCGCGGTCAGAATCCGCATGAATGGCCGCTACGACGCCATGAAAGTCAGCATTGACGAGACGATTGCCCGGGAAGACAGGGAGATTCTGGAAGACCTGATTTGCGGAGCGATCAACGACGCCGTTCGCAAGATCGAACAGGAAAATCAGCAGGCCATGCGCGGCATGGCGGGTTTTGCCGGACTGCCTCCGGGCTTCAAATTGCCGTTCTAGGGAAGCTCTGATCAAGTCAGAGCTTCCCTGCGGCACATGGAAGTGCCGCCGAATTCGATGGCGTAAGCCATTGAATTCGCGAGCAAAACAAAACCACGCTTTTGTTTTGCGATAATGAAAAACTCCACGGATGGAGT
>JAJEGU010000001.1 GCA_022819645.1 Pseudomonadales bacterium
CCAAATGAGCGAGTCGCAACGCCGGGTGGCGACGTGACAGACACAACCCGAAGGGCCGGGTCTCTTTTTCCTCCGGCGGCGTTGCCGCTCGCTTATGTGGATCAACCACACGGCGCTCGCGGCGTCTTGCCGGACGAAAAAAGAGATCCGGCAGAGCGACAGCGCATAGTGTGAACAGGCCCTAAATTTGAAGAACATGTCGAATTGCTGTTTCGAAAGGGAGTCCTTCTATAGACTTCAATTTGTCTTCAAGCAAGGGTCGCCAGTCACTCTCATCAAACTCTTCCGCAAATAGTGCGATTTCCTTTGCGTCATCCAGGTAACCCCTTACATTTACCTTACGTATCTGCCTTAGCGGTCCATTCAGATTAAAGACACGGATCGTCTCTCTTGCGCGGATCAGTTTATTCTCTGCCAGGTTGTCAGCAGGTACCACTTGACCGTCTGAGAGGAATCGAAGGAAATTGTTCGGGTCCTCGTCGTCCATCTTGATCAGATGCCGATGGTCGTAGTGTTGGACATCCTTATGCTTGCCACAACTATCCGTTTTGTTGCACGAACCGAACAAGTTTTGCCAATCAAACGTTCCTTGGGGATGCCTGCCTCGCTGGCGGAAATGCTCAATATGGGCATCACCCGAATAATCGTTACGCCGGATGAGCCGTTCGCAATACGCACAGCGACGCTGTTGCATTTGGTCCAGACTAACCCAAATATCTGCTCTGTCAGAATGGCTTAGGTCCCTCCACGTATCGCGGCCATGTCTGAAGCGCCGCAGGCATACCGGGGACGCCGGTCTATTCAACTTGTGCATACTCAGTCCCTTGAAACGTTGCCCTGCCGTTTTTCCCTGATTCTGGTTTTCAATTCATGGAAACTGGACAATCTTTGGCATTCCAGCCATTCGTGGTGGCTCTCGCCGAAATGAATCAGGATTCTATTCTTGAGTTCCTCTATCCTGGCTTGCATGTCTCTTGAGCGTCGCTCGGAGGTAATCAATTCCTTGTATTCCGCCAACCAATTTGCCTCTTCAACTCCAGGAGTCGGATCAACGCCCTGTAACTCTGCCAATATCTCGCTGCTGGCGGTTCCTCGGCTCTGCATGGCTGGAATTTGAGCGTTGAATGACGTCTCACCGGTTTCTTCGTCCCTTTCGCCTCGCAACAGCCTTATCGACTCGGATTCTACGGTCGAGAGTACCTGAGGACTATGCGTCGTCATGACAAGCTGCACTTTCGGGAAAGCACTACGCAACGAGTCAACGACAGATTGCTGCCATTTGGGGTGCAAGTGCATATCTACCTCGTCAATGAATACAATCCCTTCCGTCTCTTGTTGAGCCTGAGCGCCCAGCCAGGGATTCAGCTTCGCGCAGCGCCAGGCCATGTCCGCTGCGAGAGAAACCATCGCGCGAACTCCGTCGCTTAGCATAGTTACGGGAAGAACACCCAGTTCCCTGTGCGTCATCGCCAGTTCTTCGTGCTGGACGCTGTAGTGGAATCCATCCCAGCCCTCTTGGCCGAGAACAGTGTCCACGGCGCTTCTGATACCCTGAATCTGATCCGAGATGTTGTAGCCCTGATAAGCGTCGATCTGCCGCTGCTGCAATTCCGCAAAGGTGGCTTTCGTCATCCACTGCTGTACCTGCCTAAAGCTCGAAGCGGAGGTAAAGCAATCTTCATAACCCATTGTGCGGCTTTCGCTGAGTACTGCCTCGCGGCTCATGTTCTTATGCACATTCCACAGTCTCCCTGAGCCATAGCAGGCCATGAGTGGGAGTGGCGCAGATTCGAGATTTCGAATTTTGCGCATAAGTTGTGCGCCGAGGATAGTGAGCTTAGTGGCGTCCTTAACAGTGGTCCTTCCCTTGATCCCTTTGCGTTCCCTCACAACTGGCTCGTTCAATGTCGACAGCATGGCTTCCAGTCTGACAGGGAACACTTGTTCACTCACAGGACTGTCTTTCAAATGATCGTAACGTGCATCCTTATGGCCAATGCCTTTGGAAGTGCCGAGATCGAAAGCGCCGACGAATGGACTCAGGACGATTGTCGCCGCATCCAGCACGGCTGTCTTGCCCTGACCGTTCCTGGCTGCGATTACCGTCAACTCCGGGTGAAAGCTGATGTCCAGCTTTTTGAACCGGCGAAAATTCTCAAGACCCAATGCTTCAAGTTTCATCTAACTGCCATAAGTGCGGTTCGGGTATTGCGTAACGCAATCAGTCAAAGCATAACCCGGAAAAAAGCAACCCGCCGGAGCGTACGGTTCGGACACCAGGTTCCGTCCGGGGCGCGGCGGGTTTATTGGCGCGAAGTATAGAACGGGCTTAGGCCGTAGACAATTGAAATTGCCCACAGAGACATCGGGTTCGTCTGCGGCTCTAGCGCGCCAGACCGCTGCGGAACCGCAGGCGGTTTACGGGGTTGAGCAGGCGCGGCAGGCCCTCGGTGAAGCGCAGGGGCTGGTCGAGCACGGCGAATACCAGGCAGCCTTTTTCGCTTCTTGGCTGGTGCTCGTGGCTGGCGTCCCTGAGCAGGAAATCGCCGTCCCGATAGGCGCCAAGCTCATCGTGAAATTCTCCCTGCAGCACCAGGGTGTATTCCCGGCCATAGTGGGAATGCGCCGGTGAAATGGCGCCCGGAGCCAGATAGATGAATTCGCAACGGGTCTGTTGATCGATGGCGAAGCTGGCCTGACGAATGGTTTCGGTGAGCTTCCGCCATTGCAAACCGTCCCCCGCCCGGCGAAGGACCCGGGGCAGGCGCAGTCCGGGGAAAGTGTCTTTCGGCAATCCCAGGGAATTGGATTGTCGCCCGGCTTCCGAATCCAGAGCCGCAGCGTCCGGAACGGAATCCGGATTGCGATCCATTCCAGCACGGGGCTCGTTGACAATGCCGGCGGCGATTTCTTTCAGATTCGGAAGCTGCTGTGGCGCTGGCTTCCCGGCCAGCCATCGGTCAAGTTCCCGGGCTTCGATTTCCGCCGCCTTTTGCCGGCACAGGTCGCAGACTTCCAGATGCGCCGAAGCAATGACGCTGACGCCAGGCGGCAACTCGCGCCGGACGAATGACTCCAGCAATTCAGTTTCGGGATGATGGTCAGCGCCGGGCTTCATTCGCGAACTCCCGCCAGGTGTTTCAGTTTATCCAGGCCCAGCCGCAGCCGTGACTTGAGCGTGCCGAGGGGAATGCCCAACTCCCGGGCCGCCTCCTGGTGGGTGCAGTCCAGTACATAGACCTGCCGGACCACCGCCTGTTGCTGCTCGGGCAGATGAGCCAGCAAACTGCCGATGCGGGACAGCAAAGCCCCCTGTTCCGCAGGATTCTGCGGTTGGGCCAGCACATCCTCTCCCATGGGCCAAATATCGTCGGCGCCGATAGAGATGGGTTCCCGCTTCACTTTCCGCAGCAGATCAAAGCAGCGGTTACGGGTGATGGTGAATATCCAATTGTCGGCGCTGCCCCGGTCAAGGTCGAACTGCCCCGCCTTGCGCCAGACCGTGAGCATGGTTTCCTGCACCAGGTCCCGGGACAACTGCTCGTTGTTGCGGGTCAGTTGCATTCCGGCCTGATAGATCCGGCTGGCGTAACGGTCAAACAACAGGGTAAAGGCCGAGGCGTCATCCGAATGGCTGATCGCCCCGAGCAAATCCTCATTGCTGAGCGAATCCTCGCCCATTTTCCCGCTGACGGCCTCCTCATGGACCACTGGCGCCCTGGCCTTGTTCCGGCTCCGCAACAGGACCTGCCGCAACAGCGGCGCGGCGCCTGGCGAAAATCCCCGCAATGGCAACAACAGTTCCATGATAACGGAATTACGCCGGGGCCGGGCAGGTGGTTCACATGCTGCGCCCAATGATCCACCGGAGCGGCTTGAGACGTATTTGACGAAATGCGCAAGCCCGGCATTGGCCTGTGGGCATGGCGCACAATCAATGCGGGCTGGAAGCGCGAATATAGCAGGGTCGGATTGCATGACTGCCACAGGCAAACCAGCGACGGGCGCCGCCCACCGCAGCAGAATCGCCATTGTCGGCGCCGGTGTTGCCGGGCTGGTCGCGGCACGCCTGCTGGGTCGCAAGTACGATGTTCGCCTGTTTGAAGCCAATGCTCGCGCTGGCGGACATTCCCATACCGTAACGGTGAATGTGGCAGGCGGCGAATACCGGGTCGATACCGGATTCATCGTCTGCAACAACCGTAACTACCCGCTTTTCCTGAACCTGCTGGAAGAACTCAAAGTGGACCTGGTTCCCGCCGAAATGAGCTTCAGCGTCTCGAATCCCGCCCTTGGGCTGGAATACAACGGCCACAATCTCAATACGCTGTTCGCCCAGCGCCGCAATCTCTGGCGCGGCGCCTTCGGCCTGATGCTCTACGATATTCTGCGCTTCAACCGCATTGCCCGCCGCTACAACGGAGGCGGCACCGTGGGCGAATTCATTGCGCGCCACGGCTTCGGTGATTGGTTCGCCGAAAACTACCTGCTGCCCATGACCGCCGCCATCTGGTCCTGCGAGCCGCGCCAGGCCAGTGAATTCCCCATGGGGCTGCTCGCCGGCTTTTTTGCCAATCACGGCTTGCTTGACCTGTTCAATCGACCCCGGTGGTATTCGGTTGCCGGCGGCTCACACAGCTATGTTGCGGCGCTATGCAGGGGCCTTGGCGACCGGATCGAGTTCGGCAGGCCAGTGCGCGGCGTCAGCCGGCTTGCTTCCGGGGTGCGGCTGCGATTTGATCAGGGCAGCGCCGATTTCGACCAGGCGGTGCTTGCCTGTCATAGCGATGAGGCCCTGGCGCTGCTTGAATCCCCCGATCCGGCGGAAATCGAAATCCTCGGTGCAATTCCCTACCGGACCAACGCAGTGACCCTGCACCAGGACGCCAGCCTGATGCCAGACCAGCGCCGGGCCTGGGCAAGCTGGAACTTCCGCGCCGGCGATGAATCCAGAAATCAGGGGCCGGTAGTAACGTATTGCATGAACATTCTGCAACGGCTCAGGGCGCCGCAGTCTCTGCTCGTGTCACTGAATGCCGCTGGCCGCATCGCCACTGGGACGGTGCTTGGCGAATACCGCTACAGCCATCCGCAGTTTTCCGAGCGGGCGCTTGCCGCCCAGGCCAGACGCGGGGAAATCAGCGGCGCCGAACGGATTCACTACTGCGGCGCCTGGTGTTATCACGGCTTCCATGAAGATGCCGTGCGCAGCGCGGTGGATGTCTGCCGGCGGCTTGGAGTTGCGCCATGAACCGGCGGCTGTCGCCAAGCCATGAATCAGCGCTGTTTCACGGCAGTGTGCGCCATCGCCGCTTCCAGCCCGCGGCGCATGAGTTCCGCTTCCCCCTGTTCATGTGGCTGCTCAGGCTTGACGAGCTTTCATCCCTTTTCCACAAGTACTGGCAGTTTGGGGACAAGCCCTGGCACTGGGCGCGATTCCGGCGAAGGGATTATCTGGAACCGTCCGGGCGACCCCTGTCCGATGTGGCCATTGAGCGGATGGCGGAAGGTCTTGGCCTTGGGCGGGAACAAGTGGAAGGAGAAGTCTGGCTGCTTGGACAGTTGCGCTATCTCGGCTGTTACTTCAGCCCGCTCAATCTGTACTTCATCAAGCGCGACGGGGAGTTTCGCCACACCCTGGCCGAGGTCAGCAATACGCCCTGGAACCAGAACCATTGTTATGCCATTGATCTCCGCAAGCCCGGCCCCAACCCGAAGGAGTTTCACGTATCGCCCTTCAACCCCATGGGGCAGGAGTACCACTGGCGCATTCGCCCACCGGTCGCCGACAAGCTCTTTGTCCACCTGCAGGTACGGGATCGATCCAGCGGGCAAACAAGCATGGACGCCAGCCTGAACTTGCGCCGCATGGAGCTTGGCCAAAGCAGCCTCAACCGCGTGCTGCTGCGCAATCCTTCGCAAACGGCGGCCTTGCTTGCGGGCATCTATTGGCAGGCGCTGCGGCTGTATCTCAAGGGCAATCCCTTTCATCCCCATCCCGGAGGGGCCGCAACCACTGGAAGCCATGGGGATCGCAAATCATGAGCCGGGAACCGGGCATGCCCATTATCGGCGGCGCCGCGGCGGTTTCGGGAGAAACCCGCCGCCAGCGCTGGCCCTTGCGTTTGCTGCTGCGCATGCTGGACCGGGCGAAAGAAGGCCAATTGATCCTGCGTGAGCATGGCCTGGTCGTTGCCCGCATCGGCGAACCAGGCGAAGAACCGGCGGCGGAAGTGGATGTGCTGGACGCCAGGCTCTACGCCAGAGTGCTGCTCGGAGGCGATGTGGCGGCGGCGGAAGCCTATATGGATGGCTGGTGGATCAGCCCGGAACTGACCGCGGTAACTCGCTTCTTCGCCCGCAATCTGGACATGACCGACGGGCTCGGGCGCTACTTCGGCTGGTTGTTCCTGCCGGCGCGACTGCTGCGGCTGCAAGCCCGCCGCAACAGCCGCAGACAGGCCCGACGCAATATCAGCCGTCATTACGACTTGAAACCGGACTTCTACGGCAGCTTCCTCGACCGGCGGCTGCAATACTCCAGCGCGATTTTCCCCCGCCACGGCGGCAGTCTGGCGGAGGCGCAGTTGCACAAGATGAACCGTATCTGCGAATTGCTCGAACTCGGCCCCGAGGACCATCTGCTCGAAGTCGGCTGCGGCTGGGGCGGGCTCGCCATCCACGCTGCGCAGCAAAGCGGCTGCCGGGTCACTGCGGTGACCAACTCCCGGGGCCAGTACGAGTTCGCCCGGGAGCGCATCGCCCGGGAAGGCCTTGCCGAACGTATCGAACTCGTCAATTGCGATTACCGGCAGCTGGGCGGCAGCTACGACAAGCTGGTTTCCGTGGAGATGATCGAGGCTGTGGGGCGGCATTATCTGAGCGCTTACTTCGCCAGGCTCAATCAGTTGCTGCGGCCCGGCGGGCGTCTGCTGCTGCAGGCGATCACCATTGCCGACCAGCGCTATGGCGAGTACCGCCGCAGCGAGGACTTTATCCGCAAGCATGTCTTTCCGGGTGGATTCCTGCCTTCCCTGGGGGTGATTTCCAACCTGATGGCGCGCAAGACCGACCTGGTCATGCGCGACCTGTTCGACATCGGCCTCGACTACGCGGAAACCCTGGCCTGCTGGCGCGAGGCCTTCCTCTCCAATCTCGAAGACCTGCGCCAAGGCGGCCACCCGGCGGAATTCCTGCGGCTGTGGGACTATTACTTCGCCTTCTGCGAGGGCGGCTTCCGCGAGCGCCGCATCAGTGCCGTGCAACTCCTCGCCAGCAAGGCGCCACACTAAGTATTCTCTGAAAAATTCCATCCGTGGAGTTTTTCATTATCGCAAAACAAAAGCGTGGTTTTGTTTTGCTCCCGCATACGATTCTCCGCCGCCAGCACCAGCGCAGGCAGCGGCAAGCCCCGCAAGCGTCTGCCGCCGGGTGAATTTCACGGCAATGGGCATGATGGAGTCCCCGTGTTGAGACTGGAAAGTACCACGCAAGTAATTCGAGTAGAATTCGAACGTGCCTTCCTCGTTGTCATCCTGCGCGCAGTCAGTATCTCATCGCGTGGCCACTGCAAGAGATTCTGCGGCTACGCTCCGCGCAGAATGACAAGGTTGGAACGCCAAAATGAGAATCGCTGGGGACTTATGCTTCGGCTTGCGCCATGAGCAAAACTGAGAACCGGAATCCAGACACTATTACGGACCTTCTGCGGGGAGCCCGAAGTTTTCGCGAGCGGGAATACGGGAAAGCCGAATCGTTGATGCCCGGGCTGGCTGCCGGGCAAAAGCCCCGCGCCATGGTAATTGCCTGTGCCGACTCCCGGGTGGACCCGGCACTGATTTTCGACGCACGGCCGGGAGACTTGCTCGTGCTGCGCGTGGTGGGAAATCTGGTACCGCCGCCAAATGCCGCAGATCCCGACAGCGCAGTGATGTCGGCAGTGGAAGTGGGCCTGCAATTGCTGGAGATTCCCCACCTCGTCATCTGCGGACACTCCCATTGCGCCGGGGTCAGAACCGCGCTTGACGCCACCCTGAACAATCCCGTACCGCCCGCTGCCACCCTGCGGAAATGGACCCGCATGGCCGAACCCGCCTGCCGCGAAGTCATCGCGGAACACGGCAGACTCCCTGCCGAAGAACTAAGCGCCCACGTCGAGCAGCGGTCAATTCTCAAGTCGCTTGAAAACCTGCGCGCCCATCCCTGGCTGCGAGAACGCGAAGCAAGCGGCCGGGTTACCCTCCACGGCTGGTGGTTCGAACTCGCCACGGGCGATCTTTGGAAAGCCGATCTGGATACCGGGATGTTCACCGTCTGTTGACCTGACCAAACCTGTACAAGTTCATACCGGCTGGTTTTCAGAAACCGGATTGCAGGAGCCTGCGAAGCGCGTGTTCAGCGGGTAGCCGGGTCGATTTTTTCCGGGTCGATGTCCAGGGCGGCGGATTTTGCGGCAAGTTCCGTGGCATCGATTTTCCCTGCCCGGAACAGGCCCACCAGGGCGGTGTGGCAGATGTGTCTGGCGCTGACCTCGAACCAGTCGCGCAGGTCCGCCCGGGTTTCGCACAGGCCATAGCCGTCGGTGCCTAGTACGAGATAGTTTTTCGGCATCCAGCGGGCGATGGAGTTCGGTAGTGACTTCATGTAATCACTGGCGGCGACGACCACACCGTCTTCACAATCGGCGAACAGCCGCCGCAGGCAAGGCGTTCGCCATTCGGCGGTGGGGTGCAGGCGATTGAAGCGCTCGCAGGATTCCGCCTCGCGATAGAGTTCGTTATAGCTGGTCACGCTCCATACCGCGCAGGCATGGCCCCATTCCCGCAGCCGCTTGCTGGCCGCAAGCACCTGTTGCATGATGGCGCCTGAGCCAAGCAGTTGGATGTCGCAACGAGCCGCGTCGGCATCGCTTTGAAACAGATAGGCGCCGGCCAGGATCGACTGCCGCAGGGCATCGTCCTCGGGCGGGGCCGGCATGGGGTGGTTTTCGTTGTAGGCGGTGAGGTAATAGAAAATGTTCTCCTGCTCCTCGTACATGCGGCGAATGCCTTCCCGCACGATGACCGCCATTTCAAAGGCGAAGGCCGGGTCATAGCTCTTCAGATTGGGGAAAGTGCTGGCGAGAATATGGGAGTGGCCGTCCTGGTGTTGCAGACCCTCACCATTGAGGGTGGTGCGTCCGGCGGTTCCGCCGATGAGAAAGCCCCGGCAGAGCATGTCGCCGCAGGCCCAGATCATGTCGCCCACGCGCTGGAAACCGAAGATCGAATAGAAAAAATAGAATGGAATCATGGGCAGGCCATGGATTGACCAGGCGGTTCCCGCGGCGAGAAACGAAGCCATGGCGCCGGTTTCACAGATGCCTTCCTGCAGGATCTGGCCGTCCTCGGCCTCGCGGTAGGCGATGGCGCTGCCGGCGTCCACCGGCGTGTAGCGCTGCCCCTGCAAGGAGAAAATGCCGGCGATGCGGAACAGCCCCTCAAGGCCGAAAGTGCGCGCCTCGTCGGGAACAATGGGGACGATGTACTGCTTGAGGACGGGCTCCCGCAGCAGGATCGACAGAATCCGCACCAGGCACATGGTGGTGGATTGCGGCCGGTCGTGCTTTTCCAGCAGGGCCTTGAAAATTTCCAGGTCAGGCGCGGGAAGGGGTGGGCAAGTGCTGTTGCGCGCCGGCAGCACGCCGCCGAGAGCCTGCCGCCGGGACTTGAGATAGCGCAGCTCCGGGCATGCCTCGGGCGGTTTGTAGTAAGCCGCCCGCCGCGCATCTTTTTCGCTGAGTGGAATGCCCAGCGAGCGGGCGACCTCCACCCGCTGCTCCGCGCTGATGTTCTTTTTCTGGTGGGCGGCATTGCTGCCCGCGGCCCCGGCGACGCCCTCGCCCTTGACGGTCTTGACGAGCACCACAACGGGTTTGCCCGAGCCAACCGCCCGGCGGTAAGCGGCATACAGCTTGACCACGTCCTGGCCGCCGCGCTTGATTTCGCGCACCTGCTCGTCGCTCAGGGAGTCCATCATCGCCTCAAGTTCAGGATTGCCGGCGACCCAGTGTTCGCGCTGGCGGTCGCCGGGCAACACCGAATAGCGCTGGTAATCGCCGTCGAGACATTCTTCCATGCGCCGCCGCAGGGTGCCGTTGACGTCCCGGGCCAGCAACTGGTCCCAGCCTCCGCCCCAGATGACTTTGATCACTTCCCAGCCCGAACCAAGAAAGGAGGCCTCCAACTCCTGGATGATCTTGCCATTGCCGCGAACCGGGCCGTCGAGCCTTTGCAGATTGCAGTTGACCACCAGGATCAGATTGTCGAGACCTTCCCGGGCGGCGATATTGATTGTGCCCAGCACTTCCGGTTCATCGGTTTCGCCGTCGCCGATAAAGCACCAGACCTTGCCGCCCTGGCGCGGCTTGAGTCCGCGGTTCTCCAGATACCTCGCAAAGCGCGCCTGGTAGATCGCCATGGGAGTCGACAGCCCCATGGAGGCGTTGGCCACTTGCCAGTAATCCGGCATGGAGCGCGGATGCGGGTAGGAGCTGAGCCCGCCGCCGGGGTGCAGTTCCCGGCGATAGCCGCGCATCTGTTCATCGCTGAGTACGCCTTCGAGCCAGGAGCGGACGTATACGCCGGTGGCGGCGTGTGGTTGCAGGATCACCAGGTCGCCGCCGTAGTCCTCGCTGCGCTGGCGGAAGAAATGGTTGAAGCCCACTTCCATCTGGGTGGCGGCCGAGGCATAGGTGGCGATATGGCCGCCGAGTCCAAGCCCGGCGTCGCCGCCCTGGAGCACCATGGCCATGGCGTTCCAGCGCAGGATGTTTTCCAGTCGCTTTTCGATTTCCTGATCACCGGGGTAGGGTGGCTGTTGTTGCAGCGGGATGGTGTTCAGATAGGGCGTATTGAATACCGGCGGGTTCGCCGCGGCCGGCATCTCCCGGGCGCGCCAGTCCCGCAGGCTGTCCAGTATGCTGGCAACGCCTTCCGGGCCGAATTGTTCGCGGATGTTTTCAATCGCCTCCAGCCATTCCTTTCGGTCCTGTTCGATGGCTGGGTCGGCGGGTGTCCTGGCGCTCATTTCACTTCCGGATGGCGTTTCCTATCGCAGTGCGAAAACCGGGCGCAGCCGGGTGCCGAGGATGCTGCCGGCAAAGGCTGCGGCGAACCAGAGCCAGCCATGGAGGCTGGTGGAGCTGATGCCGCTGAAGTAGGCGCCGATATTGCAGCCGAAAGCGATCCGGGCGCCATAGCCGAGCAGCAATCCGCCAATGACCGCGGCAAGCGCCGAGCGGGCGGGAATGCGGAAGCTCGGGGCGAACTTGCGGGCCATGCTCGCCGCCGCCAACGCTCCGAGCATGATGCCGAAATTCATCACCGAGGTAATGTCGTTGAATACATTGGCCTCCAAAGCCGCCTGCAGATTGGGCCGCTGCCAATAGGCCCACTGGCTGACATCGATGCCCAATGGCGCCGCCAGCTTCGCTCCCCACAGGGCGAAGGCGGAAGTCACGCCCCAGGGGCGGCCCGCCAGCAGCAGGGTGGTGATATTGACCAGGGCCAGGGCCAGGGCGCCCGCCAGCAGCGGCCAGGGTCCGGTAAGCCAGGCGCGGGAAGAAAGCGGACCCCACTCGCGCTCGATGGAACCGTGGCGGGCCTTTTCATGGCGCGCCGCCAGCAGCCACACCGCGCCGAACAGCAGCAGGCTGAGCACAATGCCGCCAACAACGCCGAAATTCGCCGACAACGCAACCGGGGCGAATCCTGGCGCATCCTGCCAGACCGACCAGTGCCAAGTGCCGATTACCGATCCCATCACAAAAAACGCCAGGGTTATCAGCATGCGCGCATTGCCGCCGCCGGCGGTGAACAGGGTGCCCGAAGCGCAGCCGCCGCCAAGTTGCATGCCGAGGCCGAAAAGGAAAGCGCCGCAGACGACTGCGAGATTAAGCGGCGAGACATTGCCGCGCAGGGCCGTGCCGCCGATCTCTCCCTGGGCGATCAATGGCGTGAAAATCAGCACCGTCAGCGCCAGCATGATCATTTGCGCCCGCAGGCCGGCGCTGCGACCGCTGCCGGCGACTTCGCGCCAGGCCGCGGTGAAGCCGAAGGCGGCGTGATACAGGGCGACGCCGGCGACGAGGCCAACGCCGAACAAGGCTGCCTGGCGCCAGCCGTGGAAGGCGAGCAGATACAGACAGATACCCGCGGCGCCGGCTGCGGCGGCGAGCATGGCGGGCCGGTTGAAATCTCCCGGTCGACCGCTGGCGACTTCGGACTGATTCATGACAGGCGGCTCGGTTCAGGAAATCGCCTATTGCAGGATTTCCCGGACGGCCTCTTCCATGCGCGTCATGCCCCAGCGGCGGCCTTCGGCGAGCGCGTCCTCAAGGCTGGCGCCGCCTTCCCGGGCACTGAAGGCGCGCAGGGCGCCGACCCGGTTGCTGCTGCCGCAATGCAACAGCACGGGCTGCCCGTCGAGCTGGGCGAGCAGTTGATCCAGACTCCGGGCGTTTTCGCTGGTCACCCCGCCGGCGCCGGCGACTGGGATGGAGTGAAACTCCATACCGGCGGAATTGACGAGGCTTGATTCATCCCAGTCGATTTCACCGTCGGTGCGCAGGCTGATGACATGACGGATGCCCGCCTCGGACAAGGTTGCAATCTGCTCCGGGGTGGGTTGGCCGGAGGCGAAAACCATTTCTTCCGGGGCATTGAAATTGGCGAGCCCCGCAGCTTCGAGCACATCCCTGTCCACCTGGTACTGCGGTCCGCAAGCGGCCAGCGCCAGCGCGAAAACCGAAATCAGTACAGCAAATACCGGCGTGCGAACATTCATGATGGAATCCTCCGGCTCACAATTTTCTTTACCGAATGGAAGGCTATTGTGCGGTAATCCCGCGACCAACTCAATGCGTCCCCAGCAATTCTCATTATGGCAATGGCCGCGCTCACATCAGTCATTCTGCGCGCAGTCGCAGAATCTCATTGCGTGGCCGCTGCAAGAGATTCCGCGACTGCGCTTCGCTTCGCGCGGAATGACATGAAGGTTGGAGCGCCA
>JAJEGU010000019.1 GCA_022819645.1 Pseudomonadales bacterium
TGACGTGGACATGGTAGCGCGGGCGCGAGGTGACGTTGGAGATCTGGAAGCCGCGCGTCTGGCCCTCAACGATCGTGACGCGGTCGAGGACGGCCTGGCTGGCGACCTGCTGCGCGAAGGCCGGCGCCGCCGAAAACAGCAAGGCCAGCGCGGCGAAGGCGCCCGCCGGCCGCCACGACCGGAACCTCATGGCTCGGCTCGGCTCGGCTCGGCTCGGCTCGGCTCGGCTCGGCTCGGCTCGGCTCGGCTCGGCTCGGCTCGGCTCGGCTCGGCTCGGCTCGGCTCGGCTCGGCTCGGCTCGGCTCGGCTCGGCTAACAAGATTGTGTCATGACCCGGGGATTCCCAAGTCAAGTGATTTTCTGCGCGTTGCATTGCTTTCTTTCGACTGCTTTTCCCCGGGAGGTGCGCGATTGTACAAAGCCGGATAATTCTCTGTCCAGTCCCATGAATCCGGTTACCATGTTCGTGATGTCTGACGATTTTCCATCCGGCTTATTGTCCCGCTTTACTTCCCGCAACCGGACTCGGCTGGCCGGTAATGGGGGGATTCGGGGGGAAACACCCGGATCGGGGCATGGCGCAGTCCTTGTTCCAGATCATCGAGGCTGTCGTACACGCTGATGTCGGACAGGGTGACCCGGGTGGGGCGGGGCAGCACGAATTTCTCTTCCCTGGCGTCAAGCAGGGCCTGGCGGGGCGTGATCCAGCGGTAATCCCTGATTTCGTCGTGGTCTATGGCCACTGTGACCGGTTCACGCAGCGCGCAAACGAAAAACCAGGTTGCGAATCTGCGCGGCAGGCCGGGTGGCGTGGTCCAGTGCCCCACGTGGATCAACTGGTCCTCCCGGATGGGAATACCGGTTTCCTCCCGGGTCTCGCGGATGGCCGCCGCGCAGGCCGCCGGATACTCCAGGCCGCCGCCGGCCGCGGTGAAATCGGATGCGTCGATCCTGCCGCCGGGAAAGACCCAGTGGCCGCCGTGAAACACCAGCCGCGCGCTTCTTTGCAGCAGCAGCGCTTCAATGGCGCCGGTTTCGGCGGACTCCCGGACGAGCACCACGGTTGCGGCGGGCGCCGGGCTGAGCGCCCGGGCTTCCTCCTTGCCTGACTGTGACATGGCCGTTTCCCCGCAACGCCTGATTGCGTGGCCGCCGATGCGCCGACTTCCTATGGCGCAGGCTGCTGGTCTTTCATGACGCGGCGGACGGAGTCCCGCTCGTTGAGCCGCTCCAGCAGTTCCCGGATATTCGGAACCTCATTGTAGGCGTCCCAGTCCAGGGCTTTCCTGCACACCACCGTGGCAAGACTGACGGTAAAACGAAAGAAGAAATCGGCATAGGTAATCTGGTTGCCCGCGAGCCAGGGGTCGTAACTCGCCAATGTGCCGAGGCTGGCGAAGCCCCGCTCAAGCAGCTTGCGCACGGCTTCCTTTTCTTCGTCGCTGGCGGGGCGGTTGAAAAATACCTCGCCGTACAGCCGTCGCGCGGGCAGTTCGATGTACAACTCGATATGGCGCATGAGTTCCCGCACCTTGGCCCTGGCGAAGGCGTCCGCGGGATAGAAATCCGGCCCTTCGCCGAGCGCGTCGAGATAATCGATGATGACGCCGGTTTCGGTGAGAAATCCCTGTTCGGTTTCGAGAAAGGGCACCTTGCCCATGGGGCTGCGGACGAGCAGGTCCGGCTCCTGGCTGGGGCTGGCGTGTTCTTCGGTGAATTCCATTCCCTTCTCGATCAGGATGGTTTTCAGGATGTTGTAGTAATTGCTCAGGGTGATGCCGTGGAGTTTCAGGCTCCGGCTGGCTGTCTCGGTCGCTTTCTCGTTCACTGTGGCTGTCCTCGATGGGTGGATGGGTGTCCCAGGGTTTCCGGGCAACAGGTCATGTGGACCCCTGTCATTCCGCGCGTGGATTACTGCACGGGCTGCAGGCGGGGAAAGATGATCTCCTGGCCGATTTGCAGGCGGTTCAGTTCCAGGCCCGGATTGTACTGGCGCAACAGCCAGAATGGGGTCGAGTAGCGGCTGCTGGCCAGTGAACT
Source organism: Pseudomonadales bacterium (assembly GCA_022819645.1). GTDB lineage: Bacteria > Pseudomonadota > Gammaproteobacteria > Pseudomonadales > Pseudohongiellaceae > UBA9145. The sequence continues at coordinate 2,041 of JAJEGU010000019.1, forward strand.
GATATTTTCGTCTTGCCGCACCGTATGGCTGATGACGCCCTGGATGCGGTAATCGCCGAAAAACTCCCGCTGCAGGCCGGAGTGAAATTCACGCCGCGCGCGCTCGAATTCGGCGATATTCACCCGGGAAAAATCCAGCCGCAGACGCTCGCCCACGATGACCGGATCGCGAAAAGCCATGTTGTTGAGACGGCGGATATCGCGGGCTCGAAGGTCGAGCCATTCGGCATAGTGGCCCAGTGTCTCGGAAGCCTGGATTTCGATGCTGCTGTTGCCGGCGACGCTGTAATCCGACGGATCCGCCGCCAATTCTTCCGCAAGCAGGCGATTGCTTTCGGCCACATCCAGCACGGGATCGATGGCTTCGGCCTGTTCTTCCTCGCTGCTTGCGGGGGTATAGAGAACCTGGTCATCGGGCAATACCGCCGCCGGCGGCAGGATGGGATCGGCAATCTCGCCGGCGTCATTGCGGGCAAGCTGCGCGGGTTCGGGTTCGCTTTCGGGAGCCGGCGTTGGCGCAGCGCTGGCCACCGTCCCGGTGGCTTCTTCAGGCGCAAGCCCCGGGATGCGCAAATCCTGGCCGGGGTAGATGCGATCCGGATTGCCGATGCCGTTGGCGCTGAGCAGGGCTTGCTCGCTAACGCCGAAACGGTCTGCAATCCGCGAAACCGTGTCGCCGCGACTGACGTTGTAGACGCCGTCCACAGGCGGTGCCCCGGCGGCTGCTCCCTGAGAGTCCTGGGGCAAGAGCAAACGCTGGCCAATGGAAATCCGGTGACGATTCGGCAACTGGTTCAGGGCCACGAGCCGGGAGACGCTGGTATCGAAGCGCTCGGCGATACGGGAAAGGCTGTCCCCCCGCTCCACAACGTAGGCCACATCCGGCGTCTGGATGGCGAACTGCAATTCGCCGGGCACCAGGGCCAGCAGATCCCCCGGGGGCGCGTCGCCGGCCCGCACTTTCACCGGGAAACCGGCGGGAATCCGTTTGCTGCCTTCCCACACCGCCGGGCGCAGGGCCTGATTGTCGGCGCGCAACTGATCGAGGCTGAGCCCGAGGGCGTCGGCGAGTACCTGGGCGTCGACGAATCCATCAAAACGCACTTCGCGAAACTGCGGCGCCGGGTGCATGTCCACATCCCCGAAATACCGCTCCAGATTATTCTCGATCTGCAGGACCGCGAGGAACTGGGCGTAGAAATTGCGCGAGGCGAAACCGAACAGGCGGCCCCGGTATTCGGCGATGATGGTTTCGATATCGGTGGCGCCGGTTTCGCGCACCGCCCGCCGCATGCCGCCGGCGCCGTGATTGTACGCCGTCAAGGCCAGGGGCCAGGTGCCCAGGATGCTGTAGTTGTATTCGAGCAGGCTCATGGCCGCATGGGTTGCGATATAGGGGTCCATGCGCTCGTCGACGATATGGTCCACCCGCATGAAGCGCTGGGCGGTGGCCCGGCCGAACTGCCACATGCCCGAGGCCGAGGCGCTGGATACCGCGAAGGGATTGAAGGATGACTCCACGTGGGGCAGGATGCCGAGGGCCTGGGGCAGGCCCTTCTCATCGATGACCCGGCGAATGTGATCGCGATAGGCGCCGGAGCGTTCGAGCCCGCCGAGAAAGCGGTCGGACTGGCCCAACTGGAAGCGGACATCGCTGGCGGCGGCGCGAAAGGTCTCGTTGCCGGCGCCGGGTGGAAACAGCGCCAGGATTTTCTGTTGCCGCTCGCTCAGCCCGCTGCGCCGGCCGCTGCCGAGCACCCGCAGATCCTCCTGGATGCCGCTTCTGGCCCGGTCGATGGCGCGCTGGCTGCGAGAAACGGTCTGATAGATGACGGCCAGATTCCTGGCGTCGTGGAGATAGCCGTTGCCGGTATCGACTTCGGTATAGACCTTGAGCCAGAAGTTCACCGCCGGCTCGATCTCCGGCGGCCTGGGGAACAGGTCGCCCGGGCTGGGGAACAACTGGCCGCTCTGGGCGGAGGCAAGACCTGGAACGCCCGACAGGGCGAAAAGCAAAAACGCGGCGGCCAGCAAGCTGCGACTGGCGCCGGTCGCTTTTCGGCGGCAACTGAACCCTGTCCCGGTTTGCGCCGGGCCCCTTTCAATCACTACCGCGCTCCCCAAGCGCCAAACTGCAAACTGGTTTCATTCCCGATTCCCGCTTTCCGGTTGGTGTTTTGGAGTTTCCCGCCATCAGGGCATGGCGCCGTCGGCCTCGGCGCCTTCCTTGACCGGTATCAGCAGGTCTTCGCGAGTCACCTTCATGAAAATAATAACGTTCGACGCGACATAAATTGAAGAGTAGGTTCCCACAATCACGCCGATGATCAGGGCGATGGCGAATCCCCGGGTTGACTCGCCTCCCATGAGCAGGATGGAAAACAGCACCAGCAAGGTGGTGAACGAGGTGATCATGGTGCGGCCCAGGGTCTGGTTCAGTGAGATATTCACGGTTTCCACCGGTTCGGTCTTGCGCAGGGTGCGGAAGTTTTCCCGAATCCGGTCCGAAACCACGATGGTGTCGTTGAGCGAGTAGCCGATGATGGCGAGCAGGGCCGCCAGGGTGTTCAGATTGAACTCCATTCCCGTAAGGGAAAAAATCCCCAGGGTGAATAGCAGATCGTGAGCAAGGGCCACCACGGCGCCAACGGAAAACTTGAACTGGAAGCGCACCGCGATGTAGAGCATGATGATGCCCAGGGCCACGAGCATGCCGAGTCCGCCCTGTTCGGCCAGTTCCTCACCCACCTTGGCGCTGACATAGTCCGAACCCAGCAGAATCACCCCGGTATCCACCCGCTCCCCGAGCAGCGCCGCAATGGCCTCGCCGGTGAGGGCGGCCTGCTCCGCTTCGCTGGCGGCTTCGGCATTGGGGTCAAGGGGCAGGAGTATGCGGATGTCCCGGTCCGAACCGAAATTGACCACCACGGCATCTTCGTAGCCCGCCTGTTCCAGCTCGGAATTGACCGCGTCAATGGGCGCGGCCTGGGAAAAATTCAGCCGCACCGAGGTGCCGCTGGTGAAGTCCAGGCCAAACTCGAGCCCGCGCAGGGCCAGCGAGCCGATGGCAATCAATATCGCAATCATCGACAGCAAGGCGGCAACCCGGCGGCCGCGCATGAAGTCGATTCGGATTCGGGTGTTGCTCATGGATGCTCCCGCGCTCATCAGTCCGGCGCCGTTCAATTCTTGCCGGCGGCCGGCTTGACCGGGGCAATACCGATGGAAAGGCTGCGCAAGTCCCGGCGCCGCCCGTAAATCAGGTTGACCAGGGCCCGGGTGCCGACAATGGCGGTGAACATGGAAGTGATGATGCCGATCATCAGGGTGACCGCAAATCCCTTCACCGGACCGGTGCCGATGGTGAACAGCACCACCGCCACGAGGAAGGTGGTCAGATTGGCATCGAGAATCGTGGTGAAGGCGCGATCATAACCGGCGCTGATGGCCTGTTGCGGCGGCAGGCCATTGCGCAACTCTTCCTTGATTCGCGTGAATATGAGTACATTGGCGTCCACCGCCATGCCCACGGTCAGCACGATGCCGACGATGCCCGGCAGGGTCAGGGTGGCGGGCAGCACCGAGGAAAGCACGGCAAAGATCAGCACGATGTTCATGATCAGGGCGGCATTGGCGGCGAGCCCGAACACCCGGTAGTACAGCAGCATGAAAAACACCACGAGAACCGCCGCGATCTGCACGCCGCGAATGCCCTGTTCCAGGTTCTCCCGGCCCATGGTGGGGCCGATCACCGACTGCTCGACAATGGTCATGGGGGCCGCCAGGGAGCCTGAGCTGATCAACAGCGACAGATCCATGGCCTCGCGTTGGGTCAGGCCGGTGATGACGAACTGCCGGCCGAGGGCGGAATTGATACGGGCGTGGCTGATCAGGCGGCGGTCCTCGTAGAATTCGACTTCCTCGACTTCCTCGCCGTTCTCGTCGATGCCCGGATTGGTGCGCGAGCGGGTCTCGATGAGGAGAATGTCCATCATGCGGCCCACATTGTCCCGGGTCACGCGGTTGATCTGGTTGCCGCCCTGGGCGTCGAGGCTGATCTGCACCTGGGGCAGGCCGTTCTGGTCAAGCGAGGGGCGCACATTGCTGATGCGGTCGCCCTGGAGGATCACATCGTTGTCCACATTGACCGTAAACACGCCTTCCGGCGCCACGTAGTCGTAGGTTTCAAAGCTTGAGCGCGGCGCGCCGGGCCCCGCTTCGAGATGGAATTCGAGGGTGGCGATGCGTTGCAGGATACGGATCGCCTGGGCCGGGTCCTGCACTCCGGGCAGTTCCACCACGATGCGGTTGGAACCCTGTTGCTGCACCGTGGGTTCGGCCACGCCGAGAGCGTCAACCCGGTTGAGCAGGGTGGTGCGGTTGGCCTGCAGGGTGTCGCGCTGAATCTGCAGCATGGTGTCTTCGGTCATGCGCAGGTCGAGGAGGAACAGGCCGTTGGCTTCCCGGTTCTGGAATTGCAGTTCGGGAAAGTTGTCGATGAGTTCCGAGCGCGCCCGGGAGCGGTCGCCGGCGCTGGCGAAGCGGACTTCGATATGGGAGGAGTCCACCATGGTGAGGCCACGGGTGCGGATCCGCAATTCCCGCAGAATGCTGCGCACATTGCTCAGATTGTCTTCCATGCGGCCGAGCACCGCGGCCTCCATGTCGACTTCCATCAGGAAGTGCACGCCGCCCTGGAGGTCGAGACCGAGATTCATCTTGCCGGCGCCGATGGCCTGCATCCAGCCGGGGGTGGTGGGGGCCAGATTGAGGGCGACAATGTAATCGTCGGTCAATGCGTCCTCGATGGCGGTCTTGGCGCGCAACTGCTCATCGACGCCGTCAAAGCGCAGCAGGATGCCGGAATCGTTGAGTTCCTGGCCGATGGTTGCAAGCTGGGCGGCTTCCAGAGCCGTGGTGATATTGTCGAGATCGGCCTGGATGAGTTGCTGACTCTCGTGGGTCACTTGCAGGGCTTCGTCGTCGGGATACAGGTTGGGCACCGAATACAGCACCCCGAGCACCATGGCGAGGAGGATGAGGAGATTTTTCCAGGCGGGATAGTGGTTCAGCATGGGGTGGACTCTCCGGCGGCACGACGACCCGGGACTGAATCCGCCACGGAAGAGTAAAAATCCGCGCCAGCCTTGCAACGGCCCGGATCAGAGTGCGTTCCGGCAAGGATCATATCTGCTCCAGGGTGCCTTTGGGCAGGGTGGCGGCGATCGAGGTCTTCTGCAGCTTGATTTCGACGCCATTGGCCACCTGCAGCGCCATGTAGTCGCCGCTCACCTTGGTGACCTTGCCGAGCAGCCCGCCGGAAGTCATGACTTCGTCGCCCTTGTCGATGCTCGCCACGAGTTCGCGATGCTCCTTTGCGCGCCTGGACTGGGGCCGGATCAGCAGCAGCCAGAACAGCAGAATCATGCCGCCGAAGAGGATCAGGTTGAAAGTGAGCGATGGCTCGCCGGCGACGGTCTGGGCGTGGGCGGTGCTGAATAGCGGATTCATGCGGCAATCTCGTGGTGAAATGTTCTGGTAAGGGCGGAATGTTAATTTTCAATGGGTAATTTCTCAAGTGCGGAATTCTGGATATGTGGCTTCGAACCGTCACCGTCGCGGGAGGTGCCATGCAGCGGGCGCCGTGAATACGGTCCCCGGCATGGGACACCCATCGAAACTCCTGTCATTCTGCGCGCAGTCGCAGAATCTCATTGAGAGGCCACTGCGGGAGATTCTGCGACTCCGCTTCGCTTCGCGCAGAATGACGGAGAGGCGGAACTCAGGGGGGCACCCATCGGACCCACTGTGGCGGCATGGGACACCCATCAAGGCTTCCCAGCGATCTTGCGGCTACGTGCTGGATAACTGAAGAAACTTTTGGCTGAAAGATTCCAGCCGGCCTTGCTTGATTGCCTGACGCAGTTGCGTCATCAGTTGCTGGTAGTAGCGGAGATTGTGGAGGGTGTTGAGTTGGCTGCCGAGGATTTCTCCACATTTGTCGAGATGGTGGAGGTAGGCGCGGCTGAAGTTGCGGCAGGTGTAGCAGTCGCAGGCGGGGTCGACTGGCGCTGGGTCGTCGCGGTAGCGGGCGTTGCGGATGCGCAGGACGCCGCTTGAGGTGAACAAGTGGCCGTTGCGGGCATTGCGGGTCGGCATTACGCAGTCGAACATGTCGATGCCCTGGCAGACCGCTTCGACGATGTCCGCCGGCGTGCCCACTCCCATGAGGTAACGGGGGCGATCTGCGGGCATTTGTGCCGCGCAGTGTTGCACGACTGCGAACATCTCCTCCTTTGGTTCCCCCACGGAAAGCCCGCCGATGGCGTAGCCGGGGAAGCCGAGCGCAAGCAGACCCTCCAGCGACCGGCTGCGCAACTCGGGAAACATGCCGCCCTGGATGATGCCGAACAGCGCTGCGGGGTGGTCGCCGTGGGCGCGATGGCAGCGGGCCGCCCAGCGCAGGGACAGTTCCATCGACTCCCGCGCCTCTTCCCGGGTTGCCGGATACGCGGTGCAGTCGTCGAACACCATGACCACATCGGCGCCGAGTTGTTGCTGCAGGGCAATCGCCGATTCCGGGCTGAGGAAGATTTCGTCACCATTCACCGGTGAGCGAAAGACCACCCCTTCTTCGCTGATCTTGCGCATGGCGCCAAGGCTGAAAACCTGAAAGCCGCCGGAGTCGGTGAGAATCGGGCGCCGCCAGGCCATGAAACCGTGCAGGCCGCCGTGATCCTCCACGATTTTCGCGCCTGGCCGCAACATCAGGTGGAAACTGTTGCCGAGTATCATTTCAGCGCCGGTTTCCTCAAGCTGGACCGGATTGAGCGCCTTGACCGCGCCATAGGTGCCCACAGGCATGAAGGCGGGCGTTCGCACTTCGCCGCGCGCGAAGCGAAGCGCGCCGCTCCGGGCCTTGCCATCCTCGTGTTCGATCTGGAACCGCATGGGGGTCGATATTCCTGTTCGGGCTTTGCCAGCCAACAGTTCAATTCCGGATTGTATGGGAATCAATGCTCACGGGTAGCGTGAAATGCGACATCGGGGGATTTTTCCATGGCCAGGTTCAGGTTGACCCGGCTCGGGGCAAGATAGGTCAGATGGCCGCCTGCGTCGATGGCGAGATTGTCGTGGTACTTGCGGCGAAACTGTTCGAGGGTTTTGGCGTCTTCGCCGTCGACCCAGCGGGCGAGTCGCACTGAAACCGGCTCATAGCCGCAATCGACGCCATATTCTTCCCGCAGGCGGTGGGTGACAAGCTCGAACTGCAGCACGCCAATGGCGCCAATAAGCAGATCATTGTTGCGTAGCGGCATGAAGACCTGCATGGAGCCTTCCTCGGCAAGCTGGGCGACGCCTTTCTGCAGTTGCTTCCATTTCAGCGGGTCGCGCAACCGGATGCGCCGGAACAGCTCCGGCGCAAAATGCGGGATGCCGCGGAACTTGAGGTTTTCGCCGCTGCTGAAGGCGTCGCCTACGTGAATGCCGCCGTGGTTGTGCAGGCCGATGATGTCGCCGGCAACGGCGTTCCCGGCAAGCGACCGGTCGCCGGCCATGAAGCTGAGCGCATCGCTTACTCGGGTGGTCTTGCCGGTGCGGCAGTGGCGCAATTTCATTCCCTGGCGGAATTCTCCGGCACAGATGCGCAAAAAAGCGATGCGGTCGCGGTGTTTTGGATCCATATTGGCCTGGATCTTGAACACAAAGCCGCAGAAGTTTTCCTCCTCGGCGGAGACTTCCCGGCTCGGAAGGGTGGCGGCGGTTTCGGCCTTCTTAACCGAAACATCCCTGGTTTCGGCTATACGCCGCCGAGGGGGCGGGGCGAATTCGACGAAATCGTCGAGCAACTCGCGCACGCCGAAATTCGCCAGGGCGGTGCCGAAATAGACTGGTGTCTGCTTACCGGCAAGATAGGCTCCCCGGTCAAAGCGCTCGCTGGCGCCCAGGACGAGTTCAATCTCCTCGCAAAGCTGCTCGTACCAGTTGCCCAGCAAATCCCGCGCCCTGTCGCTGTGCAGGCCGGCAATCCGTTCCGCAGCTCCCGCCTTTTGCCACTGCATGCCGGGAAAAAGCAGCAGCGAATCCTTGGCGAGATCGTAAAGGCCGCGAAACTCCCGGCCCATGCCAAGCGGCCAGTTCACCGGCGCGCAGGCAATGCCGAGCACGCTTTCAATCTCGTCGAGCAGTTCCACCGGGTCGCGGATGTCCCGGTCGAGCTTGTTGACGAAGGTGAACAGCGGCGTGTCCCGCAGACGGCAGACGTTCATCAGCTTGACCGTGCGCTCTTCCACCCCCTTGGCGCCGTCCACCACCATCAGCGCCGAATCCACCGCGGTAAGCACGCGATAGGTGTCTTCGGAAAAATCCTCGTGACCCGGCGTGTCGAGCAGATTGACCACGCGTTCGCGCCAGGGAAACTGCATCACCGAGGAACTCACCGAAATGCCCCGCTGCCGCTCCATGCTCATCCAGTCGGAAGCGGCCATGCGGCCGGTTTTGCGGCCCTTGACGGTGCCCGCGATCTGGATATGGTCGCCGAGCAGGAGCAGTTTTTCGGTGATGGTGGTCTTGCCGGCGTCCGGGTGTGAAATGATGGCGAGCACCCGGCGGCGGGCGATTCTGTCCTGGAGGGAATTCATGGAGAACCGCAAAAAGCGGGGGATTATACAGTACCGGACGTATGCCAAGGTGAGCGCTGAGCCGCATTTCTTCGCTGACAGCTGCTTCGCTGACACCCATACCCGAGGCGGCCTGCGGCGAACGAATCGAAGCCGATTTCTTGAAGCCAAAGAGGTTAGAATCATCGGCATTGGGGAGAATCTGGAAGGAGGGCGAGAATGGACTTTTCCTTGACTGGCGAACAGCGGGCTTTGCAAGAGTCGGTGCGGCGGTTTGCGCGGCGGGAACTGCCGGAGATCGCGGCGGAAATTGAGCGCAGCGATGAGCCGGCGGGGCTGGAATTGCGGCGGCGTTTTGCCGAATTGGGCTATCTCGGCGTGAATTTGCCCGAGAAACATGGCGGCGGCGGTCTCAGTCATCTGGATGCTGTGTTGGTACTTGAGGAAATCGCCAGTATTTCCATTGCAGTGGCGTTTCCCGTGTTCGAGTCGTGTTTTGGGCCGACCCTGGCCATCGCCCATTTCGGCAGCGAGGAATTGCGGCGGCGGTTGCTGCCGGCGGTTTGTTCCGGAGAGATTGTCATTGCCGTTTCCATGTCTGAGCCTGACGCCGGTTCGGCGCTTACCGACCTCAGCACCAGCCTGCGGGAAAAGAACGGCAAGTTGGTGCTTGACGGTGCGAAACGCTGGTGTTCCGGCGCCGGCCATGCCGATTTCTATCTGGTTTACTGCCGGATGTCCGACGAGCCCGGCGCCCGGGGCATCGGTGCTGTGATTGTGCGCAAGGGGGCGCCGGGCTTCAGTTTCGGGAAGCGCGACCATCATCTCGGCTTTCGCGGCGTGGGCAGCGCCGACATGCATTTTGACGGAGTGGAAGTTGACCCGGCAGACATACTTGTCGGCGTCGGTGGCTTCAGGAAACTCATGGAAGCCTTCGACCTTGAGCGTTGTGGCAATACCACCATGTCGCTCGCCGTGGCTCAGTCGGCGTTTGATTTCGTACTTGATTATTGCCAGCAGCGCGAACAGTTCGGCAAGCCACTGGTGGATTTCCAGGCCGTGCAGATTCATCTGGCCGAAATGAAGATGAAGCTCGACGCCGCCCGCTTGTTGCTGTACCGGGCCGTCACCGGCGCCGAAAGCAGCCTGCCATCGCTGGCGGACAGTTCCATCGCCAAGTGCTTTGCCAACGAAGCCGTCCGTGAAGTGACCGGCAAGGCGATGCAGTTAATGGGCGGCTATGGTTATTCACGGGAGTTTCCCATTGAACAGAAACTGCGCGATGGTTTGGGTTGGGGAATTGCCGGCGGCGCCATCGACATCCAGAAGATCAATATCGCTTCCGCACTCGTGGGGAGACGGTTTAATCAGCGTCGTTAGGAGCCTGTCCCATAAGTTCGCCGCATTTCAAAGCGGTCCTGAAGCGTCAATGCAAGGCGCCGTCCGCGGGCAATACCGGGAGTATTGCCAAGGGCGACAACGCCGCAGGGGCGCTTTAGGACCGCTCCCGAAGGGCGCGCTGAAATACGGCTAACTTGTGAGGCAGCACATTAGTGCAGCGCTGCAGATTCTGGGCGCGCACTGGACTGGGCGAAGGCCGGATGCAATACATCGGCGTGCTCCACCACCACCAGATCGTTTCGGTACAGGCTTTCGCCGCTGCCTCGGCCTTCAGCTGATTCCAGATCATCAAGCAATACGCAAGCAACTTCCTCTTCCGCCACATCAACGACCACGCAGGATTTGAAGCCGCGAATCGTATTCAATGAGGCCAGTCCGCCCACTTCCGCCTCGTGGCGGGGAAATTCACCGGCGGACTGCTTGAGCATGGGGCCGGGAAGATAGGGAAAGCCGAATCCGGCTGCAGCGACAATGTGGATGATATCGATGACTTCCGGGTCTGTCAGATCCAACCGCAAGGTGTCCATCTTGCCAGTTCCATGACCGAGCTTGCGGCGACTGACCAAGCGCAGGAACAGGTCGAGATCGTCCTGGTTCCATTCCAGAACCTCTTCGTTTTTGGAACGTTTCGGATCTCCGGTGAGCCTGAGGATACCGGTTTCTATGGTGAGGTCGAATGCCTCGGAATCTTCCGGGCCCGGTACAACCATTGCCACCGAGTAGGATCCTTCTTCACTTCGCGCACAAAGCCGCCACAGGAAGGGCACCTCCCCTGCCAGTTCGAACATTGATGGGACACCCACAGAGCCGATTGGTGAATAATAGCACAATCCAGCCCGGTCACCGCCACCAACACCAATAGGACACCAATAGGACACCCACGGACACCAATAGGACACCCACCAACACTGATGGGACACCCACTGATGGTGGAGGCACTGATGGCACTGATGGCACTGATGGGACACCCACCAGGACACCGCTCTACTGGAGGCGCTCTACTGGGACACCCACGACACTCTACTGGCTCTACTGGGACACCCACAGAACCCATTGGAGGCATACAGCTCGCCCGACCCGCAACCGGGTCGATTCGGCTGGCGCAGCCCTCGAGTAGGGGATATATTCCGCCGGGAACCATTCACAGAAACTGTGGATAACTTGGTGAATAGTTTTCGGGCTGCAGCCGCAATCGCAGCAATGATGGGAGTTTAGGATAAATTGTTCAAATTTTGATCAATGCGATAATTTCTTATAAATCAATAACTTAGGACTTAAAAACTACACCAGGCGAGAAATTACCCTGCTATTGTTAGAGTTTTGTTACGGGAAGGTCATTTTTGTGCATAAATATCGGGCTATAAGCCAACTTGCTGAATCCGTAAAGTTGTTGTTCACTGTTTTTACTGGATTTTTCTGGCGAAAAAAAACCGATCATTCCAGACCGTTTTGCTGGAAATAACGACAACGCGTGACTTCCAGGGGTAAGCACATGTCATTCGAAAGACCTCATATCGCCCGCATGCAGGGCTACACGCCCGGCGAACAGCCTGACTCACCGGAGACGATCAAGCTAAACACCAATGAGAATCCTTATCCTCCCCCGGCAGCGGTGGTTGCTGCCCTTGCTGCCCTGGACTGCGCCGAATTGCGTCGTTACCCACCCCCCCTCGCCGATGAATTTCGCACCGTGGCGGGGTTGCTGCACGGTGTTGCGCCGGAATTTATCCTGCCCGTCAACGGCGGTGACGAACTGCTGCGACTACTGCTGACGACCTTTATCGATCCTAGTGACACCCTGGCGATCATGCAGCCGAGCTATTCGCTTTATCCCGTGCTGGCAAGCATCGCCGATTGTCGCCTGTGCGGGATTCCGTTCAACGAAGACTGGAGTATGCCGGGAGACATGTCGAAAAAACTGCATGCGGTGTCGGCAAAGATGCTGATTCTGGTCAATCCCCACGCGCCAACCGGCAGACTATTGACCGTGCCATACCTGAGGGAGCTGGCTGAGAGTTTTGATGGAATCCTGGTGCTCGATGAGGCATACGTGGATTTTGTCGATCCGCAATGCGGTCATGATTCTCTTACGCTGGCGAGAGAGATTGAAAATGTGGTTCTTCTGCGAACCCTCAGCAAAGGATACTCCCTGGCCGGGCTGCGTTTTGGCTATGGCATCGGCTCCCCCGCCCTGCTTCAACCCATGGCGGCCAAGACCCGGGACAGCTACAACACCGGGCTGATTCCCCAAAGACTGGCACGGGCGGCACTGGAAGCCCGGGAAGAGGCCGCCTTGGGTTGGCAACGGGTGCGCCATTCCCGCAACTGGCTGCGCACCGAACTTGCCGGGCTCGATATCGAAACCCTGCCCAGCCAGACCAATTTCCTGCTGGCAACGATTCCAGCACGCATTGGCGCAGCCAACTTGCAACGGAAGCTGCGCGATTGCGGCATATTGGTGCGTCATTTCGTTGAGCCTCGTCTCGAAAACCGCTTGCGGATCAGCGTCGGCAGCGAAACCGACAACGCTATCCTGATCGACAAACTGCGGGACATCCTCGGATGATCTTTTCCCAGCTCAAGCTCAATAAGAAGACCTCGGCAGCTCTGGCGGGAATTGCCATTGGCGCGGCTAGCCTTTGGGCACTTTCCCTGTGGCAGGACATTGATTCCGAGGAACTGTTGCGAATGCTGGCGGCGATACTCGCCATGCTTGGCGGACTTGCCCTGGCCGCATTTTTTGCGGTAGCGCTACTGAAGCTGCTAATTGCGGTCCTGCGACGCCTGATCTAGCAGCCTGCGCCGCAGCGGCTGCAGGTCTTTCCAGCAGTACTTCTTGAGATCGGGAAAGGCCAGCATTTCCCGTAATCCATGGGTCAGCGTCACCCGAGTGTCCACACCGCCGATACACCGGACAAACTCCGCTCCGGCGGGGGAGGCTCCAGGGAACAACTCCAGGCCGTTATGGGCGAACACCAGCAGATTGGGACACCCATCACGGCGGCAAAGCTGGTCCAGAGAGACTACCGAAGCCTGCCCGCTGTCCGCGGGAGGGTCGCAGGTTGCGGTCTCTGCAACAGCAACAGAGTCAAAATCCTTGCCCAAGGCCTTGAAAATATTTTGCAACAACTCAGCACAGCCAGCGCACCCCTCGCCTTGCCAGCAATCCAGAGTCAATACCGCCAGGGAAAAATCGATACATTGATAGTGCAGCTTTTTGCTGGCCGCCACTGGAGCAAGACTCGGTGGAGTCAAGACATCTAGCACAGCAACTGGATCCTGCACTGATGCCACCTCGACTGCGGCCCCAGACTTCGCAGATGCTGGCCTACATTCCTCATCGACTCGCACAAATTGCGGCGAAGGCCCTGCATTTTCCAGCGCTTTCCGAGCGTAATACGGCTCCAACCCCAACAAGTCAAGATACTGACGGCGCCGATCCTCGACAAAATTTTCAATCACTTCTGCGTTCATTCTTCTGACAGCGAGCGATCCAAGCGATCAAGCGATCAAGCGATGGACACCCATTTTATCAAATTCAGTAAATCCCAAAACCTTCGGTTCAAGAATTCCACTCCGGGATTTGGCTTCGTTGCACTGGAACGTCCGGATGCGCTGAATCGCGGGCAGGGGCCATTCCGCCCGTTCGAGCGTGAATTCCGGGTGTCTCTTTGCTACGCCGCCTTCTTCAAACGACGCCTCTCCCACGCCTCCACCCGCTCCAGTCCGTGGAACAGCACAATCGCCCGCTTCTGAATC
>JAJEGU010000024.1 GCA_022819645.1 Pseudomonadales bacterium
GGTCCATGACCATCGCCGGGTTGCCGGCGGGCGCTTCCAGGCCGTTCAGGAGTTCGCGGCCTTCCGGGGCGTCGTGGGCGTTGCCGGGAGAGAGGGTGAACGCGACCGCCGTTCGAGCATCCGCGGCAACCATATGAATCTTGGTGTTCCATCCTCCCCGGGACTTGCCGATGGATTGCGGACCGTTTTTTTTAGCGCGCCCGTGCCGTCCGGATGCACCTTTACGCTCGTGCTGTCGAGTCCGAACGCCTCGACCTTGACGCGCACGATCCGTTCCCTTTGCAGTTGTTCGAACACGCGGTCGAGCACGCCCTTCTTCGACCAGCGGTTCATCCGGGTGTACACCGTGTGCCAGTTGCCGAACCGCGGCGGCAGGCCGCGCCACTTGCAGCCGTGTTCCGCCACGTAGAGAATCGCGTTGAGCACTTGCAGATTCGACATGCTGACGTTGCCCCGCTGCCTGGGAAGCAGGGGCGCGATGCGGTCGTACTGGTTCTTGGTGAGTTCCACTGGATTGATTCTCCGGCCATTTCCCGTCAGAGACGGCTTGATTGGAGAATACCACAAATGGAGGTATTTGTGTTAACGCGCCCTAGTTTCAGTACTGGCCATATCAGATCGTCTTCGGTCTGGCTTTCGTTGGGGGTAAGGCTTGAAGGGAAGCCGTTGAATACGCCCCTTAGATCAGCCTCAAGTTCGTCAATCCTGGCATCCTGAATAGCTGACCAATCGGCTTGTTTCTGGATCGTCTCGCGAAGAAAATCCTCTGCGAACAAGCTTCCCGAAAAAGGCCGACCGACAGTCACGGTCGGGAAGCCCCGGCGCAAACCTCCGCAATTGCGCAAAATTCTCCGCCGCGCGTCTCGTCGTGCTTGATACTGAGTCTCATCACCCTAGCCTTTGTCGGTGGAGCAGCCGCGGGAAATATACCATAGCGTTTTCGTTCCCTACCTCAATGCCAACGATGTCGGCGCGCATCCTCCGGTTGTAGTGAGTTAAATGCGCACCGTTTTTTGGAGGAGATCAAGTCCACCCATACCGGACTTTCAAATCGTTCAGATGCGAGTGGGGTAACACTCCTTCATGTTGCAGCCTGCCCACCACGACTCCAGGAGCAATGCCCAGCTTTTTTGCGAAGGCGAGGACGCCGGACTTTGAGCCGCCTGTCGCCAACAGGTCCAGATGGAAATTTCTAGGAATCAATAAGTCGGCGGCAAACCGATTCGCTTCCTCTTCCTCTTTCTGATCCCGAAATCCATTTCTATCAATTTCGAGGAACATCAGTCGCTTGCGATGTAAAAGTATGTGCGCTGATTCGTGGAAAAAAGAGAACCAAAGTTGATCGTTGGACTTGTATCGCAAACTCAGCATCAGTAGGGCTTTATTGCTTGACAGCCATCGGGTTGCGCCACTGGCAGGACAGCCCGTCGGAGCTGGTGCAAACACCACGGCCACACCCGCTTCGGCGCACAATTGTTGTATTTTCGGCACGAAAACGTCCGGATCTTCTTCCAGGGTTAAACTTCTCAGTTCCTCAAGACAGGATTTGAATGTCTTCGCAGAGTAAGGGCGGCATTCGATTTCCTGGGACTTGAGTTCACCAAACCGTAACCACGCCGCAATCGCGCCAAACCGGCTTCGAGTCTTGTCGGACATTCGATAAGCTGTCTGGCCCAGCCCTTCTGACCAGTCCCTCCAGGCATCCACCGTACCCACGCCGAAGAATCGCAAGCACTCCGCAACGGTCTTCGCTTTGTCCCGATGAATGGCGATCCATCCGAATTTGCGCATTTGAGATACCGGCAGTTCGTCAAGCCAATCGATATCCTGGCGAAGGCTCTCGATTTCGGATTCCCTGGCCAACGCGGCCCGATAACCAGCTTCGCGATTGAGCCAGAATCGGACCGTGCTGCCCAGAACCCGGGCCAGCCGGATTGCAACCGACTCGGAGAGCGGAACTTTTCCTGACACCAGTTGGCTCACAAACTTCCTGGATGCCCCCAGGCGACTTGCCAACTCCGCTTGCGTCCAGTTCCTCTCTTCGAGCAAATCCGCGATGGTATCGCCCGGTGGTGAAATCCAATCGGGTTCAAACGTACTTGTAGCTGTCTTGATCATCTCGACACCTCCTCTTGAAGCGCTCTAGTGGTAATCGCCAATTTCGACAACTCGCACCGCCGTCACGCGGCTCCAGTCCGTACCCCCATCTTCAAGACTCGGCGCGGGATCGTGTACCGGCCGCAATACGAGTCTGTGGCCACGATGCAAGGCAATCGAGAGGCACCCTTTTCGATCTCCCTTAAGGGGGTGAGGATTTCCAGCCACCAGTTCGGTGACATTCTGTGCCGCCACGATATCCGCGAGTCTGTTGCAAAGCTTCTTGGCACTTATTGGGCCCAGCTTTCTTGCCGCATATCTGGCATTGCTGCAAAGCTTCTCCAATTCACCATTGTCGAAGGCGATTTCCATTGGCTTTCCATGTAATATCCGTTTACCTATTCGGTAAACGAATTCTATTACACCATCGACGAAATGCCAATCATCTTTCGCTCGTGGTGAGCCGCCTTTTGAAGCGCGGGAATTGACGCTAGAATCGGGGCACTTCCCTGGCTGACGAAGGCAGACCCGATCATGACACGGCATCCATTCGAACTTTCCACGACACGAATTCTGCTCTGTTCGCTGGCGGTCTGCTGGCCGGCGGCCGCTATCGCCCAATCCGGCGCTACCGATAGCGAATGGCCGGTTTATGGCGCGGACAGCGGCATGACCAAGTATTCGCCACTCGATCAGATCAATGCGGGTAACGTCGACGAGCTGGAAATCGTCTGGCGCCGGCCCGGTCTGGATCTGTCCTAGACGTATTGTCGATTGCATGCGCGCAATTTAGTAAAAATCCGCTTGCGATTCGCTTACTGAATTTTATTGACCGATAGAATTCACTATAACTAATTGAATATTAGGGAATAAATTTAAAGCGAAGTGCTTACGCCGTAAATACGGTCCAGCCGCCAAGCATAGCTTGGCGTCGTTCCGGCTGCGCATGAAGCTGCGCTTCATAAACGCTTGCCTTCACCCATGTAGGCTCTGCTCAGACATCCATGTCTGAGAAGCCGCCTGACACCCGGAACCGGCAACGGCTTACGGAGTCCCGTTAGTTAGTTGTTGTCCTGGCCGACGACGGGGGAAGGGGCGAAGGGTTCGCCGCGGTTGTGGGCTTCCTGTTTGGCCTGGCTGTCGGGGAGGATGTCGTCGAGGCGGTCGAGGCGGTTGGGTTCCACGTACCATGATTCGGGGTAGTCGGCGGCGCGGGGGCCGCCTTGCATCCGTCTTACGCTGCCGCTTGCCCGGCGCTGGGAGTAGGGGATGACGTTGCGTTGGCGGTTGTCGGCGAGGCCGTCGTAGAGCGCCTGGCGCAGTTCGATCTTGTCTTCGAGATACGCGGGATCGTTGATGAGGTTGCGCATTTCGTCGGGGTCGTTGGCGAGGTCGTAGAGTTCTTCCAGGTCGTAGATGCCGTAGTACTGGATGTATTTCAGGTTGCCGCGGGTGATCGAGAAAGTGCCGGGGGTCATCGGGAAGGTCCATTCCCAGTAGTACTCGTAGATGAAATCGTCAGGATTCCATTGTGTCTCGGGCGTTTCGCCGTTGATCAGGCGCCAGGCGCTATGGCCTTCGAAGTGTTCGGGCTGCTCGGCGCCGGCAAGGTCGAGGAAGGTGGGGGCGAAGTCGAGGTTGCGGATGCGCCCGCGGTTTATCGTTCCCGCCGGGATCGTGCCGGGCTGGTAGGCGATGAAAGGCACGAGCACCGAAGGCTGATAGGCGTTGCGCTTGTCGATCAGTCCGTGGTCGCCGAACAGGAAGCCGTTGTCGGACGTGAATACGACCAGGGTGTCCTCTTCCAGTCCGTTTTCGCGCAACCAGGCGAGAATCCGGCCGACGCTGTCGTCGACCGCGGACAGGGTCGAGAAATAGAAGCGCAGATATTCCGTCATCGGCATGTCGGAATTGTAGAAGAAGTCGATTCCGTGCCAGGTGTTGCGCTGGTTGTAGACCCACATCGGCTTGCCGGCATGGTTCTCGGGCGTGTTCGCCGCGCTTGCCGGGAGGTCGAAGGTGACGTCGTCGTATTGTCCCTCGTGCCGCGCGGCGGGCAGTGGATCGGAATGAACGGCCTTGTGACTGAGATAGAGAAAGAACGGCCTGTCGCCCTCGCGGCCGGTCTCCAGCCAATCCAGCGCGTAGTCGGTCAGTTCGTCGGTGATGTAGCCCTGCTGTTCGACCTGCTCGCCGTCCACGTTGAGCAGAGGTGTTCGGCCTCGCCTCCCGGACCACGGATAGTAATTGCCCTGGCCGGCAAAGCTGACCCATTTGTCGAAGCCGGGCCGCGGGGCGTCCGTTGCGGCGCCCATGTGCCATTTGCCGAAATAGCCTGTCTCATAGCCCGCCTGCTGCAGGTAGGCGGGGAAGAACGTCAGCCCCTCTTCGCTCGAATCGTTGTTGTCCACGATGCCGTGATTGCGCGTCGTCATGCCGGTGAGGATGGTTGCGCGGCTCGGGCTGCAAAGCGATGTGGTGACAACGGTGTTCGGGAAATAGGCGCCGCCCCTTGCCAGCGCGTCGATGTTCGGCGTGTCGAGCTTGTCGTTGAGGAAGCCCATGCCGTCGAAGCGCAGGTCGTCGAGCAGGATGAATATGACGTTCGGTTGCGAATCCGGCGCCTCGCCCCGCACGCCCTGGTATGCCAGGACCGCGACGGCAGCGGCACCGAGGCACAGGGAAAACGTTATTTCCTTAATCCGCATTCGGCAAGGTATCGTAGACGAGCCTGAAACCGACATTGCTCGAGCCGAGCCCCGGATCGCTGCCTTGCCGCGCGGCCGGACGGTAGCGCATGCAGTAATTGGGGGCGCACAGAAAACTGCCCCCTTTCATCACCCGGCTGGGAAAGTCCGGATTAAGCGGATCGTAGGCGTCGTTCTCGTGCGGGCCGAGGGGATTGTGAGTGTCCTCGGGATCGTGGCCGGGGCGGTAAAAGTCGGCGGTGACTTCCCACACGTTCCCGACCATGTCATACAGGCCGTTGGCGTTGGGCGCAAAGCAGCCCGCCGGGGCGATGTCCTCGAATCCGTCCGCGGCCGAGTTTCGCGCCGGAAACACGCCCTGCCAGGTGTTGGCCGCTTCGGGGTCAGGCTGGGCGATCCCGGCGCGCTCGCCACCGGTAGCGGCAAATTCCCATTCGGCTTCGGTCGGCATGCGCCCGCCTTTCCACTCCGCGTAGGCGAACATGTCGTCCCAGCCGAGATGGACCACCGGCTGCTCCGGCTTCGCGTCAGGCCCTGCGGGGCCATAGGGCTTCTTCCAGTTTGCGCCCGGCAGGTATGCCCACCAGTTGTTGAAGTCGCCCGACTGCGCGTCGGGCGGTGTGAATACCGCCGAACCCGGCAACAGCAATTCCGGCGGAATCCGCTCGACCGGCACGCCGAACAGCGCCGGATCGATCGGCTGTTCGGCGATAGTGACATGCCCCGTTGCCGAGACGAACTCGGCAAACTGCCGATTCGTGACCTCATGAGGATCGATCCAGAACCCATCCACCGTAGTTTCCCGCACCGGCCCCTCTTCGGCGTAAACCGAATCGTCCCCCATAAGAAAAGTACCCCCCGCAATCCGCACCGGCGCATCGCCTGGAGCAGAACAGGCGCTGGCCGCCGTATATTCAACTGCATCAACCGCAATGCTGTCGCCTTGCTCCAAACGATCACAACCTGCGAGCGAAGCGCAGACTGTGCAAATAAGCATTGAAAGGCGGTACTTGTTCATGGGGATTGCTCTGATCAGTCAAACTGCGGGCCGAGAGGCGTGCCCTCAGGCGCGCCGAGCGATTCGGGGGAAGTCGCCATCGGGTCGGTCACCGCTTCCATTTCCCTGGCCAGCCCCATCAGCCGCTCGAACACCTCGGGGTGGCGGTTGCCGACGTCATAGCTTTCGGTCGGATCGGTTTCAAGGTCGAACAGTTTCGGCCCGGCGAAGCGGCGGAAAGCGATCGGACCGTTGCGATAATAGGTCTTGAGCACGAGCTTGTAGCGGCCGTCGCGGACAGCGGCGAGATCGTTGGAGTCGAAGAAGTAAAGCACATCGTGGGGACTTTCCGCGCCACCGGTCCACATCGCCGAGATGTCCCTGCCGTCGATCGCGCGGTCGGCGGGAACCTCTCCGCCCGAGAGCCGGGCGAAAGTCGGCAGCAGGTCGATGGCCATCGCCATCTCGTCATTGACCAGCCCGGCGGGAATTTGCGCGGGCCAGCGCGCCAGAAAAGGCACGCGATAACCGCCTTCATAGGTTTCGCCCTTGCGGGCGCGCAGCGGACCTTCGCTGCCCTGGAACCAGGGGCCGTTGTCACTCGTGAAAAGGATAAGCGTGTTCTCGGCGATTCCCTGCTCGTCGAGCGTGTCGAGAATACTGCCGACCGAATCGTCGATCGTCACCACGGTATCGCCGTAATCGCCGGCCCGGCTGCGGCCGACGTTGCGTTGCGCCGGAACGGCGGGATAATGCGGATGGCTGTGGGCGTAATAGAGGAAGAAGGGCTGCCCGGCGTTCTCGCCGATGAAGCGCACGGCTTCGTCGGTAAACTTGTCGGACAGTCTCGACTGGTCGATATCCTCTTCGATCATCTCGGTTCCGCGATAGAGATCGAAGGGAGCCATGTCGTTCGAATAGGCGACGCCCAGAAAACTGTCGAAGCCCTGGCTGGTGGGCCAGAGTTCCGGCAGATGGCCCAGATGCCATTTGCCGATCATGCCGGTGGCGTAGCCGGTATCCCCGAGCATTTCGGCGATCGTGATCTCGTCGGGCGGCAGGCCCCATGTCGAATGCGGCCGCGTGACGAATTGCGTGCCCGAGCGCGGCGCATAGCGGCCGGTCAGCAGGCCCGCGCGGCTTGGCGTACACACGTTGGAGGCGGCGTACCAGTTGGTCATGATGACGCCTTCTTCCCCGAGCCGGTCGATATTGGGCGTATCGATCGCCGTGGCGCCGAAGGCCGACAGGTCGCCGTAACCGAGGTCGTCGACGAAGACGACGATGATGTTCGGGCGCGGCGGCTCATTGCCCGCAACAGAAGTTTCCTGGGCCGCGGCGGCAAGCGGCAGCCAAAGCGCAAGCATTGCCGGCAAGGCGATGAGGCGGCGAAACGGATTGTGTGTCGGCTTTTGCTTCATTCTTCGATTCTCACGACCTGACTCTCGGTGTACCCGTAGCGGACGGCTTTCGCTTCGAGTATCTGGCCCGGCCGGAATTCCACCGGTCCGGTATAAAGCCGCCACGGGCCTTCGTCGATACGGTAACCGATCGAGGCGCCGGGTGTTGCAGAGTACAAAGCGACGCGGCCGTCGGCAAGTTCGGCGGTAGGGGAGGAGGTCTCGGGATGCTCCAGGCCCGGCCACATGCGCTCTACCATCGCCACTTCGCCGCCCGCCGACCAGTCGGGCGTACGCGCGTTGAAACGGGCCATCGCCGCGCGCATCCGCGCGAGTTGCGCCGCGTAATCCGCATCGCCGGCGAGATTGTTCAGTTCGAACGGGTCCGCCCGGAGATCGTACAACTCTTCTTGCGGCCGGTTCCGGCTGAAATATTGCGCGATATGCGGCGGCAGTTCGCCCGCCGCCTCCAGCCGCCAGAGTTCCTGCATCGAGCGCAGCATGTCGCGATAGGCGAGATGTCTGAAAAAGGGCTGATCGTTCCGGTAGTTGCGAATGTATTTCCAGCGATGATCCCGCACCGCGCGCAGGTAATCGGGAACTTCGTCATGCCGGTCCGCGGCGGCGTGGATGTAGCCTCGTTCGGGGCCCGCGTGATCGCCGAGAAAGATCCGGCCGTTCATCCATGCGGGAACCTCGACGCCGGCGAGATCGAGCACGGTCGGCGCGATGTCGACGAAGCTCACGAGTTCGCCGTTGCGCGTTCCCGCGCCGCGGCCGTCGGGCCAGCGCACCATGAAGGGCACGTGCAGCCCGCTGTCATAGAGCGAGCGCTTGGCGCGCGGCAGGCCGTCGCCGTGATCGGCGGTGACGATGACGATGGTGCTGCCGGCCAGCCCGTCTTCCTCGAGTTCGGCGAGCAGGCGGGCCAGAGTCTGTTCGGTATGGAAAATGTTGTCGAGCATTTGCGCGTATTCGGCGCGCACCGGTTCGGTGTCGGGCAGGAAGGGCGGCAATTCGAGCACGGCGGGATCGTGAACCGGCTCGCGGCCGGCGCGTTCCCGCCGCAAATTCTCCAGCGTCGCGGGTGTGATCGGATGACTGTCGGGGTCGAGGTCAAGCGGGAAATTCCGGCTTTCGTGGGTTTGCACGAGATTGACCATGGCGAAAAACGGTTGCTCTTCACCGCGCCTGCGCCACGGATGGTCGGCGTTGGTCTCGTCCCAGATCGTGAACGGTCCGCCTGAAATGTTCAGGTCGAGTTGATAGTCGGTCTTTCCGTTATTGCTTGTGTAGTACCCCGCCGCGCGCAGCAATTCGGGATAGGCCTTCACATGTGGAGGCGGCACCGCGGTGTAGGGAAGCCGCGAGCCGTCGGGAAGCGTCACGCCTTGTTGTGCGCGCATCTGCTGGGCGCCGATCGATTGCTGGTGAACGCCCATGGCCAGGGCCGCCCGGCTCGGGCTGCATACTCCGGCCGTCGTAAAGACCTTCTCATAGAGCACTGATTGTGCGGCAAAATCATCGAGCACCGGCGTGCGAGCCTGTACGTCTCCGTAGGCGCCGATGTGCGGACTCATGTCCTCGAACACGACGAGCAGGAAATTGGGCCGGCTTTCGGTGGAACTGGAAATGCCGGGCTTGACGGCGAACGCCAGCGCCAGCAAAAGCGCGCAGAATTTGCAGATTTTCCCGGGCATTGCCTCTTCCGCCCCGACTAGTCCATTATTCGTCAGCATTGTCACAGATGCGAAGGGTATCAGGAATGAGCAGACCGGCGGGCGAGTTTGAACCCAGACCCATGAAAATCAGCGTGCTTACGGCGGCGCTGCAAGAGCTGACGCCGCGCGAGCAGCGCGATGCGGACCCGGATCTGGCGGTCGAGGAATGGCTGGCGTTCTCGCGCGACATCGGCTCGCCCTATATCCAGTTGTCGGCGGCCCTGCATCCGAGCGTCAGCGACGTGCCGGCCGAGGCGATGCTGGATCCGGTTGCGAACACGCTCGACCTGCGCGAACCGTTCAACGGGAAGCGCGCCGAACGCGTCAAGGCCGCGATGAAGGATACGGGCGTCGGGCTATCGGACCTCGCCTATTTCGACAACATGCTCGTTGCCGACGATGCGGCGCGCCGCGCCAAGCACGAATTCATGTTGCGCGTTTTCGACGCGGCGGTGCTGCTTGAAACGGACGCGGTATGCGGCTTCGTCGGGCGCAATTACGATCTCGAAATGGATCCCAACCTCGAAATGTTCGAGCGGGAATTCATACCGCTGCTGAAAGAGGCGAAGGCCCGGGGGCTGACGTTTCGCGTCGAGCAATGCCCCATGCCCGGCTGGACGCCGCTCGATCGCTGGCATAACAACATCGCCTATGCGCCGGGGCCCTGGATCGCCTTGCATCGCATTTGCGAAAGGCATGGCGTCGGCGACCAGTTCCGGGTTCACTACGACCCTTCGCACTCGGTCCTGATGGGTCAGGACACCCGCTCGATGTTCCAGTACCTCAAGGACGAAGGCTATGGCTTCCTGATCGACGGATTTCACGTCAAGGGGCAGGTCGTGGATTCGAAAGGCATATCGGCCTGGGGCTATGGCGGCCAGGCCATGGAGCGCGGCGACTGGATCGGCAGCGCGCCGTCCGGCAATCCCGCCGACCAGGTAAACGCCTGGAAGAAGCAGGTCGCCATCTGCGAGCACGAACTGCCGGGCACGGCGAGACACGACCCCCTGGCCTATCTGCAAAACCGCACCGTCGACTGGCTCGATCACCAGCTAGCGGCGCGTGAACTGCTCGACATCGACCCGGGCGAGATTTATCTCGTCGTCGAGCACGAATATCCTCCCGCGCGCATCCAGGACAAGGACAAGCTGGCGCCGATCCTGGAAGGGTCGGTCGCGTTTACCAGGGCCATCGACGAAGCGGCGGCGGCGATGTACGCGCTGCAACACGAGGTGATGGCCGCGCAGGGGATTCCCGTGCAAGGCGTGGGGCGGGAGGCCTACAGATCATGAGAAAACTCCGGGCGGGAATTGTCGGCGGCGGCCAGGGCGCTTTCATCGGCGCCGTGCATCGAATCGCCGCGGAACTCGACAACGAGGCGCGGGTAGTCGCCGGCGCCATGTCTTCCGACCCCGAAAAGGCGAAGGCGAGCGCCGAAGCCTGGCATCTCGAACGGACCTACGATTCCTACGAGACGATGGCCGCCGAAGAAGCGGCGATCGAGGACGGCATCGACTACGTCATAATCGCAACGCCGAACAATCTTCATCTTCCGGTCGCGAAGGCGTTTCTCGAAGCCGGCATCCACATCGTCTGCGACAAGCCGCTGGCGTCGAGCCTCGACGATGCGCGGGAACTGGGCAAAATCGTGGCGAGCAGCGGCAAGCTGTTTGCCCTGACGCATACCTACAGCGGCTACCCGATGGTCCGCGAGGCCCGCGATTTCGTCGCGAGCGGCCGGCTGGGAGAATTGCGCAAGGTCCAGGTGGAATACAACCAGGACTGGCTCATGGAACCGCTGGAACGCCAGGGGAACAAGCAGGCCGAATGGCGCACGGATCCCGCGCGCTCCGGCGTCAGTTGCTGCGTGGGCGACATCGGCACCCACGCCAAGCACCTGGTTGAGTTCGTAACGGGCCGGAAGGTGCAATCGGTCTGCGCGGAACTGACGAGCTTCGTCGAAGGCCGGCGGCTCGACGACGACGCCAGCATGCTATTGCGGCTGGAAGGCGGCGCCCGGGGCACGCTCGTATGCTCGCAGATCGCCTGCGGCGAGGAGAACGCCCTCAATATCCGCCTTTACGGCACGAAGGCGGGGCTGGAGTGGCACCAGATGAAACCGAATACGCTGAAAGTGAAGCCGGCCGGCAAGAGCTGGGAGAGATTCCGGTCCGGCGGCGGTTACCTGGGCGAAGCGGCCGCGCGAGCGACAAGGACGCCCGCCGGCCATCCCGAGGGTTATCTCGAAGCGTTTGCCAACATCTACCGCGATTTCATGGCCGACGTGCGGCGCGCGGCGGCGGGCGAACCGGCGTTATGCGATTATCCCGGGGTCGAGGACGGAATCCGCGGCATGCGCTTCGTGGAGGCGGCCGTGGAGAGTTCCGGCAACGGAACGGTTTGGGTGGACGTATGAGGATTGATCTTGTGGTGAGCGCATTGCGAATTATCGGGCGAGGCATGCCTCGCCCCTACGGATCGTACGGAGAATTTTGCAGGAAAGCGATCGCGCGGTTGGCGATTTTCCTTATGGCCGCCACTGTTTGGTTTCCGGCGTTCGGGGCGGAGAATTCCGGGCGGGTGCTTTTTACCTACGGCGGCTGGGAAGGTCACGAGCCGGAGGCCTACCGGGACTTGCTGGTGCCCTGGCTGCGGAGCGAAGGATTCGAGGTGATCGTCTCGGATTCCCTGGAGCCATACGCGGACGGCGAGTTCATGAGCGGCATCGATCTGGTCGTGCAGATCTGGACCATGGGGACGATTACCGGGGACCAGCTCAACGGTCTGCTCACGGCGGTGGAAAACGGCATGGGAATCGCCGGCTGGCACGGCGGTCTCGGCGATTCGTTCCGGCTGGCGCAGCGCTACGAGTACATGATCGGCGGCCAATGGGTGGAACATCCCGGCAACGACGGTATTCCCTACCGGGTCAACATCACCGATCACGAAGATCCGATCACGCGGGGACTGGACGATTTCGACGTCGTATCGGAGCAGTATTACATGCACGTCGATCCGAACAACAAGGTTCTCGCGACGACGACATTCAACGGCGACCATGACTATTGGGTCAGGGACGCGGTCATACCCGTGGTCTGGAAACGGATATACGGCGAGGGCCGCGTCTTCTACACCTCGCTGGGCCACAAACCCCATGTATACGAGATTCCCGAGGCCCTGACGATCCTGCGGCGCGGCATATTGTGGGCCAGCCGCAGCAGGCGCGAAGAGACGCCGAATCTCATTTCACCGCTTTATCCATCGCGCTAGCCGCGGTCCGGGAGTCAAGTTATGCAAAGTGCGAATAGTGCGAACAATGCCATCAGTACGCGCCTGAGCGCGATGATGTTTCTGCAGTTCTTCATCTGGGGCGCGTGGTATGTGACGATCGGAAACTACATGGCGGCCCAGGGTATGGCGGACCTCACGCATTGGCCGTATACCGTCAATCCCGTTGCCGCGATCATCGCGCCGTTTTTCCTGGGCCTGGTTGCCGACCGGTTTTTCGCCACGGAGCGGGTTCTCGGCGCGCTGCATATCATCGGCGGGCTGATCATGCTGACTGTGCCCCAGGCGACGGGGTCGCCCCTGCTGTTCATATTGCTGCTCCTGCTCTACAACATCTGCTATATGCCGACGCTGGGGCTGGCAAACTCGCTCGCCTTTCACAATATCGAGAACCAGGAAAAGCAGTTTCCGCTCATTCGCGTGTTCGGTACGATCGGCTGGATCGTCGCCGGGCTGTTCATCGGTTTCGTCCTCGGCCAGTTCTCGGGCGACGAATTGCCGGATCGCACCCCGCTGCCGCTGTACACGACGGCGATCGCGAGTCTGATTCTCGGCGCCTACAGTTTCACGTTGCCGCATACGCCGCCTCCCGCCGCCGGCGAAAAAGTATCCCTGAAAAGCATCGTCGGCATCGACGCGTTCCGGCAACTGGGCAGCCGCGCGTTCTATATCTTCATCGCCTGCTCGATTCTGATCTGCATTCCCCTGGCCGCGTATTACAACTTCGCGCCGATCTTCGTCGCCAACGCGGTATACGATCAGAACGTGAGCAACGCGGTCGTCGGCCTGTTGCCCAACCCATCGTCGCTGATGACGCTCGGCCAGATGTCCGAGGCGGCGTTCATGTTGCTGATGCCGCTGCTGTTCGCGCGCTTCGGCGTGAAATGGATGCTGGCCATCGGCATGGCGGCGTGGATCCTGCGTTACCTGCTGTTCGCCATTGGCGCGCCGGACGCCGTCTTCTGGATGGTGGTCACGGGCATATTGCTGCATGGCATCTGTTACGACTTCTTTTTCGTCACCGGGCAGATCTACGTCGACAAGAAATCGACGCCGGCCGTGCGCGGCCAGGCCCAGGGATTTCTCGTCCTGGTGACCTACGGGATCGGGATGTTCATCGGCGCACAGATAGCCGGAGCGCTGTTCAACGCGTTCCTGGGAGACGAAACTGTATTGACGCTGGCGCGCTGGCAGGATTTCTGGCTGCTGCCGGCCGGTTTCGCCCTGATCGTGTTCCTGCTGTTTGTGTTTACCTTCCGGGAAGAGTGAACTGTCGGGTTCGGATTCCGCCGCGCCATCAGAACCGGCTGCTAATGGTCAGGCGGGCATTCAGCGGCGCTCCCACGGTGGCCTGATGCGTGCTGTGTGAGTTCGGAAAGTACAGTTCATCGCTCAGGTTCTCCACATTGAGTTGCACGCGGAGGCTGTTGGATACGTCGTAAAAAACCGCCGCATCGAACCGGGTATGGCTCGGCAGGATAGCGCTGTTGCCATTGTTGATGAAGCTCTCGTCCTGATAGCTCAGACCGAGTCCGAGACCCAATCTGTCGTTGATCTGGAAACTGTTCCAGAGCGACAGCATGTTTTCCGGCAACTCACGTGGACGCAGACCTGTGGGGCCGGAACGATTGACCTGTTCCCCGTCAAGATGACTGTATCCGGATGAAATGAACCATCGATCCGTCAGCAGACCGCTGAACTGCAGTTCGAAACCGTCAATGGTCGAATCAATGATATCCAGCGTGGAAGGGTCGTCATCAGCAACCTGGGGCGAGCTTTGTTCGATCTCGAATACGGCGGCGGTCAGGCTCAGACCCGGGCTCAGGTCCCACTTTACGCCCGCTTCGAGATTGGCGAAGGTGTTTGGGTCCAGCCGGTTGTTGTTTCCATTGATGTTTGCGAACTGCTCACCGCTTCGCGGCAGGAAGGATCCACTGTAGCTGCCGTACAACGAGATTTGCTCCTGCGGTTTGAAGACGAGTCCGAGGCGCGGTGAAATTTCTTCATCCTTGCGGCTTCGCAGGTCATTTGCCGGCACATTGAGAACCGTGATATCAAAGCTGTCGAGGCGTGCGCCAATGACGAGGTCGAGATTGTCCGAAATCCTGATCTCGTCCTGAATATAGGCGGATAGCACTTCAATGGCCACCTGCGTGTCGTCATTGAGGTCTGCCGAAAAACTGTTGACTGTCGATCCTCCGGCAACGTTGATCCCTGCGCCTCCCCGCAGACTGAGAGGACGATTGATCGGGAAGATTTCATTATCGTCCGACGTGGTGTCCCAAAAGGCATTGAACCGATCCTGATCCGATGTCGTATCAATGTATTCGCCACCGACCACGAGCGTGTGATCCAAACCGCCCGTACTGAACTCACCGATCAGGTTTCCTGACAGGATCCCGTTCTCCCGCTGGGTCGTGTCGACATAACCATCCAGAGTGACCTCATTCGGCGTGAGGGATTGTTTGTAGCTCGACGCATAGAAGTTCTGGTACAGCTTGTCGTAATCCCCGAGAAACGCGCTGAAGTTTCCTTTCAGGTTTTCCGAAAATTCATGTTGCAGGGTCGCGCGGAACAAATGGGCCTGCAACCCGGTCAGGTTCAGGTCCGGATCACCGAAGACAATATCCCTGAAGTCTTCTATCGGGCGTCCATCCGAGCCCGTGGGGATGCCGCGGTCGATAAACCGCTCGTGATCGATGTACTCCCAGGACAGGTCAAGCGTGGTGGCGGTGCCAATTTCGAATCGGGCGGTTGGATTGATTCCGAATCGGTCGCCGTCGTAGAAGTCACGGTGATTACTGAGGTTTTCATAGAATGCGTTGATTCGGAACGCCGAGTTCGCATTCATCGAATAATTGCCGTCGAACTCGATGTCATATTCGCCGAATGAATCTGCGCTCGCCTTGTAGCCGGTGAAGTTGTCGCCGATCATGCCTTTCTTGGTGACGCGATTCAGAATCCCGCCGGTTCCGCCACGCCCGAAAAAGAGGGAATTGGGACCTCGCAGAATCTCCACTTGTTCGAGATTGTAAAGAGGGCGGTAGTATTGCACATCGTCGCGAACCCCATCGATAAAGAAATCAGCCGTTGAGCGGACACCCCGAAACACTACTGCGTCGCGGTGGCCTTCGCCCTGTGAGGTGTTTACGCCGGGAGTGTAGTTGACGATGTCGCCAAGATTGGTGAAGCCCTGCATCCTGATCTGATCGGCAGTGATGATGGACAGGCTCTGGGGGACATCAATGATAGGGGTGGGGGTTCGTAAAGCATTGACCTGATCCGTATAGAGATACCTTCCCAGGACGACGATCTCTTCGAGCTCCCGAGCCTGCTGTTGCGACTGGGCGGCTGCCGGTATGGCCCACAGGATGGGCAATACCCGGGCCAGGCGAGCCCATGTTCCGCTACTTCTCATGTTACTGTTCCTCATGGTGGATGCAAAAAGGATGCAAATAATAATGATTCGCATTATCGAAGTCAATTGCATTTCCAGTTGCAAGTCAAGAGGACGTTCCCATGCCATTCAAATCATCTGCAATGCACCGCAAGCTTTTGAAAATATTGGTAATACTCTTTTACCTTCCCGGCCCCTTGCTGGCCCAGGAGGCGGTGCTCATCAGCAATGCGCGGCTGGTGATCGGCGACGGGTCGGTTATTGAGAACGGGTCCCTGTTGGTTCGGGGCGGTGAAATCGCGGCGGTGTCCAGCGGGGTTATTCCTGTGCGCGATGTTGCCAGAGTGATCGACGGCAGGGGCAAGACGGTGATTCCCGCGCTGATCGACGGTCATACCCATCTGGGGTTTCAGAGCCGCCATGATTGGGGAGGCCACAACTATTCGCCGGAAAACCTGCGCGAGAATCTCGAACAATATGCCTGGTACGGTTTTGCCGCAGCCTTTTCGGCGGGTACGGATGCCGAGCAAATGGCCCTGGAATTCCAGCAAAACCAGCGCGAGCGTTACCCGAATGCTGCGCGGCTGCTGTTTTCAGCCGGCATGGGGCCGGAGGGGCAGGGCCCCAACGACGCCTTTCTGCTGGAAGTGGCGGCAGTGGCCGAGCGCACCGGCCAGACGATTCTCCATGGCCTCTACGACCCCGAGCAGGCCGTGATCGAAGCCAGGGGAGTGGCGGCCAGCGGCATTGATTTCATCAAGATCTGGGTTGACGATCGCGGCGGCAGCCAGCAGAAACTTGCCCCGGACGTGTATCGCCCGCTGATTGCCGTCAGCGAAAGCCTGGGATTGAAGGTATTCGTCCACCAGCAATTTGCCTCGGACATGCCCGACCTGCTTGCGGCAGGCGCCCATGGCTTTCTCCATGGCCGACTGGGGGACGCTTTTACCGCGGAGATTGCCGAACAGATCGCAGCCTCCGGCGCCTTTGTGGTGCCCAATCTCGGCCTTGGCGAATTGCGCCGGGAAGCCATTGGCGAGGATCCCTTCCTGCGGGCGGTGTTGCCGGACGCCGGCGCGGACGGCTTGACCGGCTCCGGTCGGCTGCCGGAAGGTGAAATCGTCCGGGATGAAGAGCGGGAAAGCAGCTTGCGCGACAGTCTCATGCGCCTGGTGGATGCGGGCGCCGACATTGTGCTCGGCACCGACGCCGGCGCCTTGCCGGGCCACCCCTTCGGCTATACCGGGCATCGCGAACTCGAAATCTATGTCCGTCTCGGCATGAGCCCGATGCAGGCCCTGGCGGCCGGAACGAGCGTGGCGGCGCGGCATCTGGAGATTGACGATCTCGGCCTGCT
Source organism: Pseudomonadales bacterium (assembly GCA_022819645.1). GTDB lineage: Bacteria > Pseudomonadota > Gammaproteobacteria > Pseudomonadales > Pseudohongiellaceae > UBA9145. Next base: position 16,966 of record JAJEGU010000024.1, read on the forward strand.
GGCGCCGGGGTACGGCGCAAGCCTGGTGATACTGTCGGCAAACCCTCTGGGCAATATTCGCAATACCCGAGCCATCGAACGGGTCTTCCTCGAAGGCCGGGAAATCGATCGGGAAGCCATCGCGGCTCGATTGTCCGCGAATCCCTAATCAGAATTCGCAGCCGGTACGGGGGGTGGGGAGACGCAAGGTCGCTTCAATGTCGTCGAGCAATTGCCCGGGTGCTTCAAGCTGTCCCGCGGCGGCGATGGCGCGGGCTTCGGCGCAGCCCAGCCACAGCCGGGTAAAACCGCCAACGCCGGCATGGAGGCTGGGCAAGCCCTTGCGCCTGCCGGGTTCCGCGCTGCTCGCCTTGCCGAGCTCCACGACGTAGTCTCCGCTCGTTCCTTTCCAGTTGCCCGATGCGGGCAGAAACCCCGCAATCGGATCGTCGAGATGCAGATTGAAGGTCAGGGCCGATCCGGCATGGGGCAGGGAAGTGCGGGCCAGGCAACCTTGCAGGTCGTTGATGCGCGCCTGCCACCAGGCTTCGGCTTCGGCGCCCTTGCGCCATTCGCCGCCCTTGCTCGTATTGGCCTGGCGAAAGGGCCGGGTGATGAAATCCTGCAGATGCACGCCGGCGGGCTCGATCATTTTCACCACATGGGCCTGGTCTCCCAGGCTCCGCAACAGCGCCAGCAATTCCAGCAACTGTCCGGGTTCCCGCCAGGCCATGGCGGTGATGATCAGAGGGCCATTCTCGTCCTTCAACTCGCCCCAGAGAAAGTGGGTCAGTTCCCCTCCTTCATTGCGGTAACCGAGGCCGAGAGGATGCTCGGTCCAGCCCATTTCCGCCTCGATATGGGCCGCATTGAGGATGCGAACCCCGCCATGGCAAAGGGCGCGCTCGCGCATGGCCCGGTGTACGTCTGCGCTGTCGCTGGCGCTAATGCGAAGCGGCGATGCGGCGGAGACCGGAACCGACAGCGTTGCCGGATCAAGACCCCAGCGCAACTCACAGGGCCCATTGCCGAAGCCAAGACGGGTGTAAAAACCCTGCTCGAACATTCCCAGCGCCGAGACCATCATGCCCGCCTCGGCATCGCGCCGCAGCAGGGCCGCGGTGGTGCGCGAGGCCAGCCCGGCCCGGCGCCCGCTGGGGCTTGTGGTTACCGCGGCGACAATGCCCAGGGGAATGTCCTCCCGCAGGTGGCGGATCGTCGCCGGGCTGGAAATGGTCACGCATTCGGCTTCACCGTCCAACTCCGCCACCAGTGCGGGGGAATGGTCGAGCATGACGCGCAGCGAGGCGGCGTCGCTCTCATCGCCGCGGTCTATCCAGCGGGTCTCCTCCCAGATGCGGCGCACCGCTTTCTCGTCCCGGTCGCTGTCGTATGGCCGAATTTTCGTGTTTGTCATTGGCTCATTCTCTGGCCCGCCAGTTCCATTTCCCGCTCGGAAACACCCGCTTCGGCAGCCGTATCCGGCCAGGACGAGATTGCCGCTCCCACCCGCTCGGCGCAACGCGCCACCGTAGCCTTGCTCAGGCCGAACACTTTCCCCAGCCGCGCGACCTCGGACGCGGTCGGCGGGCTCACCCTATAACCGAATCCGGCCGCATGATACTCGCCCAGGGCAAGCGAAGGAACCAGATCGTAAGCGGGTGACAGACGATAACCCTCGCCCCGGTTGATCAGGCTGAAGTTGCGCTCGTGGTCGTCGGTGTTGTTGATGCCGCGGTTGAACAGCATCAGCTTGAGCAACTGTTCGAAATCCGCTTCCGGATCGACCGAGTACCGCGACAACAGGTGATGGATGTCGTCGTATCGAAAAGACTGCCCCGGGTCCTGTTGCGTATTTGGGTCCTTCAGCAGACCGTTTACCGTAATCAGATGATTGCGGCCGCCGTCGGCTGCGATGTCGAACCGGTCCAGCAGCAGGACCTCCCGTCCATTGATTCCGCTCTCGACCCTGCCGCTTGCCGCATCGATGCCTGCCGCCGCCGCCATCCTGAGGCAAGCCAGTTCAATCCGGGCGTGATTGAACCGGTCGGCGTCGCGATTGAATTTCGCCAGATAGCAGCCCTTATCGTCGTAAAACAACGCTTTGGGTCTGGCGCCGCCGACGCCACCTCCGTTACCGAGGTAGGCCAGTTCGAACTGATCCACGTTCTCCGGCACGAAGCTGTCGTCGTCAATCCGCCAGGCGAGTTCTTCGGCTCTGGCGAGGTCGCCGAGAGGATACCCGCGGGCGAAATCCGGCGTCTGGCCTTCCGGAACCAGTTGCAGGCAACCGATTCTGCTGGCGCCCATCAGCCCCAGTATTTCAATTGCGCTGTTCGCGTTTAGCCGTTTCCTGTCCTTCGCCAGCGCGAACCGGTCCAGCACTTTGCGCCCCCAGGCGTCGGGCAAGTAGTCGTCAATCAGGGCCGGCGCTCCGCGCAGGCAGTGGAGAGTGAATTCCGCGCGACCAAGCGGCAGTTGCGCCGGGTCCAGCGAAAAGGACGCGGGCCGCGCATGCCAGGAAGGATCGTAACGGAATGCGAAACGCGTCAGCCGGCCATCGGTCTCTTCCAGTACACATTCGGCGGCCTTGCAGACGCCCGCTTCGGGCGGATTCATGTAAACGTCGTATCGGGCCAACTCAGTCATCGAACAAACTCCGCGGCAACCGCAGGAGTTGTTCGAATTCCCGCTCCAGACCCAGCAATTTCCCGGCCTGGTAATATTTCTCCATGGAAACCGAGAGATCTCCCTGTTCCATTTTTTGAAGTGTGGCGCGACTCACACCGATACGAATTGCAAAGCGCGCCAGATTGTCCCCGGGGAAGCGGCGCTTGCGGGAGTCCCTCAGATTTCGGCCAAGCTGCGGGAGTTTCATGTTCGTGTATTTACTAAAATATTGGTAAAAATATTCAAAAAATCGTAAATAGACAATTATTTTGGTATTTTTCTCCCAAGTAAGCCATTGAATTCAGAGAATACTTAGACTCGTTTTGGCAGGAAAGCGATTCCGCAGATCCAACCGCCGCCGAGCACCAGGGCCACAATGCCGGTATTGGCCAGTGACAGGGGGTTGCCGTCGATGCCGAACAATGCGGTGAAGCTGATGCCTAGCCCCACCAGGGCGGCGCCGGGCAATTGGCGCCAAAGCTTTGGAACGGGTGCGGCGGCGGAGCGCGACATTCGCTCAAGCGGCGAAAGGCTCATGGCCACCGGCAACAGCAAGGCGGCGCAGAGCAGCAGCCAGGGAATCCGCGCCCACCACCAGGGGGCGCTGCCGGGCGCCACGCCGAGTCCGAACCCATCGGCGAGCCAGGAAGCGCCAAGCAGCAGCAACAGCACGCTCATATGCCACAGATACAAGGTCATGATCATGCTGTTGATGAGCACCGTGGCGGTCCAGATGCGGAGGTTCTCAAGCAGCCGCCGCATGGGTTTTTCCATGGCCAGCAACACGCCGAACTGGACCGCGCCCAGCAGGGCCAGGGTGATCTTGGGAGGCAGGGAATTGCTCGGGCCGTCCCCTGGCGAGCCGGCCATGGCAACCGGATAGGGGCCCAGCAGCACCACCGCCAGCAGCGTGAGCAGGGCGGCTCCGGCGATCGCCAGCAGCATGACCGGGCCGCCCAGGCGGCCGTCGCGCCAGGCAAAGCCCAGATGATGCATGGCCAGCCAGATCCAGAAATAATTGCTCCAGCCGGGGGTTTCCCAGCCCAGGCCGAAGAAGACGAAATCCGCCAGCCCCGCCAGGGCCAGCAGGGCGAACAGCGACCAGTATCCCCAGCGCAGCCAGACTCCATGGCTCAGGGGCGCCAGCACGACGATCATCGTGTAGATGGCGAGAAACCAGGTGGGCAGCAGCGCGGTGCGGGTGATGAACTGGATGCCTGTACTTGCAATGCCTCCGGCGTGCAGCGCCAGGGCAATCAGCGTCCAGACCAGCACCAGCAGCAGCATGGGCCGCAGCAGCCGATGCAGGCGAGTGGCGAGCCACTCCCCGTAGTCTATGCCCCTGCGCCGCGCCGACTCCAGCGACACCGAATTGGCGTAGCCACCCACCAGGAAAAAAATCGGCATGACCTGAAAGACCCAGGTCAGCCATTCGGCCCAGGGAACCACTTCCAGCGCCAGCACCGGCGTGACGCCGCCGGTCTCGGGGTCGATCATCGCGCCGGTGATCAGCCAGTGGCCGGATATGACAAACAGAATCGAAAAGCCCCGCAGGAAATCCACATAGCGATTCCTGCCGGCGGGCGTGGCCGCAGCCAGTTCCCGCGCCGTGGTCCAGACCTTCACCATCTGCGATTCAGTGTCTTGCCGGCTTGTCCCCGGCCGTGTCCTGCTCAGTTCCGCAGGCCGAAGGTAAAGACCACATTCCCCGAGGCGATGGTGACGAACTGCTCGCCGTCCACCGACCAGGTCATCGGCGCCGCGTGAACCCGGCGGCTCAGGGAAACATTCCACAATTCCTCGCCGGTGGCCGCATCCAGCGCGAAAAAGTAGCCGTCGGCGCTGCCGCTGAACAGCAGGCCTCCGGCGGTGGTGGTGATGCCGGCCGAAGACCGCGGCATGATGGGGAACTCCCAGACGATCTCCACCGTGGCGGGGTCGATGGCGCGGATCGAACTGTGAAAGGCGTCCATGGGCTGGGTGTAACGCCCGCCGCCGCCGGTGTAGCGTTCGCCTTCCTCATAATCCTCGTCGCGTTTGAAGAACTCCTGCTCGCCGTCGAAAGACGTGACGTAAAACAGCCCGGTGTCGGGATTGAAGGCGGGCGAATACCAGTTGGTGGCACCGACAATGGGTGGAGACACCATAATGCCCTCATAGGTCGGCGCCATGCCCGGCACGCGAATGGGGCGGCCACTCGGGTCCAGCCCGGAGGCCCAGGTCACCGAGGCGTAGGTGTCGCCGAGGAGGAATTCGCCGGTTGCGCGGTCCAGGGTGTAAAAGAAGCCGTTGCGATTGGCCCAGAGCATGGTGTTGCGCATTTCGCCGCCGAACTCGATGTCGGCGAGGATGGGAATCTGGATGGCATCGTAGTCGTGCACGTCATGGGGCGTGAACTGGAAATACCACTCGATTTCCCCGGTATCGCCATTGAGGGAGAGCACCGAGTCGGAATAGAGGTTGTCGCCGAGGCGCACGTCGCCGTTCCAGTCCGGGCCCGGATTGCCGGTGCCCCAGTAGATCTGGTTCAGTTCGGCATCGTAGGAGCCGGTGATCCAGGTGGCGGAACCCCCGGTGGCCCAGGAATCGCCCGACCAGGTGTCGTTGCCGAATTCGCCGGGGCCGGGAATGGTGTGGGTGCGCCATACCAGTTCGCCGGTTTCCGGGTCGTAGGCGTCGATAAAGCCGCGGATGCCGAATTCGCCGCCGGCGATGCCGGTGACCACCAGGTCCTTGACGATGAGCGGGGCGGCGGTCTTGCTGTAGCCGGAAGCATGAGGAGCGACTTCGGTGTTCCACAGCAGGTTGCCGGTGCGGGCGTCGATGGCCACCAGATGCGCGTCGAGCGTACTCATGAACAGCGTTTCGCCGAGAATCGCCACGCCGCGGTTGTTGCGGCCGCAGCAGATGCGCAGATCCTCGGGCAGTTCGTGGTCATAGCGCCAGTACACCCGGCCGGTACGGGCGTCCACCGCGGTGACATTGCTCGGCGCCTCGGTGATGAACATGATCCCGTCCACCACCAGCGGCACGGTTTCGGCCCGGTCGATCACGGGAATCTGGTAGGCCCACTTCATTTCCAGTTCGGACACGTTTTCGGTGTTGATCTGATCGAGCAGGCTGTGCCGCTGGCTATCCAGGGTGCCGGAATACATCAGCCAGTTTTCCGGCTCGTTCTTCGCGTCCACCAGTCGCTCCCAGGTGACAGGGGAGAATGCCGGCGTAATCACGGTCTGCAACTGCTGTTCCTGGGCCGCGGCAAGCGCGGGGAGCAGCAGGGCGGGCAGCAGGCTGCGGAGCATGTTTTTCATATTCATATTTCCTCCCGTCTCAGGGAGAACAGGTAGGCGACCAGGTCGTCCAGTTCGCTCTCCGACAGTGTCTGGGCATAGCTGGGCATGGTGGAATCTTCGATACGTTCGTAGGATTGCAGGCCGTCCTTGGGAATCGACCAGAGGTTTTCCCCGTCGTCCATGATGCGCAGGGAGAAGCTGTCTTCGTTCATGCGGTAGCCCTCCCGGCTGACACCGTCGGGCCCGGTCACCCGCAGCCGCCACCAGCGCGGCGCCACATTTTCCTGGGGATTGACCATGTCGGCGAGCAGGTCATCCGGCGTGCGGTTTTCCCCCACCCGGGACAGGTCCGGCCCGCTGCGCGAGCCGCGGCCATTCACCATATGGCAATCGGCGCAGTCGCTGCCATTCCAGAACAGTTCGCCGCCGGCTTCGGCATTGCCGGCAAGCACCACCGAACCCGGGTCGTAGCGAAGCGAATCGAGATAGGCCACCACCTGCCAGACCTGGGGGTCCGGCACATCCGCCGCCACCGGCAACATGGCGGTGCCGGGAATGCCATCGCGGATAATGTTGAAAATGGCGACATCGGTGCTTCCCCTGGTCAGCCGCCCGGTGAGGTCCGGCGCTCCGGTTTCATCGTTGCCCGTGGCGTCGAAACCATGGCAACGCGAACACTGCCGCTCGAAATACCGCTCTCCCATGCGGACATCCACCGCGGTGTTGTACAGATTGCCGGCGTCTTCGGCCAAGGTGGCGGGAGTCAGCAGTATTGCCAACCCAAGGGCGGTACAGCCCGCCATCCGCCTGCAAAAAACCCCCGAAAGTCTGCTCATGGCAATTCCTCTGGCAAATGCGGCGTCTAGGAGCCTGTGCCGTAGGAATTCACGGCTGCAAATCCGCTCTCATCCACGCCCCTGGCCGCTCGATTTCGTTGCATATCCACCAATATTCGCCTCAATCGACCGGCCAGGGGCGTGGCGATAGCGAATTTTCGCTTTCGCGAATTCCTACGGCGCAGGCTCCTAGTGTATCATCGCCGCTGCACGTTGCAATTTCGGCGATAAGCGCCACATTCTCAACCAGTCCGCAAGTATTCGGGAGCATGCCGGTTTGTCACAATCCGGGCGTCATGTGAGCGTGGCGTCGCCGGAGAACCGCCAGTGGAACACCCCATCCCATGATTTTCCCAACAGGCTGTCTGTACGTAGTGGCGACACCCATAGGCAATCTCGGGGATTTTTCCCGCAGGGGGCGGGAGGTGCTTGACAGTGTTGACTGCATTGCCGCGGAAGATACCCGCCACAGCGCCAAGCTGCTTGAGCATTATGGCATCCGCCGACCGCTGCTTGCCTATCACGAGCACAGTGGCGCCCCCGTGCGGGAAAAGCTGCTGGACATGCTGCGGGATGGCGCCAGTGTGGCGCTGATTTCCGATGCGGGCACGCCGCTCATTTCCGACCCCGGCTATGCCCTGGTCAAGGCCGCCCGGGAGCAGGGCAGTCAGGTCATCCCCATTCCCGGCCCAAGCGCCCTGCTTGCCGCCCTGAGCGTGGCGGGCCTGCCCACGGACCGTTTCCGGTTCGAGGGATTTCCGCCCGCCGCGCAAGCCGCCCGCCGCAAGCGGCTGCGGGAGCTGCAGGGCGAGCCCGCCACCTGGGTTCTTTATGAATCAAGCCATCGCATCCTCGACTGTGTCGAAGACCTTGTCGCCATCCTTGGCCCTGACCGCGGCATCTTCATCGCCCGGGAAATGACCAAGCAGTTCGAGAGCCACTTCCGGGGCAGCCTCGCCGAAGCCGCCGCCTGGCTGGAAAACGACGAAAATCAGCGCAAGGGCGAATTCGTGCTGCTGCTCGCCGGCTACGAGGCAAAAGAACAAGCCGCGGAACACCTGCCTGAAGCCCTGCGCATTGTCTCTCTTCTCCAATCCGAATTGCCGCTGACCAGGGCTGCCGCCCTGGCGGCCAAAATCACCGGCGTCCGCAAAAAGCTGATTTACGAGGCTGCCGTCAAAAAAATGTAAACCGGACCTGCATGAACCGAGCAGGCGCCGAAAGCGGTGTGTTCCGGGCTTATTGGGTGTCCCGTAGAGTAGATTGGAAGGTATAGGCGAGGTGGGCTCGGAATGCCAAGTTTTTGGGGAAATTAGCCGGACGGTACTGATAATCGGGGTCGGAACAAGGGCTGGGCCGGAATCTGAATGGCGACCGATTGGATGGGTGTCCTGCTTGGTCGCTTCTGGCGCAGCTGGCTGGCCACTTCCGCCCAGGGTTTTCCGATGACTTACGCCGTCGACGGCAAGCAATACGTGGCGACCCCCGCGGGCCGCGAGGGCGGCAGCCCCTGGCGCATCGGCAATTTCCTCGCCCCCGAACTGCGCAGCCCCGACGGCCACAACGCCCTGTACGTATTCACCTTGCCCAACGAGTAAGATTGTTAATTTGACCGTGACTCCTGACCAGAGTTAACCGAAGCATGAGGTTTCCACTTTCCAGGCTGCCTGCCGCAAGAAGGAGGGTGTCCCATGGCTGCAGGTTACGCTCAAAAAAGCCAGCCAAGGCATTTGGGAGTCGAGCTTGGTCAAAAGATCGAGATTGACAAGCTGCCCTCACCGCACAGCCAGACCAAACCTGACGCACACAGCGGGAAACGTAGTGGTAGTAGCGCGTTCGCCAGGGCGAGACGATTTGTGAGCGCGGTTGAGTCATGAGGCTGCGGCCGCCCGGCGGCTTTGACAGGGACGGGAAAGGCATAGGCGAGAATCGGGGGCCTGACCCCAAGCGTCAATTGAGGGCCAAATTGAAGCTCGAAATTCGAAGCGTCAAATCCTCCCATTCAAAATGAATTCGCACCTCGCCTCCGCTTGGGCAACAATCGGGATCTTCCGGCCCCCAAATGGAAGCGTCATAAGTCAACGTGGGTAATGCTTGAGCAAGGTTGCTAATACCATTCAGTGAATATCCAGCAGGTAAGCGCAGTCGCTCGCGCGCGCTCCGGAACCAAGCGTTCGTATCCACTTGTAGCAAGTCGCCATCCCGCCAAAGCCAATATTCATCGAATCTGTACATTTGCATGCCATCGCAGCAGCCGAATCCTCGCAGGTAGATCACCGGCCCGATATCCGTTTGGATCAATTCCGGCTCAGTGAATGGTTCAATCTGTAGACTCCCGTATGGAATTCGTCCTTGTTTGCGCAAGTGAACAACCGTCGCACGCTCCCGGTCTTCCGCAGTGGCCTTGAAAATCGCAAGAGCAGTGGATTCAGTTCTCCAGTTCTCGTCACGTAAACGTCGAATCTCGGCTTCTATATCGTCAGGCGGGTCTACCCTGGGCAGGGACTTTTTGTCGTCGTTATACAGAGCATAGTAAAACCTGGATCCGTCGAGTTCCGCAATATCGCCGAATTTCCCGACAGTGCAGCCGCCGTCGACAACGGCGAGCTCCAGCTCTTCCTCGGACCAGATCGGGATACAACGCGTTTGGTACTCCTCAAGCGTCCAGTTGAGATTTACGTATTCCGGCTCAGCGTCCTGCGCAACAATAGAAACGCTTAGAAAAAGCGCCGCAGAAAACATACCTGGTCTTGCTAGCGTAATCATGATGTCAGTGGCTCCCTGGCTTGCAGTGGAATGATTTGTGGAATGATTTGGGAGGAATGATTTGGGACACCCATTGCCTGCGTCACAATGGCAATCATACTGAATAAAAAAGAATATTCAACAACTATCACATAATGTTTGTTCTAATCTGGAGCCTGTGGAATCTCGGGAGCTTTCTTGCGAGCGAGGGCTATGCCGCCCGGATGGGCGTGAATTTTGGATAGTCCGTTCTATGCTGCCTTCTTTTCCTTGCGCGAGGGCGAGACGACTTTTGAGCACGGATGGGTCATGAGGCTGCGTCGTCCTCGTCTTCGGAATCAACGGTTCCGTACCCGTCGGTGTCGGCCGCGGCGGTCACGGTCAGTCTCGCGGTCTCGCTGGCCGTGCCGCCGGGGCCGGTGTAGCCAACTTGGGACACCCATCATACCAGACCGGGAAATTTCGACATCGCTGGCTCAAGGATTCCACTCCGGGATTTGGCCCCATTTCTCGGGTGACGCCTACGGCCGCCAAATCGCGGGCAGGGGCCATTCCGCCCGTTCGAGCGTGAATTCCGGGTGTCTCTTTGCTACGCCGCCTTCTTCAAACGACGCCTCTCCCACGCCTCCACCCGCTCCAGTCCGTGGAACAGCACAATCGCCCGCTTCTGAATC
>JAJEGU010000060.1 GCA_022819645.1 Pseudomonadales bacterium
CGGTCGCGTTCACCCTCTCTCCCGGCAACGCCCACGACGCCCCGGAAGGCCGCGAACTCCTGAACGGCCTGGAAGCGCCCGCCGGCAACCCGGCGATGGTCATGGACCGCGCGTACGAGGACAACGCCACCCGCCAACTGGCCCTCGACCTGGGTTTCGTGCCCGTGGTTCCACCGAAACGCAGCCGCAACGACCCGTGGGAATACGATAGGGAGTTGTACAAGCGGCGCAACGAGGTCGAACGGCTGTTTCGGCGTCTGAAGGGCTTCCGCCGAATCTTTTCGCGCTTCGAGAAACTCGATGTCGTCTTCCTTGGATTCATCGTCTTCGTGCTTATAGTCGAGTCACTGCGATAGTGTTAACACGCCCTAGCACTAAACGCCGCGCCGTACTTCGACATCGATGAGAATACCGCCCGCGCTGTCGCTGAGTGGCGTACTGTTGCCGCCAAAATCGGCTTACCACGTCCTGCCATTGAACGAATGGCCAGTGCGTTCGAACACGACAACCTTAAAAGTGCCTTGAATTACTAGCAAGCTTTCAGGTTTGAGCATCAATTTCCGCCACGAATTGTCGGCGGAAGCATAGGCGGAGAATTCGCCTACTGCTTGACGAGCATAAAGAGAGATTCAGGCATCCCAGCCACAAGCTGCTCCAATTCAGCGACAACTAGCCACGGGGCTCCGTAAGCCGTTGCCGGTTCGGGGTGTCAGGCGGCTTCTCAGACATGGATGTCTGAGCAGAGCCTACATGGATGTATTTACGGCGTCCGCCTGACACCCCGAACCGGCAGCGGCGATGCCCCAGCAACTAAACAGCGCTTGTTGCCCGCTCACCTTATCCCGTAAACTGCGCCACGTGATCATTCCCGAAGCAGAAGCGCTGCAACTCGCGGACAACCGCGACACCGCCGCACTGGCCGCCCGGGCGCGAGAGATTCGCGACCGGCGCCATGCCGGAATCGTTACCTATTCGCGCAAGGTGTTCATCCCCCTGACCCATCTCTGCCGCGACGTCTGCCACTATTGCACTTTCGCCACCGTCCCGCGCAAGGTCCAGGCTCCCTATCTCGGCATCGAAAAAGTGCTGGAAATCTGCCGGCAAGGCGCCGAACTCGGCTGCCAGGAAGCCCTGTTCACGCTGGGAGAAAAACCCGAACTGCGTTACAAGGCCGCGCGCGAAGCCCTTGCCGAAATGGGTTTCGAAAGCACCCTGCACTACCTCGCCGAAGCCGCCCGGGTCGTGCTCAAGGAAACCGGCCTGCTACCCCATATCAATGCCGGCAACATGACCGCCGAGGAAATCGCCATGCTGCGGCCCGTCAGCGCGTCCATGGGGATCATGCTCGAATCCGCCTCCCCGCGCCTGTGCGAACCCGGCATGCCCCATTACGGCTCGCCGGACAAGGTTCCCGCGGTAAGGCTCGAAACCATGGATCTCGCCGGACAGGCCGCGGTTCCCTTTACCACCGGCATCCTGATCGGCATCGGCGAGACTCGCCGCGAACGCATCGAATCATTGCTCGCGATCAGAGCCGTACACGAGCGCCATGGACATATCCAGGAAGTCATCGTCCAGAATTTCCGCGCCAAGCCCGATACCAAAATGGCGCGGGCGCCCGAACCCGATCTCGAAGAACTCGTCTGGACCATCGCCGTGGCGCGGCTGATTTTCGGTCCGGACATGAACATCCAGGCGCCGCCGAATCTCAGCCCCGGCGCGCTGGAGCAACTCGTCGCGGCCGGCATCAACGACTGGGGCGGCGTTTCGCCCGTAACGCCCGATCACGTCAATCCCGAGGCCCCCTGGCCGCATCTCGACGAACTCGCCGCCCAGACCCGGAGCGCCGGCGCTTTTCTCGAGCAGCGCCTGACGATCTACCCTGAATACGTGCGCCGGCCCGATATCTGGCTCGACGGGAAAGTCCGGCCCGCGGTGCTGCGACATGCGGATGCGGTGGGATTCGCCAAACGCGACCATTGGTCTTCCGGTCATCCCGGCAACTTGCCCGAACTGGAGCCGGCCCTGTTGCGCGTTCAGCCCAAACGTGACGCGGTTTCGGCGGAAATCCGTCGAATCGTTGACCATTGCATTGAAGGACACGAACCGACGCGGGAGCAAGTCGTCCAGCTTTTCAGCGCGCGCGGGCCGGATTTCTCCCACGTCGCGCAAAACGCCGACCGATTGCGCAGGAAAGTCGCCGGCGACGAAGTCAGCTACGTCGTCAACCGCAATATCAACTACACCAACGTGTGCTATTTCCGCTGCCAGTTCTGCGCCTTTTCCAAGGGCAAGATGAGCGAGAACCTGCGCGGGCGGCCTTATGACATTTCAGCACGGGAACTGGCGCGGCGGGCACGGGAAGCCTGGCTTCGGGGCGCGAGCGAAGTCTGCATGCAAGGCGGCATTCATCCCGATTACACCGGGCGGACCTATCTCGACATCCTGACAACCGTTCGCGCCGCCGCGCCTCACATCCATATCCATGCCTTCTCGCCGCTCGAGGTCTGGCAAGGCGCCGAAACGCTCGGCATCGGACTTGCCGAATTTCTTCGCGAACTCAAGTCGGCGGGGCTCGGCACCTTGCCCGGCACCGCCGCGGAAATCCTGCACGACGACGTCAGGCGGATCATCTGCGCCGACAAGATCAATACCGCGCAATGGCTGGAAGTCATGGCCACGGCCCATGAAGTCGGTCTGCGCAGCACCGCCACCATCATGTTCGGCCATGTCGATGCGCCCGGGCATTGGGCCGCGCATCTGCTGGCGGTCCGCGAACTGCAAGGGCGCACCGGCGGCTTTACCGAGTTCGTGCCCCTGCCCTATGTCGCCCAGGAGGCGCCGATGTATCTCAAGGGCCGCTCCCGCGCCGGGCCGAGCTTCCGCGAAGCCCTGCTCATGCACGCGGTTCCGCGCCTGGTGCTCAATGGCCGGATCGCCAACATCCAGGCGTCCTGGGTCAAGTTGGGCCGCGAAGGCGTGTTGCTGGCCCTTGCCGCCGGCGCCAACGATCTCGGCGGCAGCCTGATGAATGAAAGCATTACCCGGGCGGCGGGGGCGGCACACGGCCAGGAGTGGGCACCGGCGGATATCGAATCCACTATCCGCGGTATGGGCCGCAAGCCGCGCATGCGCACGACGCTGTATGCCGACGCCAGGCCCGAGCAGGCCCGGCGCGCCTTTGGCGCCCCCGAACTGGCCACCATCCGGCTTGATGCCGCGGGCCGCAAACAGCGCTCCAAGCGCGCCGTGGCCTAGGAGCCTGCGCCGTAGGAATTCACGAAAGCGAAAATTCGCTATCGCCGCGCCCCTGGCTGATCGATTGAGGAGAATTTTGGTGGATATGCAACGAAATCGAGCGGCCGGGGGCGTGGAGCGGATTTGCAGCCGTGAATTCCTACGGCGCAGGCTCCTAGGTGGCGTGAAGCTGTCATGAGGATTGCAGTCACCGGAGCCAATAGCAGTGTGGGCCTGCGCCTGCTGGAACAAGCGGCGGCGGCGGGCATCGCCGTCAATGCCGGAGTCCGCTCGGAACGCGCCCTGGCAACCCTGCCGCGGCACGAGGCGATTTCACCGCAAATCATTTCCTACGACAACCCGGCGAGCCTCGACGGTCTGCTCCAGGGCTGCCACAGCGCCGTGCATCTCGCGGGCATTCTGATTCCGGGCCGCAACACGGGATACCAGCGAGCCAATGTGGACGCCACCGCCGCCGTGGCGGACGCCGCCCGGCATGGCAAGCTCAAGTCGCTGGTATTCATCAGCGTGCTCGGCGCCTCGGTGGAAAGCGCCAACCCCTATTTCCGCTCCAAGGGCGAGGCGGAACTCGTGGCGGCGGGTGAGGCCCCGGCGGGAATCATTATCCGAACGCCCATCCTGCTTGGCCCCGGCAGCGCCGGCTCGGCGGCCCTGCTCGCCGCCGCCGAGCGCGGCAAGGCGAGCCTGCTCGACGGCGGCAAGTACGTGTTGCAGCCGCTGGATGTGGACGATCTTTGCGCCGCCATTCTCGCCGCCTGCCGCAACCCCGTGGCCGGAGTCTACGAACTTGCCGGCCCCGAGCGAATCGCTTACCGCGAATTGGTGGGGCGGGCCGCCGAATTGCTCGGGAAGTCCATCCGCATCCGCGGCATCCCCGTCTTCCTGGCAAAGCTCGGCGCGGCGCTGACGAGCCGGCTGCGGGGAGGCATTACCCCGGCGGTCATCGATGTCATCACCACCGACGAAGCTGTTCGGGAAAACGCCGACGCAGCACTTGGAATCAGCTTGACGCCCCTGGAAACCACCCTCGCCAAGCTCGTGGAGAAATCCCCCCATGAATGAAGACAATCCAGCGGAAATGCCGAAAAGCGCCCCGCCGAAGACCGGCGGACGCATTGGCCGCGTAATTTTCCTGCTCATCACCATTGGCTGTTTCACCTACCTGTATTTCCGCATCGCCGGCGGCGCCGCCCGGGAAGGACTGTCGCTCGCGGCATATATGGCCGGCGTCTTCGCCAATGTGAGCTGGGGCTACTGGCTGCTGCTGATGATGTCCTACTCGCTGTTCTACTTCGCCATCGACACCCTGGTGGCGGCCCGGGCGCTGAACTGGTTCATCGGCAAGATCCGCTACCGGGACATTTTGCCGGTGCGGGCCAGCACCTACATCATCTCGATCTTCAATGAGCAGGTGGGCAAGGGCGCCATGGCCTGGTATCTCAACCGGCGCCACGGCGTCCCCGGCTGGGAAGTGGGCTCGGTGATGCTGTTCATCATGTTTTGCGAACTGTTCTACCTGCTGATCTGGGCCAGCATCGGCTACGTATTCGGCAGCGAGGGCCTGCCCGAGGTTTTCAGCCTGATTCCCTGGATCGCCCTGGGCGGCGGCCTGTTCTGGCTGCTTTGGCTGGCGTATTTCAAGGGCAGACTGCTGCCGGGGCTGCAACTGCGCGAGCGCCGCATCCTCAATGCCTTCAAGCAGGCGGACGCCCGCCACTATCTCTATTTCTTCCTGCTGCGCTCGCCCGCCCTGCTGGCCGCCGTGGTGGTGTATACCGTGGCGCTCAATCTGTTCGGAGTCGATGCCTCGGTCCTGATGCTGCTGCCCTATCTGCCGGTGATCTTTTTCGCCGCCACGGTGCCCACGCCCATGCGGGCGGCGGCGATTACCTTCTGGGTCATCCTGTTCCCAGAGAATGAAGGCCAGATGGCGGCTTTCGGCCTGGTGCAGCACAACTTCTTCATCCTGTTCAACGCGCTGATCGGACTCGTGTTCTGGCGCAAGGCCCAGCGCGACCTGTTCGGCTGAGACGGGCAACATGGCCAATCTGCTCACGGGGCTACGGCTGCTGCTCGTCCTGCCGGCGGCGGCGGCCTTTGCCGTGGAAAGCCTGCTGCCGCCGCTCGCCCTGGCCATCCTGCTGCTCGCCGCCATTGCTTCGGACTTTCTTGACGGCAAGCTCGCCCGGGCAAGTGGCACGGCGTCGGCTGCCGGGCAATTTTTCGATCATGCCACCGATTGCCTATTCGTCACCGCCTGCCTCGCCGGCGCCGCAATCGCGGGAGCGGTGCCCTGGCTGTTGCCGCCGCTGATCGCCGCCGCCTTCCTGCAGTACGTGCTCGACTCGCGCTATCCGCAAGGCCGCAAATCCCTGCGCATGAGCTTCCTCGGCCGCTGGAACGGCGTTTTCTATTTCGTTCCGCTAATCCTCATTACCGCCGCCCGCCTGATCGAACCGCTTCGGGAAACGCTGCTGCTGACCACCAGCCTGCTCTGTTACGCGCTCATTCCCACTACCCTGCTGTCCATGGCCGACCGCGCCCTGGCCGCCCGGCAAACTTGAGCATCAAACCGTGTACAATGGCTGTCCCGCGATGCGGTCCGGAGAAGGTCTTGGCGAGACGTTTCTGCCTTGTGGTATCGGGACTCCTGCTATGGACCGGCATGGTCCAGGCACAGATGGGCCAGACCCTGGTTCCCATTGATCCCGGCCTGCGCGAGACATTCAACACCGTGCGCGCCGATCCGCGGGTCAGCGAAGCCCTGGAGCAGCTCCGCCTGCGCGAGGCCGCCACCATCGAGGAGCAGATCCGCATCACCGAAATTCCCGCGCCGCCTTTCCTGGAAGACGAGCGCGCCGCCTACTATCGCGAACAACTTCAGGCCAGGGGGCTGACCGACGCCCATATCGACAGCGAAGGCAACGCCATCGGCCTGCGCCGCGGCAGCGGCGCAGGCCCCACCCTCCTCATCAGCGCCCATCTCGACACCGTATTTCCCCCCGAGACCGACGTCAGCGTGCAATTCCGCGACGGCAGGTATTACGCCCCGGGGATCGGCGACGACAGCCGCGGGCTTGCGGTCCTGCTCGCGGTGATCGAGGTGCTCGATGAAAGCGGAATCGAAACCGGCGCCGATATCCTGTTCGCGGGCAATGTGGGAGAGGAAGGCCGCGGCGACCTGCGCGGCGTCAAGGCGATTTTCCGCGATCATCCGGAAATCGACGGTTTCATCTCGGTGGATGGGGTGCGCATGTCCCGCATCACCATCGGCGGCACGGGCTCCCGGCGTTTCGAGTTCCGCTTCAGCGGGCCGGGCGGCCACTCCTTCGGCTCATTCGGACTCGCCAGCGCGATTCACGCCATGGGCCGGGCGATCGCCGGTATCGCCGAACTGCGCACGCCAAGCTATCCCAAGACGACTTTCACCGTGGGCACCGTGGACGGCGGCACCTCGGTGAACTCCATCGCCGCCGACGCGGTATTCGCCATCGACATGCGCTCCAACAGCGCGGAAGAACTGGCCCTGCTCGAAGCCCGGGCCAGGGAAGCCGCCCTGGCGGCGGTGGCGGCGGAAAACGCCCGCTGGAACAATGGCGAGATCAGCGTGGATTTCGTGCTGATCGGCGACCGGCCCACGGGCCTGACGCCAGTAAGCAGCCCCATTGTGCAGGCGGCGGCCATGGCCTTTGACGCGGGCGATATCCCCCTGCGGGAACTCGGCATTTCCAGCACCGACGCCAATGTGCCCATGTCGCTGGGCATTCCCGCCATCACCATGCCCGGCGGCGGAGACGGCGGCGGCGCCCATTCCCCCGGCGAATGGTTCGCTCCGGAAGAATCCCATCTTGGCCCGCAAACCGTTCTCCTGACCCTCCTCGCCCTCGCCGGCATCGAAGGCCTGAGCGCGCCGTTATTGCGGGACCGCGCAATTACCGAAAGCGACTGAGCGTTTCGCACCGATTGAGAGAACCCGGTTTTGCCTGAATCTTCGCTGGAACAGCCCGATTTGCTGGTGTACGGGAAATGGGTTGTGCCCGTGGTCCCCCGGAGCGAAGTGCTTGCGGACCATGTGGTGGCGGTGCGCGATGGACGCATTGCGGGACTGCTTCCGCTGGAGGAAGCGCGACGAATGTGGCCGGGGGCGGAAATGCACGCCCTGGAGCGGCACGCCTTGATTCCCGGCCTGATCAACAGCCATGGCCATAGCCCCATGAGCCTGCTGCGGGGAGTGGCGGATGACCTGCCCCTGCGGGCCTGGCTGGAGGATCATGTCTGGCCATTGGAGAACCGGCTGATAGCGCCGGATTTCGTCGCGGCCGGGGCGCGGCTGGCCATGGCGGAAATGATCCGCGGCGGAACAACTTGTTTCGCGGATATGTATTTCTTCCCCGATGTGGTGGCGGGATGTGTGGAGGAGACCGGGATGCGGGCGCAGCTTTGTGGACCGATTCTGGAGTTTCCTTCAGTCTGGGCGGCGGATGCGCAAGAGTACCTGGACAAGGTCCGGAAGCTTTGCGAACGCTATCGCGGCCACGAACGCCTGCATTTCGCCCTTGGCCCCCATGCCCCTTACACGGTCTCCGATAACCAGTTGCGGGCGGCGGCGGAATTGTCGGCGGAGCTTGACGCGCCGGTGCACATGCACGTCCACGAAACCGCCGCGGAGGTGCGGGAGGCGCGGCGCAATGACGGACAACGTCCTCTGGCGCGGTTGGCTGGGCTGGGTCTTGTCAACGAACGCTTCCAGTGTGTACACGCCACCGAATTGCTGGATGAGGAGATTGCCCTGCTTGCCGCGGCGGGAGCTTCGGTGATTCATTGCCCGGAATCCAATATGAAGCTTGCCAGCGGCGCCTGCCGGGTGGCGGATCTGCTGGCGGACGGAGTGAATGTGGCCCTCGGCACCGATGGGGCCGCGAGCAATAACGATCTGGACATGTTCGGCGAAATGCGCAGCGCGGCGCTGCTCGGCAAGCTGACGGCCCGCGACGCCGCCGCCCTGCCCGCTTCCCGGGTGCTGGAAATGGCCACCATCAACGGCGCCAGGGCCCTGGGCATCGACCATTGCACAGGCAGCCTGGAAACCGGCAAGTGGGCGGACCTGGCGGCGGTGGATCTGGGCCGGTTGAATACGGCTCCCCTGTACGATGTGTGCTCGCATCTCGTGTATGCGGCCCAGTCTTCCCAGGTGAGCCATGCCTGGTGCGGGGGCAAGGCCCTGCTCGCGGAAGGACGCCTGCTGACCCTGGATGAAGAGGCGATGCTGGCGGCTGCGGAACATTGGCGAGAGCGGGTGCGGCCCGATGCCTGAAAACCTGGACCCGCAGGAAATTCGCAAGTTCGAGGCTCTGGCCAGCCGCTGGTGGGACCCGGAAAGCGAATTCCGTCCGCTGCACCAGATCAACCCCCTGCGGATGAACCATATCGCCGGCAGGGAAAATCCCGCAGGAAAAAAAGTCGTCGATGTGGGCTGTGGCGGCGGTATTCTCACCGAAGCCCTGCGCCGTTACGGCGCGGAAGTCACCGGCATCGACATGGCCGAGGCGGCGCTTGCGGTGGCCCGGCTGCATCTTGCCGAAAGCGGCCTCGATATCGATTACCGCAAATGCACCGCGGAACAGCTAGCGAAGGAACAGCCGGCGCATTATGACCTGGTAACCTGCCTGGAAATGCTCGAACACGTTCCCGACCCGGCATCGGTGGTGGCGGCCTGCGGGAAATTGCTCAAGCCCGGCGGACTGGCGGTTTTTTCCACCATCAACCGCAACCCCAAGTCCTGGCTGTTCGCCATTGTCGGCGCCGAGTACATCTTGCGCCTGCTGCCCAGGGGCACCCACGAGTATGCGAAACTGATCCGGCCATCGGAACTCGCCGGCTGGTGCCGGAGCGCCGGCCTGGACCTCGATTCACAGATCGGCATGGGATATAACCCATTGACCAAAAGGTATTTCCTGGAGAAAAGCCTGGCGGTGAATTACATCGCCTGCTACCGCAAGCCAAACACTCCAGATGTTTGACTATCAGCCCTCCGCGGATCTGCTCGCCGGACGCACGATCCTCGTCACCGGCGCCGGCGGCGGCATCGGTCGGGCCTGCTCACTGGGCCTGCTCGCCCATGGCGCCCATCTGCTGGCCCTGAGCCGCGATGAGGAGAAGCTGGCCAGCCTCTTCGACGAAGCCGAGGCAAGCTGGCCCGGTCGCTGCCACATTCAGCCGGTGGATTTCAGCCAGTTGAATGAAGCCCAATGCGCCCGCATCGCCAAAAGCGTGGACGAGCAGTTCCCGGCGCTGGACGGACTGGTGCATAATGCCGCCCTGCTTGGCACGAGGGTGCCCATCGAATTCTATCCCGAGGCCCAGTGGCGGGAAGTCATGCAGGTCAACGTCAATGCGGCCTACCTGCTGACGCGCAGCCTGCTGCCGGCGTTGACGAAATCCGCGGACGCCCGGGTGCTGTTCCTGGCTTCGGCGGTGGGAAGGGAGGGCCGGGCCTTCTGGGGCGCCTACGGCGTTTCCAAGTTCGCGCTGGAAGGGATGATGCAAACCCTGGCGGCGGAAGTGGGCTCCACCACTTCGATTCGCGTCAACAGCCTCAATCCCGGCGCCACCCGAACCACCATGCGCGCGGCGGCCTACCCTGGTGAAGACCCGGATTCCCTGCCGACGCCGGAAACGCTGTTGCCGGTACTGCTGTATCTGCTGGGACCCGAAGGGCGGCGGATCCATGGCCGGGCTCTGGACGCCCGGGATTTCAGTCCTTCCTGATCGGTTTGCCATAGCGGCGCAGTTCATCGATTTCCGCCTGTTCGAGTTCGTGAAACCGGCCCATCTTCACCGAACTCGGGATAAAAACCGGACCAAAGCGAACCCTTTTCAGGCGGCTGATCCGCACGCCCTGGGACTGCCAAAGCCTGCGCACTTCGCGGTTGCGGCCCGCCATGAGCACGACGTGATACCACTGATTGACGCCTTCGCCGCCAAAATGGCGGATGTCGCTGAAACGACAAACCTGGCCGTCGATCTCGACCCCGTCCAGCATGTTATGCAACATGGTCTCGCTGACCTTGCCAAGCACCCGCACGGCGTATTCGCGATCAATGCCGCTGGCCGGATGCATGAGCTGGTTGGCGAGTTCTCCGTCATTGGTGAACAGCAGCAAACCGCTGGTATTCAGGTCGAGCCTGCCCACCGCCACCCAGCGGCTGTTGCGCAGGGGCGGAAGGCGATCGAATACCGTGGGCCTGCCCTGGGGATCGGAACGGGTGCAGACTTCGTGATCGGGCTTGTTGTAGAGAAGCACCCGGCAACGCGGCCGGGTTTTGGGATTATGGTTGAACTTCCTGCCGTCCACGCTGATGCGGTCGCCGGCTTCGACCCGGTCGCCGAGGCTGGCGATGCGGCCATTGACCTCGACCCTGCCGTCCCGGATCCAGCCTTCAAGCTGCCGGCGCGAGCCCAGCCCTGCCCGGGCAAGCACTTTCTGCAGTTTTTCGCTCATGCATGATCAGCCGGGATGATCTCGCCCTGCCGCTCAAATCCTAGGTATTCTCTGAAAAACTCCATCCGTGGAGTTTTTCATTATCGCAAAACAAAAGCGTGGTTTTGTTTTGCTCCCGAATTCAATGGCTTACGCCATCGAATTCGGCGGCACTTCCATGTGCCGCAGGGAAGCTCTG
>JAJEGU010000073.1 GCA_022819645.1 Pseudomonadales bacterium
ACGAGGTCGAACGGCTGTTTCGGCGTCTGAAGGGCTTCCGCCGAATTTTTTCGCGCTTCGAGAAACTCGATGCCGTCTTCCTTGGATTCATTGTCTTCGTGCTTATAGTCGAGTCACTGCGATAGTGTTAACACGCCCTAGACTGAAAGGCCCCTGACCTGCTGTTTGTCGTTGGAAACGCCAAACACGTCGTCCAGGTCCGGATCAAAGTCAATGCTCACGGACACCCAGCGGTCCACGGTGCGGTCCCCTCTGAGCCATGCTGGATCGAGTTCGATCTCGCGACCAGATCGCATCAAGGACACTCCCCGAAGTTGATTTGCGAGTTTCCCGAAGGGCGCTTGACCTGGGTCCTTGTATTCGGTTGAGAGTCTTTCGTCTTTTACGACCCGGCGCCTGCGGCGCCATTGAACTAATACCAAAATTTGGTATATCTTGTTCAGCGGAGGTGCGTCATGGCCAAAAATACATCTATATCGCTCGGTGACCATTTTGCCAGCTTCATCGACACACAAGTTCGATCCGGTCGCTTCGGGTCGGCAAGCGACGTTATGCGGGCGGCGTTGCGCCTGCTTGAAGAACATGAGGCACGAGTCAAAGCCTTGCAGGACGCCTTGATTGCAGGCGAGCGGTCAGGCGAACCGCAACCCTTCGACTTCGACGAATTCAAGGCGCGCAAACGAGCGGAGTTCGGTCAGGCGGTTAAATGAGCCGCGTAGTTTACTCGCCGGCCGCCATTGCCGACATTGACAGGATCTGGGACTACACTGCCGAGAACTGGGGCGTGGAGCAGGCTGATCGATACACGGACGACATCCGCGATGTATGCAACGAACTGGCGGCGGGAAATAAGCGAGGTCGCCCTGTCGATATCCGAGACGGCTATCTCAAGTACGCAGTAGGACGGCATCTCATTTTCTTTGTAAGGGCAGTTGACGGAATCACCGTCATGAGGGTACTCCATCAGCAGATGGACACGGAACGGCGCCTATCGGTATAAGAGGGTATGCGGACAGACGGGCATACGCTTTGTGGAAAATGCGGGAAATGGATGCAAACAGGTTTGGTGCGGCGAGAAGTGGTCGGGCAAATTTCACTCGACGGAATCGTAAATGATGCGCACTGGATGTGGCGCGGGAGGCGGTTCGGGAGTCGATTCGGATAAGTCGGCCAGCAGTTGCTTGAAATTGTCATAGCGCTCTTCCGTCACGTAATCGCCGACAAAAAACCAGTTGAGATCATCCGCCAGGTCGCGGTCTGCCTCGTCACTTTGAAACCAGGAGACTGATTTTTCCAGAAAGGTAACGGCGGCTTCGGGATCATAACCAGCGTCCCGCGTAAAGCGGGCGCCGACTTCGTCCATTTCGAGCAGGACCGAACGAGTGTATTCGCGGATCATCTGGTTTTCGTAGACTGTGCCGGTCACGAAACCTCCTGCCGGCCCAAGCGCTACATTCAAGGCGATCACCCCAAGCCAACGGAACGCTTCGAAGTTGACGTATGCATCGGTGAAATGGGTTGCTGAATCAATGATGTAGAGAGATATGAGGAAGGCCAACTCGTCGTCGGTGAGGGAGATGGGTTCGATGGCTCCCGTGTACATGAACATGTATCCGCCGTCGGAATCCGAAGGCAGGGAAGCTTCCGGGTCGTCAATCAGCGTGATGCTCCATTCCCAATCTTCGGTGTCGGGCCATTCGTTAATGGCCACGGGTACGATCCTGCCGGCGATTTGCCGGACGCGCTCGGCTAGTGCCCCATCGGAAGCCAGACCCCCGGACAGGGATAGCTCTCCGATCGTTTCCGTGTAGGCTTGCCGGACGGTTGCGATATCGTCGTCTTCCGTGACCGGTTCAAGTATCGAGGCATCCGGGTTGTTGGCGGCGCAAGCCGCAAGCAGGAGGGTGAGCGGTACAAGGTAAAGGATATTCTTCATTTGAACCTTGCTTCAGTTGAGATTATGGCCAATACGTATTTACCAGCCGCAATCATTATAGAACGGAATGAGGCCGGTGCATCCCGGCGAGATTCTGCGACTTCGCTACGCTACGCGCAGAATGACAGAAGGAAGAGGCTACGCTACGGGCGGAATGACGGTCGAAGGAGGCTTTGCCGCGTGCGGAGTGACATTCCCGGGAGGCTTCGGCGCGCAAGGAAGTGACACTACAAAGGCCGGCGACACCTCAGGCCGACATGCCTCTGCCCGCTACGCGCCAGATTGCTTCGACGCGGTCGTTGCGGATGGCGTAGATGTGGTCGTATAGATTCACCACCGGGTCGCAATGGGAGACGATCAATTCGAGCTTGTCGCCGACCCGGTAGGTGCGCGAGGCGTTCTCGCCATAGCGGATCGTGCCGAATTCGTCCGAGCCGGAAGTGTAGCTGATGTCGGATTCGCCCTTGACGATGGGCCAGGGGCGATTGATCGTGCATGCCTTGGCGCCTGCGTCGGATGTTGCGCGGCCAGCGTATTGATCGTTCAGCACCGTGGCGAGGATTGTCAGCGAAGGCTCGAAATCCGAATAGACCGCCTCGTCCTGTTCGCCGCCGATTTCGAGGTATTGGGAGTCCATGAAGACATAGCTGCCGACCTGGACGTCGGTCAGTCCGGCGGTCTCGTGATCGATGTTGTAGGTTCCCGTGCCGCCGCCGCTGAAAATATCTGTGCGCAGACCCGACTGCCGCATGAGCTCGAAAGTGTCCGCGGCGGGCGCCAGCGCTTCCAGCGTGCGAGCCTTGCGCGCGGCGAATCCGGCGACGTGCTGGGAGGCGCCGTCGTAACAGAGCATGCCGCGGAAACGCAGGCCGGGCAGTTGATCGACGAGTTGCGCCAGACTGAGCGCAGGCTGCCCCGGCGGTGTGCCGGTGCGGCCCATGCCGGGGTCGACGTCGACCACGACATCGGCAACCAGCCCGCTGGCCTGCGCCGCTTCCGACAACAGCCTGGCGTTTTCCATCGAATCGGTCGCCTGGACGAAACCCGGGCACTCCGCGGCCAGGGCCATGGCGCGATTGATCTTGGTCGGCGTGACATTGGTCGTGGTCATGAGTATCTCTTCAATTCCGTTGCGGAACATGACCTCGGCCTCGCTTATCTTGGCGGTACAGATCCCCACCGAACCGGTATCGAGTTGCATTTGGGCGATCACCGGACACTTGTGCGTTTTGGCATGGGGGCGGCTGGCGATGCCGTTGGCGCCCATGGTGGACTGCATCTTCGCCAGGTTGGCTTCGAGCAAGTCAAGGTCGACGCAAAGCGCCGGCGTGTCGAGTTCCCATTTCGAGACATCGGCCTGCATCTCGCCGTCCACGAAGAAACTCTCTATCTCGGCGGTCGTATAACCACGCACTGAAGTCGGAATCCAGATTGCGGCGGCTCCGCTTGCCTGTAGAAAGCGGCGCCGATTGAAGTGTAACGATTTCATGAATTGCCTCCCGACTGCCAGCGGGCGACGCATGCGTCGCCCCTACTCTTCGTTCGCCTGGTGTAGGGGCGAGGCATGCCTCGCCCGTGTAGCGTTTCCATTCATCTTGCCGTGCGGCCCAGATACCGCTGGAAAACCTGTTCGACAAAATCGTCCACGCCGGGAACGAACAGGACGGCGAGTATCGTGACGACGATTGCGGCAAGTACCGCCCAATAGAATGTTTTCATGCATTTGTTCCTGGTCGGTTATCAAGCTTCCTTGATTCTGCGACTGCGCGCAGAATGACTGAGGGAAGGCTTCATGCAGTTCACTTCGGCGGCGCCGCTTCGAAAACCCAGACATCGCCGGCTTCGATTCCCGCCCGGGTGGTTTGCGAAGGATACTTGCCGGTAATCGCCGCTGTGATCACGTCGAGTTCGTTACCCGACTGAATGCGGTTGAGTTGACGTTCGTAGCGAATGCCGTTGATGCGAATGACCGCTCGGCCGTCGCGTTCGGCCTGCACCGGCCATTGTTTCCAGATGCGCCCGACCGTCGTCCCCATGTAGCCCGACCAGACATACAACTTGCCTTCCGCTTCCGCAATCCAGATGCGCCGCGATTGCGCAGGGTCCAGCAATTGCAGTTCGACCGTGGGAATCTCGTTGACGAAACTCCAGTCCGGCTCTGGGCCGGTATAAATCTCGCCCGACACCAGCGGACCGCCCGAAAACACCCGGTTGGGCCCGTCGGCGAAGCGCTGTTTCACTGCTGCCGTTGCTACCGCCGCGACGGGAATCGCCAGCAGGCAGGCCAGGATAGTCAGAATTCTCAGTAAAAATTGCATCGATCTCCCCTGTTCGGTTCTTGCCGGCGACTACGGCAGGCGGAAAACGAAAAGCATGTTGCCGCCGCCGCGTTGCTGCAACTCCGGCGTCAGCATGCGATAAGTGACGCCGCCGCCGGCCGCGATGGCGAGGTATTGCACGCCGTCCACCGTATAGGTGACCGGAAAGCCGCCGGCCGTGGAATTGAGAATCTGTTCCCACAGCACTTCGCCGGATTCGGCGTCGAAGGCCCGGAAGCGCCTGGCGTCGTCCGAAACGAAAACCAGGCCGCCGCCGGTGGTGAGTACCGAACCGCCGATGCCGGCGCGTTGCCGGTGCGTCCAGAGCGCTTCGCCGGTCGCCACGTCGACCGCGCTCAGCAGGCCGACCTGATTTTCCAGATCGGGCGCCGCGACGATGCGGCTCGTGGCCGAGCGGTGATGCAGGCCGACCACGGGCTCGAACGGATTCAGGTAGTAATCCATGCAGGCGTTATTGGTCGGCGTATAGACCGCGTTGGTCTGGGGGCTGTAGGCCACGGAATTCCAGTTGATGCCGCCGCGGGTCGTGGGACAGACGAATTTCCGCTGCCTGATCTCGGTGATGTCGAGATCGATGTTCGTTATTCCCTTGTTGTTCTCGATGTCGACGCCGACGATGACGTTCTGGTAATTGGTTTCCCGCGCCCAGAGAAATTCTCCTGTCGCCGCGTCGAGCGTCCAGATGATTCCGGTCTTGCCGGGTATGCCGGTGATTACCTTGCGCCGTTCATTGGAAGCGATGTCGGGATTGATCCAGGAAACCGCATCGGCGTCCGGCGTGACTTCGGATTCGACGATGATGCGCTCGAAGGGGTGATCGAGGTCCCAGTTGCCGCCCGGGATGTGCTGAAAATACCACTCGATCTCCCCGGTATCCGCATCGAGCGCGAGCGTGGAATTGGTGTACAGCACGTCGCCGCCGCGAGTGTCGCGCTGGATCGAACCCCAGGGTATGGGCACGGCAATGCCGATATAGATCAGGTTGAGTTCCGGATCGTAGCTGGCCGGCATCCAGGCCGAGCCGCCGCGGCGCTGCTCGTTGGGCACGTCGCCCCAGGTTTCGCCGCCGGGCTCGCCGACTCGCGGCACCGTTCCCGTGCGCCAGAGTTCCTCGCCGGTATCGGCGTCATGGGCGGTGATCCAGCAACTGGTGTTGATGTAATAGCAGCCCGACATGCCGGCGATGATCTTGCCGTCGAAGACCTGGGGGCCGCCGGAATAGTGCTGGCCGACCGTCCAGTCGCCCATGCGGCGCTCCCAGGTCACCTCGCCGGTGTAGACGTTCAACGATACGAGATAGGCGTCCCTGGTGGCGAGGAGGAGCTGATCCTTGTACAAGGTGCCGTTGCGATTGGCGCAGGACAGCGGCGCGACATGATCGACTTCGGGGCGGCGGTATTCCCAGAGCAGCGTGCCGTCGCGGGCGTCGAGGGCCTCGATGAAATCGCAGGCCTGGGGCAGAAACATGACGCCGTCATGCACCAGCGGGGTGGTTTCCTGCAGGCCCGGACCCATGGTCCAGGCCCAGGCCAGGCGCAAGTCGCCGACATTGTCCCTGTTGATCTGATCGAGCGGGCTGTAGCCCCAATGGTTGGCCGTGCGGCGCCACATCAGCCAGTCGCCGTCAGGCGGATCGCTCAACTCTTCCGGCGTTACCGGAGTGTAGGTTTCCAGGGGCGATTGCGCCGCTGCCTGCGAAAAGGCCGCGGCCGATGCCAGTAATACGGCGGTCAGGCAGAATCGGCGCGTGCTGGGACTTTGCATGCTGGGGTTCCTGTTAATTGAAAGATGCGGACAAGTGGGCAAACGCTGCGGGGCGGACTTCAGTATGGATAGCCTTCGAGTCTTGGCTGCCCGGGGAACCAGTCGGGAACACGGGCGAAATTGTTCCGATTGGGCATCTCGATATTCGGCAAGCTGTCCTGGTCGAGAACCATGTCTTCCTCGATCACGTCGTTGAGGAAAAGCAGGTAGGCCACGATCGAATAGACCTCGTCGGGCGTGAGCGTTCCCTCCATGCCCAGGGGCATGCCGCGGTTGATGTAATCCCAGACCGTGGTCGCATAAGGCGAACGGATCGGCAGCACCCGGCCGTAATCCCAGGGGTCGTCCACCTCTCCCACATCGCGTTTGATCAGCCGCGGCGCGGTCGCGCCGGTGCCGTTCAGTCCGTGGCAGACGAAGCAGGTCTTTTGCACATATAGCTCTTCGCCCTCGGCCACGGTGCCGCTGCCGGCGGGAAGTTCCGTCCCGTCCGGACTGATGGCGATATCCCAGGCGGCCACTTCCTCCGCGGTGGGCGCCCTGCCCAGCCCGTAAGTGGGGGACTGCGCCTGGGCGCAGACCCCCACCGCCAGCAACAACAGGCCGGCGAACCTAAATGATCGCATTGTGGACGTTGCCGTCGCTGTCGATTCGCCAGGGCTGGATCGAATTGTCCTGGCCTTTCACCCGAACCGGCTGATCAGGCGGCTGATTCCAGAACGCGGCGACCTGGGCGCGGCTCGGCTGTACCTGCCCGAGTTCATCGGTGCAGCGGGACTGGAGTTCGCATTCGTTGCCGTCCCAGGTCCAGTTCATGCTGAAACGGGTATGCGCCATGGGCTGCGGTTCGCCGCGGATATCGGCGTCCTGCCAACTGCGGCCGCCGTCGGTGGAAATTTCCACTCTGGCGACCTTGCCGCCGCCCGACCAGGCCAGGCCGCTGATCTCGTAGAATCCGGGCTCGGGAAGCCGCTGGCTGCCGGACGGGAATGTGATGACCGATTTCGGGCCGATCTGGTAGCCGAGGGCCGCGGTGGCGGGATCCTGGGTCAGATGCCCGTAATCGTTATAGGTCATGTAGTACTGATCTACGACCTTGATCCGGCGCAGCCACTTGACGTTGAAAATGCCCTCGAAGCCGGGAACGAGCAGGCGCAGCGGGTATCCCTGCTGGGGACGCACCGCCTCGCCGTTCATGCCGTAACAAAGGATGCAGTCGTCCATGGCCTTGTTGACCGGAATCGTCGAAGCCCCTTTGACCTCCTCGACGCCTTCCGCCACGATCCATTCGCCGCCGTCCTGCACCCCGGCCTCTTCGAGCAAGGTGGACAGCAATACGCCGGTCCATTCGGCGCAGCTCGTCATGCCGTGGGTTTCCTGCACGGTAGTGTGGCTGCTGCGGGAGCGATTGCCCGCGCATTCGATGAAATGCAGACGCGTCACCGATGGGAAACGCCGCAGTTCCTCCATGGTGAATACGAGTTCCCGGTCCACCAGGCCGTGAATCATCAAGCGATGCTTTGCAGGGTCTATGTCCGGCACGTAGGAGCCGCGGGTGGTTCCGACGTAATGCAGCGACGACGGCGTGATGACTCCCACCGATTCCTGTAGCGGAGCCGCGATGTGAAAATCGAGGCCGAAAGCGTCGGGCGAATGTCTGCCGCCATGGGGTATGCGTTTCGAATCCTCGAAACGCGAACGCTTGCCATAGGCGACGAGATCGTCCGTGCCGACGATCATTCCTTCCGGATCCGGCAATTGAGCCGATGCCGGTTTTGCCGCGGCGAGGCCCAATCCACCGGCCAGTGCTGCTCCGCGCTTGAGAAATTCCCTTCGATCAGACTGTCTGGAACTCATTGTTCTCTCCTGATTGAACGAAATCGGAAACTCGCTTCGATTGCGTTTGCTTGCATATCGGGACTTTGCATCAGGTACTATGTAGCCTAATTCCCGGGTAACGGCAAGCAGAGATAGCAAAATGATCAATCCGCGCAAGCTTTCGACCGTTGTTTTGTTAACGGGCCTGACGGTGTTTTCGGGCCGGACCGCGCAGGCCCAGGTGGGCTTCGCCGATGCCGAACTTTCCATCGAGCATGTCGCCGGAAACGTCTACATGGTGCAGCGGCCGGGAGGCGGCGGCAACATCGGCGCCTTCATCGGACCCGAGGGCGTATTGCTCGTTGACGCGCTGTTCGCGCCGATGACCGAGCAACTCGTCGAGGTCGTCGGGGAAGTGACCGACAGCGAGATTCGTTTCCTGATCAACACCCACATTCACGGCGACCATGTCGGCGGCAACGCGAACCTCGCCGAAATGGGCGTGGTGATTTTTGCGCACGACAATACCCGCGTGAAGTTTCTGGAAGAACGCAGTCATTTCCCACGCAACGGCGGCAGTTTCGCGCCGCAGCAGCCGGCGGCGGCGCGGCCCATCGTGACGTACAACGACGCGATCTCGTTTCATCTCAACGGCGAGGAAGTCCGCGCATTCCTCGCCCCGCCCTCTCACACCGACGGCGACACTTTCGTGTACTTCCCCGAATCCGACGTGCTGCATCTCGGCGACGTGTTCAGGACCACCAGCTATCCGATCGTCGACAAGTTCAATGGCGGCACCTTGCGCGGAACGATCGCGGCGCTGGACCTGGCCATCGATATGGCTGGCCCGGACACCCGAGTCATTCCCGGTCATGGCCTCGAAGTCGTCGGCCGCGCGGAGATGGTGGAATTCCGCGACATGATTCTCGACATCCGCGACCGGGTGTACGCCATGATTCGCCAGGGCATGCATCTCGACGAAATCATGGCCGCGCAGCCAACCGCGGCCTATGACGCGCAATGGGGCCAGGAAGCGAGTTGGACCGCAGTGGATTTCGTACCGCTCGTCTACTACGAACTCGGCGGCGCGGGCAGGCTGGAAGATCGGCAATAACAGGAAGACATAATGAACGTGTTCAGAGTCCGGCCGGCGGCATTGGTCTTCGTTTCGCTGGGCGTAATGATCCTCGCGGGAAATTCACTCGGCCAGACTCGGGATGACGAGTTCGCGATCACGCTTCCCAGCGCCCGGACTGAACTGCGGGATGCGCCTTCCGAAAGTGAGTTGCTCGCGCCGACGCGCGTGGTCGTGTTGGGGACCGGCACGCCGATTCCCGACGCCTTCCGCGCAGGCTCGAGCATAGCCGTCATTCACAAGGGCGAGAGCTATCTGTTCGATGCCGGCGCCGGCGCGGTGCGAAACGCAGTCATTGCCCGCTACAAATACGATATCCCCTCGCTTTATCCAAGCCTGATCTGCTGCGTGTTCTTTTCGCATCTGCATAGCGACCACACCATGGATTTTTCCGAACTCGCGCATACGATGTGGTGGCGGCGCAACGCGGGGCTGCGAGCCTGGGGGCCGCAAGGCATTGAGCGGATAGTAAACGGTATGCGGGAAATGAATTCGGTGGATGTCGAGATAAGGACCGGCGGTCTTCAGCCGGTACAGAATCCCGACGGATTCCGGGTTTCGGCCCGAACCATCGAGCCCGGCGTCCTGCTGGAGAAGGACGATCTCGTAATCGAGGCCTTTGCCGTCGATCATGGCGACATCCGCCCGGCCTTCGGCTTCAAGGTAACCACCGATGACCTGTCGCTCGTGATCAGCGGAGACACGGCCTACAGCGAAACGCTCGTGGAAAAGGCGCAAGGCGTGGACTTGCTCTTTCACGAAGTAATCAGCCAACAGGGACTGTTGCGGAACTCTCCCGGATTCCAGCGCTATCACAACAACGCGCATACGACTTCCGAAGAACTCGCGCGGCTGGCGAACATCGCCCGGCCCGGCTTGCTCGTGCTGTATCACGGGCTGTTTTACGGCACCGAAGAAGAACTGGTGCTCGACGAGATAAGCGCCATCTACGATGGCGAAGTCATCCTCGCCGAAGATCTCGATGTCTTTCCTGAACGCTGAACCCATCGAATACAAATGAGAATCTATCTCATTTGTATTTACATTTGAAAATTGGTCCTATAAACTCCCGGCCTCAGTCACACTGGTACAGGAAGTAACAGATCATGAAAGGCCGAAAACCCATGCTTTCGAACTCGTTGCTCGGAGCGTCCATGGCCCTTGTGCTCGCGGCGCCCGCGACAGCGCAGGAAAGCGCCCCCGAGGTCAACAATGGCGTCAACCCGGCAGTCGATAACGCCGTCGAAGAACTGATCGTCACCGCCACCCGCCTGCCGCGCACCATCGAGAACATCGCCGGCACCGTTTCGCTGATCACTGCGGAGCAGATCGAGCGCGAGATGACCGAGGACCTCGACGACCTTGTGCGCTTCCAACCCGGCGTATCGATCAGCACCGCGAGCAGGGGAGGCAACGAAGGATTCAGCATTCGCGGAATGGGCGGCAACCGGGTGTTGACCGTCATCGACGGCATTCGCAGCAACGACATCTTCGAGGCCGGCCCCGCGACTTACGGCAGGGACAGCATCGACACCGACAACATCAAGCGGGTCGAACTGATCCGCGGACCCGCTTCGGTGCTGTATGGCGCCGACGCCATCGGCGGCGCGGTCATCCTGACCAGCAAGGAACCGCGCGACTACCTGGAAGCCGACCGCAACACCCATTTCAGCCTGCGCGCATCGACCGCCGATGCCGATGAGCAGTCCCGCGCCGGATTCACGGCGGCGTTTCAAAGCGGCGATACCGGCCTGCTCGCGCAATACACCCGCCGCGAGTATGCGGAACAGGAAGTCAACGGCCCCGGCGCCCTGAACCCCCAGGACGGCTCCTCAGACAGTCTACTGCTGCAATTGTTCTGGGACCTTGCGCCTGGCCATCGATTGCAATTGAGCGTGGACAATTTCGTCGAAGAGACCGCCACCGAACTGGCGTCGGACCTCGGCCGAACCGTTTCCGAATCCATGGGTCTCGACGACACCGAACGCCTCCGCACCGGAATTCGTTATCAGTGGCAGGCCGGGCTCGCCCTGTTCGACGACCTTGAGATCAGTCTCAACCGGCAGGACACCGACGCGTCCCAGTTCACCGCGCAGACGCGCACGAGCTATTCTTTCCTCAATCCGCGCGACCCGCGCACTTACGGCGGCACGAACGCCGCCCGCGAGACCACATTCGAATTCAATCAGCAGACGACGGCCACCAATCTGAATCTGCGCAAGACCGTCGAGATGAATTCGATCACTCACTCATTCGCTTACGGCGGCAATTTCGAGCAAACCGATACCCGGCGGCCGCGCAATCGCTGCGAGGAGGATTTGAGCAGCGGGCGAAAGACCTGCGCGATCTCCGAGTATCCGTTCGCCCCGCCGGAAGTGTTTCCCAACAAGACCATTCCCGACACCTCGACTGATCGTTCCGGGTTCTATCTGCAGGACGAAATGGCCTTCGGGAACAGCGGTTTCACGCTGATTCCGGGGGCGCGTTACGACCGCTACCAGATGGACGCGATGCCGGATCCAATGCTTGACGGCACCGGCCAGGTCAGCGGCTATGGTTTTCCCGTGGAGTCGATCGACGAAGGCGCGGTATCCCTGAGCCTCGGCGCCTTGTACGACTTCAACGATACCTGGTCCATGTTCGGACAATACGCCGAAGGCTACCGGCCGCCCAACTTCGCCGAAGCGAACCAGTCGTTCGTGAATCTCGGCTTTCAATACGCCACGGTGCCCAATCCGAACCTGGAAGCGGAAAACAGCAAGGGGCTGGAGTTGGGCCTGCGGGCGAACCTTGACGGCGCGTTCCTGAGCGCCGCGGTTTACCGGAATCGTTACGACAACTTCATCGAGAACTCCTTTGCCGGAGTCCGGGGGCCCATCAGCCTGTTCCAGAACCGCAACATCGACGAAGTCGAGATCAGCGGCGCCGAGTTCAACGCCCAATTTGCGCTCAACGAACAATGGCAGGCGCGCGCCGCCCTCGCCTACGCCCGCGGCGACAATCAGACCGACTCGGCACCGCTCGATTCGGTCGAGCCGCTCACCGCGGTCGCCGGCCTCGGGTATGACGCGGCCTCCGGGCGCTGGGGCGGCGAATTGCTGCTGACCGCAGTCGGCGAAAAGGATCGCGTTTCGGCTCCCGACCGCGTAACCGCGGACGCTTACAGCATTGTCGACCTGATCGGCTATTTCGAGTTTTCCGATGCGGCAAGACTGCGCTTCGGCGTGTTCAACCTGTTTGACGAAACCTACGCACGCTGGATCAACATCAGCAGCCTGAGCGCCGATTCGATTTCCGCGATCGAAAATGCCCAACAACCCGGAACAAATTTCCGCATCGGCTTGCAAATCGAAATTTAGGCCGTAATTCAAAGAGAAGCATCATGAAAAATGAACAATTTGCGATGAATTCGATTCGCCGGTTGCCATTTCTGGCAGCCCTGTTCGCGCTCGCCTCCTGCGCCGCGAATCCCGTGGCGGAAAGCGGCAACGCCGCTGATGAATTCAACTTCGGCGTAATGGTCATGGCCCATGGCGGCAGCGAGGAATGGAACGCGCATCTCGCGGAGGCGGTGGAACCGCTGCAGGAGCGCTTTCCGGTGGAAACGGCTCTGGGCATGGCCGACGCCAGCTCGATCGAAGAGGCCGTCCGCAGGCTGGAATCCCGGGGCGTCAATCACGTCGGCGTCGTACGCGTATTCGTTTCCGGCGAAAGCTGGTACGACCGGACCCTGCAGATTCTCGGCGTGCAGAACGGCGCTCCTCCGCGGCCCGATCAACAACAGCTTGAAGAGGCCAGGGCTCGCATGAGAATGCCGATGGGATTCTGGAAAGTGGATACGGACCTGGCCTTCCACGTCAGCGTCGACGGGCTGGCGGACGCCGCGGAAATCGACGAAGTCGTGACTTCCCGCATCCGCGGCCTCAGTTCGGATCCGGCAAACGAAGTTGCCGTCGTCATAGCGCATGGTCCGGGAGACGATGCCGAGAACGAGCGCTGGCTCGAAAAGATTGCCCAGCGAACCGGGAGAGCGGGCGAGGAAACGGGATTGCGGGAAATCCGGGTTTTCACCTTGCGTGAAGACTGGCCCGAGAAACGCGCCGAAGCGGAAGCGGAAATCCGCGCCTATATCGAACAGGCGAACTCCCGGGGACTGGCGCCGATAGTCGTACCGTTTCGACTACAGGGTTTCGGGCCTTACGAGAGCATACTCGATCAACTCGACTATCGCGCCGACGGGCTCGGCCTGCTGCCCCACGCCAACGTCGCGCTTTGGGTTTCAAGACAGGCGGAACAATTGGAAGCCGAGGCCCAGAACCACCACCGGGAATCGGCCGGCGTTCGCTAGCAGACTGCCGAGGGGCCGGACTTGTCATATCATTGGGCGCGCTGACAAGTCCGAGGCAGAAATCGAATGAAGAACGTCCCCGTCATCGACGCGCGGCAAGCCGCCGCCAGGGTCCGTTCCGGCGACAAGTTGCTCGTCGGCGGTTTCGGCATGACCGGAACGCCGGTTCACTTGTTGCACGCGCTTGCCGAAACCGACGTCACGGATCTCGTCTTCATCGGCAACAACTTCGGCGAGCCCGGTCTCGGCGGCAGCCGCCTGTTGCGCAACAGACAGGTTCGCAAGGCTGTCGGCTCTTTCTTCACCAGCAACCCCGAGGCTGTCGCGGCAATACAATCCGGCGAGATCGAAGCCGAACTGGTTCCGCAGGGAACTTTCGCCGAGGCTCTTCGCGCGGGAGGCGCCGGCCTCGGTGGATTCTTCACGCCCACATCCGCCGACACCCTGCTGGCGGAAGGCCGCGAAACCCGCGTGATCGACGGCCGCAAGATGGTGTTCGTCGAACCCATCACGGGCGATATCGCCTTCATACGCGCCTGGCGCGCCGATACGGCGGGCAATCTTCAATACCGGATGACCGAAAACAATTTCAATCAGGTGATCGCGACCGCCGCCGGAACCGTAATCGCCGAGGTGGAGGAAATCGTTCCCGCGGGCGAGATGGACGTGGACGCTGTCCATACGCCGGGCTGCTTCGTCGATTACCTGGTGCAGGCGAATTTGCGCCTCGAACATCTCGGCGTCTCGGCCTCGATCGCCGGCAGTGGCAAGAAAGCGGACGCCCGGCGCACGGCCATGGCCAAAGTGGCCCTTGGACAATTGCGGCGCGGCGACGTCGTGAATCTCGGCGTCGGCATTCCGACCCTTGTCGCCGATCTCATCACGCCGGACGACGGCATCATCCTGCAATCCGAAAACGGCATGCTGGGCATGGGTCCGGAGCCGGCCGAAGGCGGCGCCATGGATTTTCCGGTCAATGCCGGCAAGATTCCGGTCACCGCCTTGCCCGGCGCAAGTTACTTCGATAGCGCGAGCTCCTTCGCGATGATCAGGGGCGGACATATCGACGTCGCGATCATGGGCGGCCTGCAGGTCGATCAACATGCCAATCTCGCCAACTGGGCGGTGCCGAACCGGCCGCTGTTCGGCGTCGGCGGCGCGATGGATCTCGCCAGCGGGGCGAAACGCCTGGTCGTGACCATGACGCATACGGACAAGGACGGCGCGAGCAAGGTCGTGGAGAACTGCGATTTGCCACTGACGGCGCGCGCCGCGGTCGATATGCTGATCACCGACCTTGCCGTATTCGAATTCGACGATGGCGCCATGACGCTGACCGCGTTGATGCCCGGCAGTTCGCTCGAATACGTAAAGCGGCATACGACCGCGAACTACCGGATTTCCGACAGTCTCGAATCCGCCGCCGTGCCGCGGTGACATCGCGTGATCGCGAATACCGCAGTCACGCGGATTGACACGTAAACTGAACAGTAAGGAGAGCGCCAAATGCCCATGCCGGATTATTTCGAGGATTTTGAAGTAGGAGCGACACAACGATTCGGCGAGTATCGCGTCACCAGGGAGGAAATTCTCGAGTTCGCCGAAAAGTACGATCCACAGCCCTTTCATCTTTCCGACAAAGCAGCCGCCAGAACCCTGTTCGGCAGTCTGTGCGCATCCGGCTGGCATACCAGCGCGATGGCCATGCGTATGATCGTCGAAAACATGCGGGGCGGCGGAGAAGGCGCGCTCGGTTCTCCCGGCATCGACGAATTGCGCTGGACCAGGCCCGTGTTTCCGGGCGACACGCTACGCATGGAATCGACCATTCTCGACAAGAAGGAATCGCGCTCCCGCCCGGAAATCGGCACGGTATTCATGCAGAACAAGGTGTTCAATCAAAACGACGAACTGGTAATGACCAACAAGCCCATGGTCATGTTCCGAAAACGCAATCCGGGCTGAGCATCCGCTATCCCCCGACTTGGAAGCCCGCAACGCGGGAATTCGCGAATTTGGATATGCGACTGACAGTTCCCGTGTCGCTCAACGGAGCGAAGTTGCGGAATTTCGCGCAGTGGCCGCAGGCGCGGATTTGAGCTATTCTTGCGCGCGTCGATAGAAGAATATCGACAAGTTTCACTTAATAGGGAACGTGCGATGAACAGTGATGAAAATAATCTACGAGATGGGCTAGCGGATGGCGTGATGGACGATTCGGTTTCTTCCTATTCGGTGAACGAAAAAGAAGAAATCGAAGGTCTTGATCTCGATGACAAAGGAGAGTGGGGCGACTACCCGCTCGACGAACTGCTGATTCGCAACGACCACAGAACGGTTCACGAGGTGCTGCGGCGAATCGAACAAGGCCGCTATGTGATGAATCCTGACTTTCAGCGGGACTTCATCTGGCCGGAAGACAAGCAAAGCAAACTCATCGAATCAGTCATCATGCGTATTCCCCTACCGGTCTTTTATACCGCAGAAGACATTCAGGGCCGCACAATCATAGTCGATGGCTTGCAACGGCTCTCGACGTTTCAGAGATTCGTAAATGACGAACTCAGGCTGCGTTTGCCGGATCGCGAAGAACTCAACGGAAAAAGATTTTCGGACTTGCCCCCGAGATTCCAGAATCGTATTGAGGATTGCAACCTGATTTTTTACATCATCGATTCAAAGGCGCCGGAGCGGGCCCGACTCGATATTTTTGAGCGCGTAAACGGTGGAGTTCCGCTAACGCGTCAACAAATGCGTAACTGCCTCTTTGCCGGACCTTCCACGAAGTTTCTCCGGGCCGAGGCGGCGAGCGAACTTTTTGTTGACGCGACGGGCGGCAGTCTTAACACGAAGACCATGCGCGACCGAGAATTCGTCAATCGGTATTGCGCCTTCGATTTGTTGGGAGTCGAGTCCTATCGAGGCGACATGGACCATTTCCTGGCCCGCTGTCTGGGCCTTATGAATGGAATGTCCGATTCCGATCTTGAACAGCTTTCGATCCGGCATCGCAGGGGGCTATCCAACAACAAGCTGCTTTTTGGCCGCCACGCTTTCAGAAAGCAGTCGCAATACCAAGGTCGCAGGAGCGTTATCAACGCATCGCTTTGGGACGTTATGTCAACCGGCCTGTCCCGTTATCCACAGAAAGAAGTCGAATCCGTCGCCGACGAGATTCGAACCGCCGTACAGAATCTGCTCGACGACGAGGAATTCAACACCGCGATAACCTACGCAACGAACGGCCTCCCCAGGGTACAGGCCCGTTTCAAACTCGCGAACGAAGTCTTTGAGGATATCCTGGGTGCTAACGCGGATTGATTTGAAAAACTTCAAGTGCTTCACGGTACTCAAGCTGCCGCTGAAGCCCCTGACTTTGCTTGCCGGAACCAATGCTTCGGGAAAATCGACAGTGCTTCAGGCACTGGTGCTGCTGCATCAGACCATGCGGGAGCATGAATGGTCATCGCGGTTACTGCTCAACGGCGCGTCTGTCCAGCTCGGTACCGCGGGCGACGTTATCGATCAACTTCATGGGCATCGAGCTTGCGAAATCGGTCTGATGGAATCAGATACGACTTGGTGCAGTTGGGAGTTTCAGGGAGACCGCGACGATATGGCCCTGATAGTGCATAGAGGGTGGGGTGAATCCAGCGACTATGCTTGGGAATTTGAAGACCCCGATCCACTGCGTTTCCTGTTTCCCCAAGAATCTGAACCACATAGGCAGATCGAGTCGCTGATCGAGCGCTTGAGTACTCTCGGCTACCTGACGGCGGAAAGGCTCGGGCCGCGTGGAACATACTCATTGCAGGACGTTGGGCAAATACCTGTCGTCGGTTCAAAAGGCGAATACGCTGCAAGTTTGCTGTACAACGGCCGCGATTCAAACATTCTGCAACAGTTGGCTATCGAGGACGTCCCTCCGACACTATTGCGTCAGGTCGAAGCTCATATGGAGCGGTTTTTCCCGGCCTGTGAATTGACGCTGGAGAAGATTCCCCGATTCA
The DNA here is from genome assembly GCA_022819645.1 of Pseudomonadales bacterium. Lineage (GTDB taxonomy): Bacteria > Pseudomonadota > Gammaproteobacteria > Pseudomonadales > Pseudohongiellaceae > UBA9145. The sequence goes on from JAJEGU010000073.1 coordinate 17,351, forward strand.
ACGGTGTAACACTCGGTGTCCGGACATCCAGAAGCACCGACTTCCATCGGCCGACGCATACCGGATTCGGCTTGACCCAAGTATTGCCGATCATCGTGGCCGCGCTGTCAGCGCGCAAGAATGAATTGCTTCTAATCGAAAACCCCGAGGTGCATCTGCATCCAGCCGGGCAAGCCACGATGGGAGAATTCCTGACGGAAGTCGCCGCTGCAGGGGTGCAGGTATTGCTGGAAACACATAGCGATCATGTACTTAACGGGATAAGGCGCGCTGTCAAGAACAATGTTCTCTCACCTGGTAACGCTGCCCTGCACTTCTTTCGGCCACGGCTAGAAGCCGATGCTCAGGGAATGCCGCAAGTGGAAAGCCCGATGCTCGATGCTAACGGTAATGTCGACAGTTGGCCGGATGGATTTTTCGACCAGTTCGACAAGGACATGAATCACTTCGCCGGTTGGAGTTAGTTTGGACATCCTGGTAAACGACCTGTCAATACACGGTCAGTATCGAGACACACGCTCGTTTCAAGCTGCATTGGCGCGTTTGATGGCAATGCGACAAACTGCCCAGCGCTTCGAACGGGATATCTACTGTCATCGCGCCATATTGAACACCATGCCGATGCCGGACACTCCAATGCAACAGGCAATCGGGCGCTTGGCTAGCGATAGCCAACGGCGGTCCATACTGGCTTGGCTTACGAGGAGTGGGCCGTTCTGGGACGATGTTCGTCAGCATGGCCCTGACGATTGGCTGGAGTGCCGAAACAAAGGCGTATTTGAGGGGAAAATTGTTACAGAAAATGCCGTGGGCGAAGCAGCATTTCGCAAGCTGCACGGCACAGAAACCGGATTGATAGGAGCCACGCCTTCTGACTGGGAATTTTCTCCAGTGGAGATCGCTTGGATTACTGAAGATCAAGTAAGGGAAGCGCGAACTGCGAAGATCGAAAATTGGTTGAATGCCGACGATCTATCAGGCAAACTTCAGGCATTGGCGCCTCCGATTCGTTCATGGAACCGCCTTCGGGAAATTGCACTTAATCGGTTTGATCGTCTTAGATTCTCCAACGATTGTTTTGACCCTCTCACTGGCGTTCCCTTCGCCATGAGCTCGGCTGATCGAATTCTCATTTTGTTCGACATTCTGGACCGAATTGCACAAGCCTTCGATACTGCAGGCAAGCGAACACCCGAAGGTCATCAATTACATCGAGACTACTTTCATGGCGATAAAGCGTTGTTTTCCGATTCCTCGTCTTCAGAAAAGAGCAGGTTCCAAAAAGAATTGACATTTCCTCATCCGGAAGACTCGGCAACCGAACTACTCTGCACCTGGCATGGTAAGGAGCGCAGATCCAATCTTCGTATGCATTACTGGTGGTCGGGAACGGCCGCAAAACCGGTGTACATAGTTTATGTTGGACCGAAAATTACCAAGCGGTAGAATTGTAAGTGGAAGTCTAGGTTTTGTTAACACTCAATAGGTAAGTTGTGGTAGTCTCTCCTGCAATCGTTTTGGCCCAAGCACATAGGGAAATCCATCAGGTGGAACTTACCGAGGTTCAGTACGAACGAATCGGGCCGCTGCTTCCGAAGCAGCGGAAAACCACAGTATCTTGGCTCATGTGCGGTGTGCTCTTCTCACTGATAACTGGATCTGCAAACCCAATTTCAGCAGAGAACTACCGCATGACTCAACTCATCCGTACACCAGATTCGAGCATAGCTCAAATCAATACCAGGGTGTACCATCCCGGCGAATGGCAGGATCTCTTGGACCAAAATGACGCCTTCGTATCTGATTTTCTGGCAAGAACCCGACTGGAAATCATGAAGAAACAGAATGAGTTTGTAGAATTTGGTCGGGATCAGCCTTGAGACTCGAATTGATGCAGCATACGAAATGATTAGTTCATGTTTTTCTCCACGAGGAACTGAACAGGCGTGTGTTATCCAGTAGTTCATTCGTTCCACACGGCGCTCACTGTCTTTTTCAAGTATCTGTAGGGGAGTAGTCACTGCAATTACGGTTTATAGCGAAAAATTAACAAAACCATGAACTTCAGAGAACCTTCAGAGTTCGAAGCTCGGCGTCATCAGGGAGCGGAATTCGACACCCCATTTTTCTCCCTTGCGAGTGATCACCCAGACGGCGGGGACGGTGCGGTAGCGCTCTCCGTTGCCGTTGTAGCGGCTGAACTGGAATTCGATGACCGCCTTGTCGGGCGTTACGTGGACCGGAGTGATGTCCTCGGCTTCGCTGCGGCTCCAGTTCTCGACTTCGCGCAGGCGCTTGAAGTTGACCGTGACCGGAGCGGCGTCGCGGTTTTCGCCATACAGAAAATTCTGCTCGAACAGTATTGCCTGGGGGACGTGGTTGGCGGCGAACAGCGCTTCGTTGTCGGCGGCGTTGAAGGCCGCGAAGAATTCGTGCAATGCCGTTGTCGCCTGTTCCTCGGCCCGCTGAAGCTGGCTCGCCTCCGTCTGGTCGGGGCGGGGGCCACCGGTGCGATATTGCATGCCCCACCTGCCGTCCTGCAAGGTCATCACGTAGAACGCCTGCATGTCGGCATAGACCTCGTCGTTTTCGTCGTAACGGCGGAAATCGACCAGGAGATTGACCTTGGTCTCCGATACCTGCTGCGCCTCGAAATGGTCGAAGGTGCTGCGGCGCCAGCCCTGGCTGCGCAGCAGCTTGAAATCCTGAACGAAGTCTTCCGGGGTGTCGACGATAATGAGCGTTCCCGCGCGATGGGTGACGTGGGGGAAACTCAGGTGATCCAGCAGCGCTTCGTTGTCCTCGCGATTCCAGTCTTCGAGAAAGGCTTCGAGTTCCTGCTGCGCCTGCATTCCAAGGTCTTGCGCCATCACAGCCTGCCCGGTAGCCAGAATCAGACCGACGAGGATTGTCGTCAATCGTCTGGATGTACGGCTCATGGGGGTCGTGCCCTCCTGGAACTCCGGCCGCATTATTTGGCAGATTGCAAATGCAGTCAAACACGGGGGCATCCTGGGGAGATTCTGCGACTACGCTTCGCTCCGCGCAGAATGACGTGGGTGGGGGCAGTCGCATCGCGCGGAATGACAGGGGCAGAGAAGCCCTCTGCGCATCACGCCACCCGTCATCCTGCGCGCAGTCGCAGGATCTCCAATGCGTTCACCGATGATTCATTTCCCATCATCCACCGGCTGGAAGCGACCGGTCGCCAGAAAGGCGAGTACCTGCCGCACGACCTGTTTTTCAATGAGTAACAGCGTGTGGGATTGGTCCACTTCGAGAAAGTCCCGCATTTCTTCCAGCCGCGCGCCTGTCAGGCTGACCCGGCCGTCATTTGGCGTGGACAAGCGCCCGGGTTGCAGGAAGCCGGATTGCAGGAAAATAGAGTCAAGGCCGGCGCGGGTGCCGGCGATGACGCCGATTTCCAGATCCACGGGACCGAGCTGCGACGGCAGACTGCCGGCTTCGGTTCCCAATTGACGGGCCGCGGGCCCAAGCACCCGGAACCAGGTGTCGGCGCCGAATCGGTCGACCAGTTCACTGCCCTGGTTGGGCGGGCCAAGCATTACCATTCGGCTGCCCGGCGGAAGATCCCGGTCTTGCAGATACTGGCGGACCAGTATGCCCCCCAGCGAATGGGCTACGAAATGAACCGGCGCATCCGGCGGCGAGGCGCACTTCGTCAGCGCCTCGGCGACATGCGCCGCGGCGAGCGTCTCGATCGATCCCGAGCGCGAAGGATAGCCCTGGTTTACCGTGCGGTAGCCCGCAAGCTCCAGCGCGACTTGCAGCGGGACCATGGACAGCGGCGTACGACCGAGCCCGTGCATCAGAATCACGCAAGTCTCCGGTTCGTCGGACCAGGCGCCCGGCGAGGCCAGCAGCAACACCGCCGCCAGCAAACCTGTCGAGATTTTCATGCGCCCTTCCCGCCTGCGTTGAACGTGAGCCGCCATAATCGTTTATGCTCTCGGCTCGAATCAAGCCGCGATCAGGTCAGCGCATCGAGTATCAGATTGGTGGATTCGACGATGCGCTGGTCCCGGGGGCGCAGATCGGGCTCGAAGGCGCTGCCGGTGAGATGTTGCAGGCCGAGAATATAGCGCACGGCGATTTCATTGGCCTGCTCGTCGCTGAATTGCTGGTCGCGGCTTTTCACCATGCCCCGGGCGAATTCCTTGGAGAAGGATACCGGCTTGCCGTTTTCCCGCAATATTTCGCCCCGCTCGTCCAGACGCCAGAAACGGCTCGAATCCATGGTATACAACTCGTCCGCGGCGACAATCCTGTCCTCGACGTTGCGACCGTGCTCGGTCTTGGTGTCCACCAGCACCATACCCTTGTTCGCGAGATAGCCGGAAACCAGGCCGAACGCCATCAGCGAGGCATTGCGAATCTGGGCGTATTCGCCTTCGCTGCAGGCACCGGCAGCAATCAGCGAGGCGGCGTCGCTGGTGGCGTCCACGGCCGCCTTGGTGCTTGGCGTATCCATCAAATAGGGCAGCCGGCCATTGGGCTTGAGTTCATCGACCACCAGATGGTGCCCCGCATAATTGAATTCGGCGGCGCCTTCCTCCTTCGCCTGCAACCAGTGCTGGTACAGCGAAGTGGAAGTGCTCGACTCCGCCATGTACATGCGCAGCACATTTTCGAGCCCGAACAATTGCAGGTTTTCCGCGGGGATCACCGTGGAGGCCGGAAGCAATCCCTCCACTGCAAACTGGGAACTGCCAAGCAGCGGCGACACGAGGCCGAGCATGTGGTCGTGATTCAGCGCGAGCACCTGGTCCTTGAATGGAATTGCCCCGCGATTGACGTCATGGGTGGAAATACGGTTGTTGCGGAACATCAGCCGCAGGGGCCTGCCATCCCGGCTGCGCAAGTCCGCGCCATAGACCGAATCAGAAACCTTGCCCTCCTGCACTGTGGCGCCGGCAAGCCGCGGCAATTCGCCATCGGCAATCAGCTGCCGCACCGGGCGGCCGGTATTCACCCGCGGGCCATATTCCACCACGAGTTCCCGTATCGATCTTTCGTCCATCATTTCCTGTTCCAGAACCAGGACAGCCGCCGGGGCAGCCGGAAGAAGGGCGAGGCACCAGCGGTCGCACCATACCACATCGGGAAGGGGAATGGATTCGCAGCCGGGAGCCTTATCCGGCAATCAGGATGCGGAAAGTCCCGGGCAACTTGCGACGGGTGAATTGCGGTAGTATTCGACGGATTACCCCCAGGGAAGCCCTGATTGTGTCAGAGCTTCGTGCATACCCTGTACAGCCAGACAGGATTTGGCCTTGCGCGATTCAAACAAGCACCCGCCGGGCGCATTGGAGGCGGACCGGCAATATCAGGCAGGGATCCTGCCTGCCGTATCGCGCACTTTCGCCTTGACGATCCCCGCCCTGCCGGACCGCCTCGCCCTGGTGGTGGCCAATGCCTATCTGCTGTGCCGCATTGCCGATACCGTCGAGGACGACCCGCAACTTGCAGCCGGGGAGAAGGAGGTCGGGCTCGGGCGGTTCCTCGCCGCGGTCAAGGGGGAGGAAGACGCCGCCGGCTTCTCCGCCGCAATGGCGCCCCGGCTGGCTCCGAAAACTCCCGAGGCGGAACGCGAACTGATGCGTAATGTGGCGCGGGTGGTTGCCGTAACCCATTCCTTCAGCGACGCGGAGCGCCGGATACTTGAGCGCTGCGTCAGCATCATGTGCGGCGACATGCCGAAATTCCAGCGCAACAGCAGCCTGGCGGGGCTGCGGGACCTGGCCGAACTCGACGCCTACTGCTACGCCGTGGCGGGCGTCGCCGGCGAGATGCTCACCGACCTGTTCTGCATTCATTGCCCGGAGCTTGCGCCGAAGCGGGAGGAGTTGCGCAAGCTCGCGGTGTCTTTTGGCCAGGGTCTGCAAATGACCAATATCCTCAAGGACATCTGGGACGACCACGAGCGCGGCGCCTGCTGGCTGCCCCGTTCGGAATTCGATGATGGGCGCCTGGAACTCGCGAAACTGCCGGAAATCCACTTGCGCGGCGAGTTCCAGCAAGGCTTGCAGAGCCTGATCGCCGTCGCCCACGGGCATCTCGTGAACGCCCTCGAATTCACCTGCCACCTGCCCGGCCGGGAGCGGGGGATGCGCCGCTTTTGTCTCTGGGCCCTGGGTCTTGCGGTACTGAGCCTGCAGAAGCTCCGGCGCAATTCCGGCTTCACCGCCTCCGATCAGGTAAAAGTGTCCCGGCGCAGCGTGCGCGCCACGGTATTGGCCACCAATCTGCTGGTGTCAAACAATCCCGGCCTGCGCGGCCTGTTCCGCTTCGCCGCCCGGGGGCTGCCCCGCTGAGGATCCCACCCGCAATTGACGGGCGCGACGTCGGCGCTCGAAAAGGCCAAGCGCATGGAGCGGAAAGTATTGCCGGTACAACTCGTAATCGAGCAATGCGGTGCGAAAGAAAACTCCCGCCATGTCCTGTTTCGGCCAACTGCCGTCAGCTTGCTGGGCATCAATCAGGAATCTTGCGCCCCGGGAGATTGCAGTCCAGTGTGAATCGCCGGCTTCCAGCAGGGCGAGCAGTGCCCAGGCGGTCTGGATGATCTGGCTTTCCTGGTGTTCGACGTAGGCGCCGCTGAGACAAGCACTGGCATGTTCACCCCAGCCGCCGTCGCTACGCTGGCGATCCAGCAGCCAGCGGCAGGCCTGCCTGAGCGCCGGGTCGCCGGGACGGGCGCCGCCCGCCACCAGCCCCTTGACGCCAAACATCGTGCCATAGATGTATTGCACCCCCCAGACGCCCCGCCAGGAGCCATCCCCGGCCTGATTGCGCCGCAGCCAGTCATCGGCCCTGGCCATGGCCTTGTCCACTTCGGGCTCCACGGCCCCGGTGTATTCCCGACGGCAGGCGGCAAGCGCGGCCAGGCAGGATGCCGTGCATTCCACATAGGAATGTTCGGTCATGCACTCGCCGAACATTTCCGCCGGATTGAGCCATTCGAGGCCGATGCGGGAGCGTCTGGCCTCGTAACTGCCGAAGCCGCCGTCCCGGCACTGGCTCCGCAGCATGAAGCGGATGCCCCGGGTCATGGCTTCCCGGGCCTCCCCCGGCTCTCCCGCGGCAAGCACGCCGAGCATGGCTTCGGCGGTGCAGTCGCTTACCGGCCAGCCGTGCCAGACGCCGGCAAAGCACCAACCGCCCTCGGGGTCATTGCGAAAAGCTTCATGAAAGCCCGGGAAGCTGCGGGGAATCTGCTGACTGCGAAGAAAGTCCGCCCCCCGCCCGAGGCTGGCTTTCACCACATCGCTTTGGTTGGCGGCAGCCAGCGCCTGCAGGGCGAAGCCGGTGTCCCAGGAAGCGCTGCGGGCGCCGGCGATTCGGGTTCCACCGGATTCATCTTCCCATATCCAGTCTTCGAGTTTCGCCAGGGCCTGCCCGCAGTCCGCATCGTCCTGATCGTGCAGCCACAGGGCCAGAATATTGAGCATGCCGCTTACCGGGGAAATACTGGTATGGCTCGAGCTTTGCAACTCCCAGCGGATGCGCTCGATCAACTCATCCCGGCAACGGGCGCGCAGGCGCTTGTTGTGGAAGCGCTCATAGCACCGGGCCAGCGCATATCCGCTCCGCAGCCAGCGGCTCGGTCGAGCGAACAGTTCCTCCTCCCGCAGCCGATTGCGCCCGGCGCTGAAGTCCATCGAGTCATAGCCATCCGGATACAATTCTTGCCGCAGGGTTTCAGCAAGACGATTCTCCGGCAAGCCATTGCGGTGGGCAGAAACCGCCGCCATCGCCATATAGATGAGGCGGGTGTGGCAGTACCAGTTGGCTGGATGCAGCGCCAGCCAGCGCGGCAGGCGCCAGAGCTCCGGCAGCGGCACATGCATCCCCCGCCAATCATAGAGGCCGAGCAGCGCTAGCCAGAATTTCCCCCAGCTTGGAATATTCAGCACGCCTTCCCGCCCGATAAACTCCCGGGCCGGGGCAATGAGCGGGTCGTCGGGTCTTACATCGAGCACCCGCGCCGCCACATACACCAGGGTCGTGACATACAGGTAAGCCCCGGACTGTTCGTGCAGCCCCCACAGCCCATGGGCAAGACGGGTCCGCTCGAACTGTCGCAGCAGCAGGCGGCGACGCTCCGGGACGATGGGTTTGTCGATGATGTGATGCAGCAGCGCATACTGGGCGGCAAGCATGGGGCACCACTGCATTTCGCCTTCCCAGGCGCCATCTTCCCGCTGCAGGGCCAGCAGGCGCTTGCCTGCATTCTCCAGGGCAGCGGCGGCGCCATTCGCCGGCTCAACCGGCGGATCCGGGAGCGCGCTGTGGGTGTACCCCCGCATGGAAGACAGGAAGGCTCCGGACATCTTGTCCAGCACGATCTTTTCATTGGCGCCAGTCAGGCTGCGCGCCTCGCGCATTTCCCCCACAGCGCCCACCAGCGCGCGGATTCGCCTGGCAATCGCGCGGAAATCCTGAAAAGACCGGCGCCAGGCGATCCGCCCCCCGGGCTTGAACAGCCTGTCCCCAACGCCGGCCAATACGGTTGTGGTGAATGCCAGGCTGAGCAAGCCCACGGACCGGTTTTCACAGGCAAGCAACTGCATGGTCTGCCGGCGAATGAGCTTGCTGAGGCGCCAGTTACCGTAGATCGCCTGCCGCAGGGAGGCCGACTCCAGACCATGGTCGCTGAAGACTTCGTACAGCCCCATGGCAAGAAGCTGCGGCGCCCGGGTGTCCTTGAGCCGCCGCAGGGAGAAATCCCGGAAGTTGCTGCTATCGGCCAGGGCGAGGGCGTCTCCGAAACCGAGAGTCATGCCGGCGGCGGTCATCGGATGATAATGTCCGGCGGCATCGCCGATGAGCGTCCGCCGGCTGCTTCCGTAGGTAAGCCGCGGCCGCAATTCATTGGCGGCGGCCTGGAAGTTCCCCGCCTGCAATTCGGCAACGAAGGCCGCCCCGAGACCGTCCGGCAGCAGGCCGGCATAAGATTCCGCAAGCACATGAATCCGATCTTTTGGCGTCCAGTGATCCAGCGGCATGTCGGCAATGACCCGCACCCGGCCTCCGCCAAGTGGTACGGTAAGCATGGGCCCCGGGCCGCCGAGCACCACGTAGCCATAGCCTTCGTGGGCCAGTTCCGCGTTTTCCACCACCACGCCCACCATTCGCGAGCAGGTCATGCGCTCCGTGGGCAGCCCGAGTGATTGCCGCACGATGGAAGCGCGCCCATCGGCGCCGACGATGCGCCCGGCGCGCAGCAGGCGTTTCTCGCCGTCCTGACTGAAACGGATGGCATCGTCTTCGATTGCCCGGGCCCGGGCGCGCCGGAAAACATCGATGGAGGGTATTTCCCCGATCGCTTCATGCAGGGCGGCCACCAGGGCGGCATGTTCGAATACCAGGCCGCTGGCGCCGTCGGCATAGGGCAATACCACAGGCACTGAGCCGTCTTCGGGAAATACCACGAACCCTTTGCCCGGAGAAAATCCCGGACAGCCATCAAGATCAATGCCGACACTTTGCAGCATCCGCACGGCGGGCGGGTGCAGCCATTCTCCCGCCAGCCGATCCGCGGCTTTGGGATTGGCTTCGAGCAAGGCAACCCTGAAGCCCTTGCGGGCATGGGCCAGGGCGCAGAGACTGCCCACCGGCCCAGCGCCGACAATGGCGATGTCGTAGCTGGCGTGCTGTCCCTTCAGTGGCTCAGGCTGGTCCGGGAGCGGCGTTGATAGCGAATGCGACATGGCAGCCTGGGGCCGGTGACCCAGCTTCCGTAATTCGGGGCGGGAAATGGCGTGGCGAGTTGAAAATCGAAGCGGTCCAGCAAAACGGTCCAGATGGCCTTGATCTGCATGATGGCGAAATTCTTGCCCATGCAGCGGTGTTTGCCGCCGCCAAAGCCGATCAGGGCGTAGGGATGCTGTTTTTCCTCACTGGAAGGCGGGGTGAAACGATCCGGGTTGAAGGATTCCGGGTCGGCGAATACTTCGGGCAGGCGATGGGAAACCGCTGGCGAAATCGCCGCCAGGGTTCCTGCGGGCACGGTGTAATCGCCGTAGCGCAAGGGTCTGAGCACCCTGCGAAAGAGAATGATCAGCGGTGGATGCAGGCGCTCGCATTCGCGCACGGTGTTTTCCATGGTTTGCTGCTGCTTCAGGCCGGCATAGCTCAACCTCGCCTCGTCCTGGTACACCGCCTGGATCTCTTCCCGCAGCCGGTCGGGAAAGGGCGCATGCCGGTGCATTTCGAGTGCGGCCCAGGTGGCGAGCACGGCGCTGGTGTGCTGACCGGCAAACAGTACCGTGAGCAGTATCCCGGTGATCTCGTCATCGCTCAGGCTGCGGCCATCCTTGTAGCTCGCCCGCATCAGGGTCTGCATGAAATCGGCGGATTCGGCGCCGCTTTGGCGCCGTTCATTCATGATGCGGATGAAGATTTCGGTGATTCTGTGCCGCGCCCGGTCCCGGCTCCGATGGGCGGGAGTCGGCAGCCGGGGAAAGAAAAAACCCAGGGTATTGATGCCGTTTTGCAGGTCGTGGTAGGCCTCGGCAAAGCCGGAATCGACTTCATTGCGAATTTCCTCGCCGAGAAAGCAGCGGCTGGCGATATGGATCGTGAGTTCGTTCATTGCCACCGGCAGGTCGATCTCGCCCTGCTCGCCCAGGGAGTCGGCAAAGCGTTTGGTTTCCTCGTGCATGATGTCCACATAGCGCTTCATGGCGGACTCGCGCAGCGCGGGAAACAGAAACCCGAGCTGCTCGGTCATGACTTCGGAGGAAACATCGTAGGCCACGCCGCGGCCGAAGATGGGCACGGTGAACTGATACACCGATTTGGCGTCCAGGGTTTCTTCCGGGGCCTTGAAGTAGGCGTTGTGGGCGTCAAGGCCGGAAAACAATACGAACTTGCGCGGCCCGAGTCGAAACTCGAACAACTCCCCCTGCTCCCGGCAGCCCCGGCTGAGCATGGCGACGGGGTCGCGCTGGAATTCCCGCAAATGGCCAAGCAGAGGCCAGCCGCCGGAAACTTCAGGCGGAGATGGCCCGGTTTCCAGGGTAGCTTCGGCGCTTTGCGAACCCGGTGTCATTGCGGCTCTCAATAGACAAAGGGCAGCATGGCGAACCGCGCCCGCCGGGTGTAGCGCTCCCAGAGCTCGCCGTACTTGGCGCGGCAGCGGCGCTCGTCGCGCAGGCAGCGGTGGGACAGCAATGCCGCCAGCCATACCGGCAGCAGCAGGGGCACAAGCGAGGCGAATCCCGCGGTGAGGGTGAAGGCCAGATACACGCAGATTTCGCCGGTGTAGTTCAGGTGCCTGCCAATGCCCCAGAATCCCGAAACCAGCAGCCGCCCGTCGAGTGATTCGGCGGGTTTGCCCCAGATGCGGGTGGCCGGGTCCTGCCTGAAACGGTGCTTTTGCCCATTGGCGCCGCGAAACAGCCAGAAGCCGAACAGAAACAGCAGCACCAGCCCGGCGGCCGCGGGCGCCGGCAGGGCGGGGCCGGCGGCGTCCACCAGCCACCAGCCGGTGATGCAGTAGAAGAAGGGCACGAGCACATAATCGCCCCAGACAAGCATCCAGCCGAAACGTTCGGCGACGATGTCCCAGGTGTGAATCATGCCGTGCTCGAACTGGAAGTAATTGAAGACATAGAGAAAGGTGAAAAGCTGATACAAGACCATGGCCAGGCTGAGTTCGCCGTGGGTTTCGTACTGCACCACGGCGAAAGAGGCATTGAACAGCGCCAGCCCGATCAGCGAGGGGCGATAGCTGAACATTTTCAGATCAATGCCCAGGCACGAGGGGTTCAGTTCCCTGCCGAAAAAATAGCCGCGCCAGAATCCCGCCGGCGCCCCCGGCGCCTTCGCGCCGCGCCAGTACAGCCAGCCGGCAAAGGCAAAGGCGAAAACATTGGCCATCACGAACAGCGCCGGGAAATGGCTGTACAGCATCGCCAGCGAAAACCAGCCGAAATATCCCGCAAGGCCGGCCAGGGCGAAGCTCAGCAGGAACAGATGCAGGCCATTGAGCTTGCAGGGTCGGCTCGCGCCAGCGGCGTCGCGCAGCATGAGTTCACGCCCCGGCAGCAGCCGGGAACCGGCGAAGAGGAAGGCGATGAAGCCAAGCAGCAGCAGCGCGGCTTGCAGCAGCGTCGCCGCCGAAAACATGCCGGTGGCGAATGGCGAATCAGGCGGCGGCATGTCCGGCCCCGGCTTCCCGCTCGAGATACTCCTGCCACTTGCGCACGGTGACCCGCTGGAAAGCCGCCACCACCGGATTGACCTCAATCGCCGGCTCGTCCCAATGTTGCTCGTAACCGAATTGCTCGGCTTCCACGGCAACCCGGTCCTGGTCGAGCAGGGGGCCGATCAGCAGCCGGTTGGAAATCTTCATCAGGGTCTTCATGGCAAAGCGCGGAATGCGCACCGGCAGCAGGGGGATTTTCAGCGACTTGAAGTAGAACAGGAAAAATGTCCGGGTGGTGCGCTCATCAATGGGCAGCACAAACAGCCAGTGCTTGATTTCATTGTCGGTATTGGACCACTGGTAGGGGTACTGGTAGCACAGCTTCATGTGGTTGGTATCGAGCCGGCCATGATCGACAAACAGGCCGGAGATGCGCCCGCGACCGACTCTGGAGTCGTACTCCAGATGCACGTCGTCACCCACGGTTTCGCAGGCGGTGAGTTCGGCCCCGTCGAAGGGGCGGTACTTGCGGTGCAGGTGGGCGTGGGAAAAATCGCTCACATTGTCGATGATCATCGAATGATGAGCCGAGCAGGTGAACCCCAGGGGCACGCAGGCCCAGCGGTCCTTGCCTTCGATTTCGGGAATCTCGGGAATGCCGCGCTGCCCCGCGAGTTCCGGATTGCCGGGGAAAAGCCAGACCAGCCCATAACGCACCCTGACCGGATAACTGCGGATGGAGATGTCGGGCAGTTCCTTGCGGCCGAACAGGTCGGGGATTTCCACCACCCGGCCTTGCTCATCGTACTTCCAGCCGTGGTAGGCGCAGACCAGCTTGCAGTCATCCACCTGCCCGAGCGACAGCTTGAGCTGGCGATGGGCGCAGCGGTTTTCCACCGCGTGAAATTCTCCGTCATCGCTGCGAAAAAGGGCGATGGAGCGTTTCCAGAACACCACCTCCACCACGCTTCCGGGTTTGACATTGCGCACTTCTTCCACCGCGTACCAGTAATCCGGACACATGCCCGCCGCCCGGGATTTCTGCCGCAGGCCGCGGGCCTCCGCGAAGTCCGGTGGAGCCGCTGTTGCCGATGCTGCCGGATTCATGCCTGTCCCTCGCTGGCTGTCGCCGCTGAGCCCTCTGCCCCTGAATCTTCCACTGACTGATACGCCGCATTGTCCCGCGGCGGTTTTGCTGCGGGATTGTCGATCGCCTTGCGCTCATGGTAGTGGAATGCGTAGGCCTCGTGGACGGCGTCGCGGATGCTGCCCGGCTGGTAGCCGAGTTCATTCTTCGCCTTGGCCAGATTGGCGTGGCGGCATTTCTTCAGTAACCGGATGGCGCCGGGGGTAAAGCGCTGGGGAAAGTCCGGATGGAAGCGGCTCAGATAAAAACTGGCAATCTCTGAAAACACATACATGAGATTGGCGGGTATCCGCCGGTTCGGACGTGGTATGCCGGAAACTTCCTCGTAGAGGTCGAGAATATCGGAAATCGTCAGGTACTGGCTGCTGAAGATGTATTTTTCTCCGCTGCGCCCTTTTTCCATGCACAGCAGGTGGCCCTGCACAATGTCCCTTGCCGCAACGAACTCGAAGCCCCCATCAACATAGGCCCGCAGCTTGCCATTGGTGTAATCGCACAGCGTCCTGCCGAGCCGCGATGGGAAGTAATCGGCGCCGCCCACCACCGCGCAGCAGGTCGCCACTATTACATCCTGGCCTTTGGCCACCGCACGCAGGCATTCATGTTCCACCAGCGTCTTGCTGCGCTCGTAGGGCATGGTGCGTTCCATGGGGTAGAACTGCATGGTTTCGTCGCTGGGCGCGGACGGGTCGTCCAGATCGTAACCCACGGCGCTGAACGAACCGGTAACCACCACCCGGCCGGCTTCGGCTTCCCGGGCGGCCTGGAGCAAATTTCGGGTGCCGAGCACATTGCACTCGTAGATTTCCCGGCGGTGGGCGAGGTCGCCGTCAATAGTGGAAATCTTGGCGGCGACGTGATACACGCCCTGGCAGCCTTCCACGGCGCGGCGGGTAGCGTCCAGGTCGCGAATATCGGCCCAGGCGCGCTCCACCGCAAGACCATCCAGCGCGGCGTTATTGTCTTCCTCGCGCAGCAGCACGCGCACCCTGACCCCATCATCGAGCAACCGCCGCACGAGATTCGCCCCCACATGACCGGCGGAGCCGGTAAGGAGCACCGGCGCCGCCTGCGTATCGGAGGCCTGGGAAGATTGGGTATTCACCTTGTTTCCTGGCAATTGTCAGTCCGCGATTTCTTCTGTCGCGGTAAGCGCCGTTGAAGTTGACTATATTGGGAGAGCCTAGTCAACATTCAGCTTGCTGGTCCAGAATATGTCGATATTGCCCAGGCTGTTGTCGGCCCGGGAGGAAAACCAGGTTATCGTTTCCTGGCCGGGGGGCAGCGCCGGGCACATGTCAGCGCCTGCGGTATTCACCTGTGGCCCGAGATTGAAGGGCGGCCCCCAGCTGTCCACGCCCTCGGCGGCGGCGCCCCAGATATCCATGCCGCCATAGCCTCCCGGCCGGCTTGAGGTGAAATACACGGTGCCGTCTTCGGCCTGGCTGAAATGGAATTCCTCGCCTTCGGTATTGATATTCGGCCCCTGGTTCACCGGCTCCATCCAGTTGCCGGCGGCATCCTGCCGCGAGCAGTAAATGTCGGAACCGCCGAAGCCGCCCGCCCGTCGCGATGCGAAGCAAAGCGTTTCGCCGTCCTGCAGAATCGCCGGGCAATGTTCATCGCCTTCGTCGGTGCTGATGGGGTAGCCCATGAGTTCCGGCTCGGTCCATTCGCCATTCACCTTGCGGGTGATGAAGATGTCATTGTTGTTCTGCGGCGATGTGGTCGCCAACCTGTCGGACTTGAAGTAGATGGTATTGCCGTCTGCGGTGATCCAGGGCTCACGGTCATCGCCCTTGCGCAGGGGGTCCACATCGGTGGCGGGCGCCGCATTGACGGGCATGCCCATGTTCACCGGGGTGTTCCAGGTGCCGGTTTCCTGGTTGAAAGTGGCGATATACAGGTCTTTCGGGTCACCGGGCGCCACGGCCATGTCCTGCCGCGCGCTGCAATAGACCATGGTGCCATCGTCGGCAAAGGATAATTCCCCTTCGGCCCACATGGTATTGATGGGAGCGCCGAAATTGTGCACGGCAAGTTCCACCCAGTCATTCTGGGCCATGGATGCGCTGCCCGCGGCGAATACCGTCGCCGCCAGCGCAAGTCTTGCAAGGATTCTGTTCATAAGGGCTTTCCTTCCTGTCAGCTTCGCGATTCAACGCGGAATGTCCACCAGTGGTCCGGGCGCCCGGCGTCCGCAGCCGGCCTCGGGTTGTAGGGATCATTGCCGAAGCTCTGCAATTTGGTGATGCGCGCGGTCCAGGACTGGTCCATCAGCGCCGGGTCGGTAATCCGGTTGACCTTCACGGGATACACCACGCCCTCAAGGCGCAATCTGCCGGGAGAATCGGTCCCCACATGGCTCGCCCAGTACTTGCTGTCGCAGACCGAACAACTCAGATAAAGTTCCCCCGCTGGCGTGGCCATGCAGTTCAGATTGATGGCATGGGGCCGCCAGCCGCCGGCATAGATCTGCAGGGCGCACAGCGGCACTTCATTGGCGAAGGTCCAGTCATCCACCGAGGCGTCTCCGGCGCTGCCGAAAAGATAGAACCCCGGTGTCCGGTCCCGGGGATATGCGCTTGTCCAGACAAGCAGGGCGAGCAGGGCCAGGACCAGAACGGCCAGGCCCGCGCGTTTGGCGGTACTTGCGGTGATTGCCATAGCTGCGTTCTCCTCAATCAATCAGCCAGGGGTGCGACGATAGCGAATTTTCGCTTCCGCGAATTCCTGTGGCGCTGGCTCTTGGCAGAATATCCCCCAGGGCCGCCAGGGGCAAGCGCTGCGCACAGTCGCAGGATCTTCGCGTGGTCACTGCAAGAGATTCCGCGACTACGCTTCGCTTCGCGCGGAATGTCATGAAGGTTGGGGCGCCAAAATGAGAATTGCTGCGGTAATCATGGAAAAGCAGTCGTTTCCAGAGCACGTGTTCGTGATCGGTTCGGACAATTTGTAACAGTATCAGGCCGCATTCTCACCTAGTATCCCTTCCTGAAACAAAGCAATACGCTCCATCGCGCCACCCTCCCGCCACTGCCGTGAAATTTCTGGCGCCGGACACAAACCGGGGCGGTTCTGGCGAAACGGGAATTCGAGGTTTGCAATGATGCCAGGTCGATTTCGATACCGCTTGACCGCTGCCGCACTCGCTGGCCTCGCGTTCGGCCTCGGCGGCGGCGCCGCGGCCCAGGACAATGTGGGGGAAGAGTCCACCGTGGTCTATCCCGCCTCGTATTTCGAGGAATATTCCCCCGTCAGCGCCCAGGACATGCTCGACCGCATTCCCGGCATGGAGTCCAGGGGCGGACCCGGCGGCGGCGGGCCTCCCCGGGGCTTTTCCGGCGGGCCGGGAGGCGGGCCGAATGTTTCCCGGGGCGGCCGCGGCTTCGGCGGCGGCCGTAGCGGCGGCAATGAAATCCTGATCAACGGCAAGCGTACCGCGGGCAAGAACAACAACACCAGCGGCGTGCTCGACCGCATCACCGCAGCCCAGGTGGACTATATTGAAATCATCCGCGACACCAGCGGCTCGCTCGACGTGCGCGGCTCGGGCCAGGTGGTCAATGTGGTGCTGTTCGAGGAATTGTCCAGCACCAGCATCTCCTATGGCCTCAACATGGACAACTACATCGGCAATGAGAACCGCCCCGGCGGCAATCTCGCACTCAGCGGCCAGCGCGGCGGCCTCAACTATGTGATCAGCGCCCAGGCCGCGCCCCGCTTCATGGACCAGACCACCTGGGAAGAATCGGTGCTCGGCGACTTCTCCCCCAATGACACCATCTGGGAAGAGCGCACCACCGATGCCACCAATTACGAACTCAGCGCCAATCTCGATTACCAGTTCAGCAACCGCAGCAGCGCCCGGCTGAATGCGCTGTTCGGCCGCAACGACCGGCCCTCCTCGGTGATGCGCCATATCACCGATCTCAAGGTCGAACCCAACGAACAGGACATCGAGCGCGAGGAGATTCCGGCCGAGTCCAACAACTGGGAAATCGGCGGCGACTACGAGTACCTCACCGGCAACAACTCCCGCTTCAAGGTGCTTTTCATCGCCAATGAAAACGACAATGCCTCCCTGCGCGAGCGCTTTGACGTGCTCGCGGGCGGCGATGAGAAGAACCTGTTCCTGAATACCGATTCGACGATTACCGAGCGCATCGTCCGCGGTTCCTGGACTTTCCATATCGGTGACAACCAGGATCTGGAGCTTGGCGCCGAAGGCGCCCGGACGGTGCTCGACTCAAGCCTTGCGCTAGGCCTTGCCGGAACCGGCGCGCCTTCGGCGGCGGTGGGCGGGCTGATACCGGTTTCCGTCGCCAACGCCAATTCCGAAGTGGAAGAACTGCGCTACGAGCCTTTCGCCATCCACAACTGGGTGCTCAATCCGCGCATGACGCTGGAATCGACCCTGCTGTGGGAAACCTCAACGATTACCCAGAGCGGCGATGTGAGCAATTCCCGGGATTTCCAGTTCCTCAAGCCCAAGCTCGACCTGCGCTACAACCTGACGCCGCAACTGCAATTGCGCGGCTCCATCGAGCGCGTGGTGCTGCAATTGAGCTTTGCCGATTTCGTCGCCGCCAACGACGAGCAGGACGACGATTCCAACACCCAGGCGGGCAATGTCAACCTGCGTCAGGAATGGCTGTGGAAATACGATTTCAACGCCGAGTACCGGCTCCCCAACGACTATGGCGTACTCGACGCCAATGTCTATTACCACGCCCACCACGACCGCATCGAGCGTATCGATGTCACCGTGGACGAAGACAATCTCCAGTCCGCCAACGGCAATATCGGCGATGGCGAAATGTGGGGATTCCGGGGCAACGCCAGCGTTCGCATGCGGATGTTCGACCTGCCCAACCTGCTGCTCACCGCCAGCCTCACGGTGGAGGACTCCCGCATCATGGACCCCTTCCTGGCCTATGAGCGGCGCTTCCAGAACATGGCCCGGGGGTTCAATTCCTTCGGCTTCCGCCACGACATTCCCCAGTGGAATCTCAACTGGGGCGGCCGCTGGATGAACCGCCACGACGGCAATATCCTGCGGGTCGATATCGACGATATCGAATACGCCTCCGGCGACCCCAGGGGTTCGCTGTTCGTGGAGTACATCGACCGCCGCGGCCTGACCTGGCGCCTGGAAGGCCAGAGTCTGTCCAACCCGAAAAACTGCCGCGAGCGACTGCGCTATCTCGGGCGCGTTTCCGCCGGCGTGCTGGAAGAGCTGGAGTTTCGCTGCAACTCTTCCGGTCGGGTGATCAATTTCGAGGTGAGCGGGACGTTCTGAGCCCCGACTGCGCCGCTGAAGTTTCTTTCACTGTCAGCAAAATCGGGCTTCCGGCTGGCTGCTCCACGCCATGACCAGCAAGGGGCCTCTGCCGTCGAGGATCAGCGGGCGGGCTTTGTCCAGGCAGGCGTCTACCCGTTTGTCGGGGATTCCGGCGGCCATCAGCGATCGATGATGGCTTCGTCCACCAGGCGTTTGAAGTTCTCGCGAAAACCGCCGCCGCGGGATGGGGAGACCTGGGACATGATGACCATGACCATGTCGAGATTCGGGTCGATGAAATAGCGCGTGGCGGCGGAGCCGTCCCACCAGATTTCGCCATTGCCAACCGGGAAGTTGTAGGCGCCGGCGTCCAGGACCACATTGAAGCCGCCCAGGGTCCAGCCGGAGCCGAGCCAGTAGCCGCCGGTTCCGATGGGCATGGCGGCGTCCGGCACGGCGTTGCGGTAGACGAGCTCCGCGGTTTCCTCCCGCAGCACGCGCTCGCCGTCAAGTTCGCCCTTGTTGAGCAGCATCTGGCTGAAACGCATGAAGTCGGGCACGGTGGAAAGCAGTCCGACGCCGCCTTCGATCAAGGGCGGACGCTCGGTCCAGGATACCTGTTCAATCCGGTGGGGATTGAGGCGGCCTTCGTCGGGGCGGTACACCACCGCGAGCCGCCGGGCGTCTTCGCCTTTGGCCCAGAACATGGTGCTGTCCATACCAAGAGGTTCGAACAAGTTATCTTGCAGGTATTCGTCGAATGGCTGGCCCGACCAGACTTCCACGAGCTTGCCGAGAATGGTGGCGTGGATGCCATAGCGGAATGCGGTTCCCGGGTCGTGAAACAGCGGGATGCGGGCGGCATTGCTTGTCATTTCGTCGAGACTGATCGACTTGTCGCGCACGTTGTTTTCGCGATAGAGCGCCGAATTTCGGGATCCCAGACCGGAAGTGTGGGTCAGCAGATGCGCCACGGTGATGTCGCCCACCCGCTCCCGGGTCTGGCTGGTGTCGGTGCTTTCCGGGTCGAGCAGCACCCGCTGGCCCGCGAATGCTGGCAGGTACATGGCAATCGAATCGTCGAAATCGAACTTCCCCTGCTCGTATTGCTGCAGCACCGCGACGCTGGTGACCTGCCGCGTCATGGAATAGATGCGGAACAGGGTGTCGGCGGCCATGGCCCGGCCGTTTTCGAGGTCGTACTCGCCCAGGGATTCAAAGTAGACGAGCTGGCCATTCCGCGCCACCGCCGCCACCACGCCGGGAATGTCGCCGTCGTTGATATGCTGCCGCAGTCTGGCGGTAACGAGTTCGAGCTTCGCCGGGTCCATGCCAAGCGAGGCCGGATCACCCGGCTGCAGGGCCTGCCCGAACAGGGCCGCCGGCAGCATCAGCATACTGAAACCCAGCAGCGAGACGAGTGAATCCATGGTCATGTCCTCAAGGCGCGGAAACACCGGGTGGTGGTTTCCGCGCCTGCTATCGATGAGGTGCAAAATGACATGGATTCATTGTAACCGCCAACCGAATTCCGACTCTTATGTCTTCTCTGAAAAACTCCATCCGTGGAGTTTTTCACTAAAAGTTCATTCTCAAGGTTGCGCCGTAGGTCCTGGGCGCTTCGAGGAAGGAGCCCCGGGCGCCCGGCCGCAGCGGGATATTGAAAGTCAGGTTGCGGGCCCGGGTGTCGGTGACGTTGTTGCTCCAGATTTCGAGCATCCAGCCGCCGTCCTCGTCGCCGATGCCGGCGCGCAGATTGACCATGTCGTGGGCTTCCATGATGTCGAAGTCCAGGTTGGGCTGGGTGCTGGTGCGGCGATCGTCCACCCAGCGGTAATTGCCGGCCAGGAAGTACCGGTAATCGCCGACAAAACCCTGGTACTCCAGCCCCGCGGTGGCGGTATTCTCCGGCGCATTGGTCAGGGCCGCCCCGCAAAGCGAGCTGACCGAACCCGGAGCGTTCGGGTCATTGCCGTCGCAATCTTCGGGATACTCGGAGTCCGCCAGGGTGTAGCCGAAGTTCAGGTTCAGGTTTTCGGCCAGCAGAGCGGCGAGTTCGAGCTCTGCGCCCTGGCTCCGGGCCTTGGGCACATTGAAGGTTCTGAACTGGACACCGGTGAATTCCAGCACCTGGAAGTCCTCCAGGTCGTAAGTCCAGGCCGCGACATTTGCGCGCAGGCGATCATTGAAGAGTTGGGTCTTGAGCCCCACTTCCCAGGCGTCATTGGTTTCGGCGCGGAATCTCGGGTCAGCGCCGCCGATGGCGGCGGTGGCGTCGAGATTGAATCCGCCGGACTTGTAACCGTGGGTAAAGCTGACGTAACCCGAAACGAGTTCGCTGAAGTCATTGGACAGCTTGACGGTATAGGCCAGCGCGTCGTCGTCGTAGGTATCGGCGAAAGTCACCGGGCGGCCGGGTATGAGGTCGGCCGGCGCGGCGAAGGGAAAGCAGATGTATCCCGCGCTGAAGCCGCCGATGGTTCCCGCCACCACTTCCAGCCCGGTCCCCGCCGCCCCCGCAGCCAAAGCCCCCGCATTGGCGACGGTATTGGCGCAGGCCGGGTTGGGTGACGGCCCCTGGCGGAAGGCGCCGTCTTTCTGTTCGTCGATCCAGCGCAGGCCGAAAACCAGGTCCAGATCTTCGGTCAACTCCAGTGTGTTCTGGGTGAAGAGGGAAGTCGAACGACCGTCCTGGGTAAAGTGGTTCTGGGCATGGCTTCCCGCCGCATTGACGCCGCCGGCGAAGGCCGTGGCGGGCGAAGGCGACGCCAGCACGTCGGCGAAGGTGCCGCCTGTGGCCAGGGGAACCTGGCCGAGCAATGGCGCCGCGCCGAGCACGGGAGCGAAGGCGAAACGCCACAGCATGGCGTCGGTGTTGGCGGTGAAGTCGCTGCCAAGACCAAGGCCGGCTGTGGTATAGATGTCTTCGGTGCTCAGGTATGCGCCCAGCATCCAGCTCAGCCGGTTTGCATCTCCCGTCAACCGCAATTCGCTGGTGATCGTGTCGATTTGCGTGGCGGTGGGAAATCCGCCGGCGGCGGCAGGCGATACCGAAAAGACATCCATGCTGACGAAATCGGACTGCTGCACCGAATCCGAATCATAGGAACGCCAGGAATTGAGCCAGGTGAGCGCGACATTCTCGTTGATGTCCCAGTTCAGCTCCGCCGACAATCCGGTTTGTTCGGAACCGTTTTCGAACTGCTCCGCATTGGAGATCATGTTTTCCACGGCCTCATCGCCGAATGCCTGGATGCCGCCGTCCGCGGGCAACCCCGCGGCGGCAAAAGAGCCGAGGGCGCGTCCCGCCGAATCCTGCATGGTCACAGCGTCGCAGCATAGCTCGTCGGAGTCCGCGTAGTCGGCGATCAGCCGCAGGTCGGCGGTGTCGGAGAGGTTCCAGAGCAACTGCCCCCGCAGCGAGAGCCGGTCCCGGTTGCGGCTTTCGGCGCCGGTGGTGGATTCGAGAAAGCCGCCCTGCTCGCGGCGGGCGATGGACAGCCGGTAGCCGAGCTCGTCCTGGATGATCGGCCCGCTGACTCCGGCCTGGAGGTTGAAGCCATCGTAATTCGCCGCGGTGATATTGGCGAAGGATTCGCTTTCGCTCAGATTCGGCCTGCGGGTGCGGATGCTGATGGCGCCGGCGGAAGTGTTGCGGCCAAACAGGGTGCCCTGTGGCCCCCGCAGCACTTCCACCTGCTCCACATCCATGAGATCGCTGAGGGCGATGCCCGGGCGGCTCAGGTAGACATCGTCGAGAAACACGCCCACGGCGCTTTCGAGGCCGATGTTGTTGCCGGTGGTGCCGACTCCGCGAATGCGCAGGGTGGTGCCGCCGGTTTCGGTCTGGGACGAATTCATGTTGAATGAAGTCGCCAGGGTGGAAAGGTCCCGCAGGTCCTTGATGCCGGCCCGGTCAAGGGCTTCGGCGCTGATCGCGGTTACCGCTACCGGCACCTCCTGCAGGGATTCCTCTCGTCTGGTGGCGGTAACAAGGATTTCCTCGACTGCCGCGGTTGCTTCGGTTTGCGCCTGCGCAAAAGCAGGCAGCACAAGAGTGAACCCTGTGCATAATGTATGGAAAAGGTGTTTCCTCATGGCCGTTCCCCCTAACAGAATGCCAAAATGGGTGTCCGCCTACTATACACGAAGCAGGCGGCAAACCCGCAATGTTTTTTGGCTCCCGTGCCTTGTGAGGCTTCCAGCCGTCGCTCAGCGAGAGGTGAACGCCTGAATGCCGGTTTGGGCGCGGCCGAGGATGAGTGCGTGAATGTCCTGGGTGCCTTCGTAGGTGTTGACGACTTCCAGGTTTTGGGCGTGGCGCATGACGGGGTACTCGTCGGAGATGCCGTTGCCGCCGAGCATGTCCCGGGCTTCCCTGGCGCAATCGAGCGCCTTGAGGCAGGAGTTGCGTTTCAGCAGTGAAACCAGGGGCGGCGCCAGCTTGCCTTCGTCCCGCAGGCGGCTCGCCCGCAGACAGCCTTGCAGGCCGATGCTGATGTCGGTTTGCATCTGGGCGAGTTTTTTCTGGATCAGTTGATTCGCCGCCAGCGGGCGCTTGAACTGCTTGCGCTCCAGGGTGTAATCCAGCGCTGTATGCCAGCAGGTGCGCGCGGCGCCCAGAGCTCCCCAGGCAATACCGAGGCGGGCGGAATTCAGGCAACTGAAAGGCCCGGCAAGCCCCCGGGCGTCGGGCAGCAGGTTTTCTTCGGGAACGAAAACCCCGTCCATGACGATCTCGCCGGTGATTGACGCCCGCAACGCGAGCTTGCCTTCGATCTTCGGCGCGCTCAGGCCCGGCATGTCCCGCTCAAGAATGAAGCCGCGAATCGCGCCGTCGTCATCCTTGGCCCAGACGATGAAGACATCGGAGATTGGAGAGTTGCTGATCCAGTTCTTGGCGCCGGTTAATTCATAGCCGCCGGCGACGCTGCGCGCCCGGGAAATCATGCCGCCAGGGTCGGAGCCGTAATCAGGTTCGGTAAGGCCGAAGCAGCCTATCAATTTACCGCTGGCAAGCCCCGGCAGGTACTTCCGCTTCTGGGCTTCGCTGCCGAAGGTACTGATGGGATGCATGACCAGACTCGATTGCACCGACATCATCGAGCGGTAACCCGAATCCACCGCCTCGATCTCCTGGGCCACGAGCCCGTAGCAGACGTAATTCATGCCAGCACAGCCATAGCCCCCGATCATGCAGCCGAGCAGGCCGAGTTCACCCATTTCGCGAAAGATTGCCGGGTCGGTTTCCTCCCTGCGATAAGCCTCGCGCACCCGCGGCAGCAACTTGTCCCGGGCATACTGCCGCGTGGTTTCGCGCACCATGCGCTCTTCTTCGCTGAGCTGCTCGTCCAGCAGAAACGGGTCGTCCCACTGGAAGGGGGCGGAATCGGGCGTGGCGGGCATTCTGGCCTCCAGTGGAAAATGGACGGGCGGCGCGAGAGTCTAACAGATTGCCGTCACGCCAGAAATTTTGTAACGAGTGTATCCGGAAATCCGCCAAATACGTCTTGCGCGGATCTCAACTACGCTCCTCGCGCCTTGATTGGCGACGTGACAGACACAACAGGGCAACAGCGCATAGTGTGAACAGGCCCCAAGTATTCTCTGAAAAACTCCATCCGTGGAGTTTTTCATTATCTTCCATGTGCCGCAGGGAAGCTCTGACTTGATCAGAGCTTCCCTAAATTGGCAAATGAGGTAACATCGGCCTGATTCTGACGGGAGGTTGATGATGAAGCGGGTTCGTTGTTTCGCACAGGTTTCCCTGGCGGCGCTGCTGCTGGTTTCCCTGATGACCTGGGCACAGACGGAAAGCTACCGCGCCCGACTTTCTCCCATGCCCACCACGCCCCGGACAGTGGACAGCATCACCGGCGAAGGCGAGGTGTTTCTTACCCTGGAAGGCAACTTGTTGACGGTGGGCGGCAGCTTTGCCGGCATGAGTTCGGTGGCCACTGCGGCGCATCTGCACAATGGCCCGCCAGCCCAGCCCGGCCCGGCAGTGCATCAGCTTGAAGTCAGCGCGGCCACCGGAGGCGAGATCAGTGGCGAAATCGAGTTGACCGACGAGCAGGTTGCGGCCCTGCGCGCCAATTCGCTGTATGTGCAGATCCACAGCGAAGACAATCCGCCGGGTGAATTGCGGGGCTGGATTTTTCCGCGGGAATGAATCAGCGGACCGCAGTCAATTCACCCGGTTGACCGGGGATGGGCCGAAAGATAGCCAGCCTCCCTGGTACTTTGCGCCGCCAGCGTCGCCGCGGCTCCAGTCGCATACGCCGTCGGCGAAAATCATCTGCAATTCGGCCCATTCGCGTTCGGTAAGCGGCTGACGATACTCATCCCGGTTCACGGGCCGCAAGTGGCAGGAGACGATGTTGTTCGCCAGCGGGGCCCCCGCCACATGGCGCGGCGTGGGATACGCGGGATACAGCTCGCCGCAGCGGCCCTCGCCGGCGTAGCCGAGTTCTTCCTCGATCCTGATTCGCTCCGGGCCGGTGGCGTCCCAGCAGGCGTCATTCAGTCGGGTGGGTCGGTTGGTGGCAACGATCAGGTCCGCCGGCATGGATGACTCGTCGCGCCGGATCGCCAGAATCCACTCATCCATGCTCCGAAACAACTCGCCGAGATCATCGTTCCCGGGCTCAAAACCCCATTGCCCGCCGATCTGCATGACGTGATTGCGGGCATTGCCATTGGCGAGCCGCAGCCGTTCCCGGGTCGAGAACTGATGCACGATCATGTGGATATCGCCGTTTTCGGCGTGGTCGGTGTAGCTGCGGTAATCGATCACCGGGATTGCCGCGAGCCCACCGCCACCGTTGAGTATGCGGCCCGATTCGAAGGCCCGGCGACTGGCGAGGGGGTCGGCGCGGTGGCGCTCGAATACATGGTTCAGGTCGCGGTCAAAACCGCCGATATCGCGGTTCAGATCGATGAACTGCCGCGCCGTGATCCGCCCGGCATGGAAAGCGGCGAGGCCGTATTGCACGCCGTAATTGTCCAATGGGCGCAGGGCGCTGCCGCTGGCCGGGTCTGCTCCGTATACGTTGACGGTGTGATCGTAGACAGTGGCCCGGATTCCCCCCTGTCCCGGACGATAGAGAATCGCGTGCAATGCGTCCAGGCCTACTTCGCCGCCCTGGTCCTCTGGCAGCGCATTGGGCTCGAAGATGGGGTCGAGCCGGGCCGCGCCGCGGCTGAGACTGGCGATGGAGCCCAAGGACCCGAATCCCGATACCGCCTGCTGCTGCTCGGGGCTGAATTCACCGGGGCTGATCACTTCAAAGTAGTGGTGCAGCAGTCGCGCATCGGCGACGGTGAAAATGGTTGCCGAGGTGACATCGGGGAAGCTTGCGGAAACGATGATGCCATCGAATACGCCGGGATAATTGTCGGCGGTCTGGTGTGACTGGTAGGAACCGCCGGAAACTCCGGTGGCGATGGTGTAGTCGGGCGGGCCATAACGCTCGATAAAGCGCTCCTTGACCATGATATGGGTTTCGGAAGCGAGCAGGTCGTTGCAGTTCTGGCCGAACACATTGAGCGAGGAAGAGACGACGGCATATCCCTGCTCGAACAGGCCCCGCCGCATGACGCCGCCGGTTCGCGCGCCCTGCCGGTACCAGCCGCCCCGGCAACCGCCGCCGTGGGTGTAGACCAGCTTGCCGTTCCAGCCATGGCTGCGTTGCCACGGACCGGGTTCGCCCTGGGCCGGGTCGTGCAGCATGGCGATTTCGTAGATGGCGCGGTTCACCGTGCCGGTTTCCACCCGGACGACATAGGGAATCATCCTGCCCCGGCTCAGGATCCGGGACAGATCAGCGGGCGGCAAGGCGCCAGGGCCAGACGGGTAGGGTTTGAAGTCCTGCTCCAGATCGCTCCAGTAGACATGGTCCACCCGGCTTGCCACCGAGCAGTTCCGGTTCAGCGGCTCGCCGAGAAAGTCGCCCGCCACAGTGCGGAACTGACCGGTTTCGCAGTAAAAAGGCGCCTGTTGTGGGCCCGAAATGATGGGGCCGGTAATGGGCCAGTTGGTGATGGCCAGTTTTGCCTCCCCGCCCGCGCCGGCAATGCTCGCGACGAGCTCGCTTTCGCCTTCGGGCAGCCCTTCGAGCAGCCCCTGCATGGCCTGCTCGCTCGTCTGGCGAAACCCGGCGGAGACATTTTCCCCATTCAATTCGATTCGCAAGGCGCCCTGCTGCAGGGAACGGGCCGCATCGGTCAGCCGTACTTCAACGAGGGCGTCGCCGCCGGTGACCAGCCAGGGGCGGGTGGAAAGCACCTTGATTTCGATGGGCGGCGCGGCCTCAGGCTCCATCAGCATCCCGCTGGTACTCACCGGTTCGGTACAGGATGTCACCAGCAATCCGGCAAGAACAGGCAGAAAATACAGGCGGCTCATGGCAGTGCATCCCAACACAAAGGCGAACGGCTATTGTGGAAACCCGGCCCGGCAAGGTCAAGGTTGGTGAACGTTTGCCGCGGTGGCGCGAGACTTTATCCGTCATCCCGCGCGGAGCCCCTCTCCCTGTCGGGGCCACTTCATGAGATTCTGCGACTTCGCTTCGCTACGCGCAGAATGACAGTGGGCGGGGCGGCGCAAAAGTGGGAATTGCTGGTAGTATGGACTCATGTTCCGATTCGCTTCCGCCCCAGGATGTTCGCTTCTGGCCGTGATGGTCTTGTGGTCCAGCCCCCTGGCCGGGCGGGAGGTGACCATCGAGGAGCGAATCGCCGAAGCCGAGCAAGTCTTGCAGATGGTGGATGCCCAAGCCGAGGTCTGTCTTGCACAACTGGCGGACACATCCGATGCGGGCCAGCCGGCGGCGTGCGCGGAATTGCTGGCGGCCATCGATGGCGAAACCCTGGCCGGCTATCTCGCCCACTGCAACGCCCTCAAGCAATGGCGGGATGAGTATGTGGAGAATCCGCCTTCCGCGGCCGCGGCCGCGGAAGGCGAACGCGACCTGCAGCGGCTCATTGGAATCGAGCGGGCCTGCGGCGAAAATGCACTGCGTCGCCGAGCCCGCTTTGTGACGGAAGCATTCGACGCCATCAATTCGCACCGCGCCAGCCGCCTGAATGGCCTTTCATTGCAAAGACGGCTGGGCGAGATTGAATTCCAGTCCACCCTCGGCGGCTGGCGAAATGAACTCGACGCCAGCAGCCCCAACCGCCGGATCCACAACGAAACCCTGCGGCAATTCGATCAACTGGAAGAAGAACTCATCCGCCGGCAAATCAACCGCCCCTAGGAGCCTGCGCCGTAGGAATTCACGGCTGCAAATCCGCTCTCATCCGCGCCCCTGGCCGCTCGATTTCGTTAAATATCCACCAATATTCGCCTCAATCGATCGGCCAGGGGCGCGGCGATAGCGAATTTTCGCTTTCGCGAATTCCTACGGCGCAGGCTCCTAGGAGCCTGCGCGTGGCGAAGCGAAGTCGCAGAATCTCCATGACGATTTTCATGACGTGGTTCGCAGCCTCCCGTAGAAAATTGCAGGAAATTGGGGCAGACTCTGATGCTTGGCATGAGTCGGGGATAGACATGCGGAAAATCGGTTTGCGGGTGCTGGCGGCATTTGTGGGCGTGGGCTTGTTGGCCGGCTGCTCGGATTCCGCTGATGACGGGGCGGCTCTGGTCGCCGGGGAGATCAGTTTCGACACCACGCTGACCATGCAGGAACTTATGCTGCATGTACTTGAGTTCGCCGCCGACGGGCTGTGGAGCAATGCCGGCTGGGTCGAAGACGTCAATGGCTACCGCGAACTCTACCCGGAAACCGAAGAAGGCTGGGAGCAAGTGGTCGCCAGCGCCGCCATGGTGGCCGAAGCCGGGAACCTGCTCAATCTGCCCGGACGCCGCCTGGATAACGACGCCTGGGTTATTTACTCCGAAGGCCTGACCCAGGCCGGGCAGCGCGCCATGGCCGCCGCCATCGACCGGGACAAGGAAGCCCTTTTCCAGGCAGGCGCCGATGTGTACAGCGTCTGCTCGGCATGTCATCAGGCTTATGACCCGGAAATCAACAGCCGCTTTGTATCAAACTGAGCCGCTTGCAACCCATTCTGGAATGATCCCATTTGATTCCAGCAAGAACCTGAATTTCTCGCGGGCGGCATCGTGGGTCGTCGCGCTATTGCTGCTGCTCGCTTCCGGCGCCCTGCTTGCCCACACCATCGAAGGCTCCGACGCCAGCTTCGTGCAGAATATCGACGGCCCCGCCATCGGCCCCTTCATCTATCTCGGCGCCAAACACATGGTGACCGGCTACGACCACCTGCTGTTCCTGGTGGGCGTAATCTTCTTCCTCTACCGGCCCGGCCATATCGTGCAGTATGTGACCTTGTTTGCGGTCGGACACAGCATCACCCTGTTGCTTGGCGTACTTGCCGACTTGCAGGTCAACGCCTATTTCATCGATGCCGTCATCGGTCTCTCGGTGGCCTACAAGGCTTTTGAAAACATGGGAGGCTTCGCGCGCCTGGGATTCGAGCCCAACGCCCGGTTGGCGGTATTCGTCTTCGGCCTTTTCCACGGCCTCGGCCTGGCGACCAGATTGAGGGGATTCGAACTCTCGGACAATGGACTGGTGGCCAATATTCTCAGCTTCAATGTGGGCGTGGAGGTCGGCCAGATTTTCGCCTTGTCGCTGGTTTATGTCGGGCTGAGCGTATGGCGCACGAGAAGCTCCTACCTGCGCCACGCCTTCGTCACGAATACCTTGCTGCTCGGCAGCGGCTTTCTGCTGACCGGCTATCAGATAAGCGCATTCTTTCTGGCGCCCTGGGAGCTTGCGCCGTAGGAATTCGCTATCGCCGCGCCCCCGGCCGGTCGATTGAGGCGAATATTGGTGAATATGCAACGAAATCGAGCGGCCGGGGGCGTGGACGGGAGCGGATTCGCAGCCGTGAATTCCTGCGGCGCAGACTCCCAGGAGCCATAGCCATGGACCCGCAAAATTCGCCGCCTTCGCCCACAAGCCTGATGCGGGCCGGCATCACGGCTTTTCTGGTTTCCGTGCTGGTGCTGCTCGCCTTTATCCTGCCAGCGGAATTCGGCCAGGACCCCCTGCGCACCGGCAGCCTGCTCGGCCTCACGGCGCTTTCCCGGGGCGCCAACCCCTTCGAGGGGCAGGTTGAGGTGCATCGGGAAGACTATGTGGAGTTCGAACTCGGCCCATTCCAGTCGGTGGAATACAAGTACCTGATGGACCAGGATGCGCCGCTGGTTTTCAGTTGGCTGGCAGACGGCGAGGTGTATTTCGACATGCACGCCGAAACCACGGGACTGGAAGAGGAAGAAGTGCGAAGTTACGAGCAGGGAACCGCCAGCCAGCGCATGGGCTCGTACCACGCTCCCTTCACCGGCATCCACGGCTGGTTCTGGGAGAACCGCAGCGCACAAAGAATTCTCGTTCGCGTGTACAGCGCGGGCTTCTACCAGACTTCAACGGTATTCCGCGACGGCGGCAACTTCGAGCGGGTCATCGAACCCGTCGCTATTCCCTGAGTCCGTTCACCATTCCCGTCATTCTGTGCGCAGGATGACGCGGGGGAACAAATTCCAGACGCAAAAAAGCCCGGTCGTCTGTCCTTGCAGACAGTCGACCGGGCGTGATTGGTATTCTCCTGGGAGCCTAGTTCTGCTCGGTGGGGTCCGAACCGTCCCGGGGGGCGCCGGTTCCGGAGCTTCCCATGAACAGCTTGCGGCCGTCCGGGAAAGTGATATCCCGGCCATTGGCGCGGCAGGTGGGGTCGCACAGGCGATCCTTGCTCTGGTAGCCGGTCACGATGATATCGGTGCCAAGCTCCAGGGAGTTGCGGTTGATGCCGCGGCGCAGCAGGGTGTTGGGCGTACCGCCTTCCACCATCCAGGGGCCCGGGTCGCGGGTGGATTCCGGATCGTTGTTCTCCAGATGAATCCAGGTATGCGGATTGATCCACTCCACGCGGGTGATGGGGCCGCCGAGACGCACCGGCAGGTTCGCATCGAATTCCGCGGAGAACGCATGATGCGCAGTGGCCGGGGGCTTGATGGCGACCACGCCGGCGGCGGCGACCGCTGCCAGAGCCAACATTTTGATTTTCATGAATCCACCTCTTTACTCGATTTGCCAAGAGTTTCCCAAAAGGGCAATAGCCGACATTCTATCCAAAGGCCGGATGGAATGCCAAGCGCCCCAGGGCCAAATTTCCGATTCCGCCTATTGCTGGTCCTGCTGTTCCTGCAGCATCTCCTGACGCAGTTGCTGCTCAAACTCGCCGCCCCTGCGATACTGGCCGTACATCAGTTCCTCGACAAACTCGACGCACTTGAACTGGGGCAGTTCATAGCCCTCTTCAAGCCGGCGGTACAGCGGCATGCGGATTGTCCAGGGCTCTTCATAGACTTCCGGATCTTCCATGGTGGCGGAATACATGATGACGTTGTCGTCGATCATGTCATAGCGCTCGGTGACCTTGAGTTGGTAGCTGTGGTAATTGCCGGCGCGGTCGAGCCAGGTTCGGTCGTCAAGGCCGGTGACCTCAACCACGAAGGTGTCGCCTTCCCAATAGCCGTAGGACTGGCCCATCCAGGAATCCAGCGGCGGCGGACCCGGGTCTTCCAGGAATACATTTCGCACCGAGCCGGCAAAGGAGTAGGCGATGAAGAAAGCGCTTTCGCTCTGGAATATCTGGAAGGGATGCGGCAGATAGGTAGCCCGCGGCACACCCGGCATGAAGCACTTGATCTCCGGGTCCAGCTCCAGCCAGTTTTCGCGATTCTCATCGCGCCGCGCCAGGGCTTCCGGACGGTAGGGAATCGTGCCGCCTTCCACCACGCCAAAACTGGCGGGAACCGCGCCCGTCGCGCCCAGGGCGACAACTTCCGGCGCCGGCACCGGTACGAAATCGCCGGGAACCAGTTGGTAGGCCGCCCTGGGCGGCGCCGCTTCGAGATTGTCGTTAGCGTTCATGAGAACCTGCCAGATACCGTTCAGGTCCGGCCTGCCGCCGGGAGTCCTCGGGATATCCGAACCGCTGCTTTCTGCGGCGGGCGCTGCCATGGCGGCGCCATCAAGGGTTGTCTCTTCCTGGGAACATCCCGCAAACACCACCGCGAGGGCGAAGAGCATGCACTTTGTCTTCATTGGTTCTGCCTATGCTGGAAAGGAAAATCACCGGGCCGTTTCGGGCAAAAGATATAACCACCCATCCGAAAGCGTGTCAAGCATGCGGAGGCTTGGGCGGGGTGTGGCAAACAGGGGAGGTGGTGCCGCCACCAAGAGTCGAACTCGGGACCTGCTGATTACAAGTCAGCTGCTCTACCACGGCTGAGCTATAGCGGCACGGTGCATTGCATGTGCTTGCTTTCCGAATCCGGGGCTTCCCGGCCCGGCGCAAGCCGACGGGAGATGGTACAGAAACACCCCCCGCAGTTCAACATGCATGCGGGCTGCGTTTTCGGATGATTTCGGGAGGGTCTCACGACCGCTCATGGACGTATTCGTTTGCCGCCATGTATCCGGCGACGCTGCCGCAGTCGAAACGGCAGCCGCGGAATTGCAGGGCGAGCACCCTGCCCTGCCGGGCCTGGATTCGCAGGGCGTCGGTGAGTTGCAACTCGTTATTGTGCCCTGGCTCTGTGGCCCGCAGGATGTCAAAAATGTCTGGGGTGAGAATATAGCGCCCGATAATGGCGAGATTGCCAGGGACTTCTTCTGGCGCGGGCTTTTCCACCATCTGGCCGACGCGGAACAGGCCGGGGGATATTTCCTCTCCGGCTATCATGCCGTAGCTGGCAGATTCGCTGACCGCCACTTCCTCCACGGCGACAATGCTGCACTGCTGTTCCGCAAATACCGCCGCCAGTTGCGCGATTACCCCGGCGTCTTCGGTTACGCAGAAATCGTCGGCAAGCAGCACGGCGAATGGCTCGTTACCGATCAGGGTTTCACCGGTGAGGATGGCGTGGCCGAGACCCTGGACGGCGAGCTGCCGGGTCCAGGAGAAACGGCATTCGCGTATCAGGCGCCGGATTTCCCCAAGCAGGGCTTCCCGTTCGGAACCGGCGATTTCGCGCTCAAGTTCGTAACTGATATCGAAATGGTCTTCAAGCGCGCGTTTGCCGCGGCCAGTGACAAAGGCCATGTCGGAAATCCCCGCCCGGGCCGCCTCTTCCACGCCATACTGGATCAGCGGCTTGTTGACCACAGGGAGCATTTCCTTGGGCATGGCCTTTGTCACGGGCAGGAACCGGGTGCCGTAGCCGGCGGCGGGAAAGAGGCATTTGCGGATGGCGCTCATGATCGGTTGGCCCGGCCGTAACGGTCTTCGTAGCGAATGATGTCGTCCTCGCCGAGATAGTCGCCAAGCTGGACTTCAATGATTTCCACAGGTTCCGCGCCGTTGTTGCGCAGGCGATGCTTGCTGCCGAGCGGAATCATGGTGGACTCATTGACTCCCAGTTCAAATTCGCGCTCGTCGCAGGTCACGACGCCGCGGCCGCGCACCGCGGTCCAGTGCTCCGCGCGCCGCGCGTGGCTTTGCAGGGACAGGGCGGCGCCGGGATTGACGATAAGATGCTTCACCTGGAAGCCGGGACCGGCGGCCAGGCTTTCGTAACTTCCCCAGGGGCGTTTGACCAGGCGATGACGTTCGGCCTCGCTTCGCGCCCGCCGCCGCAGCTCACGCACGATGTCGCCGACTTCCTGCGCCCTGGCGCGATCCGCGACGAGCAATGCGTCCGCGGTGTCGATGACGAGCAGATCGCGCAGCCCGAGCGCGGCGATGAGGCGGGAACCGGCCTGGATATGGCTGCCGCCAAGATCGCGGCCGATGACGTCGCCGCTGACGGAATTGCCCCGATCGTCCCGTTCCGCGTGGTTCCAGACCGCATCCCAGGCGCCGAGATCGGACCAATCGGCGTCGAGCGGAACCACCGCGCCGCGATCGGTATGTTCCATGACGGCATGGTCGATCGACAAGTCGCGGCAATCGGCGAAGGCGCCGTCCGGATAGCGGCTGAAGTCCGGACCGCGGTCGATCCCGTCGTGAGCCTGACGGCAGACATCGTAAATCTCGGGCGCGTGACGCTTGAGTTCCGCCAGATAGGTCGCGGCGCCGAAGAGGAACATGCCGCTGTTCCAGAGATAATCGCCTGAAGCGAGATAAGCTTCCGCGGTGGCTGGATCGGGTTTTTCGACGAAGCGGTCCAGCTTGCGGGCGGACGACCGCGCGAGGGTTTCGCCCCCCGCCATGTAGCCGTAGCCGGTAGCGGGCGCGTCCGGTACGATACCGAACGTCACCAGATATCCTTCTCTCGCGAACGTTTCGGCCCCGGCGACCGCCGCGAGCAGACGCTCGGGCCGGCCGATGGCATGATCGCTGGGCAGAACCAGCAACAGCGCATCGGGATCGGTTTCCATCGCTTCCAGCGCGGCGAGCGCCGCGGCCGGCGCGGTATTGCGCGGCGCCGGCTCCAGCAATATGCGGGCGCCGGCGATGTCCGCCCGTCGCAGTTGTTCCGCGGCCAGAAACCGGTGTCGTTCGTTGCAGACGACGATCGGCGCGGCGCCGAGCCCGCCGAGACGCAGCACGGTTTCCTGAAACAGCGTGTGTTCGCGACCGGGAAAAGACACGAATTGTTTCGGCGTCTCGGCCCGGGAAAGCGGCCACAGGCGCGTTCCGGCACCCCCTGCCAACACTACTGGAATCAGCATCAAACACACCTGCAGAACTGCTCGGGATGATAACAGAATCAACCGGGAGTCCGTCACGCTATCCTGCGCCGAGCGAACTCTCCCGCAAGAGGCCGCTGCATGAGAATCTGCGACTGCGCGCGGGATGACCGATGTGGGCGCACCCATTGCCATAATGAGAATTGCTGATGCCGGACAATTTCATTCGATTATTTAGACGTGGCAGGATAAACTCGCAGCCTTGAATCGAGCTGCGGCGTCCATGACTGCAACATCCGGATCCGGCCACGTTTTCGTGCCCAAACCTTCCTATGAATACGAGGAACTGCTTGAGTGCGGCTATGGGCGGCTGTTCGGCCCCGGCAATGCCAGGCTGCCGGTGGACAATATGCTCATGTTCAACCGTATCACCGAGATCAATGACGATGGCGGCATCTACGGCCGCGGCGAGATCCGGGCCGAACTCGACATTCACCCCGATCTGTGGTTCTTCTCCTGTCACTTCCCCGAAGACCCGGTCATGCCTGGCTGTCTCGGCCTTGATGCGCTATGGCAACTCGTGGGTTTTTTTCTCGGCTGGTGCGGTCACCCCGGCAAGGGTCGAGCGCTTGGCGCCGGTGAGGTAAAATTCACCGGCGAGATTTTGCCCAGCGCCAGCAAGGTGCAGTACGACCTGTCCATCAGCCGCATCATCAAACGCAGCCTGGTGATGGGGATCGCCGACGGCGCGGTGCTGGCGGACGGCGAAGTCATTTACACTTCCAAGAGCCTCAAGGTGGGGCTGTTCACGCCGGAACAGTCCTTTCAATAGCTGCCTGGTGCAAGAGGAACATATGCGACGCGTCGTGGTGACCGGAATCGGAGTGGTTTCCTGCCTCGGCAATGACAAGGATACGGTGCTGCAATCCCTGCGCGAGGGCCGCAGCGGCATCGGCTTCAATTCCGAATACGCCGAAATGGGCATGCGCTCCCAGGTGAGCGCCCGCATTGAGATCGATCTCAAGGAGCGCATCGACCGCAAGTTTCTTCGTTTCATGGGCGAAGGCGCGGCCTATGGCCATATCTCCCTGGAGCAGGCCATCGCCGACGCCGGTCTGGACGCGGGCGAAATTTCCAGCGAGCGTATCGGCATCGTGATGGGCTCCGGCGGCGGTTCGCCCAAGGACCAGTTGGAATCCTTCGATGTCATGCGCGAGCGCGGCATCCGCCGGGTCGGGCCGTACCGGGTGCCCCGCACCATGAGCAGTTCGGTGTCGGCCTGCCTTGCCACGGCTTTTGGCATCAAGGGCGTGAATTACTCGATTTCCTCGGCCTGCGCCACCAGCGCCCACTGCGTCGGCCATGCCGCCGAACTGATCCAGATGAACAAGCAGGACCTGGTGTTCGCCGGCGGCAGCGAGGAAGAGCACTGGACCCTCGCCCATATGTTCGATGCCATGGGCGCACTGTCCTCGAATTACAATGAAACCCCCGAACGAGCGTCCCGGGCATTCGACAAGGATCGGGACGGCTTTGTCATCGGCGGCGGCGGCGGCGCCCTGGTGGTGGAGGAACTCGAACACGCCAGGGCCCGCGGCGCTCGCATCTACGCCGAAGTCACCGGATACGCCGCCACCTCCGACGGCTACGACATGGTGGCCCCTTCCGGAGAAGGCGGCGCCCGGGCCATGCGGCTCGCGCTTGCGGGGCTGCCGGGCAAGGTGGATTACATCAATACCCACGGCACCAGCACGCCGGTGGGAGACATTTCCGAACTTAACGCCATACGCTCGGTTTTCGGCGGAGACCTGCCGGCGATCAATTCCACCAAGTCATTGAGCGGCCACGCCCTCGGCGCCGCCGGCGTTCACGAAGCCATTTTCAGCCTGCTGATGATGGAGCGGGACTTTATTTGCGAGTCCATCAATATCGATGCCCTGGATGAAGAAGCCGAGGGGCTGCCGATCATTCGCGAGCGGCGGGACAATGCGCGACTGAACCGGGTGCTTTCCAACAGTTTCGGCTTTGGCGGCACCAATGCCTGCCTGGTTTTTGACCGCCATGAAGCCTGAGCGCGCCATTGGTTCCACGACCACGCTGTGCTGGCTGGCAGCAATGACCCTGGCGGCAGCACCGGCCCTGGCCCAGTTGCCCGAGCGCTCCACAGGCGCACCCAAGGACAACAGCCAGCGCGTGCTGCCCATGGACGAGGCTTTTCCCTGGCACGTCAGCGAGGCGGCGCCGGGGCAATTCCGCGTTGTATTCCGTCCCGCTCCCGAACACTACCTGTATCGCCACGCCTTCAGTTTCCATCTGCAAACAGGCGTGGAAGAACGGGCGCTTGCCTATCAACTGCCGCCGGGGCTGGAAAAAAACGACCAGTTCTTCGGAGATGTCGTCGCCTACTACAATCAGGTCACCGCCGAACTCGAGAGGATCGAGGACATTCCCGAAGGTGCCGCCCTGCTGATCGAATTCCAGGGCTGCGCCAACTGGGGCTTCTGCTACCCGCCGCAACAGGCCCGATTCGAACTGCCTCCCCGCTGATACTTCGCGCACAGTCTGTCAGACGCCAGGATTTCACCGGCGCAACGAGTTGCCCAGTTGTTACTTCTGTGGATGTCCCATTCGAGTTGGATGTGTAGCCTGCCCTCATCAGCATCAGATTGGTGGGGATGCGGGAAAGCCGGCCGTTCCCGTCCTGAAAGGGATGAATTTGCAGAAAAGAGACGATGAAAATGGCGATTAGCACCAGGGGGTGCTGCCCGCCGGACTCGTTCGCGCCGCCCCAGGAGACAACACGGTGATTTCCTGTATTTCCTCATACACTTCCGCTTCGCCCGGCCGGCCTCCCACCATGGTGAGCCGGTATGCGCCCGCGGCGGCGCCGAGAGTGGCGTCGGCGGCAAGGGCCGCGCCGGTCGGCAGGCATTCCCCGGAGTACGATTCAGCGGCAAACGCAATCCCGCACGA
>JAJEGU010000067.1 GCA_022819645.1 Pseudomonadales bacterium
ATCAAGTCAGAGCTTCCCTGCGGCACATGGAAGTGCCGCCGAATTCGATGGCGTAAGCCATTGAATTCGGGAGCAAAACAAAACCACGCTTTTGTTTTGCGATAATGAAAAACTCCACGGATGGAGTTTTTCAGAGAATACTTAAGGGAGATGCCGCGACTACGCGCGGCATGACAGCCAAGTCGTTTCAGTGCGTCAGCGAGTAAATCAGGTAATTGATGCCGAGCTGGTAGGCGGCGTTGGCGTAGCGGGTGGGGTACCACTGGTCGTAGGTGTGCTCCCAACCGTCGCCCATGTCGGAATTCCAGTTGATCAGCACCATCACCCGCCCGTGATCATCAAGAATCGCGTGATTGCTCGCGATATCGATACCCGCCTGGCCAATCCCCTGGCGCCCGCCGCGGCCGGGAATCATCTGGGGCCCGTCGATATCGAAAAAGGCGTGGAAAATCTCGTGATTGGGCTGCAATTCCACGAGTTCCCGGTCGGGGAACAACAGCGAGAAATCCCGGTAGAAGGCGTCCCACTGGC
The DNA here is from genome assembly GCA_022819645.1 of Pseudomonadales bacterium. Classification (GTDB taxonomy): domain Bacteria; phylum Pseudomonadota; class Gammaproteobacteria; order Pseudomonadales; family Pseudohongiellaceae; genus UBA9145. Next base: position 532 of record JAJEGU010000067.1, read on the forward strand.
GTTCGCCCCAGAAGTCGTCGATCAGCAGAAAGCCGCCCCGCAGCAGATACTCGCGCAGGTTTTCCACTTCCCGGGGCGAAAGCGAAATCCCGCCATTGCGGCCCATTTCCAGCGCGTAGAGGAAAGGGTAGTCGAATATCTCCTCATCGTCGAAACGCAGCACGATGGGCTCGCTCATGACCCGCACATTGGTCAGCCTGGCGACGCCGCGAAGAAAATTCTCATCGGAGGCGGGAAAATCCGTCAGCCAGGGCCCGCCGAAAAACCCGCCTTCGTAGTAACTGTCGTACTGCACCCGGACAAAGGCGAACTCCCCGGCGATGTCGTACAGGTCCACATCATCGATCACCCCCCGCTGCCCCAACGCCGGAGTCACCGCCAACCCTGCCCACACCAACAAAGTAGCAAACCATCTCATATCGGTTGATTTCACCCAGTCTGACCTGAAGCCACTCCTTGGCTGTACAGAGCCTTGACCGGATGTGCATATGCGTCGGCATGCGCGGCGGGAAGCCGAGCCTGAGCCTGCAGGGACGCATTTACGGCGCTCGCCGCATATGCACATCCGATCAAGGCGGGACAACGCCCACTACTAGCCGGAGACGCTGAGTTTGTATCGACAGCGAACGGAGTTCAAGTTATTGTCTGCGGATGAAATTCGCAAGTCTCATGCCTGACGCCGCCGTACTCCCGGCCCGACTGGCGGTCGTGGCGGGATTTCTGCTGGCCGCCTTTGCCGCCCAGGCCGCCGAAGACGCCGGCTGGCTCGCGGAAATGCGGGCCCAGGAAGCGATCCTGGGGGAACTCGAATCCAGCAATGGCCCCTTCGACCCCTCCCTGATCGAACCCATTTCGGCCATGATCCGCTTGCTCGAGCAGCAATCCGACCACCAGCGCATCGCCGAATTGCAGGAGCGCCAACTCGCCCTGATGCGCACCAATCTCGGCCTGGAAAACCCGCAAATGCTGCCCCTGCTGCGGGACATGGTTCGCACCCGTATCGCTCTCGGCGACGCCGATGCGGTTGGCGACCAGATGCAGATGATCCGCAATCTCGTTGCCGGTCAGGACGACCCGGAAGCGCTGCTGCGAACCCTGGACGCCCTGGCCTACTGGTATCTGACCGCTGGCGCCGGCGGCAGCAACCGCGAACGGGCCAAAAGCTTTTTTGAAGCGCGGGAACTCATGGAGGACGCCGAAGACATCGCCATGGATTGGTACGGCGATGACAACACCGAATCCGTCCCCTGGCGCTACCTCGGCGCCATGAACCTGTACCAGCTCGTGGCCCTGCTCAACTCCGAACAGGGCATGGTGTCGCCCACGGTGCGCGAACTCGTGCGCCACGACGGCGCCATGAAACTGCGCAGCTCGGCAAGGGGTTTTTCCTTCAATCCCGTGAATTCGGCGACTTTCACGCCGGTGGTGGAGCGGGGCGAACTCGTGGGGGAACTGTACCTGCGCGAAGCCCGGGGCAAGATCGACGATATCGCCGGGATTTTCGAAGCCACGGGCAATGCGGAAGCCGAAGCCATGGCCATGGTCTACCGCTCCGATTTCCAGTTGCTGCTCGGCCAGGGAACCGCTTTCAGTCGCTACCGGGAGGCCATGGAATTGCTGCGCGGGGCCGGCGTCGCCGAAGAACGCATCAAACTCTTCTTCAGCCGCCCCCAGGCGCTGCCCGTGAACCGGTTCTTTCCCACCCTGGAGGAAGCCATCGCCCATCAGGAAGCCGAACTCGCCGTCTGGCAGCCGGAAGATGCGGATGCCATCCATGTGGCGCCTTTCGTCGCCTGGGACGAATCCGCGCCCAATATGCGGGCGCCGATTTCCGACAATGCCTTCTGGGAATTCGTCCCGGATATCCACGCAATGGAACTCGAATTCAACATCAACAGCCGCGGCGGCGTCTCCGCGGTGGATATCCTCGCCGCGGAACCCGATGATCGCAGGTCGCGCCGCCTCGCCCGGGAAGCCGCCCGCCAACTGCGCTTCCGCCCCGCCATGGAGGAAGGCCGCGGCCAGCGCCTCCGGGACGTGCGGATGCAATTCCTGCTACCGCGAAGGGATGACTGAAATCCCTCCGTGTAACAATTCATTACTGGACTTGGTCGAATAGGAACCTATATTTGTCGCCTTCGACGCCGATGCAACTGAAATCGGTGTCTCGTTCGTATATCGGGGGAATGACCGCAAGTATTGCAGGTCGAAAGTCCATATTGGCCGTCGAGACCGACAACCCCCGCAAGCAGGCCAAATCCGCCAGGGCAAGGTAGTGACGACATGATGCGAGTGGTAATACCGGCGGGGATATTGGCGGGCTGCGTGCTGTTCGCCTCCTGGCTGGTGCTGAACCCGAGCCAGCTCGACGAAGCTTCCCCCGAGATCATTCCGGTGGCCGTGCGGGTCATGGAAGTGACTTCGGAGCCGACCCAATTGTTCGTCGAATCCCGGGGCAAGGTACAGGCGGCGCGCACTGTGAATCTCTCCACCCCCGTGGCGGGCGCGGTATCCTGGATTTCGCCCGGGCTGGAAGCTGGCGGCTATGTGGTCGAAGGCGAGGCGCTGCTGCGGATTGAATCGAGCGATTATGAAATCGCGCTGTCCCGCAGCGAGGCCTCCCTGCGGCAGGCGATTGCCGAAGAGGCCCATGCCCGCTCCGAGTATGAGCGCCTGCGCGAACTTGGCGAGCGGCGTCTCGCCAGCGAATCCCAGATCCAGAACGCCGAGCGGCTTGCCAATGTCACCGCCGCGCGCATCAATGAGATTGAAACCCAGCTCAGGCAGGCCCGGATCGATCTCGAGCGCACCGAACTGAAAGCGCCTTTCGACGCCATCGTCCGCTCCCGGGAGCTTGAACTCGGCCAATACGCCAACCGCGCCCAGAGTGTGGCGGTGCTGTTCGGCGCCAATGAGGTGGAAGTGCGCCTGCCGCTGGCGATCCGGCAGCTCGGCTATCTCGATGTGCCGCTGGATTTCCGCGGCGAGCTTGACCGGGAAGTGGCGCCGGCGGTGCGGCTCGAAGGCATGTACGGCGGCGAGAGACATGTCTGGTACGGCCGCATGGTCCGCACCGAGGCCACCATCGACCCGGACAGCAATACCGTCCAGGCCATTGTCCGGGTGACCCAGCCCACCGAAGGCGTCAAGGGCGCCATTCCCCTTCCTATCGGCCTGTTTGTGGAAGCCGCCATCAGCGGCCGCCGGCTTGACGACATCATTTCCCTGCCCAGGGCGGTGATCCGCAATAACAATCAGGTACTCGTGGTGGACGCCGAGAACAAGATGTACTACCGCGAAGTCGAGATCTTCCGTTTCGAGGAAGAGCGCGTGCTCGTCAGCGGCGGCCTGCGCCCCGGGGAAATCGTCTGCATTTCGCCCATCCAGGCGGTGGTTGACGGCATGACCGTGCAGCCTGTGCGGGAAATGATCTGAACCGCATCGCGGACTGAAGGCGGAGAGAGTCGTGCGTACCCCGATAAGCTGGTTTGTGAGGAATCCCGTCGCATCCAATCTGCTGATGTGGATTTTCCTTGCCGGGGGCCTGATCGCCTATCTCAATCTGAACCAGGAAGAATTCCCCGATATCGATGTTGGCGTCATCCAGGTCAGCGTGCCCTATCTCGGCGCCACGCCCGAGGAATCGGAAACCGGCGTTTGCCTGCGAATCGAGGAGGCGCTCGAAGGCGCCGAGGGAATCCAGCGCCTGACCACCACCGCGAGGGAGGGCGGCTGCGACGCCACGGTGGAACTCACCGGAGACGCCGACCTCAACCGTTCGCTCAATGACGTGAAAGCCAAGGTCGATGCGATCACCACCTTTCCCGCAGAGACCGAAAAACCCATCGTCCGCGCCTTCAGCAGCAGCGGCAATGTGATGACCATCGCCCTGGTTTCCGACGCCGACGACCGCTTTCTCAAGCAGGTGGCCGAGGATGTTCGCGACGACATTCTCGATCTCCCGGAAATATCCACGGTCAACATCGAATACCTGCGGCCGCTCGAAATTTCCATTGAAGTCTCCGAATACACCCTGCGCCAGTACGGCCTCACCCTCGACCAGGTATCCCGGGCCATCTCCCAGGCTTCCCTCGACCTGCCCGGCGGCACCATCCGCGCCGATTCCGGCGAGATCATGCTGCGCACCAAGGGCCAGGTGTACAGCGGCGACGAATACCGCGACATCGTGATCCGCTCCTTTCCCGACGGCAGCCAGTTGCGCGTGGGCGATATCGCCACGGTGAACGATGATTTCGAGGAAGGCTATCTCGACGCCCGGGTGAATGGCGAGAACGCCGCCGTCATCGACGTATTGCGGGTTGGCGAGGAAGACATCGTCCGCGCCGCGCGGCAGGTGCGGGGCTGGATGGAGGAAAACGCGGCGGACCTGCCGGAAGGCGTCCGGCTCGAAGTGCTGATGGATTCCGCCGTGGCGACCCGGGACCGCATTGTCACAGTGGCCCGCAACGCCTACACCGGACTGATGTTCGTGCTCATCCTGCTCGCCCTGTTCCTGCGCTTCAAGGTGGCCATCTGGGTCGCCGCCGGCATTCCCATCGCCATCTCCGGCGCCCTGGCGCTGTTCCCCGCCGCCGGCCTCACCATCAGTTCGCTGACGGTGATGGGTTTCATTCTGGTGCTCGGCATTGTGGTGGACGACGCTATCGTGGTGGGAGAGAGAATCCATTCCTTCGAGAAACGGGGCTTCAGCAAGGAAGAGGCCGCCATCGAAGGCACCCTGGAAGTTTCCGTACCGGTGATTTTCGGCGTGCTCACCACCATGGCGGCATTCTTGCCGATTCTGCTCCTCGGCGGGCAGATGGGCTCCTTTTTCAACGCCATCGGCGGCGTGGTGGTGTTCTGCCTGATCGCCAGCCTGGTGGAGTCCCAGATGATCCTGCCGGGGCATATCGCCCATCGCAGAACCGAAGGCTACTTTCTGGAAAAAAGCCTGTTGGTGAAAAAATGGCAGGCCTTCCAGGGCAGGATCGCCGATGGGCTCGAGTATTTCGCCGAGTACGGCTACCGCCGGGCGCTCAAGCGCGTGCTGGAATACCGCTATGTGGCCTGGGCCGTGGCCACCGGCATCATCATGGTGACCCTGGCGCTGGTGTTCAGCGGTCGGGTGATCTTCCAGTTCATGCCCGCGGTGGAGGGCGACATTCTCTACGCCACGGTGGAAATGCCGCCGGGTGTGCCGGTGCGGGTCACCGAGGCGGCAATCGGCCGGGTGGAGTCCGCCGCGCTGGAAATCGCCCGGGAAGTGGAAGCCGAACTCGACCGCCTGCAACAGGCCGGCGACGCGCCGCTGTCCACCGAGCGCGCCGTGAGCAGCGTCATGACCATTATCGGCGGGCGGGCGCCCCGGGGCGGCCCGGGCGGGCCCGGCGGCGGCATCGGCGCCAGCAACACCGCGGAAGTGGTCATGTATCTCGCGCCATTCGAGGCCCGGGGGCGGATTCTTTCCGAAGGAATTCGCGACCAATGGCGAGACCGGGTCGGCACGATTCCCGACGCGCTCGAACTGACCTTTGTCTCCGATGTGTTTTCCGCCGGGGACGCCCTCAATTTCCGGCTCGAAGGGCGCAACGAGGCCAACCTGCAAATCGCGGCGAACCAGTTGAAGGAGGAACTCGCCCGCTATCCCGGCGTGTTCGACATCACCGATTCCTTCCGCGCCGGCAAGCAGGAAGTGCAGATCAGCATTCTGGAACGAGGCAAGACCCTGGGCCTGACCCTGAACGATCTCGCCACCCAGGTGCGGCAGGCTTTTTATGGCGCCCAGTCCCAGCGGATCCAGCGCGGCCCCGACGATATCCGCGTGATGGTGCGCTATCCGGAAGACGAGCGGCGCTCCCTCGGCAATCTCGAATCCCTGATGATCCGCACGCCATCCGGCGCCGAAGTGCCCTTCCTCAGCGTCGCCGATTTCACCCTGGGCAACAGCTATTCCGCCATCAACCGCCAGAACGGCCGCCGCATCATCACCGTGCGCGCCGATGTGGACCGCACCGTGGTGACCCCCGATGAGATTCGCGCCGAAATGAACGCCCGCTTTGTGCGCGCCTGGGAGCGCGAACTGGATGTGACCATGGTGCTTGGCGGCGAGGGCGAGCGGCAACTCGAGTCCATCGGCGAGATATTCAATCTCGTGCCCCTGGCCATGCTGATCATCTTCAGTCTGCTGGCGATTCCGCTGAAATCCTACACCCAGCCCCTGGTCATCATGAGCGTGATACCCTTCGGCGCCATCGGCGCCATCTGCGGCCACTACATCATGGGCGCCGATCTCGTATTCTTCTCCCTGCTCGGCATCATCGCCCTCAGCGGAGTGGTGGTGAATGCAAGCCTCGTGCTCGTGGTGACCGTAAACCGCCTGCGCGCCGACGGCATGGGCATGGTGAACGCCGTGGCCAAGGCCGGCGAGTTGCGCTTCCGGCCCATCCTGCTCACCTCATTCACCACCTTCACCGGCCTGGTGCCACTGATCTTCTCGGGCAATCCGGCGACATTCTTCATCGTCCCCATGGCAATCTCCCTCGCCTTCGGCATCCTCTTCGCCACAGTGATCACCCTGTTCCTCGTGCCCAGCCTGTACCTGATCCTCCACGACCTCATCGGCCACACCGATACCAAGGAAGAACGGCGACTGGCCTACCAGAGTTGACCGTTTCGTTCCGCACATAGGCAGCATACTGAATAGTGGAAAAGTCTGAATGGCGATCATTCCACAGGAATGCACATACTGCTGTTTAAGTGAATTCGGGGTTTGCCAACCGAATGGGAACGACGGATATATCCTGCCAGACACCCCCGGTGACATAAGGGTCTCGGTTGAGCCAATCATCCAACGCTTCCCGTGAGTCGAACTCGACGTACAAGGTCGACCCGATCATCTGGTCGTCGTCATCCAGAATCGCCCCGCCGGCAATGATGTTGCCGGTAGCCTTCAATTCCCTTATGCCGTCCAGGTGCGCGGGCCTGACGGCTTTGCGGCGGCCGGGGGCCTCGGCGTCCGTACCGTCGTAGGCGGTGATCATGTATTGCATTTGAAATCTCTTTTTATGCCTCATACATCGCCGCGCCGCCGACTACGGTGCGCATGACCTGGATTTCCTTGAGGCGGTCCGGGTCCACGTCGTGCGGGTCTTCGGCGAGCACCACAAAGTCGGCGAGTTTACCCGCGGTGACGCTGCCCTTGAGGTTTTCCTCGAAGGAAGCGTAGGCGCCGCCCATGGTGCAGATGCGCAGGGCCTGGTCCACGGTGATGCGCTGGTTGGGGCCCCAGACGCGACCATCGAAATCCTTGCGCGTCACCATGCTTTGCAGGGCCATCAGCGGCTCGTAGGGTCCCGGGGTGTAATCCGAGGCCGGCGCCACGGGGATGCCGTAGTCGAGGAAGGACTTGTGGGCGAACATCCAGCGCATTTTCTCCTCGCCGTAATCCACCCATTTGTTGCCGTGGTAATGCACATAGGTGTAGAAAGGCGTCGGCACCACGCCGAGGTCGCGGATGCGCTCGAGCAGGGTGGGGTTGACCAGCGAACAGTGTTCGATGCGATGGCGCGGGTCGGGCCGCGGCCACAGGTTCTGCACCCGCTCGTAGGCGTTGAGCACCATGGCGATGGTGAGGTCGCCATTGGCGTGGATGCCGATCTGCCAGCCGTTGCGATGGGCGTCTTCCACGGCCTCGTGAATCTCCTCCTGGGACATGGTGAGGATGCCGTGGTCGTCGGGGCGGCCCTCGTAGGGCGTACTCATGTACATGGTGCGCTCGGAGGCCGAGCCGTCGGCGCCGTACTTCACCGCGCCGATGCGCAGCACTTCGTCGCCGAAACCGGTGCGGATGCCGGAGTTGACCAGATCGGGATAAAGCTCGCCCCGGGGGAACAGGTACATGCGGAAGCGCAGCCCGTTTTCTTCCCGGGCGTCCTGGTAGGCGATCAGGTCGTTGCGGGCCGCGCCGGTCTGGTGCACCGACGTCAGGCCGGCGGCCGTCATCAGTTCCGAAATCAGCTTGACGCCGTCCCGGCGCTGTTCCCGGGTCGAATCGGTGGAAATCAGTTCGTTGAAGATATAGCGCGCCCGTTCGGCCACGAGACCGGTCAGCACGCCGTTTTCGTCGCGGAAGAAGCGGCCGCCGTCCGGGTCCGGCGTCTCCGCGGTGACGCCGGCAAGGGCGAGGGCGAGACTGTTGTAGACGCCGGTATGGCCACCCCGGTGTCCCACCACAACCGGATGGTCCGGCACCACCGCGTCGATATCGAAGCGGTTGATGGGCCGCCCTTCGGCGAGTTTGGTGTCGTCGTACTTGAATGCCCGCACCCATTCCCCCGTGGGGGTGTTGGCGGCCCGTTCGGCCAGCGCCTGCTGGATTTCCGCAATCGAGCGCCGGTCGGCGTTGACCTGGACGAGTTCATTGACGCCGGCGCCGGATGGGTGCGAGTGGGCGTCGATAAAGCCCGGCACGATCGTCATGTCTTCGGCGTCGATGATCTCCACGCCCGCCGAGGCGAGATTGCGTATGTCCTCGCTGGAGCCCACGGCGACAAAGCGGTCGCCCTTGACAGCAAAGGCCTCGGCTGTGGGCAGGCCGTCATCCTGGGTGTACACCCGGGCGTTGACGACAACATAGTCCGGCGCGCTGCTGTCATCCGGGCCTTGCTGGGCGAGCAGCTCGCGGGTGGGCAGGCCGGCGCCGGCTACCGCGAGCGCGGCGCCGGAGCCGAGAAATTTTCTTCTGGATAGTCGCGTCATGGGACAACCCCCGGGGATTGATTGCAATGGGTGGACTATATCGCCGGAAAGCGGCGGGAGCAAAGGTGTAACCTCTCCCGCCAGCCGCCTGTCATTCTGCGCGGAGCGAAGCGCGACATGGAGTGTTCCAGGCTCCCGGGGTGATTTGGGAGCGGGAAATGAATGTAATTTCAATCTGGTTTGACAATATGACGCAAGTTTTCTAGTCTGCCGATACGTTGCGGGTTGTACAGGCCGGACCCTTGAACCTGCCGCGACAAGGCCCGAAACACGAAGAACTTAGTGAACTTCAGGGATGTGGAATACCGGCGTCAGGGGGATTTCCGCCGCGAATCCGCCACCATCAGCGCGGGTGGCAGGGCACCCACCGACTCACGCGGAATGATCTACCCGCACTTGCTCGCCTTTGGGCACGAAGACGAGAATCTCTTTCCATCCCTGCGGGGTGAACAGGGCGCCCGGAAGTTTTTCGGGGAACGCGGCGTCAGGTGGTGGCGACACGCGGGGTTTGATCAGGCCGGGACAAATGGTCCCACCAGAAACATGGCGAGTTCCCAGATCGCCTGCGTGAATTTTCTCCTGCCCCTGGCCCATATCGATAACGCGTTGCTTGCCCTGCTCAGGGCGATAGATGGGGATGTGACAGAAGTCGCGTCAATCAGGGATCCCGCGGCGGGCACATCATCCCTCGTGGAGTTCGAATGGATCGGCCTGGGCCATGCGCTGGAAGGCAAGGGCCAAACCACTCGCGGCGAGTTCACCACCAGCGTCGATGCATTCATTCTGGCGGAGACTCCCGCAGGCCGCAGGGCCTATCTGATTGAGTGGAAATACATCGAGTCTTACGGCGAGAACGACAAGGGAATCGGGAAACAGGGGCGCACACGGCAACGCCGGTACATGAATCTGTACATATCTTCACCGTCTTTCCGCCGCAGCCTGTCATTGGACGCCTGGCTGCACGAGCCTTTTTACCAGATCATGCGCCAGAGGCTGCTGGCGGACCGCATGGTGGCCAACCGGGAACTGGGTGTTTCCGAGGCGAAGGTGGTGCTCGTGATCCCGGAGGAAAACATCGCCTATCACAAGGCCGTCACCTCACCAGCCCTGCGGCGGGAGTTTCCGGGGACGACGACCGTTGCGGAAATCATTCGCGCGGCAATGCATGATCCCCGGCGCAAATTCAGCCAGGTAAGCCAGAAATTCCTCGCGGATGCCGTGCGGCCGCTGTGCGGGCCGGACTGGTCCCGATACCAGCGGGAACGCTACGGCTGGTAAGCGGTTCGTTCCCCAGAAGCCTGCGGCGCAGGCTCCTGGATCGCCCTCCGCGCTGGTGACACCAGCCCCCCGGGGTTATCATCGAGCCAACTTTCCAGAAGGCGCGGCCCATGTTTGAGAGATACGCGATGGTCACCCTGTATTTTGGCGTGCTGGTGCTGCTTGGCTGGCTTGCCGCGCGACGAATCCGCAACATGAGCGACTTTGTGGTGGGGGGCAAGAAGCTTGGTTTCTGGGTGGCCGCGTTTTCCGCCCAGGCCACCGGCGAGTCGGCCTGGCTGCTGCTGGGCGTAACCGGCATGGGCGCCATGGTGGGCTTTTCCGCCTACTGGATTCTGGTGGGCGAAGTCATCGGCGTCACCATCGCCTGGTTTGTCATGGCGCCGCGCTTCAAGCAACTCACCGACCGCAATCAATCGCTGACGGTAATCGACTATCTGGTGAGCCGCTTCAAGCCCGCCACCCACACCCTGCGGGTGGTTTCGGCAATTTCCCTGTGTTTTTTCGTGCTGATCTACATTGCCGCCCAGATCGACTCCACCGGCAAGGCTTTCGCCGCCTTCCTCGAATGGGAGTATCTTGTGGGCGCCGTGGTCGGGTTTATTTTTGTCGCCGCGTATTGCGTAGCCGGCGGCTTTCTCGCGGCAGCCTGGACCGATATGTTCCAGGGCTCTGTGATGCTGCTTTGCCTGGTGATGCTGCCGGTAGTGGCCTGGCTCACCATGAGCAATTCGGACGCCATCTATTCGGGACTTCAGGCCATAGACCCGGGGCTGGTGAGTTTCTGGGGCGCCGGGGGGCTCACCTGGATGAATTTCTTCCTGGCGCTGGGCATGGTCACCATCGGCCTGGGTTTTCTCGGCTCGCCGCAGATCTTCGCCCGCTTCATCGCAGTCCGTGGCCAGGACCAGATTCACCGGGGCAAATGGGTGGCGGTGATGTTCACCATTCTCACGGATTTCAGCGCCGTGAGCATCGGCGTCCTGGGAAGATACATCTTCACCGAGGCCGGCGTGGAACCTGCGGCGGCCCTGGGCACAGGCGCCGAGGAAGTCCTGCCGCAACTCGTGGAATACACCTTCCCGCCCTGGATTGTGGGGCTGTATGTGGCGGCGGTGCTGGCGGCGATCATGTCGACGGTTTCCTCGCTGCTGGTGATGGCGTCGGGCTCGCTTACCCACGACCTGTACGCGCGCCTGATCAATCCCGGCATGGGAGACGCCCGGGCCGCCGCGCTTTGCCGCAAGGTCACCATGGTCATGGCCGTCCTGGCCCTGGCGCTGGCGGTTACCGTCTCGGTGTTGTCGCCAGACCGGACCATCTTCTGGTTCGTGATTTTCGGTTGGTCGGGAATCGCGGCGACCTTCTGCCCGATGATCATCCTGTCGCTGTTCTGGCCGAGATTCACCGAACGCGGCGCCATTGCCTCGATGCTCGGCGGATTTTCCATGACGATCATCAGCAAATTTGTCTTGCAGGAACTCGATGGAGTGGGAGAATATTTCATTGCGGTGGAGACCATGACGCCATCATTCCTGTTCGCCCTGCTGATGGGCTGGGCGGTGTCGCTGCTGTGGCCGTCCCGGGAGCTGGAGGAGGCGTACCGGGCCGATCTCGCCGCGTTGTCAGGCCCGCCAGAGCCGACTTTGGCGCAAGCAGGACCGGCGACTGCAAAACAATGAAGAGGCAGCAATAATGAAACTGAACCGGGGGGAACTCGAAGCACACTGGATGCCTTTCACCGGCAACCGGCAATTCAAGGACCATCCGAGGCTGCTGCAATCAGCCCAGGGCGTGTATTACTTCGATGTGGACGGGCGGCGCATTTTCGATGGCCTGTCCGGGCTGTGGACCTGCGGCGCCGGCCATGCCCGCAGCGAAATCGTCGATGCGGTAAGCCGCCAGCTCGCCGAACTCGATTACTCTCCGGGCTTCCAGTATGGCCACGCCCTGTCATTCCAGTTGGCCAACAAGCTGGTGGAACTGATGCCGGCGGGCCTCGACCATGTATTCTTTACCGATTCCGGCTCGGAAACCGTCGATACCACGCTGAAAATTGCCCGGGCCTACTGGGCGCTGAAGGGGCATTCCGGCAAGACCCGCTTCATCGGCCGCCACAAGGGCTACCACGGCGTCAATTTCGGCGGAGTCGGCGTTGGCGGCATCGGCTTCAATCGCAAGCTTTTCGGGCCAGGGGTGGAGGCGGACCATATCTCCCATACCATCACCGGGGACAACGCCTTCAGCCGGGGCATGCCGGATTCCGGCGCCCATCTCGCCGAGGAAGCGCTTGAACTGATCCAGCTCCACGACGCCAGCAATATCGCCGCGGTCATCGTCGAGCCCATGTCGGGAACCGCGGGCGTGATCCCGCCGCCCAGGGGCTATCTCCAGCGGCTGCGGGACATCTGCGACGAACACCAAATCCTGCTGATTTTCGACGAAGTCATCACCGGCCTGGGCCGCATGGGGTCGAATACCGGCGCCGAGGAGTTCGGCGTCACGCCGGACATCATGGCCTTGGCCAAGCAGATCACCAATGGCTGTATTCCCATGGGCGCGGCGGTGCTGCGGGGCGAAATCTATGAGACCTTCATGGAACACGGCGGGCCGGATTACATGGTGGAGTTCCCCCATGGCTACACCTATTCCGCCCATCCCGTGGCCTGCGCGGCGGCCCACGCGGCCCTCGACCTGCTGGTAAACGAAGATCTTGTGGCCAATGTGCGCAAACTCGCTCCGGTGCTGGAGGCCGAAGTACACGGCCTGCGCGGCCATTCCCTGGTTACCGACATCCGTAATTACGGCCTCGCCGCCGGAGTCAGCATCGCCCATCATCCCGGCGAGCCCATGCGGCGGCCATTCGAACTCGGCCTGAAATGCCTGGAAAAAGGCTTTTATGTCCGCTGGGGGGGCGACACGATCCAGTTGGCGCCGCCCTTTGTTTCGACCCCGGAACAGATTACCGCCCTGGTCAACGCCCTTGGGGAGAGTCTGGATGAAATCGACTGAACCGCATCTTGCGCAAGCCCCAGGATCGGCGTCAGGCGATGGCGCATTGCCCCTCACCGGGCATTTCATCGCTGGCCGGGAATGCGCCGGAAGCGGCGGTGGCCAGGATGTTTACAATCCCGCCACAGGCGCGCCGGCAAGCCGGGTGGCGATGGCGGATTCCGCCACGGTGAATGAGGCCATTTCCGCGGCAAGCGCGGCGTTTCCCGGCTGGGCCGCAACGCCGCCGGCCCGGCGCGCCCGCATCATGTTTCGCTTTCGCGAATTGCTGGAACAGCACGCCGACGAAATCTGCCGCATCATCAGCAGCGAGCACGGCAAGGTGTTGAGCGATGCGGCGGGTGAGTTGCAGCGCGGGATGGAAGTGGTGGAATACGCCTGCGGCATTGCCGAATTGCTCAAGGGCGAACATTCCCGGGAAGCGGGGCCGGGAATCGATAGCTGGTCGGAAATGCAGCCCCTGGGCGTGGTGGCCGGCATTACGCCATTCAATTTCCCCGCCATGGTGCCCATGTGGATGTATCCATTGGCGATTTGCTGCGGCAATGCCTTTGCGCTCAAACCTTCCGAGCGCGACCCCGGCGCCTCGCTGTATATCGCGAAGCTGTTGCAGCAGGCCGGCTTGCCCGATGGCGTGTTCAATGTGGTTCATGGCGGCCGGGAAGCTGTGGAGGCCCTGCTTGACGACGACCGCGTGCAGGCGGTGAGCTTTGTGGGCTCGACCCCGGTGGCGGAGTCGATTTATCGCCGGGCCGCCGCAGCGGGCAAGCGCGTCCAGGCACTTGGCGGAGCCAAGAACCATGCCGTCATCCTGCCCGACGCCGATCTTGCGGCAAGCGCCGATGCCTTGATGGGCGCGGCTTACGGTTCCTGCGGCCAGCGTTGCATGGCGATTTCGGTGGCGGTGTGTGTCGGCGAAGAAACCGGGGACCATCTGGTGGATTTGCTGCGGCGGCGGATCGCCGCCCTGCGGGTGGGCCCCGGCAGCGACAATCAGAATGACATGGGGCCGCTGGTGTCCCGGGACAGCCTCGAAAGGGTGCTTGGCTACGTCGAGCAGGGTGTCGGCCAGGGTGCCGAACTCGCCGTGGACGGGCGCGGCCTTGCGGTGCCGGGATACGAAAACGGCTTTTTCATCGGCGCCTGCCTTTTTGACCGGGTCAAGCCGCGGATGTCGATTTACCGGGACGAAATCTTCGGTCCGGTCTTGTGCCTGCTGCGGGTGGACAGCCTTGCCGAGGCAATTGCACTCGTCAATTCCCACGAGTACGGCAATGGTGCCGCCCTGTTCACCCGGGACGGCGAAGCCGCCCGGCGCTTCTCCAATGAAGTGCGAATCGGCATGGTGGGAATCAATGTGGCCTTGCCGGCGCCTGTGGCAAGCCAGTGCTTTGGCGGCTGGAAACGCTCGCTGTTCGGCGACCTGTATGTCTATGGCCCCGATGCGATTCGTTTCCACACCCGCCGCAAGACCATGACCCAGCGCTGGCTCCCCCGCAAGCCGGAGGACTCCGCCGGCCCGCAATTCTCCTTTCCTTCAAGCGGACCCTAGTGTGCCATCCTCGAAGATCGCCACATTGCAGATCGAAACTGGGGAATTTTTGCACCGGCAAACCCCGGGCTTTGCTCTTTCCGAGTCATGGCAGAGTCCGCTCGCGGTATGGGTAGGGGAAAAAGCATGATCGATCACGAGCCGGGCGAGCAGACTTCAAGCGCCAACGTCTCCTGGCAGCAGACCCGGGTCGGCAAGGTCGAGCGAGCGCGCAATCTTGACCAGTGGCCTATGATTCTCTGGCTTACCGGGCTTTCCGGAGCTGGCAAATCCACTATCGCCGACCGGCTGGAACAGGAAATCCAGGGTTTCGGCAAGCATACCTACCTGCTCGATGGCGACAATCTCAGGCACGGATTGAACAGCAATCTCGGCTTCAACCTCGAAGACCGGATGGAGAATGTGCGGCGCGCGGCGGAGACTGCCAAGCTCATGGTGGACGCCGGGCTGATCGTCATTGTCGCCCTGATCTCCCCCTTGCGCTCGCAACGGGACGCGGCCCGGGCTCTCGTTGCCGAACGGGAATTCATCGAGATTTTCGTTGATGCGCCACTCGACGTTTGTGAAGCGCGGGACCCGAAAGGCCTGTACGCCATGGCCAGACGGGGCGAGATTCCCGATTTCACCGGCATCGATTCACCCTATGAGGCGCCGCTGGAACCTGAAGTGCGGGTCGATACCAGCGAGCTTTCGGTCAAGGAGGCGGTTGCCCGGATTCTCGATTGGCTGGGCAAACACGCGCCCCGGCTGGAAAGCCCGGCAAGCGAAGTTGAAACTGCCGCGGCAGAACCCGAATGATGGTGGCTATGGCTGGATTTGAACCAGCGACCCCAGCATTATGAGTGCTGTGCTCTGACCAACTGAGCTACATAGCCAGCAAGTGAGATAATACGCCAGGAAAGGCGGCGAATTCTGGCCATTCATCGTCTGGATGTCAAGGAAAACGAAAGCATGAATCCGGTAAGGAACGGTGTGGCCCAGGAGCCTGCGCCGTAGGAATTCGCTATCGTCGCGCCCCGGCCGGTCGATTGAGGCGAATATTGGTGGATATGCAACGAAATCAAGCGGCCAGGGGCGTGGATGAGAACGAATTTGCAGCCGTGAATTCCTACGGCGCAGCCTTCTGGCTGATGTGGGCGAGGATGCCTTCGAGTTCGGCGGGGTTGTTGTAGTTGATGATGAGTTTGCCCTTGCCTTTGGCGCTGTGCTGGATGGCTACGCGGGCGCCGAGGCGTTGGCTGAGGTTCTCTTCGAGGCGCAGCAGGTCGGGATCTTTGCTCTGGCTTGGCTTCTTGTCCCCGCCGGTGTCCGCGACCCGGCGGCGGACGAGTTCTTCGGTCTGACGCACGTTGAGGCCCTTGCTGACGACTTCCCGGGCGAGGCGGGCCTGTTCCGCTCCGGCGGCGCCGAGCAGGGCCCGGGCGTGGCCCATTTCGATCCTGCGTTCTTCGAGGAGCTGCCGCACCTCGGCTTCGAGGCCAAGCAGGCGCAGCAGGTTAGCCACCGATTCTCTTGATTTGCCTACGGCTTCGGCCACCTGCTGCTGGGTCATGTCGAATTCCCGCTGCAGGCGCTGCAGGGCGCTGGCCTGTTCCATGGGGCTCAGGTCTTCCCGCTGGATATTCTCGATCAGGGCCATGCTGATGGCGTCGCGACCCGACGCCTTCTTGACGATGGCGGGTATGGAATGACGTTTGCTGAGCTGGCAGGCGCGCCAGCGGCGCTCGCCGGCAATCAGTTCAAAACGGCCATTGCCAAGCTCGCGCACCACCACGGGCTGCATGACGCCCTGCTCTGCGATGGACTGGGCGAGCTCTTCCAGCGACTGGGCCCGCATGTCCCGCCGGGGCTGGAATTCTCCGGGCTGGATCAGATCCACGGGGATGTCGCGCAGGCTGCCGTCCGGAACCTGTGCCAGGGGCTGCTGCGTCATCAGCGCAGAAACCGATTCGGGGTCGCGATTGCCAAGCAGGGCATCGAGGCCCCGGCCCAGTTTTCTTGTGGTCATTGGTTTTCCCGCTCCGTAATCCCGCTTTCCCCGGGTCCGCCTGCTTGCGGCGCTGCCGCCGCATCCCGGCGGCGTTGCAATTCCCCCGCCAGCGCCAGATAAGCCATTGCGCCCCGGGAGCGGCGATCATAGCTGAGCACGGACTTGCCGAATCCCGGCGCCTCCGCCAGTCGAATATTGCGTGGCACCACGGTCTGGTATACCGCATTGCCGAAAAATTTGTATAACTGTGAATTGACCTCCATGGTCAGTCGATTGCGACGGTCGTACATGGTGCGCACAATGCCTTCGATCTTCAGCGCCGGATTCGACCGCGCCCGGATCGCCTCCACAGTTTCCAGCAGCGCCGAAAGACCTTCCAGGGCATAGTACTCGCACTGTACGGGTATCACCAGACCGGTGGCCGCGTTCAATGCGTTGATAGTGAGAATGTTCAGCGCCGGCGGGCAGTCGATGAGAACAAAATCGTAGTCACGCACGAGCAGCGCCAACAATTCCCGCAGCCTGCCGTCCTCGCGCCGGTTTTCCATCAGCCAGACTTCCGCCGCCACCAGATCGCTGTTGGCGGGCAACAGATCGAATCCGGCGTCGACGGACTTGCGCAGCACCTGGTCAATACCGGCATCGCCCATGAGCCATTCGCAGACCGAGATTTCCAGTTCGGTCTTCACCATGCCGCAGCCCATGGTGGCATTGCCCTGGGGGTCCATATCCACCAGCAGCACCGAATTGCGGGTTGCGTGCAGGGCAGCGGCAAGATTGACCGCGGTGGTGGTTTTTCCCACTCCGCCTTTCTGGTTGCTGATAGCGAGTATGGCGCCCATTGCCGGCTGCTCCCCAAGTATTCTCTGAAAAACTCCATCCGTGGAGTTTTTCATTATCAATCAATCGCCGCCATGGCGGATCCCCACAACATGGCGGCTGGCGGCGCCAGGCACCTGAAGCCGCTCCAGGAAGGCCAACTTGCAGTTTTCCGGCAGACGCGCGAGTTCCGCGCCCGGGTGGCGCCCTTGCATGGCAACAAGCATAGCCCCCCCGGCCAGCAAATGCCGTGTCTTCTCCACACTTTTGCCGAGCCTCGCCAGCGCCCTGCAAACCACGGTATCCGCCGGGCCGGGAAATTGTTCGATTCGTCCATGGACGATATCGATATTGGCAAGGTCGAGATCGAGTTTCGCCTGGAACAGGAAGCGGGTCTTTTTGCCATTGCTGTCGATGAGCACAAAGCGCTTTTGCGGAAAGAGCACCGCCAGGGGAATACCGGGCAGGCCGGCGCCGCTGCCGGCGTCCACTACGGTTTCGCCTGCTATCCAGGCTGCGATGGAAAGACTGTCAAGCACATGCCGGTCGAGCCTCTTGCCGGGGACGGAATCCCCTGTCAGATTGAACCGGACGTTCCACTTGTCGAGGAGGTACAGGTAATCCAGCAGCAGGCGGGCGCCCGCAGTGGTGAGATCGGCCCCAAGCGCGCTGGCACCGGCAAGCAGTCTGGCCTGCAGGCCCCTGGCGTCTTCCTCCTGCTTCAACTGGCTTTACGCCGCAGGGGCTGGTGTTTTTTCAGATACACCAGAATGAGCGACAGCGCCGCCGGCGTCATTCCGGGGATGCGCGCGGCCCGGCCGAGATTTTCCGGTTTCGCCCCGGTGAGTTTCTGCCGCAATTCATTGGACAACCCGGGCATGGCGGCATAATCCAGTTCCGGCGGCAGAATGGTGTCTTCCCGTCGCCGCAGTTGCTCGATTTCGCCGCGCTGGCGCTCGATATACCCCTGGTACTTGAGTTGGATTTCCACCTGCTCGACAGCCTGCCGGGCGACCAGCGAATCCGGCGGCGACCATTCCGGCTGGCTCAACTCCATCAGCTTTTCGTGGCTCAATTCGGGCCGGGCGAGCAGTTCCGCCAGAGTCTGCTCCCGGGAGAGCGGTCGCTCCAGCGCGGGATTCAGCCTTGCCGCGGATTCGCTTGAGGGATGCACCCGGCAACTCCGCAGCCTTTGCAATTCCGCTTCCACCATCTCCTGTTTTTCGTTGAAAACGCGCCAGCGTTCATCGCTCACCAACTTCATTTCCCGGCCGATGGGGGTCAAACGCTGGTCGGCATTGTCTTCCCGCAGACTGAGGCGATACTCCGCCCGGCTGGTGAACATCCGGTAGGGCTCGCTGGTGCCAAAGCGGATCAGGTCATCCACTAGCACGCCGATGTAGGCCTGGTCGCGCCGGGGGCACCAGTAGTCGAGGCCGGCAACGGCCCGGGCGGCGTTGATCCCCGCCAGCAGGCCCTGGGCGGCGGCCTCTTCATAACCCGTGGTTCCATTGATCTGGCCGGCGAGGTAGAGGCCGGGAACGAATTTGCTTTCCAGCGAATAGCGCAGGTCCCTGGGGTCGAAAAAGTCATACTCGATAGCATAGCCCGGCCGGGTGATATGGGCGTTCTCGAAACCCCGGATACAGCGCACCATGGCGAGCTGGGCATCAAAAGGGAGGCTGGTGGAAATTCCGTTGGGGTAGATTTCGGCCACATCCAGCCCTTCCGGCTCGACAAAGATCTGGTGCGATGTCTTGTCGGCGAAGCGCGTGACCTTGTCTTCAATGGAAGGGCAATAGCGCGGCCCGACACCTTCGATTACCCCGCTGTACATGGGGGAGCGATCCAGGGCGCTGCGGATAATTTCGTGGCAGGCCCCGTTGGTGGCGGTGATATGGCAACTTGTTTGCCGCGGATGTTCATCGGGACGGCCGAGGAATGACATGGCCGGCGCGGGATCATCGCCCTGCTGTTCCTGCATCACGGAAAAATCCAGGCTTTTCGCGTCCAGCCGTGGCGGCGTGCCGGTTTTCAGCCGATCCACGCGAAATGGCAGTTCCCGCAGGCGGCGGGCCAGGGCAATGGCGGGTGGGTCGCCGGCGCGCCCGCCGGAAGCATTGGCGAGACCCACATGCATGTTGCCGCCGAGGAAGGTGCCGGTGGTAAGAACCACGGCGCCGGCGCGGATTTCGATACCGAGCCCGGTTACCACGCCGACTGCCCGTCCGCCCTCCACAAGCAGATCGTCAACGGATTGCTGCAGCAGTGAAAGCCCGGGCTGATTTTCGACGATTTGCCGGATCGCCGCCCGATACAGGCCGCGGTCGGCCTGTGCCCGGGTGGACCGCACCGCCGGCCCCTTGCTGGCGTTCAACACACGAAACTGGATGCCGGCCCGGTCCACAGCCCGGGCCATGGCGCCGCCGAGGGCATCGATTTCCCGCACCAGATGGCTCTTGCCGATGCCGCCCAAGGCAGGATTGCAGGACATTTGTCCGATGGTTTCAATATTGTGGGTGACCAGCAGGGTATTGCCGCCCTGACGGGCCGCCGCCAGGGCGGCCTCGGTTCCGGCGTGGCCGCCACCCACCACAATCACGTCAAAGCAGTTGCCGTATTGCATGTCGGGATACGAATTTCAGGGAGCGGCGAAGTATAGCGTCTTACGTACAAAGTATATATGTATCAGAAAAGCATTAGTGAAGTAGTAGTCTTAGCAGTGCCTGCCGAAACCTGTTGAAAAGCGTGATTTCCCTCGTCCGCCCAAAGGCTTGCCGGTGGGAAAACCCGTTTGCGGGACGGGGTTTTCCCGGTGCGGCCCCGGGATATTCCGGGGACAGGAATACGCCGGCGATCCTGTCCCCATTTCATCCCGCGCTTGTTCCCTTCCCGGCGCCGTCTTGCCCACAGGTAACGGACAGGTTGTGGCGCTTGCACAATCTACTTGCCGATGCAGAAGCGGCTGAAGATTTTGCCAAGCAGGTCGTCCGTGGTGACTTCGCCGGTAATCCGGCCCAGCGCCGCCTGGGCGAGGCGCAGATCTTCGGCGATCAACTCTAGGGGCGCCCGGCGGCCCAGGTTGGCAAGCGCCGCCTCGCATTGCCGCCGGGCCTCATCGAGTGCTTCCAGGTGCCGGACCCGGGCGACGAAAGCGTCTTCCCCCCCTTCATAGGCCACAAAGTCTTGCAGATGTTTGCTGAGCAGGTCGAGCCCCGCACCGGTTTTGGCGCTGAGTTGGACGAGTGGCAGTTCCCTGCCCTCGATTTCGCCGTGCTTCAGGGCTGGCGGCAGGTCCAGCAGATCGATCTTGTTGCGAACAATGCACAGGCGTCCCAGCAAATCAGCCCTGTCGTCCTCGTCGGCGAGGTAGTCTGCAAGCGGTTCCAGGACAATCCGGATTTCCTCCGGAGTCAATTCTCCAGAGGAGTCAGGCAGTTGCGATGCATCCAGCAGCAGCAGGATCAGGTCGGCGCTGGCCATGGCGGCGCGGGCGCGCCTTACGCCCTCCTGCTCGATGGGGTCGCCGCTTTCCCGCAGGCCGGCGGTGTCGATGAGTT
Organism: Pseudomonadales bacterium; assembly: GCA_022819645.1. Lineage (GTDB taxonomy): Bacteria > Pseudomonadota > Gammaproteobacteria > Pseudomonadales > Pseudohongiellaceae > UBA9145. The sequence continues at coordinate 21,500 of JAJEGU010000067.1, forward strand.
GCAATGGCAGGCCGTTGAGCGCGATGCGCCGGGACAGCAGGTCGCGGGTGGTGCCGGGAATCGGCGTCACGATGGCGGTCTGCTCGCCGGATAGCGCATTCATCAGGCTGGACTTGCCGGCATTGGGCAAACCCCCAAGCACCACGGTAACGCCTTCATTGAGCAATGCGCCTTGACGGCTCCGGGCGCGAAGCTGCTCCAGGCTTGACAGGATACCCTCAAGCGCCTGAAGCACTTCGGCGGGCTCAAGCACCTCGATATCGCTGTCGGAGAAATCGATTGCGCTTTCCAGCATGACCCGGGCGCCGGTGAGCGTTGCCACCAGACCGTGGATATGGCGGGAGAATTCCCCGGTCAGGGTTCGTACCGCCGAGCGCGCCGCCTGACGGCTATCGGCGTCGATCAGGTCGGCGATGGCTTCGGCCTGGACCAGATCGATCTTGCCATTGAGAAAGGCGCGTTCGGAAAACTCCCCGGGCCGCGCCTGCCGGGCGCCAAGGGCAAGCGCCCGCTCGCGCAGGGATTCGAGCACGATGCGCCCGCCATGCCCCTGAAGCTCAAGCACGTCTTCGCCGGTAAAGGAATCCGGTGCCGGGAAATACAGCGCGATACCCCGGTCGAGTACCGCGCCGCCTTCCCCGAGGAACTCACAGAAATGCGCTTGCCGGGGCTTGGGCGCAAAGCCTGTCAGGCTTCGGGCAAGCTCCGCCAGGGACTGGCCCGAGATGCGCAGAATCCCGATACTGCCGCGCCCCGGGGCGGTGGCTATGGCGCAGATGTTCTGCTCGTCCATTCAGCGGGAGGTGGAGGCCGCGTATTCGGCGTCGATCTTGCGGGTGATGTACCACTGCTGCAGGATGCTCAGCAGGCCATTGGTGAGCCAGTACAGCACGAGCCCGGAAGGAAACCAGAGGAACAGCACGGTCATCATGATCGGCATCAGGCGCATGATCTGGGCCTGCATGGGGTCCGCCGGCGCGGGGCTCATGCGGGTTTGCAGATACATGGTGGCCCCCATCAGCAGGGGCAGCACAAAATACGGGTCGCGCACCGAAAGATCGTTGAGCCAGAGCATGAAGGGCGCGTGGCGCAACTCGACGCTTTGCATCAACACCCAGTACAGGGCGATGAAAACCGGCATCTGCACCAGCAGCGGCAGGCAGCCGCCGAAGGGATTGATTTTTTCTTTCTTGTACAGATCCATGGTGGCCTGCTGCAGCTTCATGCGGTCGTCGCCGTGACGTTCCCGCAACTGCTGCATCCTGGGCATCAGCCGCCGCATGCCCGCCATGGAGCGGTACTGGGTTTCCGAGAGCTTGTAGAAGATCAGCTTGACCACCAGGGTGAGCAGGATAATGGAAACGCCGTAATTGCCCGCAAAAGAGTCGATTCGGGTGAGCAGCCAGTAGATCGGCGCCGCGAGAAACCAGAGGAAGCTGTAGTCCACGGTGAGATCGAGATTGGGGGAGATTTCCGCCAGCGTGTACTGATCCTTGGGCCCGGCGTAGAGTTGCATGGTGGTGGATCCTGTTGCGCCCGGGGCAAGTTCCAGCGGGGCGCTGGTGAATTCGCCGATGAACTGGCCGGCGGCGCTGCGGCGCAGGGTATAGCGGTTGGCCACGGCGTCATTGAGTACCCAGGCGGAAAGGAAGTAATGCTGGCTCAGACCCACCCAGCCGCCGTCCTGCTCGAGTACCAGGCTGGACTCGGCGATATCGTCGAAATCGTATTCCCGGTAGGGGTCGTCGTCGCTGGTAACCACATAGCCCAGATAACTTCGGGTAAAACGGCTGCCTGCGCTCGGGTCGGGAAAATCATGTCGCCGCAGTTGACCGAAAGGGATGGCGCGCCATCTCTGGTCAGAACCGTTTTCCACCAGGAAGGATATGTCGATGAGATAACTGCCCCGGGTGAAGGAAAAACGCTTGGTGACGCTGACGCCGGTTTCGGTGCGCAGTCGCAGGTCGATGGTCAGGTTTTCCTCACCTTCCGCGAGTTCATGGGCACCGGCTTCAGCGCGGTAGGCGGCGCGGCTTTCGCTGTCGGTGCCGTCATTACCCACCAGGCCACTGGTGGCGATGAATTCGCGGCCCGGGCGTGATTCCAGCAGGACAAAAGGATCGTCCGGAATGTCGATATCGCGCAGGAACCGGGGCAGCGCCAGGTGGACTATGTCGCCCCCGAGAGGATCGATCTGAAGATCCAGGGTGTCGGTGGTGACCTGTATCAGCCCGCTTCTGCCCGAGCCAGCCGCTGGCATCGTCGCTTGCAGCGGGCTTGTGGCGCCAGTCTGGCCAGGCGGTTCGGCGGGCAGGTCCGGCTCATCGCTGGCAATTCCGCCATCGGGCAGGGCGGCGTCCAGCGCCGGTGCGGTTGCCGGCGCAAGATCAGCTCCATCGTTTACTTCCGGCGGATAATCCTCCTGCCAGGCCAACAGCATCAGATAGGTAATGACGGCGAGTGAGGCGTACAGGAAGAAGCGGGTGTATTTCATGTCAGTCCGCCCTGTGTCCGCAGGGCTCGGCGCCGGGTACCGGATCGCAGCCGCCTTCATGCCAGGGGTGGCAGCGGGAGATGCGCTTCAGGCCGAGCCAGACTCCCCGGGCCGGACCATGGCGCGCAATCGCCTCCCTGGTGTATTGGGAGCAGCTCGGATAAAAGCGGCATTGGGTAAAAAGCAGTCGGCTGAACAGGAACTGATAGATGTCGATCAGTTTGGTGAGCATGCTTCCGATCATGATTCTTGCGGTTCCTGTTTGCCGGCGGCGCGACGCATTTTTGCCAACAGATCCTGCCACAACGATTCCAGCCTTTGCCGAATCGCCGCGTTGCCGAGTTTGTGAACGTCCTTTCGCGCCAGCACCACCAGATCAACCGCAAAAAGCTGCGTCCGCCTATGGCGAAAATGTTCCCGGACCAGCCGCTTTACGCGATTGCGCTGCACCGCCGCGGGCACATTTTTCTTCGATATCACCAGTCCGAGTCTCGCCCCGTCCCGGTCCACCGGCAAGGCCAGCACGAGGAAGCTTCGGCAGGATACCTTGAAGCGAGCGGCGGAAAAGACTGCCCGGAATTCACCAGCCCGGAGCAACCGCGCGGAACGGGCAAATCCAGATGCGCTCATGGTCGAAACCCGGGAGCCTGTGCCGCGGAAATTCACGGCGGCCGGATTGATTCTGCCGCGTCTCTGGACGCCGGCGCCCGGCGGGTCAGGCCGAAAGGCGGCGCCGGCCCTTGGCGCGCCGCCGGGCAAGCACCTGGCGCCCGCCGCGGGTGGCCATCCGGGCCCGGAAGCCGTGACTTCTGGCGCGCTTGATCCTGCTGGGCTGAAATGTTCTCTTCATGACACGGTCCGATTTGCTACGGCAGGCTCCGGTGCGCCGGAAGCCGGGGCGAGGATTCTAGAACTTTTGCCGCCCGCTTGCAATTTTTCAGCCCCAGCCGTCATTCTGCGCGGAGCGAAGCGCAGTCGCAAAATCTCCTTCGACCGCATCGCTTGCCAGGAGCCTGCGCCGCAGGAATTCGCTATCGCCGTGCCCCCCGGCCGGTCGGTTGAGGCGAATATTGGTGGATATGCAACGAAATCGAGCGGCCAGGGGCGTGGATAAGAGAGCGGATTTGCAGCCGTGAATTCCTGCGGCGCAGGCTCCCGGGTCTCGCAATTACCGTTTGGCAACAACTTATCCACAGCTAATTCAGCGACGGTCCCTGGCTGTGGAAAAATTTTTTACGGCGGTTTCTTTGCACCGCTTGCCAGATTGCTTTTCTAACACGCTGAATCCATGGAAAAAACGCCTTCTTCCGCCTGCCGGGGAGCAAACCTTGCAAGATTTGGAAAGGCCACAGTCTTGCCGCTATCATGCCGGAAAACCACCCGGTAACCACACGGCAGAACCCATCCCGTGACAAGTTCAAATTGGCAAAAATGCGTACAAGCGCTACAGGGAGAGATTTCGCAAGGACAGTTCAACACCTGGATTCGGCCGCTTAGCGCCGAACTTGGGCCCGACGGCAAGCTGCTCTGGGTCAAGGCCCCCAACCGGTTCATACTTGACTGGGTCAGTTCAAGGTTCATGAAACGGATTCGGGAACTCATGCTGGAAATCGAACCAGGCCTGGAAGACGTTGCGCTGGAAGTCGAGCCAGCCCGAAAAACCACCGGCTTCGCCGATGCCCCGAATGGGGGCGGGCAGTCACTGCGGCAAGCGGAATCCAGGCAGCGGCGGAAACCGCATGCAGGCAATGGCGGCGCGCCGCTTTCCTGGTTACGGCCATACGATTCCCGCAAGGAATCCGGACAACATCCATCCGGGGCGCCGGCGGAGAACAGCCTTGCCGGGCGCAAGCTGCGTCTTGAGGGCGAGGTCAACAGCTACTGTACTTTCTCCAACTTCGTGGTGGGCAAGTCCAACCAGTTTGCCCAGGCTGCGGCCATGCAGGTGGCGGAAAACCCTGGGCGAACCTACAACCCCCTATTCATCTATGGCGGCGTTGGCCTTGGCAAGACGCATCTGATGCACGCCGTGGGTAATCACATTCTTGCCCGCAATCCCGCTGCCGTGGTCAAGTTCGTCGATTGCGAGAGTTTTGTGAACACCATGATCCAGGCGCTGCGCTTCAATGCCATGGATGAATTCAAGCGCTACTACCGCTCGGTGGATGCGCTGTTGCTTGACGATGTGCATTTTCTTGCGCGCAAGGAACGCTCCCAGGAAGAATTCTTCCATACTTTCAATACCCTGCTTGATGGGGGGCAGCAAATTGTGCTGACCTGCGACCGCTACTACAAGGCCATTGAAGGGATAGAGCCACGGCTGAAATCGCGCTTTGGCTGGGGACTTTCGGTAGCGGTGGAGCCGCCGGAACTCGAAACCCGGGTCGCGATTCTCATGAGCAAGGCGGGGGAGATCGGTCTCAAGCTGCCCCAGGACGCTGCGGTTTTCATCGCCCAGAAGGTTTGCAGCAGCGGCCGCGAACTCGAAGGCGCCATCAAGAAAGTCAATGCCTGCGCCCAATTCAAGGGACGCGAAGTGGATACCGACCTGGTGAGGGATGCGCTTTGGGATTTGTTTGCCCAGCAGGACAAGCTCATCAGTATCGACAACATTCAGCGCACGGTATCCCAGTACTACAAGATCAATATGCGCGACATGCTGTCTCGAAGGCGGAATCGCTCCATCGCCCGGCCACGACAGGTGGCCATGACCCTGGCCCGGGAGTTGACCAGCCACAGCCTGCCGGAAATCGGCGAGGCGTTCGGCGGCAAGGACCATTCCACCGTAGTGCACGCCTGCCAGCGGGTTTCGGAATTGCGGCGCAATTCAAAGAGCATGGAAGATGATTATAATAATCTGTTGCGGGCGCTAACCAACTGAACCCGGGGAATACATATCATGCAATTCCAGATCGCACGGGATGCGCTGCTCAAGCCACTGCAACTCGTCAGCGGAATCGTCGAGCGTCGCGGTACGCTTCCCGTATTGTCCAATTTGCTGCTTGAACTGAAAGGCGACCAATTGACGCTGACGAGCAGCAATCAGGAGCTCGAACTTTCGGCCCGGGTGACGGTTTCCGATGCTGCCACAGAAGGCAAGATAACGGCACCTGCCCGCAAGTTATCGGATATTTGTCGCGCGTTGCCCGAAGATGCCGAAATTTTGCTGGCGATGGATGGCCCACGGCTTCAGGTAAAGTCCGGTCGCAGCAGCTTCACCCTTGCCACCCTGCCCGCCGAGGATTTCCCGAAGCTCGCCAATGAAATCGACGCCATCGCCCTCACCGTCAATCAGGGCGAACTTGCCGGTTTGCTGGCAAGCACGAGTTTTGCCATGGCCGCCAAGGACTTCCGGCCCTATCTCAATGGCATGTTGCTTGAGGTGGATGAGGAAAGCCTGCGCGCCGTTGCCACCGATGGTCACCGGCTGGCGCTGCATACGCTCAAGGTCCCAAGCAATGCCAGGGAAAAGCAGCGCATGATCCTGCCGCGAAGAAGCGCACTCGAATTGGCCCGGCTGCTGCAGGAAGGGGACGATCCGGTAACGCTTTCCGGCGGCGCCAACCATTTCCGCGCCCAGATGTCGGATTGCACGCTCGTTTCCCAATTGGTCAACAGCCGCTATGCCGATTACGAGCGGGTCATACCCCGCAATGGCACCAATTCCTTTGTGGGCAACTGCGCCGAATTACGTCACGCCTGCCAGCGAGCCGCCATTCTGTTCAGCGAAAAGTACCAGATTGCCAGTTTCCAGCTTGGCAATAGCGAGTTCAAGGTGGTGGCGAGGAACCCGGAGCAGGAATTTTCTGAAGAATCAGTTTCTGTGGAATACCAGGGAGATCCCATCGAGATCGGCTTCAATGTCGGCTATTTGGTCGATGTTTTTGCCGCGATCAACTCTGAGAAGGTGAAAATGGAATTGTCCGACGCCAATAGCGCCGTACTCATCGAGCCGGTGGAAAACTATGGCGCGTCTTTTGTCGTCAGCCCTTCCCGCTTGTAGGCTTAGCGGTTGCCGATGGGTGGGCTGACCCGGCTGGAAATCCATTCTTTTCGCAACATCAGCCATTGTGCGATTTCGCCGGACCCGGAATTGAACGTGATTGTCGGGGCCAATGCGTCCGGAAAAACCAGCCTGCTCGAAGCCATCCATTACCTCGCGCTTGGCAGGTCGTTCCGGTCCAGCAATTTCAAGCCGCTCATTCAGTCAGACAAACCGGAAACCGTTCTTTTCGGAGAGCTTGCCGGTGGCGCAAGCGCGGGTTTACGCAAGTCTCGCAAGGGCGAGCAACAACTCAAGCTCAACGGCAAGGCGGTTCGCGGCTGGGAAGACATCGCCAGGGAAATGCCGGTGCAATTGCTCGACACCACATCCTTTTCCCTGCTCACCGAGGGTCCGAAGCTGCGCCGCAGATTCATCGATTGGGGAGTGTTCCACGTGGAACATGCTTTTCTTGCCGCCTGGCGACGGGCGCACAAGGCGCTCCTGCATCGAAACTCCCTGCTCAGGCAGCCGGGGAAACCCGATGCCGACCAACTCTCCGCCTGGGAGGAAGAACTGGTTGCCGGCGCCTTGCAGATTACCGCCTCAAGAGAGTCGTATTGCCAGCGTCTGCTGACCGCTTTCAGTCGGACGTTAAACACCCTGGACAAGGGGCTGGGAGGTGCGGTGGCGCTGCAATTCCACGCCGGGTGGAATATCGAGCAGGATCTTGCCGGCTTGTTGCGGGAAAACCGGGAGAGTGACCAGGCCCGGGGCTCCACCCGCCACGGACCGCACCGGGCCGACCTGCTGGTCAAGTCGGGCAACCTTCGGGTGGTGGATGTGCTTTCCCGGGGGCAGCAAAAGCTGGTGGTCTCCGCGCTGAAAGTGGCACAGGGGGAGCTTTTCTTCGAGGCCCGGAAACAGCAGCCGATTTATCTGATAGACGATCTCGCCGCTGAATTGGACGAAGGGAACCGCAAGGGGGTTTTTGATTTGTTGCAATCACTTGGAGCCCAGTTGTTCGTGACCTGCGTCAACTGCAAAGCCCTCGGTTCCAGCCTTTCGGACCCCGCGCCAGGAAGCCTGTTCCACGTGGAACATGGTACAATAACAGCTTGATTCTACGGGAAGAAACAGGGGGCGCCTGATTGCGTTTTCTGCATTGGAGATACCCATGGAGAATGGCTCTGCCAGCGACTACAACTCGGACAGCATCAAGGTCCTCAAGGGTCTTGACGCGGTTCGAAAACGCCCGGGAATGTACATCGGCGACACCGATGACGGCACCGGCCTGCACCACATGGTTTTCGAGCTTGTGGACAATTCCATCGATGAGGCGCTTGCCGGATACTGCTCGGAAATCAGGGTCACGATTCACATCGGAGAATCCGTCACCGTAACCGACAACGGCAGGGGAATTCCCACGGAAATGCACAAGGAAGGCGTGTCGGCGGCGGAAGTGATCATGACTGTGCTCCATGCCGGCGGCAAATTCGATGACAACAGCTACAAGGTGTCCGGTGGCCTGCACGGTGTGGGCGTATCCGTGGTCAATGCGCTTTCCCGGGAACTCAAGCTGACGATTCGTCGCGAAGGCAAGGTCTGGGAGCAGTACTACCAGCATGGCGTGCCCCAGGCGCCGCTCTCCGTGGTGGGAGAAACCGGCGTTACCGGCACCGAATGCCATTTCGAGCCATCCGAGGAAACCTTCAGCAATATCGAATTCCAGTACGACATTCTCGCCCAGAAACTGCGCGAACTCGCATTTCTCAATGCGGGCGTATCGATCTGCCTCAACGACGAGCGCACCGGCAAGGAGGAAACCTTCTGCTACGAAGGCGGCTTGCAGGCTTTCGTCGATTACCTTAACAAGCACAAGACCACGGTCAACAAGATGGTCTATTTCAATGCCAGGGAGGTGGAGGAAGGCATTTCCGTCGAGGTGGCCATGCAATGGAACGATTCTTACCAGGAGGCCATTTTTCCCTATACCAACAATATTCACCAGCGGGACGGGGGCACTCACCTCGCCGGTTTTCGCTCCGCGCTCACCCGGGTACTCAAGTCCTATATCGACAAGGAACTCAATGGTGCCAAGGGCAAGGACTCCCAGGTTTCCGGCGATGATGTCCGGGAGGGGCTGACCGCGGTGATTTCGGTAAAAGTGCCCGACCCCAAGTTTTCTTCCCAGACCAAGGACAAGCTCGTCTCCTCCGAAGTGAAAAGCGTAGTGGAGCAGCAGATGGCCTCGCACCTGAACGACTATCTGCTCGAAAATCCCAAGGACGCCAAGTTGATCGCCGGGAAGATGATCGATGCCGCCAGGGCCCGGGAAGCCGCCCGCAAGGCCAGGGAGATGACCCGCCGCAAGGGCGCCCTTGATGTAGCGGGTCTTCCCGGCAAGCTCGCCGACTGCCAGGAGAAGGATCCGGCGCTGTCGGAAATCTATCTGGTAGAGGGTGATTCCGCCGGGGGTTCCGCGAAGCAGGCCAGAAATCGCCACAATCAGGCGGTATTGCCACTAAAAGGCAAGATTCTCAATGTGGAGAAGGCCCGTTTTGACCGCATGCTCAGCTCCAATGAAATCGGCACCCTGATCAAGGCGCTTGGCTGCGGCATCGGCAAGGACGAGTTCTCCCCCGACACGCTCCGCTATCACCGCATCATCATCATGACCGACGCCGACGTGGACGGCTCCCATATCCGCACCCTGCTGTTGACCTTCTTTTTCCGACATATGGCGGAGCTGATCGAGCGGGGCAATCTGTATATTGCCCAGCCGCCACTGTACAAGCTGAAAAAAGGCAAGCAGGAACAGTATCTCAAGGATGACAGCGAACTCGAAGACTACGAGACCTCCATTGCCCTGCGGGGTGCCAGCCTCCACGTCAACGCCGATGCGCCGGGTATCAGTGGCGAGGCGCTCGAATCCCTGGTGAACCAGTACCGTGAGGTCTATGCCATTATCGACCGGTTGAGCCGGCTATACCCCCGGGAAGTGCTTGAAGCGCTGGTGTATACCGAGCCACTGCCCGAGGTCGAACTGCGTTCCCGGGAGAAAGTCGAGGCCTGGACCGGAAAGGCAGTGGCGCGGCTGTATCAGCAGAATCCCCAATACCGGGTCGATTACAGCTACGCCGTGGAAGAGGATACCGAGCGCTATCAGTTCCTGCCGGTGTTCTTGCTGGAGCGCCACGGACTGCGCAAATCTTTCCCGTTCAGCGCGGATTTCTTCCATTCCATCGAATACAGGATGATGTCGGCGCTTGGGCTGACGCTTGAAGGTCTTATCGAGCCCAGGGCCTGGATTCAGCGGGGGGAGCGCAAGCATAACATCAGCAGTTTTGCCGAGGCGCTTCACTGGCTCACCGCCGAGGCCATGCGGGGCAATTACCTGCAGCGATACAAGGGTCTTGGCGAAATGAATCCCGAGCAGTTGTGGGAGTCCACCATGAACCCGGAAACCCGGCGCATGTTGCAGGTTACCGTCAAGGACGCCATTGGCGCCGACCAGCTCTTCAATACGCTGATGGGAGACCAGGTGGACCCGCGCCGGCAATTCATCGAAACCAATGCCCTGCGAGCCGAGAACATCGATATCTGAGAGTACACCAGCCTTTCAGTCAGCGATTTCACGCAACAAGGCCGTGGCTGCTTCAGCCAGGTCGTCGAATACCAATACCCGGCCCAAGTTATTGTCTTTTATCAGCTTTTCTGTCTGCAAGCCATTGCCGGTGCGTACCAGAACCGGCTGACAGCCATGGCTGCGGCCTGCCTGCAAGTCGCGCAGGCTGTCGCCGATGAACCAGCAGCCACGCAAGCTGGACAGGAGACGGGCTTCGATCTGCTCCAGCAGACCCGTGGCGGGCTTGCGGCAGTTGCAGCCCGCATCCGGTCCGTGCGGGCAGAAAAATATACCGTCCACCTTGCCGCCCTGCCGCTCCACAAGCCCGGTGAGCCTGGCGTGAATCGCGCCCAGCGCCGCCTCATCAAAAAGCCCCCGGGCAAGCCCGGACTGATTGGTTGCGAGTACCACTCGCAGGCCGGCCCGACTCAGTCTGGCAATGGCGGAAATGCTGCCGGGCAGGGGCCGCCATTCATCGGGAGACTTGATGTACTCAGCCGAATCCCGGTTGATGACGCCGTCCCGGTCGAGTATGACGACTTTGGCGGGATTCTGGATCAAAGCAGGGAAATATCGGCAGCCTGCAGGAAAAGCCCGCGCAACTCCCGCAGGATATGCAGCCGATTGGCGCGCAGCGGCGCATCGTCCACCATGACCATGACTTCATCGAAAAAGCGGTCCACATCGTCCCGCAGGCCGGCAAGCCGGGTCAACGCCTTGTGGTAGTCGCCCGCGGCAAACCAGGGCTGTACTTTCTTCCGGGCTTTGCGAATCCGCGCCAGCAACGCTTTTTCCGCCTCCTCGCCAAGCAATGCATCATCGATCTCTCCTCCCGCCGCCTCCTTGCCGCTTTTGTTGAGCAGATTCGATACCCGCTTGTTGGCCGCTGCCAGGGCTGCCGCTTCAGGACGCCCGGCAAAGTCGGCAACGGCTTGCACGCGCCGGTGAAAATCCAGCGGACTTGCCGGCTGCACCGCCCGCACGCTGAGGTAGACTGTCGCGGCAATGCCCATGTCGCTGTACCAGGCGCGCAGTCGGTCCAGAATGAAATCAAGAAGCCCGGCGGCGCAGTTCTCATCCGGCTCGAGTTCCGCGAAGCCTTCCAGGGCGGCGTCGATGGCTGCCGGCAAGTCGAGTTCCAGCCTGCCTTCAATGAGTATCCGTAATACCCCGATGGCGGCCCGGCGCAGGGCGAAGGGATCCTTCGAACCCGTAGGCGGCTGGCCGATGGCGAAAAGGCCCGCCAGGGTATCCAGCTTTTCCGCCAGGGCCAGGGTCTGGCCCGCGGGAGTTTCGGGCAGCCGATCGCTGGTATGCCGCGGCAGATATTGCTCGAAGATCGCCGTCGCCACGGCTTCGGTTTCGCCATCGTTGCGGGCGTAACAGGCGCCCATCAAGCCCTGCAGCTCAGCGAACTCGCCCACCATATCGCTGAGCAGGTCGCACTTGCCGAGCGTGGCCGCCCTTTGGCTGTCCCCGGCTTCAAAACCAAGCCGATCCGCCAGCAGCCCCGCGAGCCGGGACACCCGGCGCGATTTCGCCCCCACCGAACCGAGCCTGTCCTGGAAAACGATCTTGTCGAGTTCCGGCAACCTTGACTCAAGACTGCGGGATTTGTCGGTTTCGAAGAAAAACCTGGCATCAGCCAGCCGTGGCCGGATCACCCGTTCATTTCCCTGTATGACCTTTGCCGGGTCTTTGCTGGCAAGGTTGCTGATTGTCACGAAATACGGGATAATCCGGCCATTGCGGTCTTCCAGACAGAAGCATTTCTGGTGAGACTTCAAGGTGAGCGCCAGGGCTTCGTCGGGCAATTCGAGAAACTCCCGGTCGAACTCGCCGGTCAGGGCCACGGGATACTCCACCAGGCTGCTGACTTCATCGAGCAGTTCTTCATCCATGGCGACCGTGGCGTCGAGCCTTGCGGCCTCGGCATTCACCAGTTCCCGAACCTGTTCCCGGCGCCGGGCGAAACTTGCGATTACCCGGCCCGGATTTTCCAGCGATGCCGCGTATTCCCCCGGCGACTCGAGGACAATGGGCTGGTTGTGATGAAATCGGTGGCCAAAGGTGGCATTGCCGGCGGTCTCCCCGAGAATCTTGCCGGGCACAGTTTCCTCGCCAAACAGCATCACCAGCCAATGCACCGGACGGATGAACTCTGTCCGGGAAGCCCCCCAGCGCATGCGCCGGGGAATCGGCAGGGCCGCCAGCGCGGCGCTGGCCAACTCCGGCAGCAAATCCATGGCGGCGGCGCCAGGTTCAAGCCGGCTGAAACAAAGCTTCTCAACGCCCTGCCGCTCGCAGCGGCCCAATTCGTCAACCCCAACGCCGCAGGAGCGGGCGAAGCCCATTGCCGCCGCGGTGGGAGCGCCATCACTATCGAATGCCGCGGCAATGGCGGGCCCAAGGCGTTCGCTGCGCCGATCCGGCTGTTTCTCCGCCAACCCTTCCACCAGTACCGCGAGCCGGCGCGGCGCGGCATAGCGATGAATGGCGCCATGACCGAGGCCGGCACCCTCCAGGCCCTTGCGAAACTCGTCTTCGAGCGCCCGGGAAAGACCCTTGAGCGCCCTGGGCGGCAATTCCTCAACGCCGATTTCAAACAAAAAGTCCCGGCTTGGGGGCGTGGCGGCGTCAGGCGTAGTCACGGCGCAATTCTTCCAGGGCCAGGGGGAAGCCAAGCTTGCGCCGGCTTTCGAGATAGGCTTCGGCCACCGCCCTGGCCATGGCTCGCACCCGCAGGATAAAGCGTTGCCGTTCGGTTACCGATATCGCCTTGCGGGCGTCCAGCAGATTGAAGTAATGCGAGGCCTTGAGCACCTGCTCGTAGGCCGGCAGCGGCAGATTCCCGCCAAGCAGGGTCTGGCACATGGCCTCGCAATCATCAAAGTAGCCAAACAGCTTTCCGGTATCAGCCATTGCGAAATTGAAGGCGGACATTTCCACTTCATTTTGCCGGAAAACATCGCCATAGCTCACCGGGCCGCCCGGTCCATCGCACCAGACAATGTCGTAGACGCTGTCCACCTGCTGCAGATACATGGCGATACGCTCGATGCCATAGGTGATCTCTCCGCTGACCGGGTGGCATTCGAGCCCGCCCACCTGCTGAAAATAGGTGAACTGGGTGATTTCCATGCCGTCGAGCCAGACTTCCCAGCCAAGACCCCAGGCGCCGAGAGTGGGCGATTCCCAGTTGTCTTCCACAAAACGCACATCGTGAACCGTCATGTCAATACCAAGGTGGGCGAGGGAGTCCAGGTATTGCTGCTGGATCTCCCCGGGCGAAGGCTTGAGGATGACCTGATACTGGTAATAGTGTTGCAGGCGGTTGGGATTTTCGCCGTAGCGACCGTCGCCCGGGCGCCGGCTTGGCTGGACATAGGCGCAATTCCAGCTTTCCGGGCCGATGGCGCGCAGAAAGGTAGCCGGATGAAAGGTTCCCGCGCCGACTTCCATATCCAGGGGCTGCAACACCACACAGCCCTTCCCGGCCCAGAATTGCTGCAACGCCAGTATAAGCCCCTGGAAGGTTTTCGGATCGGCGCCAGCGCTCACGTCAGGACAGGGAGTAAGCTACAAGAAAGGCCGCGATTATCCTAGAATTCCCCTGCGTTATCCACATTGTGCCGCTTTCCCGTGTCATTCTGCGCGTCGTGAAGCGCAGGCTCCTGGGTTACTGCGACTACGCGCAGGATGACAAGGAGCGATACACGGGCGCGGACAAAGGGAAAAACAAAGGAAGCTCTGATTAAGTCAGAGCTTCCCTGCGGCACATGGAAGTGCCGCCGAATTCGATGGCGTAAGCCATTGAATTCGTAAGCAAAACAAAACCACGCTTTTGTTTTGCGATAATGAAAAATTCCAGGGAGGGAATTTTTCAGAGAATACCAAAGGTATCCCGGTCATCAAACTTCTACTTTTCCGGCTGTTTCTGGCCATCGGCGCCCGACTGCCCCTGTCCCTGCTGCAAGCCGTGGCCCGCTTTCTCGGCGGCCTGCTGCTGCGAATTCGGGGCCGCGCCGCCGAAACCACTTTGCGCAATCTGCGAACCTGCTTTCCGGAACGCGACGAGGACGCGGTCCGCAAGCTTGCCAGGGCCAGCCTGCAGCACTCGCTCTGCGCCCTGTTCGAGATGGGCCGCGCCTGGCGCTGGCCCCTGCCGAAACTACAAAAGCTGTTGCGGGAATCGGCGGAAGTTGCGGAATTTCGCCGGGCCGCGCAATCGGGTTCCGGCGTAATATTGCTTGCGCCACACTTGGGCAACTGGGAAATCTTCGGCATATCCATGTGTTACGGGCTGCCGTCGAGTTTTCTCTACGCACCGCCCGGGTCTGCCGCTTTCGATGCCTTGCTGCGGGCAAGCCGGGAACGAGGCGGCCTGTGCATGGCGGCGGCGGGCAAGGCCGGCGTGGCGCAACTGGCGCGAGCCCTGGGCAGGGGGGAAGTCATCGGCATTCTGCCCGATCAGGTTCCCGCCGATGGCAGCGGCGAGTTTGCGCCATTCTTTGGCGAGCCCGCCTATACCATGACCCTGGCGGCCCGGCTTGCCCAGCGCCCCGGGGTGCGGGTGTTCTGCGGCTATGCCGAGCGTTTGCCCCGGGCGGAGGGATTTCGCATCCACATGGGCGAACTTGATCTGCGCCGGGAACGATTGTCCGATTCGCTGGCGGCGATGAACCGGGCCGTGGAGGACCTGGCGCGCCAGCATCCGGAACAATACCAGTGGGAATACAAGCGCTTCCGCCGCCGTCCCGATGGGTCGGAGTTCTATGGCTCCTAGCGCCGCCAGAACATCGGCGTGAACAATACCAGCAGGGTGAAGACTTCCAGCCTGCCGAGGAGCATGGCGACACAGAGTATCCACTTGGCGGTGACCGGCAGGGCGGCATAGCTTGCCGAGACGTCTGCAAGCCCCGGCCCGAGATTGTTGATGCAGGCGCCCACCGCGCTGAAAGCGGTGATGATCTCGACTCCCGAGGCGAGCAGGGCGAGCAGCATCAGCATGAACACCATCACATATACCGCAAAGAAGCCCCACACCGATTCGATCACCCGGTCCGGCACCCGCTTGCTGCCAAGCTTGATGGGGATGACGGCCTTGGGGTGGATCAGCCGCTGGACCTCGCGAAAGCCCTGCTTGAAGATCAGCAGGATGCGGATCACCTTGATGCCGCCGCCGGTGGAGCCGGCGCAGGCGCCGATAATCGCCGCGTACAGCAGCAGGTAGGGCAGGAATAGCGGCCAGGCGCTGAAGTCGTCGGTGACAAAACCCGTGGTGGTGGCGATGGAAACCACCTGGAACAATCCCTTGATGGCGGCCTCGAAGAAACTGTCGTACGTGGCGGTGAGATAGAGAATACCAATGGCGGCGAATGACAGGAAGCCGAGGATGAAGGCGTAAAAGCGAAATTCCGGGTCGGCCAGGTAGTGCTTGATGGAACGGCGTTGCCATGCGGTGAAATGCAGGGCGAAATTGACGCCTGCGATCACCATGAAGACGATGGCCACCAGATCCACCGCCGGGTTGTCAAAATAGCCGATGCTGGCGTCGTGGGTGGAAAAGCCGCCGATGGCCACTGTGGTAAAGGCGTGGCCGATGGCGTCGAAAGCTTCCATGCCCACGGCCCAGTAGGCCAGGGCGCAGGCAAGGGTCAGGGCCAGATAGATGTACCAGAGCGCCTTGGCGGTTTCGGCCAGCCGCGGCACCAGCTTGTTATCCTTGAGCGGCCCCGGGGTTTCCGCCTGGTACAACTGCATGCCGCCGATGCCGAGCATGGGCAGCAGGGCCATGGCGAGCACGATGATTCCCATGCCGCCCATCCATTGCAGCAATTGCCGGTAGAAAAGGATCGATCTGGGCAGTTCGTCCAGGCCGACGATGACCGTGGCGCCGGTGGTGGTAAGCCCCGACAGGGATTCGAACACCGCGTCGGCAAGGCTGAGTTCCAGCGCCAGCACGAAAGGCAGGCAGCCCGCCAGCCCAAGCACGCTCCAGAACAGCGTCACCACCAGAAAGCCGTCGCGAATCGTCAATTCCTTGCGATTGCGGGCGGTCAGCCCCCAAAGGCCCGCGCCAAGCAGCAGCAGGCTCAGGAAAGTAGTGAAGAAAACCCCGATCATGCCGTCGCGGTACAGCAGGGAAACGAGCATCGGCGGCAAGGTTCCCAGCAAGCTGAACAGCATTAACAGGATGCCGAGAATCTTGGTGATCATGAAGGGGTGCATGATGCCTCAGAAGTGCGCGAATCCGGCCCCGAACAGTCGCTCCACCAGCGCCACATGCTTGCGGTCCACGAGAAACAGGATGACATGGTCGCCCGACTCGACCCGGATGTCGTCATGGGCGATGAGCACGCCTTCTCCGCGCACGATGGCGCCCACGGTAATGCCGTCGGGCAGATTCAGGTCGCGCAATTCCCGTCCGATGACTTTTGAAGAAGCCACATCGCCATGCACCACCGCCTCCACCGCTTCGGCGGCGCCCCGGCGCAGGGAGTGGACATTGGCAAAATCCGCCCGCCGCACCTTGGTCAGCACACTGCCGATGGTGGCCTGCTGGGGAGAAATGGCGATATCGATCTCGCCGCCCTGGATGAGGTCCACATAGTCCGGGTTATTGATCAGCGCCATGACCTTTTTCGCCCCGAGCCGCTTGGCCATCATGCACGACATGATATTGGCCTCATCGTCATTGGTAAGGGCGACAAATACATCGGCATCCTCGATGTTCTCGCTGATCAGCAGTTCCCGGTCCGAGGTTTCTCCGTGAAGCACGAGGGTGCTTTCGAGTTGCCCGGTGAGAAAGTCGCAGCGCGCCGCACTGCGTTCCACGAGCTTGACCTTGTAGCGTGATTCGAGTTGCAGCGCGAGGCGCAGGCCGATATTGCCGCCGCCGGCGATGAAGATGCGGCGGTAGGGGCGGTCCATGGGCCGCACTTCGCCGATACAGGCGCGGATATCACTTTGGGCGGCGACAAAAAAGACCTCATCCTCCGCCTCGATCACCGTTGAGCCTTCGGGAACAATGGGCCGGTCCTTGCGGAATATCGCCGCCACCCGGGTGTCCACCGCGGGCATATGTTGCCGCAGCAGGCGGATTTCCTGACCCACCAGAGGGCCGCCATAAACCGCCTTGACGCCGACGAGTTGCACGCTGCCATCGGCAAAATCAAGCACTTGCAAAGCACCTGGCAGGTCGATCAGGCGCTCGATGTTTTCCGAGACGATCATTTCCGGGCAGATCGGCGTATCCACCGCAATGCCCTGCCTGCCGAACAGTTCGTCGCTGAAACGAATGAAGGATGAGGAATGCACCCGGCAGATTTTCTTCGGCGTGCGGTACAGCGAATAGGCGACCCGGCAGGCCACCATGTTCAATTCGTCGTTTTCGGAAACCGCAATGAGCAGGTCGGCGTCTTCCACGCCGGCCTGCTCAAGCACATCGGGATGGGATCCCCGACCGCTGACGACCTGGATGTCCATGCCCTGCTTGAGCCCTTCAAGGCGGGCTTCATCGCTGTCCACAAGGGTCACGTCATTGGATTCGGTGGACAGGGTGCTTGCCAGGCTGATGCCCACCGGATTCGCGCCGAGAACGATTATCTTCATTTGGATGTGCCGCGTAGCGCTCGTAACTCGGGACGGTCAGGCTCTGCCCTGATCAGAGCTTCTCCAACAGGCAAAAGTAGAATCCGTCGGGGCCTTCCGCGCCGCCGGGGCGCAACTGCTTTCCGTATGCGCATTCTAATCCCCAATCGGCAGCGATAGGCAGGGTTTTAGCATCCCCGGCGCCCGCCAGAAAGCGGGAGATGACCTGCTCGTTCTCCTTCCTGAGCAGGGAACAGGTGGTGTAGAGCAGGCGCCCGCCGGGTTTCAGGCAACCCCACAGCACCCGCAGCAATCGTGACTGCTCCTTGCTGTGGGCTGCAATATCGTTCGGCCTCAGCGACAGCTTGATGTCGGGATGCCGTCGGATAACCCCCGTGGCCGAGCAGGGTGCATCGAGCAGAATCCGGTCAAAGGCGGCGCCATCCCACCACTGCGATACGTCGGCGGCATCGGCAATGACGAGCTCGGCCGCGAGGTCGAGCCGTTCGAGGTTTTCCCGGATCATATCGCTGCGCTCCGGGTCGCGCTCAAGCGCCGTGCAACCGAGATTTTCCGGCGCGGTTTCGAGCAGGTGGCAGGTCTTGCCGCCGGGAGCGGCGCAGGCGTCGAGCAGGCGCGCGCCGGGCTCCGGGGCCAACAATCCGGGCACAAGCTGGGAAGCTTCGTCCTGGACGCTGAACCAGCCTTCGGCAAAACCGGGTATCTCTCCTACCGGCCGCGCCTGCTGCAGATACACCGCCGAGGGCGCGAGTTGCCCCGGTGAACATGCCACGCCGGCATCTTCCAGAAGGCGCATGGCGTCCATGCGGCTGCCGCGCCGCCGGTTTGCCCGCAGGCACAGTGGCGGCCTGCGATTGTTGGCCTCGAGAATCGAGGACCATTGCCCGGGCCAGTCGTCGCGGATGGATTGCGCCAACCATTGCGGATGGCTGTAGCGGATATTTTCGGCTTGCCGCCCAAGGGTGAGTTCAAACTTTTTCCGGCGCCGCTGAAAATTGCGCAATACGGCGTTAACCAGGGGTTTCGACCATTCCTTTCCCAGGGCATGGCCCGCTTTTACGCTTTCGTCGATGACCGCGTACTCCGGTGTGGCCAGTTCGCGCAATTCGTGCAGGGCGCCGAGCAGCAGGTATTTCAGGTCGGTGTCGCGCTGGCGCAGGGGCCGTGCGAGCAATTCGCCGAGGAGGAAGGCGAGGGATTCATGGTGACGGCAGACGCCGTAGCAGATTTCTTGCAACAGACTGTATTCGCGCAGTTCCCGATGGACCGCCAGCAACTCTCCCACTGTGCCCCCGCGCCCGGCAAGACGAGCTAGAATGCGGGCCGCTGTGGCGCGCACGGTCACTGGCCGGTCGCCTGGTCTTGCAGAACCGTGCCCCTGGCAAAGGGCGCCGGGACAGAATGCAGCAAGGCCCCGGGTGAGACAGGTTTCCCGCCGGGCAATTGCAGCGATGTAATGCAAAGCGCGCCTTCGCCACAGGCCACCAGCAAGCCGTTCTTGTCGAAATTGACGATCTTCCCTGGCGTCCCGGACGGGTCCCAATCCCTGGCGGTGGCTTGCAGAATCCTGATGCGCCGCTCCCCGGCAAAGCAGAAGGCGGGCATGCGGCCAATGCCGGTGCGCACCTGCCGGCTGATGAACTGCGCATCCCGCGTCCAATCGATCCGGGCGTCGTCCTTGCCCAGTTTGCGGGCATAGGTCGCCTGCCCATTGTCCTGCGGTGTGGAATCGGCAAGCAGTTCCGGAAGACATTCCAGGCTGTGGAGAAGCGCTGCGCAGCCCGCCTCGGTGAGTTTGGCTTCCAGCGTATCGCGGTCATCCCCGGCAAGAATGGCCACCTCCCGCTGCAACAGCAAGGGACCGGTATCGAGTCCCTCATCCATTTGCATGATGCTGATGCCGGTGCGCTGGTCCCCCGCCAGCAGCGCGCGCTCAATGGGCGCCGCCCCGCGCCAGCGGGGCAGCAGCGAGGCGTGAACATTGATGCAGCCAAAACGCGGCAAGGCCAGAATCGCCTCCGGCAGAATCAGGCCATAGGCGGCGACAATCAATACATCGGGGCGAAACGAGGCGAGCAATGCGGCGGTCCCCTCACCGCTCAGGCTCACGGGTTTGTGCAAAGGCAGTCCCAACTCTCCGGCGCTGGCGGCGACTGCGCTGGGCCGCAGCTTGCGGCCACGTCCCGCGGGGCGGTCGGGCTGGGTAAAGACCGCGGTGATTTCATGGCCTGCCCGGCTCAGGGCGGCTAAATGGGCGGCGGCGAATGGCGGCGTGCCCGCGAAACACAGTCGTAAATGAGGCGGCACACCGGGCGGCATCGGAGTCAGGCCGATTTCCGCTGTTCCTTCTGCAGCTTGCTGCGAATGCGCTGGCGCTTGAGGGGGCTGAGATAATCAACGAACAGCTTGCCGTCCAGATGATCGATTTCGTGCTGGATGCAGACCGCGAGCAAGCCTTTGGCCTCAAGCTCGAAGGTTTCTCCATTGCGGTCCCGGGCGCTGACCCGAATCGCCCGGGGCCGGGACACTTCCTCAAAAAAACCGGGAACCGAAAGGCAGCCTTCCTGATAATCCTGCAATTCTTCCTCAATGACCTCGAATTCTGGATTTATGAAGACATGGGGACTATCCTTTTCTTCCGAAACGTCGAGCACGAGCAGGCGTTTGTGGACATTGACCTGAGTCGCGGCGAGGCCGATTCCCTCGGACTGGTACATGGTTTCAAACATATTGTCGACAAGGCGGCGGAGCCTGTCGTCAAAATGAGTCACCGGGCTTGCCAGCTTGCGCAGCCTCGGGTCGGGAAATTCCAGAATCGGTAACAATGCCATCACAGCTCCGGTAATGCACCGGGCTAGCCGGCAGACTGCCCGGGTGGACCGGAGATTATAGCAGCCCCATGCGGATAATTGTCATGGATGATTCCCTGACCAAAGACTACCTCACGCTGGCGCACCATTGCGCTTTCGGCCTCGGCGTCGCGGCGAGAATTCTGGGTGAACTGGGCCCACTGAGCCGGATCCGGCGATTGCCTAAGGCCGAGCTGCTATCGCTGGGCCTGTCCGGAGAGCAGGCCACAGCGATATTGACTCCAGTGGATGAAAGCAGCCTGAGCCGCGGATTGCGGGCCGAACTTGTCTGGGCCGAAGCTGCTGGCCGGGCCATCATTCATTTCGAATCGCCGCAGTATCCCCGTTTGCTGCGGGAAATCGCCGCGCCGCCGCCGGTGCTGTATGTGGAAGGCCGCCTGGAATGCCTCAACAATCCCAACATCGCCATGGTGGGCAGCCGCCGGGGCAGCGCCTATGGCAGGCGGCAGGCGGAATGGCTGGCGCATGAGTTGGGTGATGCGGGCCTGACGGTCTGCTCGGGCATGGCTCTTGGCATCGACACTGCGGCCCACCGGGGCGCCCTGGCCGCGGATGCGCTCACCATCGCGGTCATGGGCACCGGCGTGGATATCTGCTATCCCGCCCGCAATCGCGAGTTGCGGGAACAAATTCTCAGCCATGGCGCCCTGGTTTCCGAATTCGCACTTGGTTCTCCTCCCGCCAGGGCCCATTTTCCCCGCCGCAACCGTATCATCAGCGGGCTCTGCGCGGGCGTGGTGGTTGTGGAAGCCAGCCTGAAAAGCGGCTCCCTGGTCACCGCAAAATACGCCTTGCAGCAGAACCGGGAAATTTTCGCCGTGCCGGGCCCGATCTCAAGCCCTTTCTCCCGCGGTTGCCACCAACTGATACGCCAGGGCGCAAAACTCGTGGAATCTGCCCAGGATGTGCTGCAGGAACTCGAAGGCATTATCCCGCTCGATGCTTGCCGCCCCAAATCAGGCGCCGCACAAACCAGAACTATCGCCCACAAGCCTGAAGACGCCAAACTGCTCGCCCTGCTCGAAGAATCCGGCTCGCTCCCGGAAACCCTCGCCCATCAAGCCGGCCTCTCCCAGCAGGAACTTGCCATAAAACTCCTTGAGTTCGAACTTGCCGGCGCAGTTCTCCATCAGGGAGGCCGTTATTTTCCGGTTTGACTGGATTCGAAGCGCGGAATCGCGCGGATGGACATGCCGCTGCCCTTCTTTTATTCTCAATGACCCATTCCAGATCCTGAAAGGGGTCTTTACCCATGAGCCATTCCATCCGCAAGACCGCATCCATCCTGGCGCTCCCGGGCGTATTACTGGCCGCGCTGCCCGCCCTGGCCCAGCAGGACTTCAGCAATGTGGAAATCATTCCCCACCATGTGACCGGCAACATGTATTACCTGCAGGGCGCCGGCGGCAATATCGGCCTTTCCATCGGCGACCCGGAGCGGTTTCTGAGCGCGGTGTACTCGGAACTTGGCGGACAGTAATCCCTCATTGGGAAATCGGCGGGTGGCAGGATATCGGCTTGCCCAATGGCTGGCGGCGTTGTTGCTTCTCGCCGTCGCTGGCGGCGGTCTGGCCGCGGAGAACGGCGGTCGGGAACTCGTTACCGCATTCTGGCGCGCCGACAGCGCGGTGGAGCAAAGCGCCGCCGAACAGGCCCTGCTCGCCGCCGCGGATGACGTGGAGACCCTGTACCAGTGGCTGCGGCAAGGCCCGGAGTGGTCAACCGAGGTGGCCACCGGCGCCTGGGAAGCGTCCCGCACCGGCGCCGATGGCATGCTCTACCGCTATGCCGTGGTAACGCCGGATTCCTACGATCCAGCCATTTCCTACCCGGTGGAATTCATGCTTCATGGCGGCGTTTCGCGCCCGGAGTGGGGTCCCGGAGGAGACTGGTGGCGCTCGGGCGTCGAGAACCTGCAACAGGAAGACCGCATCTTCGTGGCGCCCGCCTCCTGGCGCGAAGCCTTCTGGTGGCACGACAACCAGGCGGACAATCTCCCCGCCATCCTGCGGGAGCTGAAACGTCGCTATAACGTGGACGATAACCGGGTCACCATGACCGGCATTTCCGACGGCGGCACCGGCGCCTATTTCTTCGCTTTCAAGCAACCCGGCGAATGGGCGGCCTTTCTCCCCTACATCGGCCATCCCGGGGTGCTGCGCAATCCCTCCGGCGGCGTTAACTACCGTCTGTACTTCGAGAACCTCACCGCCAGGCCACTGTATATCGTCAATGGCGAAGTCGACCGGCTCTACCCCGCGGCTTCGCTGCAATCATTCGTCGAGGTGCTGGAAGAAGCCGGGGTGGAACACATCTTCCGGGTGATCGAGGACGGCGGCCACAATACGGCCTGGCTGCCCGGGGAAACCCCGGCCATCGAACGGTTCAAGGCGGAAAATCCCAGGGACCCGTTCCCCGAGCGCCTGCAGTGGGTGGCGGATCGGGTGGACCGCTACAACCGCAACCTTTGGCTGCGAATCGACGAAATGGCAAACCCCGACTTGCCCGCGGTGATGAAGGTCGAGCGGCTGGGCAACCACTTCGAGGCGGAAGCCACCGCGGTGGCGGGATTCAGTCTGTTGTTGAACCCGGAAGAGGTGGATTTCAGCCAGCCGGTGAGCGTGAGCGTGAATGGTGAAATCGTCCATTCGGAAATCGTCGCCCAGGATGCCGCCACGCTGCTGCGCCACGCATGGCAATCACTGGACCGCGCCGCGCTGATTACCGCCGAGTTGCCCATTTCCCTGCTTGCCGAATAAGCGACAATTCTCCGCCTGGCGCTGCGCGCTCCCTCTCATGCGGCATCCTCCCAAGGAGATTCTGCGACTTCGCGCAGAATGACGGGAGGATGGGCCAGGAGCCTGCGCCTAGTTCCGCAATTCTTCCATACGGCCGCGCAGCATGGACAGGATGATGTTCAGCTCGCGGAAATAGTCATATTCTTCGCTCAGGGTCGCCATGGCCTCGTTGAATCTGCGGAAGTCGGAATCGGTTTCGGCGAGCAGGCCCTCGGTGTCGAGCAGCTCATCGGTGCCGTCCTGGTAATTCCTGGCATTGTTGGCCCGGGCCTCGATCAGGAAGTTCGGCTCGCAGGCTTCCCGGGAAATGTTCGAGCCCGTGGGAGTGTAGCGATGGCAGATCACATGCAGCGAATCGTCCTCGGTGCGAAGATTGAAAACCCGGTAGACTTCCTTTTCGATCTTGTCGATTTCGCTCCGCAGTTGCGGCACGGACATGGCGTCGATATCAATCTGGCCATCCGCCGCCCGTGACGGCGAGGCAACGGCAAGCAAGGTCAGACAACTGGCAAACAGGGCAAGGCGGTTCATGGGGGTTCCTCCAGGGCGCCGTTGATCCCGCTATTATACGCGCGGGCCGGCATAGTGAAACCAGGAAAACCGAAACACGGGAAAACTGAAGCCATGACTGAAGATTTCGAGACGGGCGGGCTGCGGGTCGCCGCGGAACTGGCGACTTTCGTCAACGGGGAACTGTTGCCGGAAATCGGCCTCGGGCAAGCGGAATTCTGGTCCGGTTTTGAAAGCCTGATCGACGAATTCACTCCCCGCAACGAAGAGTTGCTCGCCGAGCGCGACCGTCTGCAACAGCAGATCGACGACTGGCATCACCAGAATCAGGGCCCGGATTACGACCGCGACGCCTATGAAGCTTTTCTGCGAGAAATCGGCTATTTGCAGGAGGAGCCCGAAGATTTCACGATTTCCACCGCCGGGGTTGACTCGGAAATCGCCTCTATCGCCGGACCCCAGCTGGTGGTGCCGGTGAAGAATGCCCGCTTCGCCATCAATGCCGCCAATGCCCGCTGGGGCTCGCTTTACGACGCCCTCTACGGCAGCGATGTCATTCCCGAGGACGACGGCGCCGGGCGCACCGGCGGCTACAACCCGGTGCGCGGCCAGCGGGTCATCGACCGTGTGCGGGCCCTGCTTGATGAAATCTGTCCCCTGCAAGGCGCAAGCCATGCGAATGTGGGACAGTACCGTATCGAAGGCGGCGCCCTGGTGGCGCAAGCCGGCGACAGCGCACACGGCCTGCAAGACCCGTCCCGGTTTGCGGGCTACCAGGGAAGCGCGGCAGAGCCATCGGCAGTGCTGCTGGTCAACCACGGCCTGCATATCGAAATCCGTATCGACCGCGGCTCCGAGGTTGGCGCCGGGGACCCGGCCGGCATCAGCGATGTGGTGCTGGAGGCGGCGATTACCACGATCCAGGACTGCGAGGACAGCGTCGCCGCCGTGGACGCCGCGGACAAGACCGAAATCTACCGCAACTGGCTCGGCCTGATGCGGGGCGATCTGGCGGAAAACTTCATCAAGGACGGCACCCCCATGACCCGTACCCTGGCCGAGGGTCGGGAATACCTCGGCCCCGCCGGCGAACTCCTGCGCCTGCCCGGCCGGAGCCTGCTGCTGGTGCGCAACGTGGGCCATCTGATGCGCAATAACGCCATCTACGACAGTCGCGGGCGGCAGGTATTCGAAGGCGTGATGGATGCGGTCATGACGTCCGCGGTAGCCTGCATTGATATCGCCGGTCGCAACCGCCTCGGCAATTCCCGCGGCGGCAGCATCTATATCGTCAAGCCGAAAATGCACGGCCCGGACGAAGTACGCTTCAGTTGCCAGTTGTTCGCCGCGGTGGAGGAGCTGCTCGGGCTTGAGCCCCTGACGATCAAGGTGGGCATCATGGATGAGGAACGCCGCACCACGATCAATCTCAAGCGCTGCATCCTGGAAGCCCGGGACCGGGTGGTTTTCATCAATACCGGCTTTCTCGACCGCACCGGCGACGAAATCCACACCGGCATGCACGGCGGCGCCATGCTGCCCAGGGATGAAATGCGCGCCTCCACCTGGATCGGCGCCTATGAGGATCACAATGTCAATACCGGGCTTGCCTGCGGCTTGCCGGGCCGGGCCCAGATCGGCAAGGGCATGTGGCCCATGCCCGACCTGATGGCTGCCATGGTGGAGCAGAAAGTCGCCCACCCCCTGGCGGGCGCCAATACCGCCTGGGTGCCCTCGCCCACCGCCGCGGTGCTGCACGCCATGCACTACCACAGGGTGGATGTTTTCGCCGTGCAGCGGGAGTTGCGCAAGCGGGCGCCGGTGGCCATGGCCGACCTGCTGTCGGTTCCCCTGATTCCGGACCCGGCCTCCCTGGGCGCGGAACGCATCCAGCGGGAACTCGACAACAATATCCAGGGGATTCTCGGCTATGTGGTGCGCTGGATCGATCAGGGGGTAGGCTGTTCCAAAGTGCCCAATATCGACCATGTGGCGCTGATGGAAGACCGCGCCACCCTGCGGATTTCAAGCCAGTATGTGGCCAATTGGCTGCATCACGGGCTGTGCCGGGAAGAGCAGGTGGAAGAATCGCTGTTGCGCATGGCCGCCGTGGTGGACGGCCAGAATGCCGCCGACCCGCTTTATGAGCCCATGGCCCCGAATCCGGCTGGATCCTTCGCCTTCCAGGCGGCCCGCGACCTGATCTTCCAGAGCGTCCGGGAGCCCAACGGCTACACGGAGCCCGCCCTGCACCGGGTACGGCTGGCGAAGAAGCAGTCGGCGCGGCAGTAGCGGCCTGCGGGAGATTCTGCGCCTGCGCTTCGCTCCGCGCAGAATGACATCCAGTCTCCGTCATCCTGCGGCGCAGGCTTCTACCGGGCGCTTTCTCCGCCGATTTCCAGCTCCGACATGACTTCAAGCCGTCTGGCGCCCTGGAGAATGCCGAACATGCCGTAATTGCCTTCATGGCAGGCGTATTCGTAAATCGGCTCATCGATTCGCGACAACGGATATTCTCCGTAGAATTCGTCGCTGAACACTGTCGGGTCGTTGACCCGGAAGCCGTAAATCAGCTTGTAATCGGTCTCGCGCCGGAAAGTCTCGGTAATGGTGATGCCGTCCACCGGCAGCCCGCGCAGGCTGTGCCAACCGTTGAAGTAACGGGTTTCCACCACCAGGGTATCGCCTTCCCAGCGGCCGATGGAATCTCCCATCCACTTGCGGTGGGCGGTGCCGGCGGGGTTGCGCTCGCCGGTAATCTTGATGATGCGGGCGTCGTGTACCATTTCCGCCACAATGGTCACATAACCCGGGGATTGCACGAACTGCAGGTGGCTGTTGTAGATCACCGGGCTCATCACCGGACCGGAAAGATTGCCGAAACCCACCAGACAGCGCTCGCCAAGCCCCCGGCCTTCGGGGCCGTCATTGCTGCGGCCGCTGCGGCCGCCCCGGGCCGCAAGCAGGCGTTCCCGGGCGCCGGGTTGCACTTCGGGCATGCGGCCACTGGCGGGCTCGATGATCGCTGACGTGCGGAATTCGCCGTTGATCGTCGGCAGGAACTGGGCGTCATCGCGCCAGAAAAGGTCGTAATTGCCTATGGGAGGCAGGGATTCGGCGACTTCCGGCGGCGGCCGGTCGGGGTCCAGCGGTTCATTGTCGGCATCGAACCGTTGCTGCACCTGACGCTCCAGCGCCAGCACTTCTTCCTCGGTGTAGGTCTGCCTGTCGCCCAGCGACTCGGGGCGCTCGAAAGGCATGACGGTGGCGTGCTTCCAGACGCCCTGCAGATCGGGAACGCCCCATTCGGTCCGCGGCGTCTCGTATTGCTGGGCGGCGGCGCCCGTCCCGAGGGCGGCCAAGACCATGAGGGCAAGCGCTTTTCCGGCCATGTTGAGGCTCTCCTGTCACTTTCCGGCAGGCTAGTAAGATTGCGAAGCAGTGTCAATTCGCTTTCGCCGGCAACTCTCTGGGTGCCGTCCCGCCGGAAACAGGCGCTGCTCGAGCCTCGCCTGCCGGACCGGGTCCACGGGCCCGGCAATGGCATCCCGATAGCGCTGCAGGGCGTTGCCGCCGCTGGCGAGGTATTCCCGGAAAAACGGATGCCGGCTGAGAAACCGCGAGCCGCCGCCAAAGGCATTGAAGCTGTAGCTCGACCAGGCATACAGGCCGGGGTGACTCGCGCCACCGTGGGCCAGGGGCCAGCGTTCCATCATCTGCTGACACTCCAGCAACAACCCGGCGCTGTCGATGATGGCCAGGGAGGGCCGGTTCGGAAACACCGCGCTATGGCGTCCGAATCGCTCGTTGAAATAGTCGGAATAACAGCCATTGGCGTAGTCCAGCAGGGAAAACAGGCTTTTGGGCAAGTCCGGCGAAAGCAGCAGCCAGGCCTCGGTGGGCAGCAGCACATAGGCGTGCAGGCGCACATGGAAAACCCGGAGGCTGTTGAGCAGCCTGAGCTGAAAGAAGTCGAGGCAGGCGTCATCGAAAAACGCCGGGCCTTCGACTTTGGCGCGATTGACCACGAACCAGGCGCGTCCGGCGGTATGGGGCAGTTTTGAAGGAGGCATGTTTCTTCCTGAAAAGCTATGGCAAGACCGGAGCCGCCGGTTGCGCGCCCGGCAGGTGGATCGAATTCGTTCCGAGCTTGGCCAGCGCCGGATTGTGGGTGACGAGGATCACGGCAATGCGCAGTTCGGCGATATTGGCCAGAATCCGCCGCGCAACGGTATCGCTGAGGCAGGCAAGGCTTTCGTCGAGCAGCAACAGTTTGGGCCGCTTGTACAGCGCCCGGGCGAGCAGGACCCGCTGTACCTGTCCGGCGGAAAGGCTGTTGCCCAGCTCCCCCACCCGGGTGTTGAAGCCCAGCGGCAGGCAGAGGATTTCTTCGAGAATGCAGGCCCGGCGGCAGGCGTCTTCGAGCCTTTGCTGGTTGTAGGGTTCTTCTTCCAGATTGATGTTGTAGGCGATGTCGCCGGCGAGGAGGCCGTCGTTGTGCAGCACCGCGGCGGCGCCTGCCCGCAGGTTTGCCAGCCCAAGCCGGGGCAGAGGTGTGTCGTCGAACCAGAGACTGCCGCTGCTCGCCGGTTCGAGGCCGGCGACGAGTTTCAGCAAGGTGGATTTGCCGCAGCCCGAAGGCCCGGTAATCACCAGCATCTCGCCGGGCTCCACCGCAAAGTCCAGCGCCTCGAACACCGGGCGCTCGTCGGTGGAATAGCGGAAGCCGACCCCTTCGCCGCGCACCTTGCCGGAAAATGCGCGGCGGGGAAACTGCCCCAGCGGATCGGTTTCCTCGGCTTCCTCCAGGGCGATGTCGGCGATGCGCTCCAGGTCAAGCTGCATCAGCCGCAGTTCCGCCAGCTTGGGCAGCATGGCCAGCACCGAAGACGAAAAATGCTGTTTCAGAAAGATGAAGCCCATCAGTTGCCCGATGGTGAGCGCACCGTCGGAAATGAGCTGGGCGCCCAGATAAATGACGAGTATCTGCTCGACCCCGAACAACAGGCCCTGGCCGGAACCGAACCAGAGCTGGAAAGTGCCCAGGTGATAGCCCGCGTTGGCGGAATTGACGTAATGGTTCTGCCAGTCGGCGATGCGCTGGTCTTCGATGGCGTAGTTCTTGACCACCGGAGCCCAGCGGACATTCTCCATGAGCCGGCTTTCGCTTTTCGCCGCCCGCACGATGGACTCCTGCCGCCGCAGTTTCTCCCCGGGCAGCGAAG
The DNA here is from genome assembly GCA_022819645.1 of Pseudomonadales bacterium. Taxonomy (GTDB): domain Bacteria; phylum Pseudomonadota; class Gammaproteobacteria; order Pseudomonadales; family Pseudohongiellaceae; genus UBA9145. The sequence continues at coordinate 50,621 of JAJEGU010000067.1, forward strand.
CGAGCTTGATCAGGGCCGCCACGATCACGAAGCAGAGGCAGACCGTCGCCAGCATGGGCGAATACACATAAAGCAGGGCCAGGGAAAGCAGCGACAGCAGGCCGTCCACGAGCACGGTGATCATGTCCCCGGAGATCAGGCCGCTGATCTTCCCCGCCGAGGAAAAGCGCGACACCAGATCGCCCATCTCGCGCCGTTCAAAGAACCGCAGGGGAAGGCTGATGAGATGCTGGAACAAGCCCGAAACCATCTCGAATCCCAGCCGGATCGCGAATTGCATGGTCACCAGCGAGCGCACATGGCCGAGGGCGATGCGGGCGAGCATGAGCAGGCCGAACAGCAGGGCGACCACGAGCACCAGGTCCATATCGCCCCGGGCCAGCCCCTGATCGATGACGAGTTGCAGATACAGCGGGCTGAGCAGCGAGCAGGCCTGCACCAGCAGCGACAGCAGCAGGATCAGCGCCATTCCCCGGACAATTCCGTGGGAGAAGCGAACCAGGTCTCGCAGGCGCAGGCGGCGCGGGGGCTCGGCGTTGATGATCTCGCCGCCGGCGCTGAATTCCACGGCAATGCCGGTGAAGTGCCCGTCGAGTTCCCGCAAGGGATACTTGCGGATGCCGGTGGCGGGATCGTGAATCACCACCTTGCCCCGGGAGCACTTCTTCAGCACCACGAAATGATCGAGATCCCAGTGCAGTATCGCCGGGGTGCTCAGGCGGGGAATGTCATCGAGTTCGAGTTTCAGCGAACGGGACTTCAGCCCCGCCGCTGCCGCCGCCCGGGTCAGGTGCTTTAGCGAAGCGCCGAATGCCGGCAGCTTGCTTGTTTCCCGAATCGAGCGGATATCGGTGGTATGGCCGTAGTAGCTGACCACCATGGCCAGGCAGGCGAGTCCGCATTCATTGGCCTCGGCCTGGAAAATCATGGGCAGGCTGTGGCGGCTTGCAAACAGTCGGTTCACCAGATCAGTCCTCGCAGTGATCGCAGGGGTTTGAAAACAAGCCCGATCAGCGGGAGCTGGTCGGTGACGATATTGGCCTGGAACTGCATGCCGGCGAGCAGGGTGTGCTCTTCCGGGCCGCTGACGTTCTGTCGCTCAATAGCCGCCCGCACCCGGTAGACGGGCTCGTTGAGCACACTCAGGGGCAGCAGTTGCTCCCGGGGGTCGAGGCGGGCGCCGGGCACCGAGTCGATGGTGGCGCTGTAGCGGCCGTATTCGCGGTAGTCGAAGGATTCGTAGCTCAGCAGCACCTGCTGGCCGAGGGCCACCTTGCCGATGACCCGGGAGGGCACATAGATTTCGGCGCTGAGCCGGGATTGCTCCGGGCCGAGGTAGATCAGCGGCTGCCCCGCCCGGAAGCTGTCGCCGATGCCCACGGCAACCGTGGCCACGAGGCCGTCCCGGTCGGCGTGGAGAAAAACCGATTGCTGGGTTTCCAGTTGTCTGATTTCCGACCCAAGTTGGCCGATTTCCTCGCCGAGGGAGAGATCAAGCTGGTTCTTGGCGAGTTTCTGCTGCTCATGATCGGCTTTCAGATCCTTGATGCGAAGCTCCTGCTCGGCCGCCTGGCGGTCGGTCTCCGCCGCTTCCTGGGCGAGTTGCAGGTGCGCCGCATAGGCTTCGTCGAACTGGAAGCTGGTGATCGCGGCGGCTTCGAGCAGGGACTCGATTTGCAGCAGGTGCCGCTCGCTGACTCGGATGCGCTCGCGGAGCAACGCCTGTTTGCGCCTCGCGGTTTCCAGGGATTCTCCGGCGTGCGCCTGCAATTCCAGATTGCGGCGCAGGGCGAGTTCATGTTCTTCCTGGTGCAGCGGGACTTTCTCCCGCAAGGCGGCCCGGCGCTCGCGCAGGGCTTCGATGCGCAGGTCGTGGGCTTCGGAAAACTGGCTCACCGCGGCCAGCGACACCCGGGCCAGGGCTTGACCCGCCTCGACGGCCTCGCCTTCCGCCACCAGCAATTCCTCCACCTGTCCCGAGCCGCCAATGGAGAGTTTCTGCAGCCCTCCCACCGGCACGAGCACTCCCGGAGCCTGTTCGGTGACCTTGTAGGAAGTCAGCGTCAGCAGCAGCCCGGCGCCCACGGTAATCGCCACCAGGACAAAGACCGCATTGCGCAGCAGATTCTTTCCTCCGGCCAGGGGACGCGACTCGGCAATGCGGTACTTCTGTTGCAGCGCCTGGGGCCGGATCAGTTCATTTCTTTCCATCTGGCGATCCTCAACGGCCCCGGCTCAGTCCTGGCCCGAAAGCTTGCGTTCGATGCGTTCCACGAGGTCTCCCACGGTTTCCACCGCAACGAGTTCCTTTTCGTCGAGTTCCACCGAGAAACTTTCCTCAAGTTCGTAAACCACCTCGAACATGGCCAGGGAATCGAGGTCGAGTTCGTCGAGTTCGCTGTCGAGATCGATGGCCTGGGGGTTCGATTCATTGCTGTAACGGGCCAGCAGGTGCAGTGTCTTGCTGCGGATGTGCATGGGATGTCTCCTGGGGTTGCGTGGCGCCCGGGGCGCCGGGTGGGATGAAATACAGCGGCAAGGCGCCGAGGTAGCGCCATTGCTCGGGATTGGTGCGAAAGAAAGGCTCGAAAAAGCGGGTCAGCGCCGCGGTCAGGCGATTGGCGGCGGCGGCAAGCGACTCGCCGCGAATCCGCTCCGGCTCAAGCTGCTCGCCGAGGACGATCTGCCCGCGCTCGCCGTCGAACCAGTTGATCACCGGCAGCATGGGAATGCGGTTGGTGAGGCTGAGCAGCGCGGACCCCTGGGGGAAAAAGGCCGGGCGTTGCAGAAAATCAACGCTTGCCGCGCCGCCGAACTGCCCGGTCAAATCGCAGAAGGTCACGAATTGCACGCCGGGGCTGCGCAGCAACGGCGCCAGGGTGCTGATGCCGGACTCGTCGGCGATCAGTTGTGATTCCGGGCCCTGGGCGCGTTTGCCGAAAGCGCGCCCCATGTTTTGGAAATACCCGTCACTGCCCCGGGCCTGGGAGAGGTAGTACACCCTGGCCCGGTCGCCGATGCCCGCACCGAGCAGGTTGAGGCCGTAGATGTAGTCGCCGAAGTGGTAACTCACGAGCAGGCGCGACCGCGGGTCGGCTTCGATCAGTTCGCGCAATTTCCCCTTTTGGGGAAAATGCAGGCCAGCCACGAGCCGCCGCAGTTCAGGCGGCGGCAGGGGGTGGTTGCGGCGGTGCTCGAGCTGCGTCAACCACCGGTCGTTGGCGGCAAGCAGCCGCCGGGTCCGGTCGCGGGTCTCGCGCAGGCAGGTGGCGACAGCGGCGATCTGTTCCGCGGAAAATCCGGTCTTGTTGCGGGCCATGATTGGGTCCTTGCCGAGGGGCTGGCCATAGGTGTAGGCAAGAATTTCCGGACGCGCCAAATTTTTGACGAAAATAATTTGCGGGCCGGAAAGAACCCGCCCTGCCGGTATAATCCGGGGCTGTTGGATTCAGGAGAGAGTTGAAGATGCATGAGGCGGACAGCTATTCGGCCCATGTGGCGCAATTGTGCGAACGCTACGGCCAGGCCATGGGGGACCGCTTCCCGGCGGTGCTGCTGCACAGTGGCGGCAGCGGCCATTACTTCGGCGACGACCGGGAAATGCCCTTCCAGGCCTATGGCCATTTCGCCCAGTGGCTGCCGGTGAACCGCCCCAACCAGTTCCTGCTGATTCACCCGGGGGAGAAACCTGTCTACTTTCAGGTCGTTCCCGCGGACTACTGGTACGAGCAGGATTTCGCCATCGACGATCCATGGCGCGAGGCGCTGGAAGTGCGGCACTTGTCGGCAGTGGCGGACCTGCCGAAACCAGAGCCGGGAACCGCCTGGCTTGGCCCGGACCCGGGACTCGCCGAAGAACTCGGCATCGCGCCGGCGCATTGCAATCCCCCGGCGCTGCGCAAGCCGCTCGATTTCGCCCGGGCCATCAAGACGCCCTACGAAACCGCCCAGTTGCGAGCCGCCAGCCGTCTCGCCATGCGCGCCCACCAGGCGGCCCGGCTGTGCTTTCTCGCCGGCGGCAGCGAATTCGATATCCACTTCGCCTTTCTCGAAGCCTGCCGCCAGATCGAGGAAGAACTGCCCTACACCCCCATCATCGCCCTTGACGAGAAATCGGCCATCCTCCATTACCAGCACAAGCGGCGGCAACTTGCGGGTCCGCCCAGGGTGCTGCTGATCGACGCCGGCTGCCGGGTCAATGGCTATGGCTCGGACATAACCCGAACCTGGACCTCGACGGTGGCGGATGCCCTGTTTGTCGATCTGCTCGCGGGCATGGACGAGCTGCAGCGGGGGCTGGTGGCGCAAGTCGGGCCGGGAATGGACTATGTGGACCTGCATCTCGCCGCCCTGGACGGGCTGGCGGAGTTGCTGCTTGCGCTCGGCATATGCCGGGGCGGCGGCGAGCCCTTGCGGGAAGCCGGGATTCCACAATGCTTCATGCCACATGGCGTGGGGCATCTGCTCGGCGTACAGGTACACGATGTGGGCGGTCGCCAGCTTGATGCCCGGGGCGGGGAGCGGCCGCCGCCGGAGCATTCCCCGGCCTTGCGCAATACCCGGATCATGGTGGAAGACATGGTGTTCACCATCGAGCCCGGTTGCTACTTCATCCCCATGCTTCTCGAACCCCTGCGGGAATCGGCGAAGGCGCGGCTGATCGACTGGAACGCCGTCGATGCGCTCTACAGCCATGGCGGAGTGAGGATCGAAGACAATGTGCGGGTAAGCGCTTCGGGGACGGAGAATCTTACTCGGGAGGCCGCGCCAGCAGCGGCCTGATTTCCGCCAGGGTCAACTCCAGCGCCTGCTGGTTGGCGGCGATTACCGTCTTGCCGGCTTCGCCCATTCGCTCGCGCAATTCGGGATTCGCCAGCAGTTCGCTCCAGAGCTCGCCGAGGGCCTCGCCATCCCCGGCGCTGCGCAGGGCGCCGGCGTCTTCCAGCAACTCGCAGGGTTCAGCGAAATTGAATCGGGATGGCCCGGTGCTCACCGGGACACCCGCCGCGGCGGGCTCCAGCACATTGTGGCATCCGGTATCCACCAGACTGCCGCCGACAAAGGCAATGTCCGCGCTGGCGAAGTAGGCCATCATCTCGCCCATGGAATCGCCGATGAGGATTTGCGTGGCGTATGTAACCGATTCGGCTTCGCTGCGTCGTCCGCTGCGGAAACCTTCGGCGACGCACAGGGCAAAAGCTTCGTCAAAGCGCTCTGGGTGCCGGGGCACGATCAACAGCAGGCTCTCGGGATGGTCCGCGAGACAGCGCCGGAAGGCTTGCAGCAGCTTGCCTTCTTCGCCTTCCCGGGTGCTGCCGGCAACGATCAGCCTGCGTCCGCCCTTCCATTGTTCTATGGCGTCAAGCGCCTGCGGCTTGCCCCCGGAACCATGCAATGCGAACTTCAGGCTGCCCGTTACTTGCACATTCGCCGCGCCAAGGCCGCGAAAGCGTTCCGCGTCGGCCTCGGACTGGGAGCAAATTCGCTGCACCTGCCCCAGCATGATTCGGCTCAAACGCGGAAAACGCCGGTATGCCCGCCAGGACTTGTCCGACAGGCGGCCGTTGACGAGCAGCACCGGCACTCCCGCCCGCTGCGCCTCGTGGATGGTATTGGGCCAGAGTTCGGTTTCCACCAGCAGCAGCATCCGCGGTCGGAACGCACGCAGAAAACGGCGCAGCATCCAGCCGATGTCATAGGGCGCATAATGCTGTATCACCGAATCGCCGAACTGCCGCCGGGCCTGTTCCGCGCCGGTTGGCGTCATGTTGGTCAGCAGTATCCGGAAATCGGGGAATTCTTGCTTCAGGGCTTTCACCAGCGGTGTCGCCGCCACGGTTTCCCCCATGGAAACCGCATGCAGCCAGATGAGCGGTCGCGCCGGATCAAACTCCGCCGACGGGCGAATACGCCCAAAGCGTTCCCCAATGCGCTGCCGATAAGCCGGTGCCCGGCGCGACCGCCACAGCAGGCGCAGCCAGACGCCAGGCAGCGCCAGGTGGAAAACCAGGCTGTAGATCAGTCGTTGCATGAAGGGAACCACCGCGAATACCTGCGCCGCGGGCTTCTGGGGTATGCTTGCGCCAGGAGCCTGCGGCGCAGGCTCCTGGCGCGGCCACGATGCGGGAAAAGTTATCGGATGCCCCCCAGCTATTCAACTGACATCGTCCTGTTCGGCGGCGGCGTAGCCGGGCTTTGGCTGCTGAACCGGTTGGCGGCGGCGGGATACCGCACCATACTGCTGGAGCGGGAGGCGCTTGGGGGCGTTCAGTCGATCCATGCCCAGGGCATTATTCACGGCGGCCTGAAGTATGCCCTTCACGGCGCTTTCAGCGGCGCCTCCCGGGCGATTGCCGGCATGCCCGCGCGCTGGCGCGAGTGTATCGCCGGCAGCGGCGAGATCGACCTGTCCGCCTGCAAGCTGTCCAGCCCGCATTGCTATCTCTGGTCCGGCGATGGCCCTGGCGGCGGCATGAAGGCTTTTTTCGGCAGCAAGGTGGTCGCCGGCGGGGCGGAAGTGGCCGCAGAGGCGGAAATTCCCGGATTTCTCCAAGGCCGCGGCCTGGTGTACCGCCTGCCGGATTTTGTGGTGGACACCCATTCCCTGATTCGGGCCCTGGCGCAAGGGCATGCCGGGCGCATATTCACTTTGGGAAGCGATGGCACGGAAGATACCTTGACATTCGAGCGGGCTGGCGGCCACCGGGAGTTGCAGGTGCAAGGCGCCGAAGGACCGTTGCGAATCAGGGCCCGGCGCTACCTCTTCTGCGCTGGAGAAGGCAATCAGGCATTGAGCGAGCAGGCGGGGCTGGCCACTCCCCGTTGCCAGTTGCGTCCGCTGAAGATGGTTTCGGCTGCCGGCGCCGCGCTGCCCGAGACCTTTCTCCATGTGCTTGGCGCGGGCCTGAGCGCCACTCCCCGGCTTACCATCACTTCCCATCGCGACGCGAATGACACTCCGGTCTGGTATCTCGGCGGCGAACTTGCCGAAGCCGGTGTCGAGCGCACGAACGCCCGGCAGCTCGAAGTGGCCAGGACCATGCTTGCCGAACTGCTGCCGGATGTTGCGATGGACGAACTGGAATGGCGCTGCCTCGACATCAACCGGGCGGAACCGGCAAGCCCGGGCGGCCGCAGGCCCGACAATGCCAGCCTTTGCTCCGAACAGGACGTCATCGTGGCCTGGCCGGTCAAGCTCGCCCTGGCGCCGGTGCTGGCGGACCAGGTGATGAACAGGCTGCGGGAGGATGGAATCGAGCCCGGCGACGCTGGCGGGTCTTCTGTGGACGATCCGGGTCTGCTTGCCAGCGTCTTTCCCGGGTCCCCCGCTTTCGCCCGGCCCTTCTGGAGTTGAACGGATGCTGCCCAGACGCAAACTCGGTAATACCGGCATGGATGTCCCCTGCCTTGGGCTCGGCACGGTGAAGTTCGGCCGCAAGGAACAGGTGAAGTACCCCGCGGGTTTCGAGCTTCCTTCCGACCGGGAAATCAGATCGCTGCTCGCCCAGGCACAGGAAGCGGGGATCAACCTGATCGACACCGCCCCGGCCTATGGCGGCAGTGAACAGCGCCTCGGCCGGCTCCTGCCGGAGCGGGACCATTGGCTGATTTGCACCAAGGTGGGAGAAATCTTCGCCGGCGGCGTTTCGCGGTTCGATTTTTCCGCGGGCCATGTGCGCGCCAGCGTAGAACAAAGCCTGCGCCACTTGCGCACTGATCGTGTCGATATCGTGCTGATTCACTCGGACGGAAACGATCTGGACATTCTGGAAAAGTCCGACTGCGTCGAGACGCTCGACAGGCTGCGCGACGAGGGCCTGCTGCGCGCCGTCGGCATGAGTTCCAAGACCGTCGCCGGCGGCCTGCGGGCCATGGAATTCGTCGATGTGCTGATGCTCACCTACAACCGAGCCGACACCAGCCAGGCCCCGGTGATCGAACAGTCCCACCGGGCCGGCAAAGGCGTCCTCATCAAGAAAGGCCTCGCCAGCGGCCACGCCCTGCATACCCCCGGCGCCGACGCCACCGAAACCTTCCGCTTCCTCCTCGCCCCCCCCGGAGTAAGCTCCATCCTCATCGGCACCATCAACCCAACCCACCTCCGGCAAAACATCAAGGCGGCCTCCGACACCCTCGCACCCTAACCTTCAGCACACCCTCCCCGCATCTTCTCCACCATCGCCGAAGTCGAACAATCGTCAATAAAGGCGAGTACATGCACTTCGCCGCCCCAGTCTCTGACGAGTTCCCCTCCCACCACCTGGTCCAGCGTATAGTCCCCGCCCTTGACCAGCACTTCCGGACGCAATTCCCGCAGCAGATTCTCCGGGGTGTCTTCGCTGAAGCTCACTACCCAGTCCACCGCGCTGAGGCCGGCCAGCACCCGCAGGCGCCGGTCCAGGGGATTGATGGGGCGGCCGGAGCCTTTCAATCTGGCCACGGAAGCATCGTCGTTCACCGCCACCACAAGACGGTGCCCGAGCTTGCGCGCCTCGTCGAGATAGCCCACATGGCCGGCGTGGATGATGTCAAAGCAGCCATTGGTGAAGACGATACGCTCGCCGTGTTCCCGGGCGTCCTCCACGGCGATGCGCAACTGGTCGGCGCGCATGATGCCGCGACCGCTGTCGAGTTCAGCCATCAACGCCCGGCGCAATTCCGGCGCGCTGATGGCGGCGGTGCCGAGTTTGCCCACCACCAGCCCCGCGGCAAGATTGGCCAGCACCACCGCGTCGGCGAGTTTCTCTCCCGCCGCCAAGGCTGCGGAAAGCACCGAGATTACCGTGTCTCCGGCGCCGGTCACGTCATAGACTTCCTGAGCCCGGGCGGGCAGATGCAATTCCGGCGCATGGGGGCGGATCAGGGTCATGCCGTTTTCGCCCCGGGTGATGAGCAGGGCTTCGAGTTCAAGCCCGGCAATCAGTTGCTCACCCTTGTTTACCAGTTCCCGCTCATTGGCGCTCGGGCCCATGACGGCTTCGAACTCCGCCAGATTGGGGGTTATCAGGGTCGCCCCGCGATAGCGCCGGAAATCTTTTCCCTTGGGGTCCACGATGACGGGGATGTCTTGCCCGCGGGCCAGGGCGATGAGTTCCTCCACCTGGCCGAGAACGCCCTTGTCATAATCGGATAGCAGCAGGACCTGGGACTGTGGCAGCAATTCGGCAATCGTGGCGGCGAGCCCTTTGATGTCGCCGGGGCTGAAACGCTCTTCGAAATCGAGCCGGATCAGTTGCTGCTGGCGACCGATCACGCGCAGTTTGGTGATGGTGGGCTTGTCCGCGGAGCGCTGGAACTTGCAGTAGACCCCGGCGGCTTCCAGCCTGTCCTGCAATTCCCGGGCGGTGTCATCATCGCCCACTGTGCCGACCAGTGTGGCGGCGCTGCCCAATGCCGCGATATTGAGGGCAACGTTGCCGGCGCCGCCGGGGCGGTCTTCGCGCTTGCCCACCCGCACCACGGGCACCGGCGCTTCCGGGGAAATCCGCGAGGCGTCGCCATGCCAGTAGCGGTCGAGCATGACATCTCCCACTACTAGCAATCTTGCATCCTGAAAGGCAGGCATCGAAGGTTTCATGGGGCTCGCCGCCTCTACCGGGAGGGCGAGCCGGATAGTAGCATATGCCTGTGAGATGGCATTGCCCTTGGCGCTTTTTCGGCATTTACAGAGGAGGATGATTCGAAATGGGACTTGTTAATTTCGTTGCTTTTCTCGCCAACATTTTTTGACAGTCAACTTCGTGCCAGCGGTGATATACGACCAGAAGACCGGGGAATTCAAGGGTTACCTGCATCCGGCGCCGATCTCCTGGCTGGTGGTGGCTGCAGTTGCGGGCTGGCTGCTGATGGCCACTTCCGAATCGCCCCGCGCCGAACCCTGGCAGTATGCCGTGTTCTCGGTTTTCTTTGTGGTCATCGGTTCCCGCATCATGATCGAGGGGCTCCACCGGAAACTGCATGGGACCTGGCTGCGCAAGGAGGGGGTCTGGTTGTTACGCAAGCGACCGGACTAAGTCCAGTTACCCGCCATCCTGCGCGCAGTTGCGGGACCCCGGCTTTTAATCCCGGCGGGAGTTAGCTAGGGTTATGGCTTCGGTCTGGTCGGGGTTTGGCTTGGATGGCGCGGGGAGGGTCGGGCGAAGTAGTTGACTTGCTGGGGTTTTGGTGGCCCCGGTACTGGGGCATCTGGGCGCTGCTTGGAATGGCCTGGCTGGCGGCGCGATTGCCCTGGTCCTGGCAGCTTCGGCTTGGGGCGGGGCTCGGGCTGCTCAGCTACCGGCTGGCGCGCTGGCGGCGACACGTCTGCGAAGTGAATCTGCGGCTGTGCTTTCCCGAACTCGATGCACGGGCTCGAAAGCGGCTGGCGCGGCGGGTTTTTGTGGAAAACGGGATTGGGCTGGTCGAAGTTGCGATTTCCTGGTACCGCAACCCGGAGGACTTTCGTTCACGCACGAGCATCGAAGGGCTGGAGAACCTGCAACAGTCGCTGGCGAAGGGGCGGGGGGCGCTGCTGGTGGCGGCGCATTTTTCGACGCTGGAAATCGGCGGCTTTCTGCTCAGCCTGTTTCATCCCATGGCGGTCAGTTATCGCGCCCATGAAAACGCCCTGTTCGATGCGGTGATGCTCCGTCGCCGCGGCAGGCTGTATCCCCGGGTGATCGAGCGGCGCGATGTGCGCGGGGCGCTGCGCAGCCTGCGGGACGGTTTTGCGCTGTGGTATGCGCCGGATCAGGATTACGGCCCGCGCCGGGCGGTTTTCGTGCCTTTCTTCGGCGTCAATGCGGCCACGATTACCGCCACGAGCCGCTATGCCTCCGCCCATGATTCGCCGGTGCTTTTTTTCAGCCATTACCGGCGGCCGGACAATTCAGGCTACCATTTGCGCATCAGCCCCGAACTGGAAGACTTTCCCTGTGGCGACGAGCGCGAAGACGCCATCCGAATCAACCGCCTGGTGGAGCGGGCCGTGCGCGAACAGCCGGAGCAGTATCTGTGGCTGCACAAGCGCTTCAAGACCCGGCCGGAGGGCGAGGCGGACCTCTACCGGCAAATCGATGGCGGCGCAGGCGATTAAGAGCCTGCGCCGCGGAAAATCGCGCAAGCGAAAATTCGATATCGCCGCGCCCTTGACGCAGGCTCCCGAGCCATGAGCGACGGCGCCGGCAGGCTGCTGGGGCAGCTTGAGCAGATCGACGCGAGGCTGTGGGCGGTTGCGGCGAGCCTGCTGCTTTCGGCCTGGGCGGGGCTGAGCGTGACGGTGCCCAATGACGACGCATTCGTCTACATCCGCACCGCGCAGATCTTCCTTGATGAGGGTATCGAAGCCGCCTTCGGGCACTATGCCTGGGCCGGCTATCCGGTGCTGCTCGGGCTGGTCGGCTCCCTGGGCCCCGGGCTCCTTGCCTCGGCCTACCTGCTCAATGCGCTGTTCTTCGCCCTGCTGGCATTCGCTTTCGTCAGTATCTGCCGGGAGTTCTCCACGGACCGCCGCCTGCTCGCCCTGGCGGCGCTGACGATTCTGCTTTTTCCGGAAATCAACGAATACCGCTATCTCATTCTGCGCGATACCGGATTCTGGGCCTTTTCCCTGCTCGGGCTGTGGTGCCTGATTGCCTATGGCGCCGAAAGTTCGTGGAAGTATTGCCTGTTCTTCGCCGCGGCGATGGTGTTCGCCACATTGTTCCGCCCGGAGGCGGCGCTTTATCTGTTGCTTGCGCCATTATGCCTGCTCTTCGATCAACGCTACTCCCGGGCCGAGCGGTTCCTGCTGCGCTTTCGCATGTTGGTGGCGGCGCTGGGCGCCTTGCTGCTGTGTTTGCTGGGCGGCCTGGCATTCGGTTTGAACCTGTTCCATCAGATGATCGAATCGGCCTCTACCTATCTGCCCTTTGTGCAATCGCTGTTTGATCCCGCGAGCCAGCAGGCCGCCGCCGAGGTCATTTTCGGCGGGCATGCCGCCACCTGGTCCGGGCGTTATCTGCCGCTGTTTCTGGTCGCGGGCTTGCTGGCGATCCTGGTGGTGGAACTGTTCTACGCCGTAGGCATGCCGTTCACGCTGATTCTGGCGTGGGGGTACTGGAAACGGTGGCTATTGCCGGACCGCAATGCCGCCCTGCCGATCATCGCTTTCGCCCTCATCAATCTGCTCACGGTGCTTGGCTTCATCCTGCTGACGCGCTACCTGACAAGCCGTTACGCCATGGTGTTCAGCCTTTCCCTTGCCATCTTCGTGCCCTTCATCGCCCGGGAAATGCTGACAAGGGCGCTGCCGGGAAGCCGGGCCGCGGCCTGGCTGCTCGTGTTGTTCTTGAGCTTCTCCGCGGTGGACTCCTTCTACAGCTTCGGCCGCTCGAAGACCTATGTCGGGGATGCCATCGCCTGGCTCGACGCCAATCACGACGGGGCCGCCGCGCTGATCACCAATGTCCGGGCGGTGGCGTATTTCAGCGGCCTGGTTCCCGAATACGACCAGGTCCAGCCGCAACTGGCCAAAGAGCAGATTCTTGCGGCGGAATCGGGCGATCTTGTTGTGGTGGAGACATCGGTGGTTCTCGACCAATTGCGGAATAAACCCGAAATTTCCGCATTGCTTGAACCCGTCGCCGACTTTCCCGAAACCGGCGCGCCCTCCATCTTCATCTACCGGCGCAGATAGGAACGCGGAGAACCCTACCAGCTATCCTCTTCCGGGCGGCGGGTGACCAGCAGGTCTTCGAGGATCAGGTATTTCAGGCCCGAATTGACGAACAGTTCAATGGCGTGCTCCGGCGAACAGACCAGCGCTTCGCCGGGGCGGCTCATGGAAGTGCTGATCAGCAGGGGATGGCCGGTTTCCCGCTCGAAGCGGGTCAGCAGGCGATGGAAATCCGGGAAGCGCCCGGCCTCGACCACCTGCACCCGGGTGCTTCCATCCTCGTAGGCGATGTGGGGATAGCGCTGGCGCCAGTCTTCCGCGATGTTCACCCCGATGCTGCGCCAGGGGTCCGCTTGCCGGCCTTCGAGCAGTTCCCCGGCGGCACTGGCACGCACTGCGGCAGCGAATGGCCGCTTGATCTCGCGAAACTTGAGCTGGCTGTTGATCAACTCGGAAACGTTCTTCTGTTGCGGATGCGCCAGCACACAGCGATTGCCGAGGCTGCGCTGGCCGAATTCCAAAGCGCCGCGAAACCAGCCCACGAGTTCTCCCGCCGCCAGCAGTTCCACGGCCTTGCCGTGGGGATCGTCAAGCGCTTCCCACCGGGGTTTGTCGCGATGGTTGCGGCAGGCGGCAATGCACTCGCTGGAAGCATAGGCGGGGCCGAGCAACAGATTGTTCACCGGCGCCAGCTTCTTGCCCTCCGCCCGAATGACGTGGGCCGCCGCGCCGATGGCGGTTCCCGAATCGCTGCAGGCGGGGTGGACGATGAGGCGTTTTACCTTGTCCCAGTTTGCCAGCCGCTGGTTAAGCCGCAGGTTCATGGCGCCGGTGCCCGCCACGGCAAGCACGCCGGTTTCCGCGAGCACATCGCCGAGATGGTGTTCCAGCAGTTGCAGGGCCAGGTCTTCGTAGAGTCGCTGGATGGCGGCGGCGTAGTGGAGATAGGGGTCGTCCACCAGATTGCCGACCCGCCGCGGCCCGAGCAATTCCACCAGCTTCTGGCTGAAGTAATGGCCCCGGGAGCGGGCCTTGTAGCGGCGCAGCCCAACGGTGCCAATCAGCTTGTTGTTGACTCTGAGCCTGCCCCGCCGGCAGCTTGCCAGGGGCGACAGGTCGTACCTGCCCGGATCCCCCAGGGGAGCGATCCCCATGACGCGCAATTCGCCGTCGAGAATTTCAAAGCCAAGGTAATCGGTGAGCGCCGCGTACATGCCGCAGAGCGAGTCCGGATTGTGGAATTCCTTGCGCTTGCGGATGCGACCCTCCTCGCCCACGGCGAAGAGCATGTTGCTGTACTCGCCCTTCACGTCATTGCAGAAGATTGCGGTTTTTTCCCCGGGTTCGTTCAGGAGATAGGCGCTGGCGGCATGGGCGAGCTGATGTTTCACCGGCAGGATTGGCGCTTGCTCCGGTGCGATGTGCAACTGCGCCAGCAACCCCCGCAATCGGCGAAGATAGCGGCGGTAGCGGCGGTTGCCGTTGAGCAGGCAGTCGAGGCTACGGTCCGGGGCGTACCAGTGGCGCCGGGCATAGTGCCAGCGCGCCGCGTCGAACAGGCTGATGGGGCTGTAGGGAATGGCGATGCGGTTGATTTCGCTCGCCCGGATGCCGGCGATCTGCAGGCATTGCCGGGCGGCGTGATAGGGCATTTCACCCCGGGCGTGACGCCGGCGCGTCAGCCTTTCCTCTTCCACCGCGGCGATCAGTTCGCCGTCGCGAAACAGCGCGGCGGCGGGATCGTGGCCGATGGCGCCGGCAAGGCCGAGGGTGTATGTGGAGCTGCCTGTGGTCATGGTTTCGTTCGCGCGCCAAGCTGTTCGAGAACATCCACCGCTGCTTCGGGCATCTTATCGAGTTCTTCCTCGCGGCCATAGCGCAGGCCGTTCTCGCTCCAGGGCGCGCTGTGGAGTTGGCCGAGCATGTCTCCGAGGCGGCGGTTGAGTTCCCGCTGGGCGAAGGGTTCGCCACAGACTTCGCCAGCTTCGGCCCGGTTGACATGCACGGCATAGCCGCAGCTCGCGGTGGTCAGCACCGGCAGGCCCGCCACAAGGGCTTCGAGCAAAACATGACCGGCGCTTTCCGACCAGGCCGGATGCAGCAGCAGGTCCGCCGCCTGGTAATAGCGATCAATGTCGTCTCTTCCGGGCAGGATGTGGACCCGGTGGGCGACGCCGAGCCTGTGGGCCAACCGCCGGGGGCCAGCCGCGCGACCGCGGCCAATGAGCAGATAGCGGCAGTTTTCCCGGACTTCTTCCGGCAAGGAAGCCAGTGCGCGCAGGGAACGATCCACCCCCTTGATGCGAAAGCCCGAGCCTACCTGAAGCAACAGCCTTTCATTTGTTCCAAGCCCGAGTTCCCCGCGGCAGGCCTGTCTCGCGGCCGCATTGCGCCGGGCGACTTTGCGGTCGGCCGCAAGTCCCGGTGGCAGCAGGCGCACACGGTCGGCACAGCCCGGGTAGTGACGCAGATACTCCTCCCGTTGCCGCTCGCTCAGCAGCAGGGAAACCGTCGCGCTTGCCGGGCCGAAGACCGCCTGCTCGTAGGCGCGGAAATGGCGGAAGCGGGGGCCCAGGCGATACCAGGCGCCGCGCTGCCCGAGGGCCTTTTCGGCAAAGCAGGAGTCGGCGGCGAAATAGGCGTCGAGCAGGGGCATCTTGTTGAAACCGAGCACCAGGTCCGCCGTTTCCCTGGCCAACTCCTGTTCCAGCAACGTGGTATAGCTCCGGTATCGCCCGAGGCGGGTTAGGCCGCGGGCCGGGATCAGCCTGAGCCGCAGGTCTTCCGGCTCGGGGCCATGCCAGGCCATGGCGTACACCGTAACTCCGTGGCCCCGGGCGCGGCATTCCCGGGCCAGACGCAGCATGTCGCGCTGCTGGCCACCGTGGGGGAACCAGGCATAGATCAGAAAGGCCAGCTTCATGGGTTCACTGCCAGCAATTTTTCAAAGCGCCGCCAGACCGCATCGGGCCTGTGGCTGGCGAAACAGGGAGGCCGCACGGGGAAAGTTTCGCCCTGCTCCCGGTCGAACACCGGCTCACCCTGATAGGCGCAGGTTTTCTTCATGCAGGGCGCGCAATCGATGTCCGCGGCGAGATGCAGTTGGCGGCGGCCGTAGGTGCCGCTGAGGTCGGGATTGGTGGGGCCGTACAGCGTCAGTGCGGGCTTGCCGAGGGCGGCGGCAAGATGGCCGAGTCCGGTATCCACGGCAATCACGCCATCGGCTTGCAGCATGTGCCGGGCCAGTCCGGTGAGACTCTGCTTCTCCAGCACCGTGGCGTTCGGGTTGCCGCCGGCAATCAACTCCGCCCGGCGTTTTTCCTCCGGGTCGCCCCAGGGAAGCTCGATGCGGTAACCGGCGGCGGCGGCGTTTTGGCCGAGATGGCGCCAGTAGGCGTCGGGCCAGTGCTTGGTGGCCCAGGTCGTGCCATGGAGAAAGAGCACGACGCCGGAAGACCCGGACGGAGCCTCCTGGCTGATTCGCCCCAATTCGATGCCGTAATCCACCGAGGACTTGCTGTAGCGATAGTTCAGCGCCCGGGAGAATAGCTGCCGCAGCCGGTCCACGGCATGGGTGTCCCATGGCACCGAGTACGACTGGTTGTAGAACAGCGAGGAAAGCGGCTCCCTGGCGGTCTGGTTGCTGAGGCCGATGGTGAGCCCCTTGGACATGCGGCTGATGATGCCGCTCTTGATCAGGCCCTGGGCGTCGATGACCAGGTCGTAATGCTCGGCCCGCAGGCGTTGCCGGAACGCGCGAACCTCGCGCTGGAGCCAGGTTTTCAGCAGATTGCGCCGCCAGCGCCGGAGGGAGACGGGGATTACCTTGTCCACCGCCGGGTGCCAGGCGGGCACATCGACGAAGTTCTCTTCCACCACCCAGTCGAACACCACGTCCTTGCGGGCGTTGGCGGCGTCGGTGACGGCCGGCAGGGTATGGATGATGTCTCCCAGCGAAGAGACTTTGACGATCAGAATCCGCAATTCGCCGCTTCCCCGGAGTTTACCCCCGCAGTCTTTCGATGGCCCCGGCCACGAGTTCGGGCTGTATTCCGGTCAGGCAGCGCAAATGGCCATAGGGACACTCGCGCTGGTAACAGGGTTGGCATTCGATGCCGGTGGCGAGCAATTCTACCTTTTCGGCCAGTGGCGGGGTGAATTTCGGCGAACTTGAGCCATAGATTGCCGCCAGCGGCCTGTCCAGGGCGGCGGCGACGTGCATAAGCCCCGAGTCATTGGAGACCACAGCCCCGGCCAGGGAAAGCAGGTCGATGGCTTCGGCAAGGCTCGTTTCGCCGGTGAGGTCGCGGCAGCGGGAAGACCATTCATCGCCGATACCGGCGATGATTTCCGCCGCGATGCCCCGGTCGTTTTCCGAACCGAACAGCCATACCTGCCAACCCCGGCCAAGATAAGCCCGCGCCAGTTCGCCATGGGCCGCAGCGGGCCATTGCTTGGATGGCCCGAACTCCGCCCCCGGGCAGAGCGCGAGCACGGGCTGCTGCGGGTCCAGTTCCAGTCTGGCCAGGGCCCGGTCGCGGTCGGGCTCCCGCACCTGCAGGCGCGGCCGGGGCAGCTCGGCGGGGAGCGGGCTGTCCGGCGGCAGGCCCAATGCCACGAATCGTTCCACCATCCTGGGCAACTTTTCCTTGTTCAGGCGACGGCAGTCGTTGAGGAGCCAGCCGCGCCATTCGCCGCGCCAGCCGGTCCGCCGGGGAATTCCGGCATGGAAAGGGACCAGGGCCGACTTGAAGGAATTGGGCAGGACGATGGCGTGGGTGAAGCCTCTTTGGCGCAAGCCACGGCCGAATTCCCGGCGCCCGCCCCAGCGCCACTCGCCGCGGCGGAAGGGCGAGTCGAGGCTTTGCTCCACTTCGGGCATGCGCTCAAGCAGAGGGCGGGTCCAGGCCGGCGCAAGGACGCTGATTTCATTATCGGGATGATTGGCCTTCAGTTGCCGGAAAAGCGACTGGGCCATGACCATGTCGCCGACCCAGGACGGCCCGACGATGAGATACTTTCCCGGCGCGGTCCCGGCTTCAGGCCCGGAGTCCGCCGTCATATCGCCGGGACGATCACTCGACGAGCTTGATCCATTCGCCAGGCTCCGGGTTGCCGATGGGGTAATGGCCATTGAGCAGACGCAGGGTTTCCTCGGGATACTCCTTGATCCTGGAGTTGCGGGCGGCGACGGCGTAATCGAAATTTTCGTCCGCCACGACCCAGTGGATTCGCAATTCCTCGGCGATTGCGATCTCGCCGCGCTCCATGGGCCGGAAACTGCGGATTGACTCCAGCAGCAGGGCGTCGGTTTCTTCCAGGGAATCGGGCGGCAATTCGCCGGTGATCAGATAGGCCCGGGGGCCGAAATAAATCACCGCCACGCGCTCCTTGCCGCCGGTGGCGGGATTGAGCGCGACGCCGGTATGGCCGAGCAGGCGGAATTGTTCCAGGGCTTCGGATTGTTCGAGATGGGCCTGTTGCAGCCGGTCGGCGAGAAAGTCCCTGGGCGACTGGTTTCTTTGCAGGCGCAGGGCTTCCACCCTGAGTGAACCCTGGCCCGGCGCGCTGCCGGTGGCCGTGGTGGTGGTTTCGCTGATCGACCAGTCGTCGGGGAAGACCATGGTATAGCCGAGCAGGGTCTGGTAATAGCGATTGCGGGTTTCGTTGGTTCTGGCAAGGCGGCTCTCGCCGTAGATCAGTCCTTCGGTGGCTTCCCGGAAGCGGCTGTTGTCTTCTTGCGGAATGGCCTGGGAACCGAAATCCCGCACCTGGGCGATGGTCTGCTGCAGCCGCTGGTCGCTGCGGGGATGAGAGGCGAACAGGCCGTGATAGCCGCCGCCGCGATTGGTGGTGAGGCGGGTGAAGTCCTGATGGTTTTTCAGCACCGTGAGGGTTTCGATCATGCCGATGGGGTCGTAGCCCGCGTCGCGCATGTATTCGGCGCCAAGCTGGTCGGCTTCGAGTTCATGTTCCCGGCCATAGCCGCTGAGGCCGGCCCGGGCCCAGATCGAAGCCACCTGGGAAATCTGCGAGCCCACATAGCCGCTGCCGGTAACCACCGCGGTGGCGATTCCCCCCACCTGGGCCGCGGCGTTCGCCAGCGCTCCCCGGGCGTGTTGCTGCACGGCGTGGCGGGCGGTGATATGGGCGATTTCATGGCCGAGCACGGCGGCGAGTTCGGCTTCGCTATTGAGGTAATTGAGCAGGCCGCGATTGACATAGACATAACCGGCGGGGAGGGCGAAGGCGTTGATTTCCGGGCTGTCGACAATGTGGAACCGGTATTCGAGATCGGGCCGGTCACCTACTTGGGCCACCCGGTTACCAATTTCGGTTACGTAGGCATTGAGCGCCTCGTCTTCGTAGAAAACCGAGCTTTGGGCGATTTTCTCGTGTTCTTCCAGGCCGATTTCCTTTTCCCGGTCGCCGGACATCAGCACCAGATTCGGCGTGCCTGTGGCCGGATTGACGGCGCAGGCCTCGAGCAGCAGGGCGGCAAGACAGAGCGAAGCCGTCGCCGCCAGGGATGGTAACCGGTCCGGTAATCTGTTCATTGGGCCTACCCCGCGATCAGGCTGGTATCAGCCTCCGATGACAAAACTTTTCAACTGGTCGCCAAGCCGCTGGCAGGCATTGGCCTCGACCCGGGCGATGAGCGGGATCGGAATCACGATGGCCGGCATGAAGGACTGCCCGGTGGCGTCGGTGCTGATCTGGCCGACGCCATTGTAGTTCTCCACATCCCAGATCTCCGCATTGAAGCTGGCGTCGTCTTCCCAGGAACCATAGCCGAAGCAGCCGGCGCCGCCGGGGGCGACGGTGCAGGAGATCGAACCCACCCGGTTCAGCGTCTCGGTGAAACCATCGACCCAGATAATGTAGCGCACGCCGAAATCCCGCATGGTGAGGGCCACCTGTTCCTCCACCATGAGCCGCCCGAGGTGTTCGGGCTGCAATGGCGCGGTGCGGGGCTCGAACCAGGGGAACATGGCGTCGAGAAATTCCTGTTCGGGCACCACGCTGAGCCCGTCAACGCCCTGGGCGAGGCGGTCGCCCACGCATTCGACGAAATCGGAACTCGTCTCCCGGTTGCCGGCCTGGCGCCGGCCGAGGATTACCACGGATTCATGGCTTTCGATGCCGGTGTCGCCCTGGCGGAACTCGTCCACGGTGGTGCTGGTGCATCCCGCGATCAGCGCCAGCAGCAGCAACAGCCCGCCCGCCTTGCCCTGGCCGGTTTCGCGGAACTTGAGCGCATTCATCGGATATTCTCCGTCGGCCTCATCGGTTCGCCAGCCAGTCGCTGATCTCGGGCACCTGGGCGAAACTGAGCGCAAAGGTGGACGCCAGATCCCGCAGCGCCACGATGGCGGCGTCGTTGATGGCGGTCTCGGTGCTCACGAAAGTTTCCGTGGGCGTCTTGCCGTAGGAAGTGAGCACCCAGTCGGCGAGATAATCGCCTTCGGTGGTAAGCAGCCGCATGTTGTACTTGATCCACACCTCGTACACGTCGAGCCGGGTCTTGGCCGGCAGGGCAAGCTGAAATTCCTCGATATTGGGCACGAAGATGGCGTCGACCCCCGCCCCGGCGCCTTCCTCCACGGCGTCCACCCGGATCACCCGGTCGAACATCGCCGGCAATATGGCGTTGAACAGCTCGATATGGGACTGGCCGCTCTGGATATGGTACTCCTCCTGGCCGGTTTCGCTGTATTCGGTGTAAGTGAATTCCTCCAGGGTGTCGTCATAGACCACCGCCAGGGATAGCGGCAGCTTGCCGATATTGGGCGTGGGGAAACTGCCGCTGATCACCACGCTGCTGGCGCCGCAGGCGCTGAGCAGCAGCGCGGGCAGCAGGAGTTTCACGATGGCCGTGCCGGGATGATTCACTGGTCGCTTACCTGAAGTCGTTTAGCCCCACGAATGTGCCGCCGTTGCGCTGGGTCAGCTCCCGCATCAGCGATGCGTAACGATAGCCGCTTTGCTGAAATCTGGCGGACCCGCTCAATATTACCGGAAAACCGATGCCGTGGATGCGCACCAGCCGGTCGCCGTTGGCGTCTTCCACATTGATCCGGTCGATATTGCGCAAAACCTGCTCGATGGAGCCTCCCTGCTGGAAATCGTCGCCGAGCACGTAGACGCTGATTTTCCGGCCCGGCTCGTAAAACGAACCGATGGCCGCGGTGACGCCTTCCACCGGGCTGCTATTGCTGTACGGGTCCCAACTGCGCAGGGTGGAAATGATTTGCACCCGGCGCGAGGGGGTGTCCGGAATCCATTGGTTGCGGAAGGAACTGAACATGTAGTCGCCCATGTCGTTCATCACCTGGATTCCCAGTACCTGGGGATACACGTCGAGGGTTTCCTCGATCACTTCGAGCATCCTGCCCCAGGCGTTTTCGTACATGCTGCCCGAGGTGTCGATGACGAAAATGATGTATTCGCTGTCCACGGGCACGCCGCCGATGTAACTGCTTTCCTGCACCGTGGTCTCATCGAACAGGCGCTGCATCTCTTCGGTGAGGCTTTGCCGGGCGAGCAGCAACTGGCCGATTTCCTCGGTAGTGTCATCGCCCTGTTCCCGGGCCAGGGCGTAGTCGCCTTCGAGTGCCTGCCGCTGGCTGCGCAGGCTGGCGTTGAGCTGCCGCACGCTGGCGTTGCGCGACTCGGCGGAATTGACTTCTTCCCGCAGCTCGGTGGTTTGCGAGCGGATGGCGAAAAGCTGCTCCTGCAATTCCTGGATGACGCCGGCGGGCAGGGTTTCGGTAAGCGCCTCGGTTTCCGGCGCCGCCGACTTGGTAATCATCAGCAGAATGATGATGGCGCCAAAACCACAGGAAGCCACATCCAGAAAGGATATGCTGAACTGCTCGACTTCGCGGTTTCTGCGTCTCATCTTGCCGCCCATGTAGTTCGCGTCATGGCCAGTCTCTTGGCGGAGACAGGAACGAGCCCGTGGTCGGCTTCGGATACGTCATGGCCAATCCCTCGATGGAGACAAAAACGAGCCTCTGGTCATCATCGCCAGTTGCCAGTAGGCCGCCGCCGCGCTCGGGTCGCCTTCCAGCGGCATCAGTATGGTATTGACCGGAACGCCGGGTGGAAGTTCTTCGATTGCCTCCTCGAACAGCTCGATGCGGTCCCGGGGAGTCACCAGGCCGCTTGCCGGGCCGGGCCGGTTCACCGTGGGCAGGCCGTCGGTTATCAGGAAGATATTGTCCGGCGGCGGCGACATGCCCGCGGCCATGCGGAAGACCTGCTCCAGATTGGTGCCACCTCCGGGAATCGTCGCGCGCAGATTGTCCACCGCTTCCTCCAGGTCGTCGCGGTCGGCGATTTCGCGCCAGGCCTGGGCGTCCCCCGGCAGCGCCGGCGTCACATCGGTATTGAAGCTCCACAGCTGGTAGCGGCTGGTGACGGGAATCTGGGTGGTGATCCAGTCCACCGCCCGCAGCACCCGGCGCCACTTGGGCGCAAGCACCTTGCGTTGGTCGGGCATGTTGCGGGTGCGGATGATGTTGACCAGGGTTTCGTCGAGCATGCTGGCGGAAGCGTCCATGAGAATCAGCACCCGCTGGCCGCCGAGAAACATCCCGGAAAGGTATTGCCGGTTGCCGTCGCCGAGGTACTGCCGCACATTGTTGCCCGAACGCTCGAATTCCTGGGCCTGCAATTCCTCGATGCGGGTTTCCAGGGATTCGATGTCGGACAGCAGCCGGTCGCGCAACTGGTCGCTGTCGGCGCCGCTGTTTTCCAGCAGTTCGAGTTCGCGCCGCAGCAACTCCACCTGCTCGCGCAATTGTTCGGATTCGACTTCGCCGCGCTCGTATTCCTCGCTGAGGTCCGCCAGCAGATTGCGCAACTCCCGGTTGCCTTCCACGCCTTCCTCGATCTCCCTTTGCAGCATGTTGAGTTCGATTTCCAGGTCCGGGCTGCTTTCCACGGTGGAAACCGTGGAGGTGTGGTCGAGAATCAGGAAGATCAGGATGACCGCGCCAAAGCCGCAGAACATGACGTCGAGAAACGCCAGGCTCAGCGGCGATACGCCGCGCCGTGCCCTTTTACGTCCGCCGGCCATCGCCCACCTCGATCAGCAGCAGTTCACCGGCGGCTTGTGGAAAACGGACCCGGTCGCCGAGCCGCAAGGGCTGGCTTCCCGTCACCGGAGCGTCGTTGAGGTGGAATTCGTTGTCGCCGCAGTCGAGCAATACCCGGGACTGGCGCAGGACGATTCGCCCGAGGGTTGCCGCCGGGCCCGGAACATCCAGGGCAAGGGCGCCGCCGGCGCTGCCATTGGCCTGGCTCACCAGGGGCAGATCATCTACCGGCAGGGCGCGGTTGCGGAACAGGACATGGGTGGGCATTGCCGGTGTATCCCCGGCCCCGGTCGTCTCGCTGGCTTCGTCCAACGCCAGCGACCGGATCCGGCGCACGCCCTCGCCCGCGGTAATCTGGTCCCCATGGCGCAGGCAGTTTTCGATGATTGTCCCGGGTCTGGCAATCCGCAACGGCCCCGCCTCGCCGAGTGCGGCGCGAACCCCCGGCAGATGCGCGAGCCGATGGTCGAGCAGGATGCCCGTGGCCGGGGATTCCAGCAGGGGGGCAAGGGACGCGAGCAGGCTCCGCCAGGGCTTGCCCAGAGCGGACAGGATCTGGTCCTGGGGCAGCTTGGCGCGATGGGTCATCGTGCCGGCGTCCAGCTCCATTGGCAGGTTTTCCCGGGCTCCTTCCCGTGCCCCCTCCTGTTCTGGTCCAGCCGAGTCGAGCCAGTCCGCGAGCAGGGAATACAATTGCTGTTCCGACGCCGCTTCATGCTGGGGATTGAAGCGGCACTGGCGGATGAATGCGTCATTGGCGATTCGCAGCAGGGCGTCGAGCAATTGCTGGCGACCGATCTGGGGCGCCTGGACGACCCTGTCCACCGCGAGTTCGCCGCCACTGCGTCGCAGCCGGGTCAGCAGAATCTGATGCAGGTGCAGGGCGATGTACACCAGCTCATCCCCCGTCTCGACGTCTACGGCGGCGGCGAGAGCGGAGTCGATCATACCGGCGACCTGGAAAGGGCACTGACCGGCGATGCCGAGCAGCAGCCCCAACTGTTCCCGGGAAAAATGCCCGGGCGCCGCGAATATGACTTCGCCGTCGATTTCCGCCTCTTCGGCGATGGCAAGCAAGTGGCTGTAGGCGAGGTCGGCATGGTGGCGGATGCGGCCGCGGGTGGCATGCAGCGGCTCCATGTTCAGTTCATGCCAGAACTTGTCATAACTGCTGGTGGGGTAGAGCCGGTGCCGGGCTTCGGCTTCCGCGCCGAGTATCACTTCCTTTCCCCGCACCAGCGCGAAGCCGGGGCTTGCCGCAAGCAATCCGGCCTCGGACCCGGCCCGCAGGGCAAGGTCATTGAGCTCGATCGCCACAAAACTCATGATGGCGGTTCCTGGCCGGGCACTTGCAGGCGCCGCAGCAGGCGGTCGTCGCAATAGTTCTGGCAGTCGAGCACGAGCCGGTCCTGGAGCAGTTGCAACTGGTGCAGCAGGAACATCAGCAGAATGCTCACCACCAGGGCCACGAAGGTGGAGTTGAAGGCCACCCCGAGGCTCTGGGTCACCCCCACGATATCGCCGGCCACCGCCTGATAGGCCTGGCCGAGGGCCGTGCCGATGCCGCGCACGGTGCCGAGGAAACCGATGGAGGGAATCGCCCAGGCGATATAGCGCACGATGGTGAGTTCGGTCTCCATGCGGTCGGCTTCGGTGTCGCAGGTGTCGCGGATGGTGTTGGATACGTCCTGGATGTCCCGGGTGGTCTGAAAACGGTGCAGGCCGGCAAGCAGTGCCCGAGGCAGCAGCCTTTCGCGTTCCTTCTCCGGCAGCCCCTGCACCGGCCGGGAATAGTTGCGGGCGTCTTCGGGCAGGATGCTCATGCCTTCCGCAAGCGGAATCAGTGTGCGGTCGAGCAGTCTTCGCTCGCGCATGGTGGTCACGGTTTTCTGGCCGATGATCGACAGCGCCCAGAGGAAAAGAATGATGCAGGTTTCCTGCTCCACATTGCGCAGGATGATGTAGACCGAGCGTTCGGGCACATAGTCAGGGTTGGCCTGCTGAAGCTGGGCCTGTTGCTGCTGGATGAAGTCGGCATTGGGGCGGATGATCGCCACATAAATGGCGTGGACGATAATCACCGCGGTAATCAGCGCAGCCAACTGGTACAGCGTTTGGTTGAGCAGGCCTTGTCTCATGCTGGTGGAGTCCTGGTGTGCTGTCCCATAAATTCCTA
This sequence comes from Pseudomonadales bacterium, assembly GCA_022819645.1. GTDB lineage: Bacteria > Pseudomonadota > Gammaproteobacteria > Pseudomonadales > Pseudohongiellaceae > UBA9145. Next base: position 75,534 of record JAJEGU010000067.1, read on the forward strand.
GATGTCCGCCGGGAAAGAGACGCCGAGGTCCCGGGAGACCTGCTCGGTGGGAATGAAGCGCTCGAACCCGCCGTCTTCGCCGCTTTGTTCTTCTTCGGCTTCGGCGGCCCCGGTTTCCTCCTGTTGCTCCTGCCCTTGCTGTTGTTCGGCGGCGGCCTGTTCCGGCTCGTCCTGCTCCTGCTGCCGGGCGCCGGCAAATCCCGCGCCGGCCCCCGCCAGAACCAGGGCAAGCAGCAAGCTCAATCTGCGGTTGTCTTCACTCACTGACTATTCCTCCTCTTCCAGATAACGCGCCACCCGGAAGCCTGTATCGTAACGGGGTTCGGCGCCGAAATCCCGGTGGGAAAGACGCATTTCGGTGATGGAAGCATGGGCCCAGCTTGAGCCGCGCAGGGTATGGGATTCGCCGGATTCGGGCCCCAGCGGGTCGGTTGGCGCGTTTCCGCCCAGTCCCACCGAGCCGTAGTAGTCATGCATCCATTCCGCGACGTTGCCGGCAAGATCGTACAGGCCCCGGTGATTCGGCGGAAAAGTGGCCACCGGGGCCGTGACGGCTTCGCCGTCGTTGTAATCCCGCAGCACCAGGCCAAGAAAGGCGCGGGCGCTGATGTCGGCGAAATTGCCCGAACGCGGCGGCGGCGGCAGCGAATCGCCCCAGGGATAGCGCAGGCTGTTGCCCTCCGGGTCCACCCGGGCGGCCCAGGCCCACTCGGCTTCGGTGGGCAGGCGGTAGCCGGTGGATTCCGGGTCGAAACCCGTCACCTGGCCGTTGCCGACCAGATAGAAAGGCGCCAGCGACTCCTGTTCGCTGAGCCAGTTGCAGAACAGCGCGGCCTGTTGCCAGGACACCCGCACCACGGGCTGGCTGGCATTGTCCAGGGTCATGCCGGCGGTGGTGCCCGAGCTGTGTTCCGGCGCGAACAGGCGGAACTGTTCATTGGTGGTTTCGGTTTCGGCGAGATAGAAAGGCCGCTGGAGCTTGACTTCCCGCAGGGTTTCATTGGGCCGCCGGCCCGCTTCCCGGCGCGAGGAGCCCATGGTGAAGCTGCGCCCTTCGGGGAAGAACAGCTTCATGGTCTGGCCCGCGGCATTGGTTACCACGGCGATGTTTTCCAGCCGGGCCTGTTCCAGGGATTGCAGGGTGGCGCGGATGACCTGATCGAGGCCGGGGCGGGGAATGAATTCGGTGGCGTAGGGCACATAGCCATTGCTGCGGATTTCGATGCTCTGGCTGGCTGCAAGCAATTCCACGGTCTGGTTGGCGGAACCGACCAGATCGCCATTGACGTAAAGCTCGGCGTCGGGCGGCTCCGCCTCCACCCGCACCGCCACCAGCACCGGCTCGAGTTCCACCGCCAGATCGTGTTGCTGGTCCGGACGGATTTCCAGCGGCACGCGTCTGGAGTGATAACCTTCCCGGATCAGGGTGAACTCGTGGCGCTGGCCCGGGGGCAGGCTGACTTCCACCGGGGTCAGGCCCTTGAATTCGCCGCCCACGGTGACGCTGGCGCCGGAGGGGTTCGACTGAATGAAGACCAGGCCATCGGCGGGTTGCAGGTTCACCAGGGGCAGTTCCAGTACTTCGCCGGCTTTCAGTTCAATGCGCTGCTGCCAGGCCTGATGCCCCGGCAGGCGCAGGGTCAGGGAGCGGCGCCCTTCCAGGATTTCCGCAAACAGGGGCGTCTGGCCGGCGGTTTCGCCATCCACCAGCACTTCGGCGCCGGTCGGCTGGCTGCGCAGGCGCACTTCAGCCCAGGCCGGCTCCAGCTCCACGGCGAATTGCTGCTCGACTTCGCGGCCTTCCACGCTGATTTCGGCGCGGTACGGCAGGTAGCGGTCGAGACTGACAAGGAGTTCGTAATCGCCGGCTTCGACGCTGGCGTCGGCCACCGGGGTGGCGCCGATATCGGTCCCGCCAATGCTCACCCGGGCGCCGGCAAGCTCGCCGCTGCTCACCGAAATCCTGCCGGGAAGCGGGGTTAGCGCGTACTCGTGGGTTTGCGCGGCGTCCTCCCCCACCATCAGGGCGATGTCCCGGTCGTGGTAGCCCGCATGGCTCAGCCGCAACTGGTATTCTCCGCTGCGCAGCAGATAGCGGGGGCCCACCTGAAAGCTCAGGCCGCCGCCGAGTTCAATATCCGCGGTGATGGGATCCACTTCGATATAGACCGATCTGGCGGTAAGCACGAACCAGGCGGCAAAGCCGCTGAGGGCGGCGAATGTGGCAACGGCGCCGTAAAGCCAGCGCCAGCGGAAGACAAAACCCGGGCCGTCGCCTTTCGGCGGCGTGAATTCCACCGGGACGATGGGTTCAATGAGGTCGGAATCGCGTTCTTGCATGGTCAGCGCCTGCCGCCGAGGCGGTCAACGCATTGCACCGTGACCCGGGCGGGTGTCTGGCCAAAACCCACGGTGAATTCTTCCCGCACATCGCGGTAGCCCACTCTTCGCCCCAACGCGACATAGCGCCCCGGTTTCAGTGAAAGGCTGGTCTGTTCGAACTCGCCGAGTTCGGCGATTCGCAGCACGGTGACATCGGTCAGGTTGTCGGAGGCGAAGCGTACTTCCACCGGAACCTGGGAATCGGCGAGCAGGACTTCGAGTTCATCGAGCTGCCCGGCAAGTCTTGGCCCCGGGGATTCGATGGTGCGGCCGGTGTAGTAGATGTCCAGGGCTTGCTGGTAGACCGGGTCCTCATTGAAACGGAAAGGGTTGGCGATGGCTTCGGTAAGCAGATTGTCGAGCAGGGCCCGGCGGGAGGCGTACTCGCGGCCTTCCTGGGCGAACACCACATTGGCGTCGATGGCGAGCACTTCGTCGTAGGCTTCCACGGCATCCTGCCATTGCTCGCCCTGTTCGGCGGTCTCGATTCCTTCGCGCAGCCGGGTAATTTCCACCGAGGCGATCTGGTTGCGGGTCTGATCGATGGCGCCCCGGGCCTGTTCATTGTTGACGCCAAGGCCTTCGGCGCGCTCGAATTCGGCGATCGCCGCCTCGGGGTCGCCGCCGTCGAGCAGGGCGAATCCCGCCGCCATGACCGCGGAGAATTCACCCTGGCGAATCTGTTCGGTGACTGCGCCGGCGCCGGCGCGGGCCTGTTCATTGGCCGGGTCCAGCGCGGCGGCCTGCTGGTAGGCAGCGAGCGCCTGCCGCAAGTCCCCACCTTGGGCGAGGCCCGCGGCGCTTTCGAGCAGGTCTGTGAATTCGGCGTGGTTGGCGGTTCGTTCGAGGCCAGCCCGGGCCTGGGCATTGCCCGGGTCGAGCAGCAAGGCGGTATTGAAGCGGGCTTCGGCAAGTTGCGGGTCACCCCCGGTGAGGGCGGATTCGCCTTCTGCCAGAGTTTCTTCCAGTCTGGAGGGGACCGACTCCAACAATTCTTCCAGGGTCGCCGCCGCGGTTAGATAGGAATCATTGGCCTGGTCGAATTCCCGGGCGCGATAGAACACATCGCCGGCCCGGGCGGATTCGAGGGCTGCGGCGAAGCTTTCGCCGGCCCATTGCTCCACCTGCAAGGCTTCGAGTTCAGCCTGGACATCGAGAATATCGGCAAGCACATCCTGGGCGCGCTGGCGCTCCCGGGCGGCGAGCGCTTCCTCGAATGGGGAAGGCGCCTCGGTATTTTGCGAAGCGTTGGAGGGGGGCGCCGGTTGGGGAAGATCAGCCCGGAGTTCGAGCGGCAATTCGTACTCGGTAACGACCACCGGCAGGACAAAGACCACCAGCAGGGCGACGATCAGCAAAAAGCCTACGCCCAGCCATAACCAGGGGGATGGCCGGCGGGTTTCCGGTGGCGGCAGCGCCTGTGCTCCGGCGGCGCCGTCATTCGCCTGCTCCGGCAATCGATGTGAGGATTCCTGTTCCGGCATGCGTCATTATGGTACGGATTTCCGGGGCTGAGCCGTCGCTGTCGAGCCGCCTGCGGAGGATCAGTTACCAGATACCGCCGAAGGCAGACTGCCGCGCTCGACGGCGTAGATATCGGCGAGGATCTCGCGCCACTGCCCGTACTGCTCCTCGACGGTGCCAGTGAGGGTGATGGTCTGGTCTTCGAGACTGATGACCCGTGGCGCGACTTCGCCTTCGAGGGAGGCGCCCATCTCTTCCAGCGCCGCCATGTGGATTCTGGCTTCCGCCTGCCGGTCGAATCCGCTCTTGATCAGGTAGGCCCCGGCGCCGACGCCTGCCGCCCCGCCCACCTGGGTGACATAGTCACCGCCATTGGCGGCGGCCGCGAGACCCCCAAGCACGACCGCGGTGCCGAGGATGAAGCGGCGCCGCGCATTGTCTTCAAGCTCGCGTAGGGCCAGGGTTTCGTGATAGCTCTGTTCGCGCCAGGAATCGTATGGTTCGCGCATTTCCCGGGTGAAAGTCGAATAGTATTCCTGCACCGTGTCCATGAACATGTAGTCGCGCTCGCGAATTTCGCGGATGCGGCGCAGGGAGGGGTCGGACTCCGCCGGCAGCGCGGTCAGGTTGTAATTGCCTTCGCCGTCGGCAGCGAGAAAATCGCCAAAAGCATCCGGCGAGAATCGCTGGGCGAAACGCATTTCCGATATCGCCCGGATTTCGGCGATGTCCGCATTGTCGATATTGGACTTGCGATAGTCGAGCAAGTCGTTGGCGATGGAGTTGTACAGCACCTGGAAAGGATCGTTCTGGGCCCGCTGGCCGGGTTCGTAACTGAACTGGCTGATGGCCTCGCGGTACTCCTTCGTGTACCAGTGGCGACCGGCGGCGTCGCTCACCCGCACCCGCATGGCCATGCTTTCGCCGGTGGATTGCAGGATGGCGCCGTCGATGCGGATATCCATGGGGCTGGCGTCATTGGGCATGACGTAGACAATGCCCCAGTTGCCCGAACGGATCAGGGTTTCGGTGAGCAGGTAGGGGGCGTAGCGCGATTCCGCCAGGCGCACCTGGTGATTGGTGGTCTCTTCCTCGTCATCGTCGATTTCATCCAGGCCCGGGTCGAATATGGCCACGCCCACGTCCATCAGGAATTCTTCCGGAATCGCTTCGGTGTCGGTAACCACCGGTTCGTAGGTCGTCGTGCGCACTGTATGGGTGGCGCAGCCGCCCGCCAGCGCAGCCGCCAGGCCAAGCCCCATCAATCGCTGGAATGTCATTTTCATGTTCATGGACCTTTCCTGCCGTAATCTGCGTTTCTCCGAAAAACTCCTTCCGTGCCAGGGCCTGTTCACACTATGCGCTGTCGCTCTGCCGGATCTCTTTTTCGTCCGGCAAGACGCCGCGAGCGCCTTGATTGGCGACGTGACAGACACAACAGAGCAACAGCGCATAGTGTGAACAGGCCCTAATTGCCTATGCCGGTGTAATTGCGATATTCGTCCCAGAGCGCTTCCCGCAGCTCCGGGTCGGGTTCGGTCATGGCCGCCTCGCGCAATTGCCGCGCCACCACATCATCATCGCGACCACTGGGAATATCGTCCGGCGGTGGAAAAGTCGGCTGTTGGGAAACGCCTGCCGGCGGGCCTCCCGGGCGATTTCCGTCGCTGGTCACATCGGCGCCGCCCACGCCATTGGGAACGCCGCCGGACTGTCCGCCGGGCGGCTCATTGCCGCCACCGCCACCGCGTTCCGCGGCGCCCCGGACGTCAGCCTGTTCCCGGCGCAGGATCTCGTCATAGGTTTCGTACGTGCGCCGCAATTGATCGTCGAGCACAGCGGCGCGTTCCGCCGCGGTCATGGCGCCGCCGGACTGCCCTGAACCCGCACCGCCCTGGAATACTCCGCCTCCGGGCAAGGTGTCGAGGCTATAGTCGCCCCCGCCGGGCTGGCCGGGAAGATTGCCCGCGGCGCCGGTGGAACTGTCTCTCCCGCCTTCGCCGCCGGCGGGTTCAATCCCTGGCCGGGAACCACCTTCAGCGCCCCCTGCGGAACCATCCGCAGCACTGCCGGCATCGCCGCTGCCGCCGGGATCTCCGGGGCTGCCGGGAATGGAAGAAGACGGCAGCCCGGGCAGTCCCGGAGGCGTGGACAGGGTGGGCAGCCCCGGAGCGCCCGGGGACGGTGCGCCCGCGGCCGTTGACGGCATTCCGCCGGAGCTGGATGGCATTGACGCCGAAGGCGAACCGCTCTGGCCCGACTGGGACGGAGTGGAAGGCATTCCGCCGGGGCTCGACGGCGACGGAATAGACGGCGAGCCGCCCGAACTCGATGAACTCGGCGAAGGCATGGGGGGCGAACCGCTGGAACCCGGCGAGCTCGGTGACGGCATCGAAGGCGAACCGCTGGGTGATTGTGGCCCCTGGGATCCACTCGGCGGCTGGGGCGGTGTGGGAAATCCGCTCGGGCTCGATGAGGGCATCTGGGGGCTTTGTGGCTGTTGCGGGCTCTGTTGGGTCTGGGTTTCGCAGGCGGCAAGCGCTGCCACCACTAGCCCGCCAAGGGCGAACTTTGCCAGTGCTGTGGGTCTGAAATTCAAAGCTTGCATGATCCTGCCCCGCCGCGCCGACCTGTCGGGCCGACCCTCGTCTCGCCAAGGTTTTCCTGTTACGCCAACTCCACTACGCTGCTTGTACAAAGCGTTATACGGCATACGGCGCGCTCCCTGATTTCCGTTGCCAACTCCACTGCCCCCAAGCTTACCACTTTTCCGCCATGTTTCCGGGATATTGGACAGATTCCGCCGCCGGTAGTTTCCTGAACGAGGCCACACATGGCCTGGCGAGGCTTGACATCCGCCGCGCCAGCCGATTCCCGTGCCAGGCCCGAGGAGCCTGCACCGCAGGAATTCACGGCTGCAAATCCGCTCTCATCCACGCCCCGGCCGTTCGATTTCGTTGCATATTCACCAATATTCGCCTCAACCGACCGGCCAGGGGCGCGGCGATAGCGAATTTTCGCTTTCGCGAATTCCTGTGGCGCAGGCTCCTGGATCAATACCAGTAGCGGTAGCGGAACTGATTGCCGTCGGAGCGGGCGATATCGCCCCCGGCGATCACCGGCCGGAACATCGTGTCCCGGATATTGCGCCGCACCCAGCCATGCTGGTTTTCGGCGACGGGCGAGGGCTCGCCCAGGGTCTCGATGTTGCGCACTTCCCCCCATTGGGTCACATCGAAACTCACGTCGATAAAGTCATGGCTGGCTTCGTCCTCATCCGCCATGAAGCCGAGGTTTTCGATCATCCAGCCGTTGTCGTCGGCCGCGTACACGGGAATCTCGCGCACTTGGCCAAAGAGCCGCTGGCGCAGTTCCTGGGCGTCCGCCTCGTCGGTCAGCGCATCCCAGGCCTGCTGATAGGTTTCCCGGGCCTGGCCGCGGCGGTTGAACAGGAGGTACCAGTCCGCCAGTTGCGCGGTGGCCTCGGCGAGTTGTTCGGTGTCTTCCTGTTCCCGGTAATACGCCATGATGTTTTGCAGCGCGTCCTCCCCCGCGCCGAAGCCGAGCGGGCGGATGGGCAGGGAAGTGTCCACCATGATGGCGTCCCGCAGGGCTTCCTGGGGCGCCCGGAATTGCGCCCGGTCAAGCTCCCGTAGCAAGTCCTGGTTCTGGGCCACGAGATAGGCCGAGCGTGCCAGGCCCCGCTGGTACTCGACATATCTGGCGTCGTCCCTGCCGAAGTGCATGTCCACCAGCCGCGCGGCGGTGGCGAACAGCATCTGGGCGGAACTGAGCCGCATCGCCAGGGACTGGCCTTCGCGCATGGCAAAGGCGTGAATATGCCAGTTGGCCAACTCGCCCAGGGCGGGAATCAGCCTGGGGTCGGTGTTGCCATAGGTTTTCTGCTGAATGAAGAACAGGTAGTTGTGATAGGTGTCCACCTGGGGCCAGTCGCGCATGGCGATGTAACTTTCGATCATCCGCCGCACCAGCGGCGCCTGGTCGATGGTGTGCAGCCCGGCATTGATTCGCTGGACGTGAATCGCCCGCTCGTGGGTTTCTATCGCGCCGGAATAATTGCCCTGCTGCTGTTGCAGCGAACCCAGGGTGGTCAATTGCTCGACCAGGCTGTTGCCCCAGGCGCCGGCTATGGTTTCGGCATCGGCGATGGCTTCATTGAAACGGGAAATGCTACGGCTGCGCTCGGCGAATTCCGGGTCGAACCCCGGGTTTTCGGGCAACTCGGGCGGCGGCAGGGCGAAGTCCGCCCGCCGGGAAAGCGGCGCTCCGGGCTCAAGATACAGCACCGAAGTTCGCGGCGCAGCCGACCCGGTCTCGTCTGCAATCGGGGCTTCCCCTTCCTGGGCGAACACGGCGGCGGCGCCGAGCCAGAGCAGACCCGGCAAAACCAGGGAAATCGTCTGTGCAATGCGGAAGCTGTGCCGAACCGGGGCGTTCATGAATTTTCGTACTTGGGCCCCTTGAATTGGCGGGGACCGGATAATGGCTTGAAATCCCCTTATATCACCCCCTGAATAGCCGGGCAAATCAGGTTTCAGGCGGGCAAGAACCGCATGGTGGCGATGACCAGGCCAACCATCGTCAGATTCATGCCGGCCACTTTCCAGAGCATCCCCGATTCCAAGGCCTTCATCTCCGTCCTGAGCAGCTCTTCCATGGACTTCATTTCTTCCCGAAGAGACTCTCCCAGGGTCGCCAGGGCATCTTTGGTGGATTTCTCGACGGTCTCAAGTTTTGCAGTGGTTGCCAATGGCGCGGCCACGGTGCGCACGAGGCCAACCACCGCTTCCGCTTCGGGTCGGGTCATGCCGGATTTCTCCAATTGTCGCGCGGCCATGAGGTCTGGTGTGGTCATCTCAACTCCTTATAACATGAAATTACGGATATGGAGAAGAAAACGGCCATGGATTTTTGGCGCAGCCGGGACCGTTGCAGTCTCCAGGCTTAACTGTAGTAAGGATTATCGGAAGTGCACTGAATTTGACGTGAAATTTTCGTGGCGCCTGTCAGATCTTGAGCGCGGCCAGCAATTTTCATTATGGCGATGGGCGCGCTCACATTGGTCATCCCGCGCGCAGTCGCGGGATCTCATCGCGTGGCCACTGCAAGAGATTCCGCGACTACGCTTCGCTTCGCACGGAATGACATGAAGGCTGGAGCGTCAAAATGAGAATTGCTGGAGCGCGGCGTAGTCGATTGACTGCTTGAGGTCGATCTGCCCGTACTCCGCCGGCAGCGGATACTTCAGCCCGGTGGCGCAATTGAACAGCGCCACGCGCTCGTCCCGGCGGATGCGGCCGCTGGCCAGTTCCCGCTTCAGCGCCGCCAGGGTTGCGGCGCCTTCGGGGCATAGCAATATGCCTTCCCGGCGGGCGCATTCCCGCTGGGCGGCAAGAATATCGGCGTCTTCCACGGCGACCGCAAAGCCGCCGCTCTCGCGCACCGCATCGAGTATCAGAAAGTCCCCCACCGCCGCGGGCACGCGAATGCCGGCGGCGATAGTGTGGGCGTCTTCCCAGGGCTCGGCGTGGCGGCTGCCGGACTCAAAGGCCCGCACCATGGGCGCACAGCCAGCTGCCTGCACCGCCACCATGCGCGGCCGGCGGGAGCCGATCCAGCCAATGGCTTCGAGTTCGGCAAAGGCCTTCCACATGCCGATCAGGCCAGTGCCGCCGCCGGTGGGATAGAGAATTACGTCCGGCAGTTGCCAGTCGAGCTGTTCGGCAAGCTCCAGCCCCATGGTCTTCTTGCCTTCGATCCGGTACGGCTCTTTCAGCGTGGACGTATCGAACCAGCCCATCTCCTCGCGACCGGCGCCGACAACCTTGCCGCAGTCATTGATGTAGCCATTGGCCAGATAGGTATGGGCGCCGAAAAAGGCGGTTTCCTCGATATTGACGCGGGGCGTGTCCGCAGGGCAGAACACCCAGGTTTCGATATCCGCCGCGGCGCAATACGCAGCTAGCGCGGCCCCGGCATTGCCATTGGTGGGAATCGCCATGCGCCGAACGCCGAGTTCCCGGGCCATGGCCACCGCCAGGGCGAGCCCCCGGGCCTTGAAGGAGCCGGTGGGGAGGCGCCCTTCGTCCTTGATGAGAATCCGCGCGCAGCCATAATCCTCCTCCAGCTTGCGGGCGGGCAGCAGCGGCGTCATCGATTCGCCAAGCCGCACGACATTCTCCGAGCGCCGCACGGGCAAAAACTCGCGATAGCGCCACAATTCGGGCTCCCGGTCGATCAGGTGAATCTTGCTGACCCCGGACGCCAGAGCGTCCAGGTCATAGCGAACCAGCAGCGGTTTGCCGGCTTCGGAAAGTCCCTGCAGCGTATCGGCGGGGTATTGCTTGCCGGTGTAGCTGCATTCCAGATGAGTGACAAAAGTGGGGTATTCAGTCATTGCCTCCGGTCCAAAGTCTGCGGCCAAGTCCTTGCCACGGGTGAATGCCATTCGTTGAATATAGCCCAATGTTTGCAAAACAAAAGCGTGGTTTTATTTTGCTTCCGAATTCAATGGCTTGCTCCAGTCACGGAGCATGGCTCCGTACCGTTGCGGCCGCGCTCGAAGCCGCGCTTCGAGAACGCTTGCCTTCACCCATCGAATTCGGCGGTCACGGCAATGACTTATCGATTTTTCCAATGAAAGGCGGCGGGAATATCAATTATCCTGATAAGACAAGATGTGCTAAGTTCCCTGTGAATCGCCCGAGCTCAGGCTGCTGGGTTCCGGCCCCCTGAAACACTGCATCCACACCAAGGAGAAACCATGCACGACACCGTCAAATGCCCGTTCACGGGCAGCGCGCAGAAGTTCGCCGCGGGCTTCGGCACATCCAATGCGGACTGGTGGCCGAACCAGCTCAATCTCAGAATCCTGCACCAGCATTCCGGCAAGTCCGACCCAATGGGCGAGGCGTTCGACTACGCCAAGGCGTTCAAGAGCCTCGACCTCGACGCCCTCAAGCGGGACATCTGCGAAGTACTCACCACCTCCCGGGACTGGTGGCCGGCGGACTACGGCCATTATGGCCCCCTGTTCATCCGCATGGCCTGGCACAGCGCGGGAACCTATCGCATTTCCGACGGCCGCGGTGGCGGCGGCACCGGCAACCAGCGTTTCGCCCCGGTGAACAGTTGGCCGGACAATGGCAATCTCGACAAGGCGCGCATGCTGCTGTGGCCCGTCAAGCAGAAGTACGGCGACAGGATTTCCTGGGCCGACCTGATGATTCTGGCCGGCAACTGCGCCCTGGAATCCATGGGATTCGAGACACTTGGCTTCGCCGGCGGCCGGCCCGACATCTGGGAGCCCGAAGAAGACATCTACTGGGGTGCCGAAACCACCTGGCTTGGCGACAACCGCTACACCGGCGACCGGGAACTGGAAAACCCACTGGGCGCGGTGCAGATGGGCCTGATCTATGTGAACCCGGAAGGCCCCAACGGCAATCCCGACCCCATCGCCTCGGGCCGCGACATTCGCGAAACCTTTGGCCGCATGGCGATGAACGACGAGGAAACCGTGGCGCTGGTGGCGGGCGGACATACCTTCGGCAAATGCCACGGCGCCGGGGACGCGGCGAAAGTGGGGCCGGAACCCGAAGCCGCCGACATGGCCAATCAGGGCCTCGGCTGGATCAGTTCCCACGGCTCGGGCAAGGCGGGCGATGCCATTACCAGCGGACTTGAAGGCGCCTGGACCACCAACCCGGTGCAATGGGACAACAATTACCTGGAAAACCTGTTCGGCTACGAATGGGAACTCACCAAAAGCCCCGCCGGCGCCAACCAGTGGAAGCCCGTGGGTAATACCGGCGACGGCGCCGTGCCCGACGCGCATGACCCGAACGTACGCCACGCTCCCATGATGACCACCGCCGACATGGCCATGCGCATGGACCCGGGCTACGAGCCCATCGCCCGGCGTTTTCTGGAAAACCCGGACCAGTTGGCCGATGCATTCGCAAAAGCGTGGTTCAAGCTGACCCACCGGGACATGGGCCCGAAAGCGCGTTATCTCGGCAAGGAAGTTCCCGCCGGGGACTTCATCTGGCAGGACCCGATTCCGGCGGTGGACCACGAACTCGTGGACGATGCCGACATCGCCGCGCTCAAGGCGAAGATTCTCGATTCCGGATTGAGCGTGGCGCAACTGGTTTCGGCGGCCTGGGCCTCGGCCTCCACCTTCCGCGGCTCGGACATGCGCGGCGGCGCCAATGGCGGTCGGGTACGGCTTGCGCCCCAGAAGGACTGGGAAGTCAATCGCCCGGACGACCTGGCAAAGGTGCTGGCGGTTCTCGAACGTGTTCAGGGCGAATTCAACAGCGCCCAGAGCGGCGGCAAGCGGGTATCCCTGGCGGACCTGATCGTGCTTGGCGGCTGCGCGGCGATTGAAAAGGCGGCGGCGGACGGGGGCGGCGCGGTACAGGTTCCTTTTACTCCCGGTCGCGGCGATGCGACTGCCGAACAGACCGACGCCGAGTCATTCGCCGTGCTGGAGCCGGCGGCGGACGGTTTCCGCAACTACCTGTGCGGCAAGTTCCCGGTTTCCGCCGAGGAGCTGCTGGTGGACAAGGCCCAGTTGCTGACCCTCACAGCGCCGGAAATGACCGCGCTGGTGGGCGGCATGAGAGTGCTTGGCGCCAATGCCGACGGTTCCGCCCATGGCGTGTTCACCGATCGCCCGGGCACCCTGAGCAATGACTTCTTCGTCAACCTGCTCGACATGAACACCGCCTGGGCGCCGGTCTCCGACGATGAGGACGAGTTCGAGGGCCGCGACCGCGCCAGTGGAGAAAAGCGCTGGACCGCAACCCGCGCCGACCTCGTCTTCGGCTCGAATTCCCAGCTCAGGGCAATCGCCGAAGTCTATGGCTGCGCCGATTCCCGGGACAAGTTCGCAGCCGACTTCGTCAAGGCCTGGACCAAGGTAATGAATCTCGACCGCTTTGACTTGAGTTGATTCCAGGCAGGCCCTTCTGAACCGGAACCGCCGCCGGGGCGCTTTCATGCGCCCCGGCGGCGGTTCCGGTATTTTCGTGCCCAGGAGCCTGCGCCACAGGAATTCGCGAAAGCGAAAATTCGCTCTCGTCGCGCCCCTGACTGATCGATTGAGGCGAATATTGGTGGATATTCAACTTTGCCTCCCGCAACTCAGGTGCTATCTTACCCACATTGAGTAGGATTTCCCCTGAATTCTGAGATCAGCGGTGAACGGGGCGCCGCAAATCGGGAAAATGATGGATTTTGACGCGGCCCGCGCAATATTGCGAGGCAATGACCTGGGAACATATACGGTTCCGACAAAAGGGCTATATCCGTTCCAGTGGAATTGGGATTCCGCCTTTACCGCTCTCGGCTGGCTCACTTTCGAGGAAGGGCGCGCATGGAAAGAGGCGCAGGCGATGTTCAGTGGCCAATGGGACAACGGCATGGTGCCGCATATCCTTTTTCATGGTCCTTCGGATTCGTATTTTCCCGGGCCCGGGATTTGGGGCGCTGAATCCGGCATTCCCTCAAGCACGATCTCGCAGCCACCGGTCTGGGCCACGGCAATCACGCTGATGCTGCAACGTTCATCGGCAAGCTCGGCGGCTCGCGCCGCAGTGCGGGATCTGCTGCCACGAGTGATCGACTACCATCTCTGGTGGTACCGTGACCGCGATCTCGATAACACAGGACTGGTGGAGAGCTACCATCCCTGGGAATCGGGTATGGACAACAGTCCGGCCTGGGACGCTCCACTGGCCCGTGTGCCGCGGGTTGAGTGGGGCTACCAGCGCCGCGACCTGAACCATGTCGATCAGGCACAGCGGCCAAGCGACGCGGAATACGATCGTTACCTCCATCTCATCGAATTGAACAGACGGCACCGATTCGAACCCCGGCGAGTGGCGCCCGCCTCGCCTTATCGGGTCATCGACATCGGCACAGTCGCCATACTGCAACGCGCCACCCACGACCTGATCAACCTCTGCAGGGAATTCGGGCAAGAGGAATCCGTGCCGGAGCTTGAGGCGGAACTCGTTCGCACCGGCAAGGCGGCCCGCCGCTGCTGGTCTGGCGAATATCGCTGTTTCCTCAATTGGGACAAAATTTCCGATGCGCCGCTGCGGGAACACACTACCGCCGCGCTACTGCCACTTTTCGGCTATCTGGCCGATGCCAGCCAGGCTGGAGAAATGGCCTCACTGACGGAGCAGTGGCTGGCGGCAAGTGAATTTTCCCTGGCTTCAACACACCCGCGAAGCCCGCTCTACGAGCCGCAACGATATTGGCGCGGCCCGGTATGGCTGCATGTGAACTGGATGATCGCCGATGGTCTGCGCGCCTATGGCTATACCGAACTGGCCGACCGGATCAAGCAGGAAAGTCGCAAATGCATCATGGCTGCCGGGGGGTACTACGAATACTTCAACTCGGAAACGGGCAAGGGCTGTGGAGGTGCCAACTTCTCCTGGACAGCGGCGGTGGCGCTGTTCTGGTTTCAAGCCGGATGATTGCGCGATTGAAGTTATCCGCCAAACAGGTGTGGTATCAGCCAACCGATCAGCAACATTGCCGCGAAGGCCAGCAGCAGCGTGGCGGTTTCGTCGCGACGCCAGACTCCGGCAATCCCACCCGCATCCACTGGCCGTATTGCTGCTTTCATACCTCCAGAAAACGCTGAGGTCAGCAGGGCGGCGCCGAGCGCGGCAAGCAGCCCGGTCACATTCCACCACAACCAGAATATCTGCGGCTGGCCGATCCAGAGATACAGATTCAAGCCCACTCCCGCCAGCAGTCCTGTGTTCGCGCCCAGGGAGCCGACTCCGGGACGCAGAATCGCCAACAGGAAAGTTGCCAGGATCGGCCCGTAAAATACCGAACCGACCATGTTGATGGCCTCTATGACAGTGGGAGCGATGGCGCCGCCGAATACCGACAGGGCGACAATCAGAATGCCCCAGAACAAAACCGCCGCGCGGGACCAGAAGACATAGCTGTCCGGCTCCAGCTTCTTCCCCGCCAGCCGCGTGTAATCCTCGATGCTGACCGCCGAAAGCGAATTGACCACCGAACTCAGGGAAGACATCGACGCTGCGAGCAAGGCCACGATAAGCAGGCCGATCAGCCCGTTGGGCAGGTACTGGACAATAAACAGCGGAACCAGCGTGTCAGGGGATTGCGGGTCCACCTGGGCAAGAAAATCCGGATTCATCACCGCGAAAGCGCCAAGCGCCAGGCCGGTTACGCAATACAGCAGCACGATGGGAAATCGCGCCAGTCCGTTCAGCATGAGAATCCGCCGCACCGAGTTTTCGTCTTTCGCCGAAAGCGTGCGCTGGGCTTGGGTCTGATCGCAGCCGTAATATGAGGCGTACAAAACGATACCGCCGAAAATCATCGGCCACAGCCCCCATTCATCACCTGCCAGGCCCCAGGAACCGGTGCGCAGCACGGTCAGGCGGGTAGGGTCGATATTGGCCAGGAAAGCCTCCAGCCCGCCCATGTTGCGCAGGGAGAACAGCAGGATCATGGCGACTCCGGAGAAAATCAGAATCATCTGCGCCGCATCGGAATACACCACCGCCTTCATGCCGCCCTGGAACGAGTAGATGAGCGTAATCACGCCGATTACGGCAATGGCGATGAAAAAATCAACGCCCATGGCGACATTGAGGATGAGCGCGGTGGCGTATATGGCTATGCTTGTGGCCAGGGCGCGGCTGATCAGAAACACGAAGGAAATCAGCAGTCGCGTGGATAGTCCGAAGCGGCTTTCGAGGAAGTCGTAAATACTGACAACTCCCGAACGGTACAGCACGGGCAGCACATAGACCATGAGCAGCAGCATGGCCAGCGGCACGGCGAATTCGTACGACAACCAGACCATGCCGCCGCCTTCCCGCAGCCCGACGAAAGCCGGGGCGGAAATGAAGCTGATGGCCGAAAGCTGGGTGGCCATGGTCGACAGGGTCAGGGGCAAGACACCGAGTTGCCGCCCGCCGAGGAAGTAATCCTTTTTGGAATGCTGCTCCTTGAAGAAATATCCCAGCCCAAGCAGCATCGCCAGGTAGACGGCGATGATTGCGTAGTCGAAGGCGTTCATCAGAAGCGCGGGAGTTGGCTCCTGCGGCGCAGACCCCTAGAAATCATAACTCATTCGAAGCGCCACCCTGCGGGGCAGAATCGGCCGGCCGACGAAGAACTGCGCGGGTTGGCCCGACTGGGCATTGCCTTGCCGGGGCGAGCCTTCGGTGATTCCCTGCGTATCGGTAAGGTTGAACACATGCAGGCTCACGCGAATATTGTCATCGCCCTCAAGCGGGAAGGAATATCCGGCTTCCAGTCGCCACAGGCCGTAGGAATCCAGGCTGACGGTGTTCGAATCGTTGGCGAAGTTGTCGCCGTGATAGTTGTACATCAACAAGCCTTCGAAATTCTCCAGGGCGAAACGGGCGCCGAAATTGGCCATTTCGGTGGGTTGCCGCCGCAATTCGTTTCCGACGATCGCGGGATTGCCGTCGGCCTTGGTGAACTCGTGCTCGCGCAGCGTGACATTGCCGTTCAGGGAAACAAAGTCGTTCAGGTACCAGGTCAGTCCGGCCTCGACTCCAAAGGCCTCGGTGGACTGCAGCGATACGTCTTCAATGATGTTGCCGGGATTGTTCGGATCATTGATGAAATCGACGTTGCGCCGATCATCCAGGGTTGACCGGAACAGGAGCGCCTGGGCGGTGATTGCCTGATTCTCATACTTCACGCCCGCTTCGATGGTATCGATGATTTCACCTTCGTAGGAAGCAAGCCTGCCCTGATTGAAAGGCACGCTGCGTATCTGCGGGAAGAAAAATCCGCGGGATGCGTTGGCGAACAGATTGACCTCGTCGCTCAAGCGGTACAGCGCGCCGGCTGAAAAGGCCCATTCGGTGGCGCCGAGAGAGTCGCTGGTGAGCGAGCCATTGGTGTAACTGACGACCTCAAGGTGATCGCTGACGCTCGGGTCGTTGCTCATCACATGGGATGAAGTATTGAATTGCTTGACATCGCCCTCAAGCCGTTCGAGCCGGATGCCGAGGTCATAGGACCAGCGGCCGCTTTCGATCTGATCGGCAATGTAGAAGGCGGCGCGCCGGGCGCTGCGGTCGCGGTATCCGGTCAGCCCGTTGGTTCTGGCGAGGCCGTTGCGTGTCCAGTGATACATCGCGGCGGGGTCATCGGCCATCACGAGTTCGCCGGATGCGTCTTCAACGACTCCCATCAGTTGCACGTCCACCATCAGGGGCGCATTGCGGAAATCGCCCAGATAGGTGGTGATGTAATTGAGATCATCGGCCTGGGAATTCGAGAAGAAGCCTCCGATAGTCAGGCCATGGGTTGCGTCACCGACGAAAAATTCGTTTCCGAGGCTCATTTCCACCGACATGTCGGTGGCGTCGCGCCAGCGGTCGAGCGTACGGTTGCCGAACACGAGGTGATCCGGCGCCAGATTCCTGCCGGTCTGGGAATACTTGAAACGGGCGTGGCCATGGAACGCCGGATCGATTCCCCTCCGGGTGAGATACTCGGACTGCGTTTCGGGCGTGTTGGGCCCAAGGGCGTCGCCGTCAAGGAACAGATTGAACTGATGATCGTAGCGTGCGTAGCGCAGTTTCGCGTTGAGGGTCCATTCGTCATTCAGGTCCCGGTCGAGCACGGCGGCAAGCATGTGCCCGCGGGTGACGACGCCGTCGCCTATGGGCGTCTGGAAACGACCACCGGGAGTATCGTACGCCAGACCGACCGCCTCAACCGTATTCATGGTGAAAACTTCGGCTCCATCGTTGCCGGTGACGCGCTCCCGGGAGCGACCGTCAACGGGCAGGGGAAGAAAGAACTGTACACTGTCGTCGATCAATTGCGTATACAGCGTCAACGAGCCGGAGCCGTCATCGAACTCATGCCTGATGTTCCCCCTGATCTGGAAGCCCTGGGTGTCGAGCCCGGACTTGAGTGGGCCTTCGTCATTGCGGAAGTAGCCGGACAATGCGTAGAAGGTGCTGGAATCGGCGCCGCCGATCGGGCCGCTGAAGAAGTAGTCCCCCCGGAATCTGCCTTCTTCGGCGGTTTCAATCTGTACCGTGCCGGTTGGCTCCGGCCCGCCGGTGGCGGAGATATAGTTGATGATGCCGGCCACCGAACCGGGGCCGAACAGGTTCGACACGCCACCGCTGACAAACTCTGATCGCTCGATGCCGAGGTCGTTGCGGAAATAGACATCGAAAGCCGAGGAATTCAGGCCGAAAGTCGTAAACGCCGGCATGCCGTCATACAGCAGCGGCGTGAACGAGAACTGTCCTCCCGACGGCAGGGCGCGGTGGAAGACGTTGGTGGCGACTTCGCCGCCGCCGCCTTCGGCGCTGATGCCTGGCAACTGGGTCAGGATATCCGCCTGACTCGACGAGTTGAAGGATCTGAGATCTTCTTCGGTGAACTGGGACACCGACTGCGGCGTGTCAAAGCCTGTCCGTTCCACGCCGGTGCCGGTTACGATGATTTCTTCGATAACGCCGCCTGCCAGGGCCGGCGACTGTCCGGAAGCTGTGCTTGATGCGGCGCAGATGGTCGCGGCGGACAAGGCCGCGGTCAGGAAAGAGCGATTCATTTTCAACCCCCGCTGTTTGCGAACTGGAGCCAGAAGCCAATCTTATACCCACATCGCGTAAATAACAATACGATAAATGTGAATATCAGGATTTAATTTACGCGCCGTGGATATGTATTTCGGATTCAACAGAAAAAATACTGCGTAAAAGGAAGCGCCGCAGCGCCGACAGAGACTGATTCACCACTGGCCTCGGCAGCGATGACGGGAGGCAGGGGGCGCTCATAGGAACGCCGCCGCTGGTCAAAAATTTCAATGTGGGGAATGATTTTTCGCGTCAGGGATTCGGGAATGCGGCCGCCGATCACGATTGCCGCCGGGTCGAGCAGCGCCGCGCTGGCCGAGACGATCAGCGAAAGCGAGTCGCGCACCCGCTCAATCCAGTCATCGACCCCGGGCCAGTCGGGGTTGAAATTCAGCACCAGATCCGAGACCGATTCGACTTCAACTCCTCGGCGGCGGACGAGTTCGCGCAACAGTTTGAGATTCGGATGCGGATAGATCAGTGGCGGCAGCAATTGCCCCACCTCGCCGGCATTGCCGAAAACGCCCCGCACGAGCCGCCCGTCCTGGATAACGCCGCCCCCCACTCCAGTGGCGATGTAAAGGTACACGAAACTACGCGCACGGCGTCCCACGCCGAACAGACTTTCGCCGATAGCCGCGGCGTTGCCGTCGTTTTCCACCCAGACGGGAAGTTCCAGGTCGTGGGACAACGCCTCTTCCAGGTTGATATTGGTCCATTCTTCAAGGACCAGGGGCGTATTGACCTGGCCCGTCTCACGCATGAAGGTGCCCGGAATGCCTATGCCAGCCGCGAAAACCCTGTGGGGGTCTATCGAACATTGCCGCGTCAACTCTCCGATCATGCGGCGCACCTCAACCACTACGGCATCGTGCGACATCGTCGTCATGACGCGCTGCCTGCTGCCGATGATTTCTCCCTTGAAGTTCATCAGGGTCACAGCTACCGCGTCCCACAGGATTGCGATGCCAAAGGACCAGGCGTAATCCGGCACGATCTCGACCTTGACGCTGAGTTGACCCCGTTTGCCGGTTGATACCCGTTCGCCGGGTCGAAGCGACCCACGTTCCACCAAACGCGACAACAGCCGTGAGACGGTTTGCTGGGGGCGGTTGATCTCCCGTGATATCTGCGCCTGGGTCATGGCGCCGCGTCGCAGCACGAGGGCGGCTATCGCCCGCTCAACTTCGCTGGACGGGAGAAAAACATCATCGCGAAAATACTTCACGGTGGCGGGATCGAACCCCTGGACCGGAGCTTGTTCGCTGTCTGACATGTGGCCTGGGTTCACAATGGGTCGATATCAGGGGTCTATGAGCCTGCGCCGCATTATTGGCGGGTGTAACGCCGCAACAGGCTCGAAGTATCCCAGCGCCCCCCGCCCATCGCCTGCACTTCCGCATAAAACCCGTCCACCAGCGCCGCCACCGGCAACTCCGCGCCGACACGCCCGGCCTCCTCCATGGCGATTCCCAGATCCTTGCGCATCCAGTCCACCGCGAAGCCGAAATCGTATTCATCCCGCAACATGGTCTGATAGCGGTTGCTCATCTGCCAGGACCCGGCCGCCCCGCGGGAAATCGTTTCGATGACCGCCTCCCCGTCCAGCCCCGCGCATCGGGCGAAATTGAGCCCTTCCGCCAGGCCCTGCACCACCCCGGCGATACAGATCTGATTGACCATCTTGGCCAACTGGCCGCTGCCCGCGGGCCCGAGCAGCTTGCTGAAAGCGGCGTAGGCGGCGAGTACCGGCTCGGCCCGCGCAAAGCCGTCCTTCTCGCCGCCGATCATGATCGTCAGCTTGCCGTTTTCGGCCCCGGCCTGGCCGCCGGATACCGGCGCGTCGAGAAATCCCACGCCCCGCTCCCGGGCCGCCGCGTCGAGTTCCCGGGCCAGGGTGACCGACGCCGTGGTGTGATCGATCAGGATGGCGCCCGAATCCATTCCCGCCAGGGCGCCGCTCTCGCCAAGGGCCACCGAGCGCACATCGTCGTCATTGCCCACGCAGAGCATGACCATGTCACAGCCGCTCGCCGCCTCGGCCGGCGTCGGGGCGCTGCTTCCACCTTGCTCTTCGCACCATTGCCGGGCCTTCGAGGCAGTGCGGTTGTACACGCAAACCTCCCCCGCCTTCTGCCGCAAATGTCCCGCCATGGGATAGCCCATGACGCCAAGGCCGATAAATGCAAGTTTCATGATGCTCCTCTTGGGTTTTCTGAATGTTCCCTGAAAAAGTTTCGATCCCCTTCTACACCAGATCCGAGCGCCAGTCCTGGCGCAGCGCCCTCACCATGTCGCTCATGGAGTCGAAGCGGTCGGCTGGCTTTTTTTCCAGACAGCGCATGGCGACCTGCTCAAGCAGGGTGGGCACATGAATCCGGGTCAGCTCGGATGGCGGCGGCGGCGTATCCCGCAGCACGCTGTCGATGATCTGGTGCATCTTCTTCCCCCTGGCCGGCGGCTTGCCGCAAAGCGCTTCATAGAGTACCGCGCCAAGGCTGAAAACATCGGTGCGGTAATCGATTTCCGGGTCCTGGTTGATCTGCTCCGGCGACATGTACCAGGCCGACCCCTGGGCCTTGTGCTTGCCCGTGATATTGACATCCGCCACCGAAATCGCCGGTCGGCCGGCCACATCCCGCATGTCCTCGCCGGCGGCGCCCCAGACCTTGGCCAGGCCCCAGTCGAGCAGCAGGACCTCGCCATAAGGTCCGGCCAGGATGTTCTCGGGCTTGATGTCCCGGTGCGCCACGCCATGCTGATGGGCGTACTCCAGGGCGTAGCCGATCTGCATCACCACTTCCATCAACTGGGTCAGGTCGTAGCGGGCGCGATAGTCGAGAATCTCGCGCAGGGTGTAGCCATGGACGAGTTTCATGGTGAAGAAGGGATTGCCCCGCACGTCCCGGCCCAACTCGTAGGTGGGCACGGTATTGGGATGCTGCAGCATGGCGGACACCCGGGCCTCGCGAATCAGCCGCCGCTGTTCCACTTCATCCCGGGCGAATTCCGGGCGCAGGGTCTTGTAGCAGACGAAACGCGACAGGTGCTGGTCCTTGCAGGACTTGATCAGCGACTTGCCGCCTTCGGCGATGGTGCTGAAAAAAGCGTAGCGGGTGCGCTGATCGATCTTCTTCGGCAGGGCCTTGTCGGTCTCTTCCAGGAAGATCGAAGCATACTCCCTGGGCGGCTCGGGGAAATTCAGCATGTTCTGGAGCCCGCCTTCCGGATTCGGCCAACTGGAGAACCCCCACACTACCAAATCCCGACCCGGTTCGCAGCAGCGCCGCCTCCCTCCCCGTCATTCCGCACGAAGCAAAGTCCGGCCGCCCGTCATTCTGCGCGAAGCGAAGCGCAGTCGCAGAATCTCAGGCAGCCACCCGGGGGGAGATTCTGCGACCACGCGCGGAATGACGGGAAGGGGAATTCGACTATAATCCGCCCATGTCCGGCACCCAGGCCAAACAGCGCGACTCCCACCAGTGCGTCGAAAGCGTTTTTCATGTCCGCTATGCCGAGACCGACAACATGGGCGTCGTGCATCATTCGACGTATCTGGTGTATTTCGAGGAAGGTCGCAGCCAGTACATGCGCGAGATGGGCAGTGACTACGCCCACGTGGAGGAAAGCGGCTACCAGCTCCCCGTCACCGAAGCCCAGCTGCGATTTTCCGGCAGTCTCCGCTATGGCCAGCAAGTGCGCGTTCGCACCTGGATCGCCGAAAGTCGCAGCCGCCGGCTCACTTTCGCTTATGAAATCACCGCCGGCGACCATCCCCGGGTGCTTGTAACCGGATACACCCATCACGTCTGGACCGACGTGAACGGCAAGGTCACCCGGCTTCCGGAACGCTGGCGGAGCCATTTCCAGCCGAAGTTCGCGTAAGCTCGCCCAGCGACTGCACCTGCCAGTAGAGAAAATCCGTCAATTCCTGGCGGCCCTGCAGGCCGCGCATGGATTCCCAGCCGATGGGCCCGCCGATTTCCACCCGCAAGGTCTTGCCGAACTTGTTGCGCGCCTCGTGGATCAGCAGCGCCATGCGCAGGGGCTCGGCGATATGCGAGGCCACGTGGAACTTGCGGCTGTTGCGGCCGTGGAAATAGATCGGCACAACCGTCGCCTCGGCGTCGCGCACGAGTTTGGCGGCGAAATTGGTCCAGGGCGCATCGCGCACCGCGCCGAAGCCGAGCCGGTTCGCCGTGGACACCGCCCCCGAAGGAAAGATCAGCACCGGCACATTGTCCGCCAATGCTTCGAGGGCCAGTTGCCGCGAGCGGATATTGGTCTTGCGCGCCTGAGGCGCCGCGCTGAAATCGATGGGCAGAAAATAGGGCGCGAGTTCGCGGTCCTGGCACAGCAGGCTGTGCAGCATGATGCGGAAATCGCCCCGCAGCTTCACCGCGATATCGCACAGCACCATGCCGTCCACCACGCCGAAAGGATGATTGGCGACAAACACCAGCGGCTGGCCGGGGGCCAGTCCGGCCAGCGGGGAACGGTCCATCTCCAGCTTGATGCCGGCCTCCTGCAAGCCTTCGGCGAAGAAATTTTCCACTCCGAGCTTCCGGTCCTTGAGTTCCCGGTAGATGCGTTCGATGCGGCGGCGCCCGGATAGGGCCTCCAGGGCCGCGATCAATTTCCTCTCCAGCCAGGAATCTTCCGGTTGCACATAGGAAACCCTGGGCGGGTCCCGCAGATAACAGGCGAACTGCGGATCCACTTTCCGCAGCCGGGCGGCGCTGAAATGATCAGTTTGCACGATGGTAGGTGAAGTACCCGGTGAACATTTCTTCCCAGCTTTCCACGCCGAACCGCAGCTCGCTGTCCGGGTTGGGATTGTTGGGATTGGAAATCGAATTGTCGAAGGCGCCGCTCACGCGCAGCACCGCGCCGGCGGGAATCGCCACCGGCTCGTCCAGGCGGTAATAAGGCTGCCAGCCGTAGTTGTAGGCCGGCACCGAAAAGACTTCCCGCAGGGGCTCGCCGGGGGCCTCCACGGCGAACTTCATGCGCTTGCCGCGAAAATTCATTCGCGCCCGCACGCCAAGGAGCACCGCGTCGTGGTCAAGCCGGAAACTCGCCTCCAGGGGAAAATCGGGGGTATTGGGCGGCAGCACAAAGCGGGTGGAAACCGCGGCGGTAACCAGCTCCCGCCGCGGCGGCGCATCGTGAAAATACAGGCCGATGCGGCTGGCGTCGCTGGTGGACTGGCCATTGGTCACATAGTGGAACTGCATGGACAGCCTGTCCCCGGGGGCGATGCGAACTCCGGTTCCGGCGGGAAATTCGCGCAGCAGATCCTGGCCCGGGGCGTAGCCATCGAGAAACTTGCGGACGCTGTTTTCCCGCCGCTTTTCTTCGCCCCAGAAATCCTCTCCCTCGCCGGTGACGAAAATCATCAGATGATGCAGCACCGACTCATCTCCCGGCAGGTATTGCAGGGCGCGCACCCACTTCTCTTCGGTGAATTCGAGCTCGGCGGTTTCGTAGGTGTAATCGAGCACGCCGGTGGGGGGGATGTCCTGCCGCGGCGCCTGGACGATATGATCGGGCTCGCCGAGGCGCCAGTCGATGGGCGGTGCCGCGGACAGCGCCTGCAATGGGTCGTTCTCTCCCGCCTCGCCCGGCGCGCCTGCGTCAATCCAGTTCACCAGCATCTGCAGGTCTTCGGTGCTGATGTGGCGGGCGTCCCGGGACTGGCCGACGCCGGAGTCAACCTGCATCGGCGGCATGCGCTTGTTGAGCAGCACTTCGCGGACCATCGGCGACCAGCCGAGCAGCATCAGGTAGCTGTCCAGGGCGAAAGGCCCCACCCCGCCCCGGCGATGACACATGCCGCAGTTCTCGATGATTCGCGGCGCCACTTCGCTTGTGTAATCCGGCGGCTCGGCCAGCATGGCCTCGCGCAGGGGATAGGCGATGGGACATTCCCGCGGCGCCGTGCCACGAATGCTGTCGGCGATGCCGTCCCCGGACAGCGCCGCCAGCGCATGCGCGAACTCGACGCCGGGGCCGCCCTGGTAGAACAGCGACAGGCGTTCGGGGTTGAGCAGGGCCACTTCGCCCGCGCCGCGTAACTCCAGCGCCGCGGAAACGAGTTGCCCGCCATCCATGAGCAGCGGCAAATCGAGGTCGTCCGCAGCCGGGGCGTCACCGCCGGAGCCGCGGGAATCGACGAAGACAAAGGCGATTTCACGATCCGCATGGCTGTCCGCCGCAGCGATGAACTGCGCCGCCATGGCGGGCATGGCCGGGCAGTCGGCGTCCCAGGCCATCAGCGCCAGGGCCCGCAGATGACGATAGCGGCTCAACTGGTGAAACACGCCGCCGGTATCGAGCAGCGCGAAATCGTCAATCCGCTCCGGCGCCGCCCGGGACTGGGCGCAAAGCGCAATCAGCAAAGCTGCCGCGAGGGTTTGCAGCAGGCGCCTGGCGGACGGATGTTCCATGGCGCACGGCCTTCGGGGTGTGGAATGAAGGTGCTACTTTACTATTCCGGCGGGCGGCATTTCCAGCCCGAAACCCCGTCCTCTTGCGTAACATTTGCTTACAATTCAAGCGTTTTCGATTCCATGCGCTCACTGGACGATTCGCGGCCTTGCCATTATGCTTTGTGTCTGCATTCCACGGGCAGGCACGCCATGGCGGGCTCTCGTGTGTTTTCGTCTGCACCAAGAGGAACCAATCGATGCAACGCTTGTACCAACCCTTGCTGGCGCTTTCCGCCCTGTTGCTGATGGCCGTCGCCCCGCCGTCCCAGGCCCAGGCCCAGGACGACCAGCCCCGATTTCTTTCCCTGACGCCGCCCGAGGGGCTGCCGATCATCCCCCTGATGGAAGGCTGGGTCGCCAACGAAGACGGCACCACCACGATTTCCTACGGTTTCATCAACCGCAATTCCGATCAGGACGTGACAATCCCCCTGGGGGAAAACAACTATATCGAGCCCGCTGAATTCGACGGCATGCAACCGACCCATTTTCCGTCGGGCCGCGGCACCGGCGTGTTTACGGTCACCCTGCCCGAAGGCCGGGAAGACACCGATGTCTGGTGGTATCTGAAGACCGGCGACTCCGAAGCCTTGCGGGTTCCCGGCCGGCGCGGCGCCTCGGCCTATGAACTCGACTTCATCCGCCCCCGCCCCCAGGGGTCGCTGCAGCCGCTGGCGGCATTCGGCGACAATGAACTCGCCGCCGGCCTGTTTGGAAACATCAACGATCACGACGCCGCGGTCACCGCGGGCGAGCAGGTTGAACTCGTGGTCAACGCCAGGGACCCGGCCGAGCGCGACCCGGAAGATCCCCGCTTTGGCGAGCCGCTGGACATGAACGTGGAATTCAACCTGCACCAGGGCCCCGGCCAGGTGAGCTTCGAGCGCGACCCGGGCGCTCCGGTGCCGGAAAACCCCTTTGACGAGGACGACCCGCGCTTCGAGTTCTTCACCGGGCCCGAAGGCAACGAGGCGATCATCGAAGGCGGGGAAGGCTCCGCCATGGCGCTGGCCACTTTTTCCGAACCCGGCGAGTACATTATTCGCGCCGCGGTAAACGTGCACACGGCGCCGGACAGCTCCTACGGCGACCAGTGCTGCTGGACCAATGTCTACTCGCGGGTCACGGTCACCGACTGAGACCTGTTTCAAAATGTTGCATTCGCCGGTACGGAAAAACCCGGCGAATCGTGGACTTGGGGCAGGGAAGAATTTAGTATCCGGCGGGTGTTCCGTCGGGAATATAGACCATCATCCGAGGAGAATGACATGAAACTGGCGCAAGCTTTGATCCTGGTCGGTGGCGCGGTGGCTTTTGGCGCCCTGGCCCAAGCCGCGAATGGGCAACACGACATCACCTACAACGGTGACGTGGCAAGAATCATCAACGAGAACTGTGTGGTCTGCCACCGGGAAGGCGGCATCGGCCCGATGCAGTTCGAGAACTTCGACCAGGTCCGTCCCTGGGCGCCCCTGATTTCCCTCAAGGTCGCCACCCGGGAAATGCCTCCCTATGCCTATGATCACGGCATCGGCATCCAGGAACTGGAAGGCGACTGGCGGCTGGCCCAGGACGAGATCGACGCCATCGTCGCCTGGGTTGAGCAGGGCGCGCCCCTGGGCGATCCCGATGTGGTTCCCCCCATGCCGGAACTGCCCGATCCCAGCGCCTGGAACTTCGAGCCCGAACTCGGCGCTCCGGACCTGATCATTCCTTCGATTCCCATGGACATTCCCGCCAACGGCAATGACCTGTGGAGCAAGCACTACGTCCCCAGCACCCTGACCATGGACCGTTGCATCAAGGCGGTGCAGGTCAAGCCCCGGGGCGACGCCACGGCGGTTGTGCATCACGCCAACTCCTATATCGAGGCGGAAAACGAAGACGGCGAATTCGAGCGCTTCGGCCAGCTCACTGAATACGCCATGGGCAAATGGGGCGAATTGATGCCGGAAGGCGTCTGCCGCACCATTCCCGCCGGCTCCCGCGTTTCCTGGGACATCCACATGTTCCCCGGTGGCGTTGGCGCCACTGCCGAAGGTCAGATGATCAAGGACAATGTGGTGGAAATCGGCCTCTGGTTCCACGATGAGGACTACGCGGAAACCGAAAGCCCCTACAAGCAGGATCTGCGCCTCTATCCCATGCGCTCCGGCTATGAGGGCGGCCATCTGATCGTGCCCCCGAATGGCTACACCATGACCCAGGGCTTCCACTCCTTCGACCATCCGGTTCGCATCGACAGCTTCCAGCCGCACGGCCATCTGCGCATGAACGCCGCTTCGCTGGAAATCTTCTATCCCGAAACCGGCCGCACCGAGCAGATCAGCCAGATCTCCAACTGGAGCGCCACCTGGCACCACAGCCACATCTACGAAGCCGATGTGGCGCCGCTGCTGCCGACCGGCGCGGTGCTCGTGATCAAGCAGTGGTACGACAATACCGCCAACAACCCCAATAATCCCGACCCGGACCAGTGGGTGTACGGCGGCAGCCGCACCGGTGACGAAATGTCCCATGCCTGGATCGCCATCACCCATCTGGACGATGAAGGTTACGAGAAGATCGTCGCCGGGCGCAGGGCCAAGGAGCAGCGCAGCCTGGCGGCATCCGACGACTGAGTCTCGCGCAAGCGGTTCAAACCCGAAAGGGGCGGCCCATGGGCCGCCCCTTTTTCGTCTGGTTGCAATTGCAATTTGGCACATTTGGGCCGTTTCCGCTTCCCCGAAAACTGGAGTAGACTTGGGCGGGTGGATATTGCAGCCCAATAAATCAGGCAACAGAGAGGACAGGCAGATGAAGCTGATCCGGACGCTTTCCCTGGCGGCGCTTGGTCTTCCCGCTGTGGCACTGGCCCAGCAGGACCTAAGCTACAACGAGCACATCGCCACCATCATCAACGAAAACTGCGTGGTCTGCCACCGCGAAGGCGGCATTGGCCCCATGCAGCTCGAAAACTACGACCAGGTCCGCCCCTGGGCGCCGCTCATCTCACTGCGGGTGGCGAGTCGCGAAATGCCTCCCTATTCCTACGACCACGGCATTGGCATCCAGGACCTGAAAGGAGACTGGCGGCTGAGCCAGGAAGACATCGACGCCGTAGTTGCCTGGGTGGAACAGGGTTCTCCCCAGGGCGACCCGGACATTGTCCCGCCGGCGCCTGATCTGCCCGACCCGGACGCCTGGAACTTCGAGCCCGAGTTCGGCGCGCCGGACCTGATAATCCCTTCGGTGGCCATGGACATTCCCGCCAGCGGCAACGATCTGTGGAGCAAGCATTTCGTGGAAAGCGGCCTCGCCGCCGACCGCTGCATCAAGGCGGTGCAGGTAAAGCCCAGGGGCGACGCCAAGGCGGTGGTGCACCACGCCAACTCCGACATCTGGGCGCCGGATGAAAACGGCGAGTACGAGGAACTCGGGCAATTGACCGAATACGCCATGGGCAAGTGGGGCGAATTGATGCCGGAAGGCGTCTGCCGCACGCTCCCCGAGGCGGCGCGCATTCGCTGGGACATTCACATGTATCCGGGCGGTGTCGGCGCTACCGCTGAAGGCCAGGTGATTCGGGACAATGTGGTGGAAATCGGCCTCTGGTTCCACGATGAGGGCTTCATGGAGCGCGAGCAGCCCTACAGGCAGGACCTGCGCCCCTACCTCATGCGTTCCGGCTACGAAAACGGCGAACTGATCCTGCCGCCCCATGGCTACACCATGACCCAGGGCTTCCACTCCTTCGACCACCCGGTGCGCATCGACAGCTTCCAGCCACACGGCCACCTGCGCATGAATGCCGCTTCCTTCGAGATTTTCTATCCCGAAACCGGCCGCACCGAGCAGATCAGCCAGATCTCCAACTGGAGCGCCACCTGGCACCACAGCCACATCTACGAACCCGACGTGGCCCCGCTGGTTCCCACCGGCGCGGTGCTGGTCATCAAGCAGTGGTACGACAACACCGCCAACAACCCCAATAATCCCGACCCGGACCAGTGGGTTTACGACGGCAGTCGCACCGGCGATGAAATGTCGCACGCCTGGATTGCCATCACCCACCTCGACGAGGAAGGCTACCAGAAACTCCTCGCCGAACGCGAAGCCAGCCAGCAACGCTCACTGGCAGCTTCCGACTAGGAGTCTGCGCCGCAGGAATTCGCGAAAGCGAAAATTCGCTATCGCCGCGGCACAATTCGAAGGCCAGCCGCATCTCCCCGGCTGGCCTTTGTCTTGTGTGCCTTCCATTTCCAGACAGAATGAGAATTGCCGCAGGAAAAGCGGTAGTGTATCAGTTTGACTTTTCGTCAAGGGACGATAGACGGATGCCGCGACGGTCAAGCAGTACGTCACGCAATTCAACCCCGAGCACATCGCGAACGCCGTCCAAATCAACACCGCGCTCAAAAGCGCTCTCCCTCATTTTCCCCAAGAGTCCCTCTGGCGGCTCGAAGTTTTGAGCATGGCCGAAAGCTGTTTCCTGTATTCCGAGCGCGTCCGCGCCTTCGGTTTGCTCGAACAACTTTTCCGCTTCGGCCTTCGCCCATGCCTTGGCATCCAGCTTTTCTGAAATCTGCGCCCCAAGTTCCGTTAGCCTGATCGGGCTGCTGGATGCGGTGGTCGGAGGTGGCAGTCGCTCAAGAATTTTCTTGATGTCCGTCCGCACTTCACGAATGAAGTCTTTGAAGTTGGTCCTGTCGGTGTTAACTTCGCCCTGCCATTTTCCGTACTTGTAGGCGAATCCGATAGCAGCAAGAACCAAAGTAACTGATATGGTGACTGCTGCTATCGCGAAATGTAATGCTGTCATGCCGTTTTCCCCCTCAGCGGCAGCGTATCATGGGGGTTTGCTGCGGACAATGCAACTTCTGTCGGCTACTTGCGTTCGGCGTAGCGGGTCCCGGGCTTCGGCCCTGGGCGTTGCGGCTCCGGGGCTGCCGCGTCGATCAGGCCGACGATCCATTCGCAATCTCGCACGGTATGGTCAAGTCCGGCTTCCATCGCTGGCGTGACGCGCAGTGTCTTATGGATGCGGCAGAAATTGTAATGCACGAAATACAGGCTCAACATGGCGACGTGCTTTTCGATCTTCTTCGAGAATGCGTTTGTCAGGCGAGTGAATCGACGGTTCCCCATGCGCATCGAGAGATTGTGACGCTCGAAAAGCAGCAAGCTTGCACAGAGTTTGCTACTAGGTTAGTTTCCCCGGTTTTTGGCAGAGGAGATTGGGGTTGATGAGTTCGCCTTTTGTCGCGATTTTGATGGGGTCCAAATCAGATCTTGAAGCCATGCGGGCCGGGGCCGATGTGCTGGAGAAATTCGGCATCCGCTACGAGATCAAGATCAGTTCGGCGCATCGTACGCCGGAAGCGACCAGGGAATACGTGGAAGCCGCCGTGGAGCGCGGCTGTCAGGTCTTTATCGCCGGCGCCGGCCTCGCCGCGCATCTTGCCGGCGCCATTGCCGCCCATACTACCCGGCCCGTCATCGGCGTACCCATGGACGCCGGGCCCCTGCAGGGGATGGACTCCCTGCTTTCCACGGTGCAAATGCCCTCGGGGGTGCCGGTGGCTTCCGTGGCCATCGGCAGGACCGGCGCCAGGAACGCCGCCTATCTGGCGGCGCAGATTCTTGCCCTGGCCGATACTGCGCTTGCGGGCCGGGTTGCCGCCGACCGCAAGGCCGACGCCGAAAGAGTGCAGTCCCAGGACCGGGAGTTGCAGGCACAGCAGTGAAGCCTCCCCGGGAGACCGACTGTGCAGCCGTGAATTCCTGCGGCGCAGGCTCCGAGGAGGCGGCAAGCCGCCTGCAACGGGGTGAATTGATCGCCTGTCCCACCGAAGCCGTCTGGGGAATCAGCTGTGACCCTTTCAACGAGGCGGCGGTATTGCGCGTGCTGCGCCTGAAGCGGCGCCCCGTGGAAAAAGGTCTCCTGCTGCTCGCTGCGGGCATCGACCAGATCGAGGATTTGCTGGCGCCGCTTGCCCCGGAACAGATCGCAGAATTGCGCGAATCCTGGCCCGGGCCTGTCACCTGGCTGATTCCGGACCCGGACAAGCGTTACCCCGGCTGGGTGAAAGGAAAACACCCATCGGTCGCCATCCGGGTCAGCGATCATCCCGTGGCGGCGGCAATCAGCCGGAGCTTTGGCAAGCCCATGGTTTCCACTTCGGCCAATCTTGCCGGCGAACCGGAGATCCGGTCGAGGGAAGACCTGCACCGGCAGTTTGGAGATCGCATCCACTGTATCGTCAAAGGCGAACTCGGAGGGCGGGACGCGCCTTCTGAAATCCGCGACCTGTCCAGTGGCCGCAGAATCCGCTAGGGAGGCTCTGATCAAGTCAGAGCCTCCCTGCGGCACATGGAAGTGCCGCCGAATTCGATGGGTGAAGGCAAGCGTTTTCGAAGCGCAGCTTCGAGCGCGGCCGCAACGGTACGGAGCTATGCTCCGTGACTGGAGTAAGCCATTGAATTCGGCAGCAAAACAAAACCACGCTTTTGTTTTGCGATAATGAAAAACTCCACGGATGGAGTTTTTCAGAGAATACCTAAGAGCCTGCGCCGTAGGAATTCGCGAAAGCGAAAATTCGCTATCGCCGCGCCCCCGGGGGCGCCAGCCATTGCGGCGCAGTGTCGGGCGGCGCGTCGAGGCTGTGCAGAAAGGCTTCGAGCCGGCGCAGTTTCCGGCGCGACAGGCCAAGCGGTTTGGCCTCGTTGTGGCCGAGCATGGCCACCGGCGCTTCATTGTAGTGTTCCAGCACTTCCGCCAGAGTGGCGAAGGCGCCGGTGTGCATGTAGGGAGCGGTGCGGACCACATTGCGCAGGCCGGGAGTCTTGTGGGCCCCGGCAAGTTCGCTATCGTCCCTGGCGAAGCGCAGTTCCAGGCACTGGCCCGGCGCCGCGTCGCTGAATTCGCCCAGACAGTTGAAGGCATCCCGCCGCGCCTCTTCCACGCCGTCGAAGCGGCCCATGGAAGGCATTTGTCCGGCGACAGGAAGAATGCCGGTATTGTGGAAGTCGTGATTGCTCAGCAGCGGGCCATTGTGGCAGTTGACGCATTGCGCCTCGCCGATGAACAGCCGCAGGCCCTCGAGTTCGTCCCGGCTCAGCAAATCATCCTGCCGCACGGCGCCGTCCTGCGCCACCCGGTCGGCATAGTCGTCAAAACGCCCCCGCCCCGGCATGAGCTTGCGCTGGTACGCCGCAAGGGCTTTGCCGGCATTGGCGAAAACGGTATCGATGCTGGCTTGCAGGGCAGGGTCGAGACTGCGCCACTGGGACTGCGCCGCCTCATTTCCCCCGGGTGATGCATGCCGGGGAATCTGCTCTGCCGGGGGCAATTCCCCGAACAATTCCCGATACATCGCCTGGTAAGCGGAATCTTCCGCAAGCAGCCTTGCCACCGCGCCGCGGCCCGCGCCCTGTTCAAAATGGGTTTCCAGCGGCGCCAGGGCCTGGGCCCATTGGCTGTCCCGGCGGCCGTCCCAATAGAACCAGGGACTGTAGGCAATGCCGATCAGGCCAGGCGTGTTTCTCTGGCCCACCCCGGTCCCCACGGCAATGGGCAGGCCGTCGCTGAAGGCAATTTCCGGACGATGACAGTGGGCGCAGGAAACCGCGCCGTTGGAACTGATCCGGGCATCAAAGAACAACCGGTGGCCCAGCCTCGCCGCGCGTTCGTCATCGGCCACCGCATTGCCCGGGTCCGGGGCCAGGGTAGGCAGGGCGCTGAGTGAGAGCGAGGCAATCAAGGCGGTTTCCGAATCGCTCCAGCGCTCGGGAAGGGGCGCCGGCGCCAGCAGCCAGATCAACAAGGCCGCCAGCGCCAGGGCGCCGACAACAGCAGGGGTCTTGCTCACAGTTCGAATTCGAGGCTTGCGCTGTCCGGGTCTCCATCCAGCGCAATGCTGAAGTGCATCCGCCAGCGCCCCGGCATGTGAAAGCGAAGGCCTTCCAGCAGATAGGCCCCGGGCTCCGGCTCGCCGGTCAGCCGCGGCCGGGTCGGCAGGCCGTGGTCATGGTCGGGCATGCCCCCGGTGATGCTGATGTCCGCGCCGCGGATGGGCGCACCATCAGCATCCGTCAGATACAGCCGCCAACTGTGGATGCGGTTGAGTGCCAGTGGCGACAATTCGCTGACGACGCGGAGTTGCTTGCCGCCGGAAGTGAGCAGGGTGAAATGCGGCTGTTCCCCGGCGAGGGCGGACAAGGGTGCAAGCAACAGCATCAGTGTGCAATGAAAACAGCGGAGCATGGCGGCGGCAATTGAGGGGCGGCGCCGCGGATTCTAGCAAATTCGGGCTGTTGGCGGCTTGTGCGGCGGGCAGCCGCGAAAGCCTGCCAGCGAGAATGGATTCCTTGTTCCGCAGGCGCTTTGCGCTATTCGGCCCTGGTGTGCGCCACCATCTCGAAGCAGCCGACGATCATGCGCGAATGATCGAAAATCTGATCGAAAGGAACTTCAAGCTGGTCGGGATGCATTCGCGGGTCCTGCCTCACCTTCGCCATGCCGGCGTCGCGGGCTTCCTTCGACTCCCAGACGATCCACGAAAAGCAGACAGTCTCATTCTCCTCCAGCGCAACCGCGCGGGTGAAGGAAGTTCTCTTGCCGACAGGCACATCGACCCCCCAGGAGTCGACGTACTCCAGGGCGCCGTGTTCAATGAAGACTTTCGCCGCCTTGCGGGCGGCGCCAACAAACGCCTCCCTGTTGGCATTGGGAACCGGGGTGACGAAGCCGTCTACGTATTTCATGGGAGTTTCCTCGCTGTCTATTCTCATGAAAACCACAACGTTGGGATGCCGATGCTATTGATCTGGAGCAACCAAGGTAATCTTTATGGTTTGATTTGTCACTTTCCTGCCATTCTTCTGAGCCATTCAGACTCGTCAACTGCCGGACGAGACAGTGTTTCGGCGAATTTCTGTGCAATCCGCTGAGCATATTCGGACTTGAGTTCGCCTTGCCACGCGTAGCGGTCGCCGCTAGTGTCGGTAAATTCGAAATCACCATTTGATCCCCGCTTAATCCCAACAACCTCTCTCCTGTCTACTGATGGACTGAAATTCAGTTGGACCAATGAGGCGGATTCAAGCTTCACGCTCATCCTGTGAAATTCATTGCCGAGCTTTACGATAAGTTGAATCCCCCATTTTTCTTCGGGCTCAACCAGCGGCAGAAAAATGAACGAAGTATCCTCATTCAGCCTCACGCTGTCGCATCGGGGTCTCATGCAAATTAGATGCCTTTTGTTGCCATTTTGCCGCATTGTGACAATTGACCCCAGCCAAAGCGTGGGTGCAGGCGCGTTATAAAGAGTGCGGAAACTCATGATCCAAGCCAATCGCTCGTCTAGGCCAACGACATCGGGTTGCGCGAAGCCTGAAGTGAGAAATTCAAATGCCTTTTTCTTGAAGTTGTTCGAGAACGCCGTGCTTGCTTCCAAACCATCAGTTACCAGCTGTATCACCTCTTCCAAGTTGAGTTGG
Source organism: Pseudomonadales bacterium (assembly GCA_022819645.1). GTDB lineage: Bacteria > Pseudomonadota > Gammaproteobacteria > Pseudomonadales > Pseudohongiellaceae > UBA9145. Next base: position 110,020 of record JAJEGU010000067.1, read on the forward strand.
TTCTTGCCGAACTTAAAGCCTTCCCTACCATCATTTCGTATCCAATGCTCCGCTGCTTGCTTGCCTGCGGGAGATATCGCAGCAACAGCCTCATCGGCGAGACCGCGAAGTTCCTCTGCAACATGGGCAACAATCTGACGCTCTGCCTCTTCGGGATTGGTGAGACAGGTCATATGAGAAAGATACGCCGGATCAAGTTCCGTTCTGAAACAGTCCAACACCTTGTGCGCACCTTCGCGCACTGCGGTCAAAGACGTAAGCGCGATGCCGGGAAGCAGCCCTTTGGTCATCGAGGCGAAGTCCTCAACCAGCCGCCCCGGAAGATCCTCTTCCGCGACGCTTCGATCCTTCAGCGAAGAAGCCAGATTCTTCATATCGGACTTTGCGTATAGAACTACCCGCCCATGCCGATATCGAATTTCCATATTGGCCTCGTTTTCTTCCGGCTCAAGTTCCAGTCTCTCCAGTTCAGAGCGAATTTTCGCACCAATATCCGCCAATCCTGGTTCGCCGGTGTAAATCGCCACGAGCCTAAGCGAGTTCCGGTCCGCTTCTCCAGTCAGCAAGTTCCGCAGTAACTTAAGTGTGAAGTCTGGCTCATCTTGCAAGCGCCAATCGAGAATCACAATATCGGCCTGCCTCATCGTCTCTCTTACTTCATCTGTCGGACTGACAACACCGCAGATGATCCCGAGCCCGGAGAACGAACCGATGAGCGAACCGGCATCCAAAGTGTGGCTAGCCCCACGATAAGCCGGATTCTGCTCGTCTTGGCTCGATGGCCGAGCGTTTCGGCCGGGCTCCACTACCTCGGCCTTCGGTCCATTTTCACCATCCGAAGCCATATAGGCCTCGTCATCGACGACGACCGCAGTCTGGAGAAAACGCCGCGCCAATGCGCGGTTCCCAGTTGCAAACTCGTCTCCCGAACTCATTCTGTTCTCCTATGAATCCTTAACCGGCACAACGCCGAATACCGCACCTCGGTCGCCATCGATCAGCTGCAAATCGAACCCGACCCGGCGTAGAGTTTCCCTTCCGATATGCAATCCCATTCCTCGTCCACCGGGTTTTCGGCTGAAGCCGAACTCGAAAATCGCCTCCCGGTCACGAATATCGACCCCTGGTCCGGTGTCCGAAACAAGCAGTGTGCCTCCTTTCTCATCCAGGGTAATGTTCCGCTTGCCCTTTTCTGGATTCTGTTGCGATAACCAGAATATGGCGTTGTCCACCAGGTTCACGAAGACGGGATAGAAATTTGAAGGAAAGCCCACGATTTTGGCACCGACAAAAGCCTTTGTCGCTTTCAATGTCACGTTATGCCGCGCCAGACGCGCTCGAAATAACTCTTCAAGGAAGTCTCGTATCTCGGAACCGCGAATTTCTACAGCCTTTCTGTATAGTCGCCGTTGCAGCGGTGTGAACAGCGTCAGATAGCCGTCCAGATGATCGAAGCTCGTCCTGATACTATCGTACAACTCCCCCAGACCCTCGTTTACGTCAGCCCATGCCTTCAGTCTTCGCAGGCCCCTTCGTACGGTTCGTATCGTTCCTGAGAACTCATGGTTGATGATCTCGATCGCCATTCCCAATTGCGCCAACTGCGCATCGGCTTCGGCTTCCTCTTCCAGCAGAAGGTTGCGCTGCTCGATTGCCATTAGTTGTTCAGCTGTGGAACTCTCACCCGTCACGTCCACGGCCAGAAGCTGCTCCAAAACCGATTGCAACAACGTTGTCTGTTCATTCGCGACCTTTAGTACTCTGGTTTCAAGTTCATCTCTGGTTTCGACGAAGATCTCGTCGGGCATTTCCGCAAGATCGATTCGCTGAAACTCGCTAAGCACCTCACGTAGTTCCGACTCGACCGCTTTGATGGATCGTCCTGCCACCTCTCGCGCTTTCGAAGCGACCACGTCCGCTTCCGCTTTTACAGCCTGACCCGACTTGCCCGTGGTCTTTCGCGCTTCCTGGCCGAGGCCATCGAGCGCGGCTTCCGTTCTTACTCGACGATCAAGCGACAACGCCGCTTTTTTGGCCTCTTCACCGACTAGATCATCAAGCATACTCCGCGCCGGCTTGAACACATTCTCCTGAAGCGATGCAAACTCCGTGTTGTACACTCGCCAATCGCGAAGCGTAGCCTTGCTCAATCCGATTCGCGGGCGAGAAATGCGGTAACGAGCCTCAAGATTCCTGATGTCCGCATGCGCGTTACGTTCGAGATCGAGTATCGTGCGTCCCGCTTGTTCTCGATCCGCCATATCGCATGCCGACCGCAACTCCGAAGCCACACGCTCCGTTAACTTCAATGCTTCGTTTTGGGGTTCTTCGTTCTTGAGTTTGTCGAAGAAACTGTTCAGGCTGGCCTCGAATGTCCTCTTTCGCTCAACAACCTGTTTTTCCCGCCGCTTCCTTGCCTCGTCTTCTTTTGAAAGCTCAGACTTTCGCAGATCGAACGCTTCAGCGTGTACTCCTTCGGAGCGGAAAAAATCCGCGGCCATCTGAAGGAAAAAGTTCTGAAGTATGGACCGAAATTGCCGGTACGCCTTGTTCTCCTGGAATCCCTCTCGCCCCGCTTTTTCCAGCAGATTTCGATTTTTCTCGGCGTCGATCTCAACCGCTCCAAACATCTTGCGATGAGAGAAGTAGTAGTAGTAAGCACTTTTCGTTCGCCTGAATTCAATGTCCAGCCAATCGTATTCGGTGTCGCCGTAGGGCAGCACTCGAATTCCGTTTCGGTAAATGTACAGTCCTCCGAGTTGTTCGGCCTTGTTTCCCAATCTTGCGTGTTCTTCGTGTGGGATAGTCGAGTGCCTGCTTTCACCCTCGAAAGCGGCGAAGTCTATCGAGAAAGGACCGCAGAGCGTCCGTGCGCCGCGTCCGCCGCCCCAAGGAATTACGTGATCGTCAATCGTTTCTCCATAAATCGAGATTTCTCCTCGGAATTGGCCGAACTTGTCGAACGATCCCCATATCCGGTGATCGGCATTGCTAAATTCATCTGGCGTGAAGAATTCATCTTCTTCAATCAGGTCGTCGGCCAATTCGTCTGTCTTGTGGTCGCGGAATGCGGTTTGGATCACGGTTTGCGAACTCGGTGTCATGGTGTTACTGAATCCAAGCAGCGCCTTTTTCAAGGGCGTTGCCTTCTTCAAGGCGGCTGCTTTGCTTGCTGTTGAATCGCCGTCAATATCGTCTGTCAACAGTGGTGACGCCGGCTTGATGATAAAGTGCGTTCCGCTACCGTTCCCGCCAAGCGACGGGTCCCGCAGATAGGAGTCGATGTGTTGCGGGTCTACGTCGAAAAGGGACAACTCGCCTGCAAGTTTCTCTACAAGTCGCCGCTCAACATCTTGCCCCAGGGATTCGGCTCCCTCACGAAACTCCCCTACCATCTCCACCACGTCCCGTGCCGATGGAAGCGCTCCTTTCGAAAACGATCGCAACGGGATATTGATTTCCTCCAGGTCAATCCCGGGCCATTCGAAAATACTCCAATTCAAGAAAGCTACTGTAATGTCGGATGCTCCATCTTTGGTTTTCGCTCGCGTAATAACCAGGAGTTGCGGGCCGATAGTCGCAATCGCGAGCCTCCCGATACCTTTCTCTCCGAGCATTGGACGCGATGCCTTGTCAGGATCGCTTGGTGGTCGTCGTTGGGGGTCGAATTTGCTTTCGGTGCCGATCGTCAGCCATCGTGCCGCGAAGTCTTCCCGGCTCATCCCGATTCCGTCGTCCCTCAAGACGAAGAGACCGTCAGACCGGTAGAAATCTATCTCGACGCGATCCGCATAGGCGTCATGCGCGTTCTTGAACAGTTCGCTTATGGCCGTAGGGATGCCGGCAATCTGCTGCCTCCCGAGCATGTCGAGCGTACGGGCGCGTGTCTTGAAGGTGGCCATCAGGTCAGTCTTCCCACTTCCTTTAAATGCTCGATGAATCGCTTGCCGACTTGCATCGCCAATCGAACCGGGACGGCATTTCCAATCTGCTTGGCCATTGACGTCACGCCACCCTCGAATACGAAATCATCTGGGAATGTCTGCAGACAAGCCGCTTCGCGGACGCTAATGGCGCGGTCCTGCTCCGGGTGGCCGAAGCGTCCGTTCGAGTAGCTGACGCATCGCGTGGTCAGCCCCGAAGCGGGAGCGTCCCAGGACATCCGGCCGTAGACATCCGTATATCCCGAAAAATTCTTGTGACATTCGAGCTTCAGGTGTTCCGGCCAATCCCTGTGACCACCGCCTTCCGGGGTCGCTCTGACGCGTTCCAGATTCAAGGCCGAAAGATTGGCCGCTACATGATTTAGCACTCGGCCATGCTCTTCTCCGGCACGAATAGGCGGCAGGTGAGATATGGAATCCCGGACTGTAACGTATTGTTTAGTAGGTGCGCCCAGCCCGTGCGTCTCGTCTGGTAGACGGATTGGCCCATGGCGGCTCGCAACCAAAACCAATCGTCGCCGAGTCTGCGGTATGCCGTACTTGGCCAACCGGGCAGACCGGTAATCCAACCACCGGTATCCAGCAGCGTAGAGGCGACACAGAAAGCTACCGAACGGTTGACTGTCGCTCTCCAGCTTTTGCAGACCAGGCACGTTTTCCACAAACACAAGGTCTGGTTCGCAAACCTCCACCAAGTGCGCGAAATAATCAAGCAACGGTACGCGATCATCCTCGTCGAACTCCGGTCGTTGTGTGTTCTGTTTGGTGAAGGGTTGACAAGGCGCACAGCCGGTAAACAACACGGGATTTGGCCGTTCGGACTGGGTCCGTCGCCGGATGTCTTCGACATTCACGTCCTCAATATCCAACGACTCGAAGCGGGCATTGGGAAAGTTTGCTTGAAAACTAGCCTTGGCGTCTGCGTCGTGGTCCAGCGCGAACGAAATTTCCATGCCGGCGGCCCGAAAGCCACAGCTTGCGCCGCCGCATCCTGAGAAAAAATCGTATACTCGCACAGTCATTGGCCCGACACCGTTTCTGCCCGATAGATGCCGCATGACGTTCCGCAGTTAATCAGACGACTCAAAAGCGATTGGCCCCGGTCGCCAAAGCGAAACGGAATCATCAACCCTCTTCTCCGCTTAGTGTTCACGATGACTGTCATGAGTCTACCTTCAGTGATCGATTCATCAACGAAGAACTGAGCTCGAATACTCGACCGGTAGTGTCGATTGCAGTATCAGCAACGCGACGCATTCTGGTGATGATATTGCAGTATCGAATCTGCAGATCGATAGGTGGTATCGGAACTGGAAAGCCGCCGAGTTGCGTCTTGTTGATGCTTGCAATTCCGGTAGTTCGTTTGGCAACTGAGAGGAAATACGATTTGCCGTAACTACTGCCAGCAACATCACGAAGATAGTCTGTCAATACAATCTCTCGATAGGGCCTAACCCGAAAGATGTGGTTTTGGTGGGCGCAGTATGGAAGTTCACCATTCCACACGGCGGCTCGCCCCAACTTGTCTGAATCACCGCCCTCGGTCATTACGAGATCACCCGGTTCTAGTGCATATCTGTTCTCTTCGTTTCTCCGAATTCGAATAGTCTTGACTTCATCGAGATTCAGAAAGCCTTCCTGAACATTCGCAACACGAAGATACGGCACTTCGAGAGCCTGACCGGGGTCAATTTTTCGACCCTTTGTAGCACCTGACGCAATAGCGGCTACATCCCTGAGTGGCATGTACGGATAGCTCGATTTTATTCGTTCGTTATCCCCGAACATCTTTACAAAAAGTGCTGGGATGAATTCCCGAATCCGCCCCTGAGCTTGCCTCCGCAGCTGCTCGATTTTCGCCGCCCGGTTCAGGATGCCGACAATCCGCCGCTGTTCGTCGAGCGGTGGTAGGGGTATCTGAAGCGATTTCAGGTTCTTTTGGCTAATGGCTGCGAATGTACTGCCTTGTCCCATCGCAACAAGTTTGGTCTCTCTATGCCTGAGGCTCCAAAGCACGAAATCCCGAAGCGCTGCAGTTCCATCAGGCCGAATTGCCGCCAATCCACGCCCGATGCAGCATCGAGAGTCTGCGACATTTGTAGGACCGACGGGAGCACGAACGGATATCAGAATATCACCGCACTCAGCGATTTTCTTGGGTGCTATGCACCATTTCCGGGCTATTGGATGAACCTCACCGAAGTCAGTCTTTCCTTGAAAAAACGGAAGCCCAACACCGCTATCGTTATAGGTGTGGCTGGGCGGTGACTGGCCTGCGATCACAGTCGTAACGTCGCTAAGTGGCACAAGCGGAAAGTTCATTTAACCATTGCCTCATCACGCACAGCCTTTGCCAACTCGTCGATCTCCTCCAGGATTTCCTTCTCAATGCCCCGCAACTCCTTCAAAATCTCCAGCGGATCTCGGTGTTCCACCTTCTCCCGACTCCGCGGCCGGTGACGGTTGGCGCTGAGGTTGAAATCGGCTTCGCGGATTGCGTTGGCATCTGCGAACCACCAATTCTCAGTCCACTCCGAATCTGTATCGTGTCGGTACCAGTCGTCGAACCTAGCATCCTTGTCCCGAAACGCTTCGATCAATCCGGACAGGTCATCTTCTTCTATCGGCTGATCATGGTTCGCGTCGAGCTTGAAGCCGTCGTTGTCGGCGTGCAGGAACATCACTTGTTGCGTCTGGCCTCCCTTGCGGAACAAGAGCACCGAAGTCTTCACCCCGGAATAGGGGTTGAACACGCCGCCCGGCAGCGACAGCACTGCCTCGACGGTGTTGTTGTCGATCAGCCTTCGCCGCAGTTCCCTGTGGGCGCCGGTGGAGCCGAACAGCACGCCCTCGGGAACCACCACCCCGCAACGGCCACCCTCCTTCAACTGGTTCAACATGTATTGCAGAAATAGTAGTTCGGTTTGCGCCGTTCGCCCAATTTTCAATTCCTCGACGATGCGATCCTTGTCCAGCCGCCCGGAAAACGGCGGATTGGCGAGGATGACGTCGAATCCGTTCGCTGGCAGCCCAAGTTCGCTCTTGGCGGCGCGGTCGAGCGAGCGGGTCAGCGCGTCGCGACGCAGGATGCGCACCTGGTCCAACCCGCGCAACGTCAGGTTCATCGTAGCGAGGCGCACCATCTGCGGGTCCACGTCAGCACCGTAGAAGGTATCCTCGCGCAACTGCTTCACCGCGTCGCGGCTAAGCGTGTCGCCGAGTCCGCGCAGAACCGATTTGCCGTCGGCTTCTATCTCTTCGATGCCCTCAGGAGACGAGTTGGCGAACCGGATATGGTCCCATGCACCGACCAGGAAGCCGGCGGTGCCGGCCGCCGGGTCGTAGATCGTTTCGCCAATGCGGGGATCAACCAGTTGAACCAGAGCGCGGATGACATGACGCGGAGTGCGGAACTGTCCCAGTTCGCCAGCCTGCCGAATCTGGCGCAGCACATGCTCGAAGAGGTCGCCCTTGGTGTCCGCGTCCACTCGATCGAGATGGAGGTCGTTCAATTGGCTGACCACCTGCGTCAACACGGTCGGTTCGTCGATCACCAGTCTGGCGCCGTCCATGAAATCCGTTACGCCGTTTTGCGCGAGTTCGGCGTGAAATGGAAAAACTTCTTCGCGCACCCAGTTGACGAGCCGTTCGCCGTTGAGCGCGTCCGCCCAAGATGACCAGCGCAGCAGTGAGCGCGGCACCGCCCCCTTTCCGGGCTCGCGGGCGTTGCGCGGGTCGCGCAGCTCCCATTCGTCGTCAAAAACGCTTTGATATGCTTCCGCGCCCGGCCTTTGCGAAGAGCGCACCCTGGCCGCATCCGCCGCCTCGTACATGTAGAAGTAGATCAGGAAGCTGAGTTGTTCCGCATTCTGGGCCGGGTTCGGGTAGCCGCCGCCGAACAGATAGTCGCGGATGCGGTCGATGCCGCGCCGGAGCTCGGGCGTCATGGGCATATCGTTGTCCTTCCTCCATGCTGAATTGTCCAGGTGCGGTGATGTCGCACCCGTTCGTCGCTCACGACCGGTCGAATACCGCGGCGTTGAAACCGGCAATCAGCCGGTCGAGGTTTTCTTCGCCGCCGAACACACGCCGCGCCTGATTGTAACCTCCCAGCGCGGCGAAGGGATGTTCGTCGAAATCCCACCCGCCGAACGTTTCCATGTTCATCGCGTCCGCCCTGACGCGGCTGCCGATGAGGCTGGCCCAGCGAGACTGTTCCGCGTCGAAGTCCTCGTGTTCGCTGCGCCACTCCTCAATACGAACCCCGACTTCGGCGGCTCGGGATTCGTGTTCAGGCGTGCGGACGATTCTGCCGTTCTCGTCAAGAGTAAGCCAGTCCCGGCTTGCCGGGTCGATATGGTCGTTCACATCCAGTGTCAGCAGGGTGCCGGGATTGGTGGGAGAGTCGGAAGGTAGGCGTTCCTGAACGAAACCTCCGCTGATCTCCTCCTCGTCATCGCCGTGGAAGTCGCTCACGCCGACAAAGTCGAAGAGCGTGAACCCGTCCTTGCCGATATGCGGAGCCTTCCTTGTGCCCCTGCCCCGCATCTGCCGGTACAGGATGGCGCTGCGGGTGAACCGCGCCATGACCAGATTTACGACCTCCGGGCAGTCGAAACCGGTATCGAGCATATTCACGCTCACCAGGATTTTCGGAAACTCCTCTTCCTTGAAGCGCTTGATGATGGCGCTGGCGTCGGGAGCGGGACCACCACCACCGGCATCGCTCACCACGAAATCCGCATAGCGCGTGGCGGGGTGTGGTTTTTGGTCGGCGAAATGCTGGTCGAACATTTCGGCGAGCGTTTCCGCATGACGCTTGGTGACTGCGAACACGATGGTCTTGCCCCATGCGGGCCATCGCTGAATGCCGTCGCGGCCCATAAACCCCTTTTCGTGGGCGTCGCGAAACTCCCGCACCATGGCGCGGTTGCGTTCGGGGATAGTGAACTTGCGCTCCAGGGCGTGCGGGTCCACCCTGAATTGATCTGAAGTCGTGAAGAGTTCCTCGAATTCGGCGCGGGTTTGCTCGTCCATCGCGCTCCAGTCAAGTTCTCCCCTCCCGATCTCAAATCCATTTTCCTCGGCGGTCTTGACAGTCATCGCCCGGTATATGCGGTAAGGGACCAGATGACCTTCCCTGATTGCCTGACCCAGGGTGTAGCGATAAGTGGGTTCGGCCAGTTCGAAGAATCGCAGCGTATCGCGTACGAACAGTCCATCCTCGGGATCGGGCATTTCATCGGAATCCACGACGCAGGGAGTGGCGGTCAGGCCAAGCTGGATGGCGTCAAAATGCCCGAGCGCGCCGCTCCATTTGCCATAAATCGAACGATGGCATTCATCGGTGATGACGAGATCAAAATAGCCGGGGGAGAGGTCACGGTATTCCGTGATCATGGTTTGCAGTGTTGCGATGGTGATGCGCTTGGCGCGGTCGAAGTTTCGGCTCGTCCGCAGTACCTGGCAGGGATAGTCGCGCAAATTGTCGATAAAGGCGTCTTCGGCCTGCCGGGCCAGGGCGATCCGGTCAACCAGAAAAAGCACACGGGTTACGATGCCTGCCTCGAACAGCCGTTTGATGAAGGCCGCCGCGGTACGGGTCTTGCCGGTTCCGGTGGCCATTTCGACGAGGAGTTTGCGGCGCCCGAGGGAAACTTCGGTTGAAAGCGCCTCAATGCAGTCGAGTTGGTAGTCACGGTTTACGATTTTCTGGTCGATGGCCACTGTCGAGAGGTTGCGACTGACCTGCCGTGCGGCGATCCGCCTCTCAAGATCGTCCTGGGCGAAAAAGCCCGCGATCTGCCGGGAGTGGGCGGCGGTTTCCCGGTCCAGAAAACGCACTTCCTCGCCATTCGAAAGAAATACGAACGGCACGTTGAGTTGTTCGGCGTAATGCCGTCCCTGATCCTGGGCCGTAATGGGATCGATACTTGAACGTTTGGCTTCCAGCGCAGCCATGGGCCGGCCCTGCCGGTCGCAGAGGACATAGTCCGCCTGGGTGCCATCGGGCAACGATTGCTCGAACAGTACGCTTGAACCATCCGTGAGATTCCAGCCGGCGTCCTTGAGCAGGGCATCAATCTTGACGCGCGAGAGAGCCTCGGTCTTGTTGTTCATTCGCCGTTCAGTCTGTTCCGGTGAGCTTTATCGTTGAAAATCGTGCATGGGTTGTAAGAATTACAACAATGAATCGGGCAACACGCAGCCTTGGCATCATTCGCCGCGCGCCAGCGGCCATCAGGATTGAAGCCGGCAGCGCGATGAATCCGAGAGTGAGTTTCATGTAATTTCTCCAGTCAAACGATTACCAGCGCCGGCAGGCGCTCGATGAACCAGTAGGTGGCGATGGCGCCGAGGCCGTAGGCGAGGCCGCGTTCCACGCTGAACAGGAGTTCGCGCCCCAATCGGTTCAGCGCGTACCATGCACCCAGCAGGACACAGATGAATCCCACCTGGCCGAGTTCCACGCCGATATTGAAAAACAGCAGCGCCAGGGGAATATCGGCGTCGCTGAGGCCGAGTTCCCCCAGAGCGCCGGCAAAGCCAAAACCATGCAGCAGGCCGAAAAGGAAGGCTACCAGCCAGGGGCGGCGGTGGACCAGGGTCTCCTCGCCGCGCTGACCCATGATGATCTCCCGGGCGAGAAAGGCGATGGACAGGGCGATGAGCACTTCCACCGGCGCCCCGGGCACGGGAAAAATTCCCAGCACGGCGCAGGCTAGGGTGATGCTGTGGGCGATGGTGAAGGCGGTTACTGTCTGCACCAGCTTCCAGAAGCCCCGCATCAGCAGCAACAGGCCAAGCACGAACAGCAGATGATCGATGCCGAACAGGATATGTTCGGCGCCGCTGATGAGATAGCGCCCGGCGAGCCGGCCCCAGGAACCCGCGCCAGCCTTGAGTTCGCCCATGGGAACTTCGATTCCCGCGCCATCGCCGGAGATATAGGCGCTGACGCCATCGCCTTCCAGCCAGTTGGCGATGACCAGCACGCCGGAAAGCCCCCAGGGGAAATCCAGGCTGTCTTCGATGCTCAGCGCCGGCTCGCAGGCGAAGCGATAGGCATAGGCGGCCGGCGGCAGGCCGGTGCAGCGTTCGGGCAATATACGCTCGATATTGAACAGCGGCGGCACCTGGGCGTCGACCACTGAAAGCCGGTACCTGCCGGGTGTTTCCTCCTGCAGAATCACCCGGGCGACGCCGGTGATATTGATGTCGTGGGCAGCGATCGGCAAGGCGGGCAGCAACAGCGCCAGCGCGAGCAGTTGGCCGGGGATGCAACGCGCGAGCCATGGCGGCCCCCGCCATTTCGGCCCGGCGAAGCCGGTCCTTCCCGAGGGGTCAGTCATTGATGACGATGACATAGTCTTCCCACAGCCGGTCGACTTCTACTTGCAGCAGGCGGTCTTCTTCGGTGGCGATCCAGTCGAGCCGCACCCGGTCGATGATTTGGTCGAACTGCGGCAGTTCCGCCTCTTCGCGGTCCCGCACCCGCATCCAGTGCTGGCCGCGGTTGCTGATATGGGGCCCCACCCATTCATCCATCGCCGCAGCGAAGACTTCCTCCGCAAACTCATCGCTGAAGATATTCGAAAGGTCGAAGATGTTCACCCGGGGCAGGGGCGAGACCGTGCCCTCTTCCAGCGCGAGCATTGCCCCGGGCTCCTCGTCCGCCGCAAGCATGGCGGTGACTTCCGGCGCAAGCCCGTCTGCGGTGTCGAATACGAGTTCGTCCACGGTTACCGTTTCCAGCGAGGTATAGCGTTCGCGATTGGCGTCGTAGTAACTGCGCAGTTCGGCGTCGTCAGGCTGGATCACCTCACCGGAAAGCACGTGGCGCATCTTTTGGGCAAGCATGTCGTGGATGCGGGCGTCATTGTCGAGTTCGAGCCGCTGGGCCTCGCGCACCAGAATCTGCTCCTCGATGTACAGCGAGGTGGCTTGATCGCGTTCCTGTTCGGTCAGTTCCCGGCCGGCGGAAAGTTCCCGCATGAAAATGCGGGCGTCGATATCCTGCCGGCTGATTTCAAGCAGCTCGCCGCCGCCAAGGCTGGAAGCGCCATAGACGCCGAACAGCAGCAGCGCCAGCACCGTGAAATGCGTCATGGGCTCGCGCAGCAGCTTGCGCAAGATGGATGTTTCCGGCTGGTTTTCCAACATGGCCCGCACCGCGGATTTTTCCGTCAGGCTGAGTTTCTATATAGTAGGGGTTCGATGCAAGCGCTTCCCCTGGAACCACGAACCGGGCCGCGCGGATTGTAACCGGGAATACCCGCCGGAATGGAACGACTGAGCGACGAATATCTCGCATCCTGCCCCAGGGACGGCAAGCTCATCCTGCGCGGGCACAACATGACCCGCATCGAGACCTTCGTCGATGCGGCCTTCGCTTTCGCCCTGACCCTGCTCGTCATCAGCATTGACGAGATTCCCCGCAGCCCGGCCCAGCTCGTGGAAACCGCCAGGGACATTCCCGCCTTCCTGATCAGCGCCTTTTTCATTGGCCAGTTGTGGCTGGTTCACGTGGGCTGGAGCCGGATATTCGGCTTGCAGGATCGGCTCACCGTGGTGCTCAGCCTCGCCATCGTCATGTTCGTGCTGGTGTTCGTCTACCCGTTGAAGCTGATGTTCCAGTCGGGCATCTTCTACTTTTCCGGCGGCGCCCTTGGCGCCAATATCATGGTGGATGACGGCGAATGGACCGATATCCACGTGGCCGACATGTTTCTTTTTTCGGCCGCCGGCGTACTGGGTCTGGCGCTGATCGTCATCGGACTGTATCTGAATGGGCTCCGCCACCGCGTGCCGCTGCGCCTGACTCCCTACGAAGTGTATCTCGGTTGGCGGCGAATCGCCCTGGCGTCCACGGTGGGCGTGGTGGCGATACTCTGCGGCGGCGGCGGCTTGTTCCTGACTGGCGCGAATCTGCCCTGGGCCGGTCTGGGCTATTCCGTCCTGTTCATCGCCATGCCGCTGGTGGGCCGGATCTTCTCCTATCTGTACCCGCCCCCGGACGGTTGACACCGCAGCGGCAAGCTATACAGCCCCGGCGCGCGTCTGTATAATCCGCTCTTTGCAGGTACTGTCATCCCATGTTGCGAATTGTTGAAGAAGCCCTGACATTCGACGACGTCCTCCTCCTGCCCGCCCACTCGACCGTTCTGCCCGCGAGGGTCGCCCTCGGCACCCGTCTTGCCCGGGAGATTCCGCTCAATATTCCACTGATTTCCGCCGCCATGGACACGGTGACCGAGTCCCGGCTCGCCATTGCCATGGCCCAGGAAGGCGGCCTCGGGGTAATCCACAAGAACATGAGCATCGAGCGGCAGGCCCGGGAAGTGCGGCTGGTGAAGAAATTCGAAAGCGGCGTGGTGCGCGACCCCATCACCATCCCGGTGGAGGCCAGGGTTCGCGATCTCGTGGAACTCATGCGCGAGCACAATATCTCCGGCATGCCCGTGGTGGACGACAACCGGCTCGCGGGCATTGTGACCAGCCGCGACGTGCGCTTTGAAGCCGATCTCGCCGCCAGCGTGGCGAACATCATGACGCCAAGGGAGCGGCTCGTCACCGTGGGCGAAGATTATGACATCGAGGAGGTCAAGAAGCTGCTGCACCAGCATCGCATCGAAAAGGTGCTGGTGGTCAACGGCGATTCCGAGTTGTGCGGATTGATCACTCTCAAGGATATTCGCAAGTCAGAGGATTTTCCCAATGCCTGCAAGGACGGGCTCGGTCGCTTGCGGGCGGCGGCGGCGGTGGGGGTCGGCGGCGACAATGCCGAACGCGCCGAAGCCATCGTCGAGGCGGGGGTGGATGTCATCGTGGTGGACACCGCCCACGGCCACTCCGAGGGCGTGTTGAACCAGGTGCGGGAGATCAAGAGCCGCTACCCGGAAATCTCCGTGGTGGGCGGCAATATCGCCACCGCCGACGCCGCCAGGGATCTTGCCGCGGCGGGCGCCGACGCGGTGAAGGTGGGTATCGGCCCCGGTTCGATCTGCACCACGCGCATTGTCACCGGAGTCGGCGTGCCGCAGATTTCCGCGGTGGCCAATGTGGTGGAGGCCTTGCAGGGCAGCGATGTCCGCGTGATTTCCGACGGCGGCATCCGCTATTCCGGCGATATCGCCAAGGTGCTTGCCGCCGGCGCCCATGTGGTCATGGTGGGCTCGTTGCTCGCCGGTTCGGAAGAAGCGCCGGGGGAAGTCGAGCTGTACCAGGGCCGCAGTTACAAGTCCTACCGCGGCATGGGTTCGCTGGGGGCGATGTCGTCCTCCCAGGGTTCCAGCGACCGCTATTTTCAGGATCTGGCGTCCGGCGCGGAAAAACTGGTGCCCGAAGGCATCGAGGGCAGGGTGCCCTACAAGGGCTCGATGTCGGCCATTGTCCATCAGTTGATGGGAGGGCTTCGCTCGAGCATGGGCTATACCGGCTGCGAATCCATTGCCGAATTGCGCACCCGCACACAATTCGTCAAGATCACCGCCGCGGGGATTTCCGAATCCCACGTGCACGATGTCAGCATCACCAAGGAAGCTCCCAATTATCAGGTGTATTAGTGAATGACTGACATCCACGCACAGAAAATCCTGGTGCTGGATTTCGGCTCGCAATACACCCAGTTGATTGCGCGCCGGGTGCGCGAAGCCGGGGTGTATTGCGAGATTCGCGATTACGACATCAGCGAGGCCGAGGCGCGGCGGTTCAATCCGCGGGGCGTCATCTTTTCCGGGGGGCCGGAATCCGCCGGGGAGCGCGCCGCGCCGGTGCCGCCCGATCATTTGTATGCGCTCGGCGTGCCGATACTCGGCATCTGCTATGGCCTGCAGGTCATGGCGGAGCGCTTTGGCGGCAAGGTGGAAGCTTCCCCCAAGTCGGAATTCGGCTTTGCCCAGGTCATCATGGAAAGCCAATGCCGTCTCCTGCGGGGAATCGAAGACCGCATCGACCTCGATGGCAGGGCCCAGCTCGATGTCTGGATGAGTCATGGCGACAAGGTAAGCCGGGCGCCCTCGGGCTTTGCCATTGCCGCCGCCACCGACAGCGCCCCGATTGCCGCGCTTGCTGACGATGAGCGGGGCTTTTATGGCCTGCAATTTCATCCCGAAGTCACCCATACCGCCCAGGGACAGCGCATCATCGAGCGCTTTGTGCATGAAATCTGTGGCTGCGAATCGCTGTGGACGGCAGCCAATATCATTGACGACGCCATCGCCATGGTGCGTGACAAGGTCAGCGGAGACCGGGTCCTGCTCGGCCTTTCCGGCGGCGTCGATTCCGCGGTGGTGGCGGCCCTGCTGCATCGCGCCATCGGCGATCAATTGTGCTGTGTTTTTGTGGACAATGGCCTGTTGCGCCTGCGCGAAGGCGATCAGGTCATGGCTACCTTCGCCGCCAATATGGGCATTCGGGTCATCCGCGCCAATGCCGAAGAACAGTTCCTTGAAAAGTTGCGGGGCGTGGCGGAACCCGAGGCCAAGCGCCGCATAATCGGCAATACCTTTGTCGAAGTTTTCGAACGGGAAGCGGCCCGGCTAAGAGGAGTGCGCTGGCTCGCCCAAGGCACCATCTATCCCGATGTGATTGAATCCGCCGGCGCCCGCACCGGCAAGGCACGGGTGATCAAGTCACACCATAATGTGGGCGGCCTGCCGGAAACCATGAAGCTTGAATTGCTTGAGCCATTGCGGGAATTGTTCAAGGATGAAGTGCGCAAACTCGGGCTTGAACTCGGGCTGCCATACAAGATGGTCTACCGACATCCTTTCCCTGGTCCCGGCCTTGGCGTGCGGGTAATCGGCGAAGTTCGCAAGGAGTATTGTGAAGTATTGCGCCGGGCGGACGCCATCTTTATCGAGGAACTGCACCGGGCGGGAGTGTATGACCAGGTCAGCCAGGCCTTTGCGGTTTTCCTGCCGGTAAAATCCGTGGGCGTGGTGGGGGACGCCCGCCGTTACGCCTGGGTGATCGGCCTGAGGGCGGTGGAAACTGTGGACTTCATGACTGCGCGCTGGGCGCGGCTCGACGTGGAACTGCTGGAGGCGGTTTCCACTCGCATCATGAATGAAATCCCCGATGTATCACGGGTGACTTACGATATTTCAAGCAAGCCACCCGCGACCATCGAGTGGGAATAGCCGAATTTTCTAGCTCGACTTTTCGTTGCGAACCGCGACAAATCCCGACTGTCCCTTGCCCCTTGCCCGGCGCACGGTGTAGCCATAAAGCCCGAGATTGAGCTTGCCGCCCGCCGTGTGCGCGGTAAGCGCCTCCACAATCTGGTCGGCCACGGGATCGGATTTCGGCGCTTCGGCAGTGGCTTGCCGCACAAGCCACTTGCTGAACGCATCATCGGCGAGGTCATCGCCAATGGATTTGCGCAAGGCAGTCAGTTTTCTGATTTGTCCCTTCGTCAGGGTTGATTCATCAATAGCCATATTGGTTTCCTGCAAATTTTCAAAAGCGGTCCTGAAGACCCGGAAATTCCGTTTTGAAGACCCGCCCCAAAACGCGAAGAAGAGAATACTCAAGTTTTTCCGCAGCATCAAGCATGAATTTGCGGTTCCAGCGATGAACCTGACAATGAACTTATCATGATGCTCCTTATGACCGGCGCACCGTTGAAATTCTTTCAAATTGATTTTCAGGCATGAGGATCGAAAAGCCTGTCGCTTACCCGCCCCGCAATCCTGGTATACAATTGTCAACATGAACCCAAAAAGCATCTTACGGAAACCACGTGGATCGAAGTATTTCGGGAAGATTATCCGGATTTGCGGTGGCTGCCTGATCGTTTCGGCCGCCCATGGCGCCGAACAGCCGGCGGAGGAACCCTCCGGCCTTGAAGCCAAAAGCATCGCACTGGCCATTGCTGAAAACGAGCCGGTTTCACCGGATTATGCGAGGCGACTTGTCTGGAGCGACGAGTTTGATGGCGCCGCGCTTGACCCGGTCAAATGGTTCGCGGAGATCGGCGATGGCAGCGAGTACACGGTTCCTGGAAGTATCACCGAAGAATTCCATCGCTACGCGCTCGAATGGGACCCGCGGGAAATACGCTGGTATGTGGACGGTGTGCGGTATGCGGTCCAGCGCGACTGGTTTTCCGGAACCGAGCCCTTTCCCGCCCCCATGGAAATCGACTACATTCGGGTGTATTCGGGCGCGCCGGAGCCGCAATAGTGGACTCTGGGGAAGCAGCGGGGGCCGCCCGGGATTTTTGCTTCATGGAAATGGCGCTGGAACTCGCCCGGGAAGCGGGAAACCATGGGGAAGTTCCCGTGGGCGCGGTGCTCGTGCGAGCCGGTGAAGTCATCGGCCGGGGGCGCAACAGCCCGCTGGGCGCAAGCGACCCCACCGCCCACGCCGAAATCGTCGCCCTGCGCGCGGCGGCCGCCGAAGCCGGCAATTACCGCCTGCCGGAAGCCACGCTCTACGTCACTATCGAACCCTGCGCCATGTGCGTTGGCGCCATGGTCCACGCCCGCATTGCCCGGCTCGTTTTCGGCGCCAGGGAGCCCCGCGCCGGCGCCGTGGTCAGCCGTGAGGCGCTCGCCGAAAAAACCTGGCTCAATCACCGCATCGAAGTCACCGAAGGCGTACTCGCCGAGCCATGCGGCGCCTTGCTGCGCAGTTTCTTCGCCAGCAAACGCTGAAATGCAGCGAACTGATGGGACAGCAGACTGATAAATCCTTTATCATTGCGCCCTGTTTTCGGACAGGCTCCAGTCCACCCTGTCGCTGCAGGAATCATTCATGCAGGTGCTTTACGGGGGCACGGCGCTCTCGCCATTCAAGACCGCCAATCTGCTGACCGCGCTGCAGGCCGTCGACCCGGCGCTGGAAGCTGTTTCAGCCCGTTTTGTACACTTCCTGGAGCGTGAAACCCTCGTCCCCGCAGACCGTGAAAAACTCGACTCCCTGCTGCAATACGGCGCCGCGTTTACCGGCGAAGCCGGGCCGGCAAGCGCTCTGGTGGCGCCGCGCCCGGGAACAATTTCGCCCTGGTCGAGCAAGGCCACCGACATACTCGGCAATTGCGGCCTCGGCCATCTGGGCCGCATCGAGCGCGCAACCCTGTTTCATTTTGCCGCGGATGAGCTTGCGCAGGGCTGGCTGCCGCTGATTCACGACCGCATGACCCAGGCGGTGCTGCCCGATGTGGCGGCCGCCGGGCGCCTGTTCCGGCAGCGGCAGCCGCGCCCCATGGCAATGGTGGATATACTCGCCGGCGGTCGCGGCGCCCTGGTTGCGGCAAACCGGGAAATGGCCCTGGCCCTGGCGGATGACGAGATTGATTACCTCCTGGAAAACTTCCAGGCTTTGGGACGCAATCCCACGGATGTGGAGTTGATGATGTTCGCCCAGGCCAATTCCGAACATTGCCGCCACAAGATATTCAATGCCTCCTGGACTATCAACGGGCAGGCCATGGACCAATCCCTGTTCGACATGATCCGGCACACCCATCGCAGTTCGCCGGCTGGCGTGCTGTCCGCCTACCGGGACAATGCCGCGGTAATGGAAGGCGGCATGGCCGACCGCTTTTTCCCGGACCCGCGGTCGCGTCGCTATGGCCACCACCGGGAAGCCGTGCATATTCTGATGAAAGTGGAAACCCACAATCATCCCACCGCCATTGCGCCCTTCCCCGGCGCATCCACCGGTTCCGGCGGCGAAATCCGCGATGAAGGCGCCACTGGCGCCGGTGCCAGGCCCAAGGCGGGGCTGACCGGATTCAGCGTCTCCAACTTGCGGATACCGGATTTTCCCCAGCCCTGGGAAGAGGATTTCGGCAAACCCGGACAGATTGCCTCGGCGCTTGAGATCATGCTCGATGGGCCCATTGGCGGCGCGGCCTTCAACAACGAGTTTGGCCGCCCGGCGCTCTGCGGCTATTTTCGCAGCTTTGAAGAGCAGGTCGATGGCGAACTGCGCGGCTATCACAAGCCCATCATGATTGCCGGTGGCCTCGGCAATATTCGCCCGGAGCATGTGCAAAAGGGCGGCCTGGGTCCCGGCGCCAAACTCATCGTGCTCGGCGGCCCCGCCATGCTGATCGGGCTTGGCGGCGGCGCGGCGTCTTCCATGGCTTCCGGGTCGGCAAGCGAGGAACTCGATTTCGCCTCGGTGCAGCGGGACAATCCCGAAATGCAGCGGCGCTGCCAGGAAGTGATTGACGCCTGCTGGCAATTGGGCCCGGCCAATCCCATCGACTTTATCCACGACGTGGGCGCCGGCGGGCTCGCCAATGCCCTGCCGGAGCTGGTCAAGGACGCGGGCGTCGGGGGAGAGTTTGCGCTGCGGGCCATCCCCAGCGCCGAATCGAGCCTGTCGCCGCTGGAAATCTGGTGCAATGAAGCCCAGGAACGCTATGTGCTTGCGGTAACGGCGGAGAATCTGGCGTTGTTTTCCGGCATCTGCGAAAGGGAACGCTGTCCATTCGCCGTGGTGGGCGAAACCCTGGCCAGCAAGCGGCTTTCTCTCAGCGATACGCATTTCGGCAATCGCCCCGTCGACCTGCCCATGGAACTGCTGTTCGGCAAGCCGCCGGCCATGCACCGCCGGGCAGGCTTGCCGCCAAGGCATGAGGGCGAATTCGATACCGGCGGCATCAGCCTTGCCGAAGCCATCGACCGGGTGCTTGCCCTGCCTTCGGTGGCGAGCAAATCCTTTCTCATTACCATCGGCGACCGCAGCATTACCGGCCAGGTGAGCCGGGACCAGATGGTGGGGCCCTGGCAAACCCCGGTGGCCGATGCCGCGGTAACCATCAATTCCTATACCGGTAATGCCGGCGAAGCCATGGCCATGGGCGAGAGGGCGCCGCTTGCCCTGCTCGATGCGCCGGCGTCGGGGCGGATGGCGGTGGCCGAGGCGATTACCAATATCGCCTGCGCCGACATCGCCGCAATCGGACGGATCAAGCTCTCGGCCAACTGGATGGTGGCCGCCGGCCATGGCAGCGAGGATGCGAAACTGTTTGCCACGGTGCGGGCGGTGGCCCGGGAGTTCTGTCCGGAACTCGGAGTCTGTATTCCCGTGGGCAAGGATTCCATGTCCATGCGCAGCATGTGGCAGGCCGAAGACGGCGCCGGGCGCAGCATGACGTCGCCGCTGTCGCTGGTAATCAGCGCCTTTGCTCCCGTGGGTGATGTGCGGCGAAGCTGGACGCCACAATTGCGCCTCGACCAGGGCGCGACCCGCCTGCTGCTGTTCGATATCGGCTGCGGTCGCAATCGTCTCGGCGGCTCTGCCCTGGGTCAGGTCTGCCGCCGGATTGTCGGCGCTCCGCCCGATGTGGATGATCCGGGCTTGCTGCGAGCCCTGTTTGCCCTGCTGGTCGAATGTCGTGACCGCCATCTGGTGCTGGCGTATCATGACCGCTCCGACGGCGGACTGATTGCAGCCGCTTTTGAGATGGCCTTTGCCGGTCGCTGCGGGCTGGAACTGGAATTGCCCGATTCCAGCGAGGCTTTGGCGGAGTTGTTTGCCGAGGAGATCGGTGTGCTGCTGCAGGTGCGCGAAAACGACGCGCCCCTGCTGCGCGAAATGGCTGAAACCAGGGGACTGGCAGCCTGCCTGCGGGACATTGGCAAGCCTGCCGGGCATGGGGATATCGTGCTAAGGCAGGGCGATCGGGAAATCCTGCGCCGCCCCCGGATTGAGCTGCAGCGCCGCTGGGCGGAGACGAGTTACCAGCTCCAGCGCCTGCGGGACAATGCCGAATGCGCCCGGCAGGAATACGACGCCCTGCTCGACGCCGATGATCCCGGCATCTGCTTCGAAACCGGTTTCGATCCCGGGCGGGACGTTACCGCGCCTTACCTCAATGTGCAGTCTCCGCCCCGGGTCGCGATTCTTCGCGAACAGGGGGTCAATGGGCAGATGGAAATGGCGGCGGCATTCGACCGCGCCCGCTTTGCCGCCATCGACGTGCACATGACCGACCTGATTACCGGCGCGGTGGACTTGTCGGGATTCGATGCCCTGGTCGCCTGCGGCGGATTTTCCTACGGTGACGTGCTTGGCGCAGGCGGCGGCTGGGCCAGGACCATTCTTTGCAATGCTGCCCTGCGCAAGCAGTTCGAGGACTTTTTCCATCATCCCCGCAAGCTTGCCCTGGGGGTCTGCAATGGCTGCCAGATGATGGCGCTGTTGCGCGAACTGATCCCCGGCAGCGCGCACTGGCCCATTTTTCAGCGCAATCTTTCCGAGCAATTCGAGGCGCGCTTCGCCATGGTGCGGGTGATGGAGAGCCCATCGGCTTTTTTCGGCGGCATGGCCGGCAGCCGTTTCCCGCTTGCGGTGGCCCATGGCGAAGGCCGCGCGAGCTTTCCGCAAGTTGCCGACAGCGCCGCCCTGGGGAGCCGGGTCGCCCTTCGCTATGTGGACAATTACGGCGCCATTGCCGCAAGCTACCCGGCCAATCCCAACGGTTCTGTTGACGGCATCGCCGCTGTGTGCAATACCGATGGCCGGGTTACGATTCTCATGCCGCATCCCGAACGGGTCTACCGCAGCAGCCAGAATTCCTGGCGTCCCGACGGCTACGGGGAAGACGCGCCGGCCATGCGGTTGTTCCGCAACGCCAGAGTCTGGCTGGATTGACGATGAGCAATGACAAGCTGTACAAGATCGAGTGCTACATTCCCGAATCCCATCTCGACACCGTGAAGTCCGCCATGTTCGCCGCCGGCGCGGGCCGGGTGGGAGAGTACGACAGTTGCGCCTGGCAAAGCCCGGGTCAGGGCCAGTTCCGGCCCATGGAAGGCAGCACGCCTTACCTGGGGCAAAAGGGCAAAGTGGAAACCGTGGCGGAGTACAAGGTGGAGGTGATTTGTGCGGGGGAGTACATTCGCGAAGTCATAAAAGCGATGAAAAAGGCTCATCCATATGAGGAAGTCGCCCACTCTGTACTCCGCTGCGAGAAAATCTAGGGAAACTCTGATCAAGTTAGAGCTTCCCTGCGGCGCATGGAAGTGCCGCCGAATTCGATGGCGTAAGCCATTGAATTCGGGAGCAAAACAAAACCACGCTTTTGTTTTGCGATAATGAAAAACTCCACGGATGGAGTTTTTCAGAGAAAATCTAGTGTGCTGTCCCACAAGTTCGCCGTATTTCAGCGCGCCCCCCGCGGTGTGTGGCAAGGCGCGGTCCGCAGGTAATGGCCCGCCCCATTGCCAAGGAGCGCAACGCGGCCACGCGCCGCGGGGGGCGCGCCCTTCGGGA
>JAJEGU010000025.1 GCA_022819645.1 Pseudomonadales bacterium
CCGAATTCAATGGCTTACTCCAGTCACGGAGCATAGCTCCGTACCGTTGCGGCCGCGCTCGAAGCTGCGCTTCGAAAACGCTTGCCTTCACCCATCGAATTCGGCGGCACTTCCATGTGCCGCAGGGAAGCTCTGACTTGATCAGAGCTTCCCTAACGCAGCAGGCGGAAAAATTCCCGCAGGTCATTCAGATACAGCTCGGGCTGCTCCAGGGCGGCGAAGTGGCCGCCCCGGGGCATCACCGTCCAGTGCCGCAGGTCGTAGCCGGCTTCCACCCAGGCTCTGGGCGCGAGATAGATCTCGGCGGGGAAAATCGCCACCCCGGTGGGCACGTCGATATAGCCGACGGGTTTCTCCGCCGGGGTATTGCGGTTTTCATAGTAGATTCGCGTGGACGAGGTAATCGTGCCGGTGAACCAGTAGATGGAGATATTGGTCAGCAGGTCGTCCATGGAGAAGTTCTCGTTCAGATCGCCTTCCGGCCCCTGGGACAGGTCGCTCCAGCCGTGGAATTTCTCCACAATCCACGCCGCGGCGCCCGCCGGGGAGTCATTGAGGCCGTAGCCCAGGGTCTGGGGCTTGGTGCCCTGGATCTGCTGATAGCCGGTTTCGTTCCGCATGTACGCCGCCCTGGCGCTGGTGAGGGCGAGTTCTTCCGGCGCGGCCCGGTCGCGCAGCGCCTCGTCTTCCGGCGGCGGCGCGATGATCATGTTGGAATGCAGGCCGATCAGACGTTCGGGATAGTGGTTGGCCAGATGCCGGTTGATGATGGCGCCCCAGTCGCCGCCGGCCAGGGCGTAACTGTCGTAGCCGAGACGCGCCATCAGCGCGGCCAGCATGTGGGCGATTCGTTCCGGATTGTAGCCCCGCTCCGCGGGAATCCCGGAAAAGCCGAAGCCCGGCAGGGAAGGCGCAACGAGGTGGAAAGCGTCCGCGCCGGAGTCGCCCCCGTGTGAAGCCGGGTCGGTGAGCGCCGGAATGATACCGAGAAACTCGCTGATGGAGCCGGGCCAGCCATGGACGAGCAGCAGCGGCATGGCCTCGGGATTCGCCGCGCGCTGGTGGATGAAATGCAGGTCAACCCCGTCGATTTTGGTGCGGAACTGGTCGAATTCATTGATGCGCGCCTCCTGGGCGCGCCAGTCGAATTCATTGGCCCAGTAGTCCAGCAGCTCTTCCAGGTAGGCGCGCTCGGTGCCGTATTCCCAGGAGGTGCCGGGAATCTGGTCCGGCAGGCGGGTATTGGCAAGGCGGCCGCGCAGGTCTTCCAGCGCCGCCTCGGAGATTTCCACGCGAAAGGGAGTAATCGGCATGTCATTCTCCGCCGGCAGCGCCTTGCCGGAATACAGGACAAACAGGGCCAGCAAGGGCAGTGCGGCTCTCAAGAAATTTCTCATGTCGCAGTCTCCAGTTCAGCGAGCGCGGATTGGATGATCGCCAGGGCTTCGTCAATCTCTTCCCGGCCCACATTCAGCGGCGGCAGCAGGCGGATGCTGTTGTTGCCGCCCTTCACCGCAAGCAGCCCCTGTTCGCGCAAGGCCGAAAGAAAAGTCCCGGCGTCGGCGTGCAGGAAAACGCCGATCATCAGCCCTAGCCCCGAGATTTCCCGGATGAGGCCGGGGTTTGCCCTGGCAAGTTCTTCCAGGGCGCCGCGAAAATATTCGCCCTGTTCGCGCACCCGGTCAAGAAAACCGGCCCCCGCAATCTCGTCCACCACGGCATTGGCCACCGACATGGCCAGGGGGTTGCCGCCAAAAGTGCTGCCATGGCTGCCTGCCACCATGCAGTTCGCGACTTCTTCCCGGGCCAGGCAGGCGCCCACGGGAAAGCCGCCGCCGAGTCCCTTGGCCGAGGCGAGCAGGTCGGGCTCGACGCCGAGTTGCTGGTGGGCGTAAAAACCGCCGCAGCGACCCACCCCGCACTGCACCTCGTCGAACAGCAGCAGAACGCCGTGCTCGTCGCAGATGGCGCGCACTTCCCCGAGCCATGCGGGGTCCGCGGGACGAATGCCGCCTTCCCCCTGCACCGGCTCAAGCACGACCCCCGCGGTGGCGTCATCAATCGCCTGCGCCAGCGCCCCGGCGTCGCCGAATGGCGCCTGGTCAAAACCGCCGTCGCCGGCAAGAAAACCTTCGCAATGGGCGAGGTTGCCCGCCGCGGCAATCGTCGCCAGGGTGCGGCCATGGAAGGAATCGCTGAATCCGATAATGCGTTTGCGCCGGGTATCGCCCCGGGCGTGATGGTAGCGGCGCATCATCTTGAAGCCGCATTCCATGGCTTCGGCGCCGGAATTGCAGAAGAAGACCCGGTCGGCGAAACAAAGCCCGGCAATCTTCTCCGCCAGCTCTTCACCCGCCGGAATGCGAAACAGGTTGGAAGTATGCCAGAGCGAGGAGGCCTGTTCGGTCAGCGCCGCCACCAGACGCGGATGACAATGCCCCAGACTGTTGACCGCAATCCCCATGGCAAAATCCAGGTACCTGCGCCCGTCTTCGCACCAGACATGACTTCCCAAGCCACGAGAAAGTGCAAGGTCACGCACCCCATAGTTTTCGAGTAAAGCCGTGGTCATGCCGGGATTTTACCCCTATCGTCATTTTACGCGGAGCGAAGTCCCCCTCCCGTCATTCCGCGCGGAGCGAAGTCCTCCCCCCGGTCATTCTGCGACTACGCGCAGAATGACAGAAGTGCCAATTTCTGGCCGAAACAAACAAGTGCGCTATCATGCGGGATTGGGTGACGGGTTTCAACGAATGGTCATGCGGCATTTCGTGAACGGGAATCGGATTTGCGAGCCTTTTCCGGTGGGGACCGAGCGGGCGGTTTTCGGAATGGGCTGTTTCTGGGGCGCCGAGCGGCTGTTCTGGGAACTGGAGGGCGTCTACAGCACCGCGGTGGGCTATGCCGGCGGCGACCAAGCCGATCCAACCTACCGGGAAGTTTGCAGCGGCAGGACCGGCCATGCCGAAGTGGTGCTCGTGTGTTTCGACCCCGAACAGGTCGCCTATGAGAATTTGCTCGCAACGTTCTGGGAAAACCACGACCCCACCCAGGGCATGCGCCAGGGCAATGACCGGGGGACCCAGTACCGCTCGGCAATCCTTGCCACAACCACCATGCAGGAAACCATCGCAAAGGCAGGCAGGGAACATTGCCAGGCCCTGCTAAGCGCTCGCGGCTATTCCCATATCACAACGGAAATCGGGCAGCTGGATGAATTTTATTACGCAGAGGATTACCACCAGCAATACCTCGCCAAAAACCCCGGTGGCTATTGCGGGCTTGCCGGCACCGGAATCCGCATGACCCGGATGGAAGAGGAGACCAACGCTGGTGCCGGATAAGAAAAGCAAGCAGGGGGACCGCCTCGTGGTGGCGATCTCCTCCCGGGCCCTGTTTGATCTCGCCGACAGCCACCGCATCTACGAGGAAGAGGGGCTCGCAGCCTACCGCAGCCACCAGATCGCCGCGGAGAATACTCCACTGGAGCCCGGCGTGGCTTTCAATCTGGTCAACAAGCTGTTGAAACTCAACGAAATTCTGGAACGGCCCGCGGTGGAGGTCATCCTGCTTTCGCGCAACAGCGCCGATACCGGCCTGCGCATTTTCCATTCCATCCAGCACTACCGGCTCGCCATTTCCCGGGCCGCCTTCTGCAGCGGCAACAGCCCCTGGCGCTACATTCCCGCCTTCGGTAGCCAGTTGTTCCTGTCGCTCGACGGCGCCGATGTGCGCCAAGCGCTCGAACTCGGCGTGGCGGCGGCCACCATCGTGCCTTCGGCGCACAGCAAGCAGTCCGACGACCACCTCAAGATCGCCTTCGACGGCGACGCCGTCCTGTTTTCCGACGAGGCGGAAAAAATCTAC
Organism: Pseudomonadales bacterium; assembly: GCA_022819645.1. Taxonomy (GTDB): domain Bacteria; phylum Pseudomonadota; class Gammaproteobacteria; order Pseudomonadales; family Pseudohongiellaceae; genus UBA9145. The sequence goes on from JAJEGU010000025.1 coordinate 3,868, forward strand.
CAGCAACAGGGCCTCGAAGGATTCACCCGCAACGAGAGCGAAGCTGCCCGGGAGCCGCTCGAAGGCGGCCCTTTCAAGCCGTTCCTCGCCGCTTTGCAGCAGATACAGATGGCCTTTCCCGACGGCGAGGCGCCCATCAGCACCTGCTTGATTACCGCCCGCTCGGCGCCCGCCCACGAGCGCGTGGTGCGCACCCTGCGGGCCTGGAAAATCCGCATCGACGAATCGCTTTTTCTCGGCGGCCTGCCCAAGGACAAGTTCCTGCAGGCCTATGAGGCGGACATCTTCTTCGATGACCATCTCGACCATTGCGACGCCGCCAGCAACCATGTGGCCACGGGCCATGTGCCGCACGGCGTGCTCAATACCTGAGGCGGCTTCAGACAAACACGCCGTAGTACAGTCCGAGGCTGCCCAGAATCATCACCAGGGCCACCCTGAGGATTCTTTCCGGCAGCAGGTGGCCCACCCGGGTGCCCAGGTGGATGGCGGGGAGGGAGCCGAGCAGCAGGCTGAGCAGCAGGACCGGGTCCACAAAGCCGCCGCCGAGATAGCCGAGCCCGGCAATCAGCGTCAGGGGCACGGCATGGGCGATATCGGTGCCGACGATGCGCACCGCCGACAGCCGCGAATGCAGCATCAGCAGCACCGCCGCGCCAAAGGCGCCGGCGCCCACCGACGACAGGGTGACGCAGACGCCGAGAAAGACGCCGGTCACCCAGGTCAGAAAAAAGGATTCCCTCATATAGGCCCGGGGCACTTTGGGCAAGCGGTTGCGCAGCACCAGAATCAGGCAGGTGACGATGAGCATGGCGCCGAGGCTGCGGGTAAGCACCTCTTCAAACAGGGCTGAATTCTGAAACTGGGCGTCGAGCAGGAAAACATGCACCGCGATGGCGGCGGGTATGCTGCCGGCGGCGAGATAGAGCACGATGGGCCAGGCAACATGGTTGCGCCGGTGATGGGACATGGCGCCGCCCACCTTGGTAATCCCGGCATAGAACAGGTCGGTGCCGATGGCCACCGGCGCCGGATAGCCAAGCAGCAGCAGGAAAGGCGTCATCAGGGAGCCGCCGCCCACGCCGGTCACCCCGATGGCGAAGCCCACCATGGCTCCCGCCAGCACCTGAATCAGAAAGTCCATGTCAGCGCTTGTGCAGTCCGCATTCCCTGAGAGTGGCTTCCTCCCACCACCAGCGCCCTTCGCGCTCGTGCTGATGAGGGCCGGTGGGCCGGGTGCAGGGTTCGCAGCCGATACTGGCAAAACCCCGGTCGTGCAGCGGATTGTAGGCTATCTCCAGCATCCGGATCTGCTCCCAGACCTGCCTGGAACCCTGCCCCGCCAGTGGATTGATCTTGATCAGCGGCCCCCGGGCGCCGGCGAATCGCGGATCGAACTCGAACAGCGCGACTTCCCGGCGGGTGGGTGACTGATCCCGCCGCAGGCCGGTGATCCAGGCGGTGTATTTCGCCAGATGCCGCCGCATGGGTTCGATCTTGCGAACCCCGCAACATTCTTCGTGGCCATCGCGATAAAAACTGAACAGCCCTTTTTCCCGCACGAGCCGCTCAAGCCCCGCCGGGTCGGGGCTCAGCAGGTCGATGGTCACACCATAACTTTCACGAACCTGCTCGATATAGCGATAGGTTTCCGGATGCAGGCGGCCGGTATCGAGGGTGAATACCGCAATATCCTTTCGCAGCCTGCTCGCATGGTGCAGCAGCAGCACGTCTTCGGCGCCGCTGAAGGAAAGCGCGCAGTCAGGCCAGGTCTCGAACGCATGCCGCAAGATCTCCCGCGGCGCCGCATCCGCGAGGCGGGTATTCATTTCCTGCAGGTCAGCAGCGGAGGTCATCATGGGTTCCCGGATATCGAGCGGCGATTCTGCGGAATTTCCTTGCGGGGGTAAAGCGGGATGACCGATGTGAGCGCGCCCAGCGCCATAATGAGTATTGCTGATAGGCCACTTCCGGGCTTTAACATTTCCGGGGCTATCTGCTAGATTTGCCGCTCTTGAGGATATTGAGCGGGAAACCTGGTTGTGAGTATCGTTGATGAGTATTGAATCCACCTTGCTGGCCTTGTCTCCCCTTGACGGGCGTTATCATGACAAGTGCCCCGAACTTCGCCCGATCTTCAGCGAATTCGGGCTGATGCGCTACCGGGTTCGGGTTGAAATCGAATGGCTGCTGCGGCTTGCCCGCGAGCCCGAAGTGCCAGAATGTCCACACCCTGGTGACTCGGACAGGGCCTTTCTGCAAGGAATTGCGCAGGAGTTTTCCCTGTCGGACTGCGCCCGCATCAAGGAGTTTGAGGAAACTACCCGCCACGACGTCAAGGCGGTGGAATACTTTATCAAGGAAAAAATTTCACAGAAGCAGGGATTGACGGCGCATCTCGAATTCGTGCATTTCGCCTGCACCACCTGGGACATCAACAATCTCGCCTATGCGCTGATGCTTCGCGACGGGCGCGAGGCGCTGCTCGGAGCGCTTGGGGAATTGACCGGCAAGCTCACCGTCATGGCGGGTGAGTACGCTTCCCGGCCCATGCTTTCCCGCACCCACGGCCAGCCGGCTTCCCCCACCACCGTGGGCAAGGAACTGGCCAACTTCGTCTGGAGACTGCGCCGCGAGTCGCGGAAATTCCAGGAAGTTGAACTGTCTGGCAAAATCAATGGCGCGGTGGGCAATTACAATGCCCATGTGGCGGCATACCCGGAAGTCGACTGGCCGAATCTGGCCAGGGAATTCGTCGAAGGATTCGGGCTCGCCTGGAATCCGTACACCACCCAGATCGAGCCTTACGATTCCTTCGCCGAATACTGCGCCTCGCTCAGCCGCCTGAATACCATTGTTCTCGATCTCGACCGCGACCTCTGGGAATACATCTCCCTGAACTACTTTCGCCAGAAAACCGTGGCGGGCGAAGTGGGTTCCTCCACCATGCCCCACAAGGTGAATCCGATCGATTTCGAGAATTCCGAGGGCAATGCCGGCGTCGCCAATTCCCTGCTCCGGCATTTCGCCGAAAAGCTGCCGGTTTCCCGAATGCAGCGGGATCTCAGCGATTCCACCGTAATCCGCAATTTCGGCATCGCCCTGGGCTACAGCCTCATCGCGTTTCGCTCCACACTGAACGGGCTTGGCAAGCTGGAACTCGACGCAGCGGCGATCGATGCGGACCTCGACAATAACCGGGAAGTCCTCGCCGAGGCGATTCAGACCGTAATGCGCCGCCATGGCGTGCCGGAGCCGTATGAGAAGCTGAAAGAACTCACCCGCGGCAGAAAAATCGATCAGGCCGCCATAGTCGATTTCGTCGAATCCCTGGCGATTCCCGAAGCCGCCAAAGCTTCCCTGCGAAAGCTTGCCCCGGGCGCATATATCGGTCGAGCAGCCGAGTTGGCTGCTTCGGTCGGGGATGCGGATACGCACTGACGAGCCATAAGCAAAATTTATCCGCCCCATTGAAAAACAATATTGGCAATTCCTCCGGCGGGCTGCCAGACTTGCGCATGAGGGATATCGGTGCAGTTGGCCGATATCGAGGTGAAAGGGCAAGTGGAGGACCAGACCATGTCAGGCAAAACCGCACCATCGCA
>JAJEGU010000064.1 GCA_022819645.1 Pseudomonadales bacterium
CGCAGCTTCGAGCGCGGCCGCAACGGTACGGAGCTATGCTCCGTGACTGGAGTAAGCCATTGAATTCGGGAGCAAAACAAAACCACGCTTTTGTTTTGCGATAATGAAAAACTCCACGGATGGAGTTTTTCAGAGAATACCTGGGGAATTGCCATGAGCGAAATCGATACAGCGGCAGTCAAGCATTTTCTGCTCGCATTGCAGGAAACGCTCTGCGCCCGATTCACCCGGGAAGACCGCGAGGCTGAATTTCGCACTGACCAATGGGACCGGGGCGATGGCGGCGGCGGCGTGTCCCGGGTGCTCAGCGAAGGCGCGGTGTTCGAAAAGGCGGGCGTCAACTTCTCCCACGTATTCGGCGAGACCTTGCCGCCTTCGGCCACCGCCGCCCGCCCGGAACTTGCCGGGCGCGCCTACGAGGCCATGGGCATTTCCCTGGTCATTCACCCCCGCAATCCCTTTGTGCCCACCTCCCATGCCAACTTTCGCCTGTTCGCCACCACCGGCGACGAGCCGGTCTGGTGGTTCGGCGGCGGCTATGACCTGACGCCGTACTATGGCTTCGAGGAGGACTGCGTCCACTGGCACCGCACCGCGCGGGACGCCTGCGACCGATTCGGCCCGCAATACTATCCGCGCTTCAAGCGGCAATGCGATGACTACTTCTATCTGAAACACCGGGACGAGCGTCGGGGAATCGGCGGCCTTTTCTTCGACGATTTCAACGAGGAAGGCTTTGCGCGCTGTTTCGATTTCGTCCGCGCATTGGCGGAAAGCTACGGGGAAGCCTATCTGCCCATCGTCCGGCGCCGCAGGGATATGGAATGGACAGCCGAACAGCGCAAGTTTCAGGAATACCGCCGGGGCCGCTACGCCGAATTCAATCTGGTCTACGACCGGGGCACGCTGTTCGGGCTGCAATCCGGCGTCGGTCGCATCGAGTCGATTCTGATGTCGCTGCCGCCGGCGGTTCGCTGGGTCTACAACTGGCAGGCGGAACCCGGCAGCGAGGAGGAACGGCTCACGAGCCATTTTCTGCGGCCGAAGAATTGGGCATGAGCAAGGCGCCCGCCCGCTACGCCGTGGTCGGCAATCCCATCGGTCACAGCAAGTCGCCGCTGATTCATTCACTGTTTGCCCGGCAGACCGGCGCGGAAATCAGCTACGTCAAGGAACTGGTTTCGGAGCAGCATTTCGCCGCGTTCGCGGAAACCTTTTTCCGCAATGGCGGCGCCGGGCTGAACGTGACCGTACCCTTCAAGCAGCGCGCATTCGCCTTGTGCGACAGATTGAGCGGCAACGCCGCCCGATCAGGCGCCGTGAATACCCTGTACCAGAGCGATGGAAGCCTCGCGGGCGCCAATACCGATGGCATCGGCCTGGTGCGGGATATCCGCGACAACCTGGCTTATGGGATCAGGGACCGGCGCATTTTGCTGCTGGGCGCAGGCGGTGCCGTGCGCGGCATATTGCCTGCGCTGGAGAACGAATCGCCCGCGCGGATGACGGTCTGGAACCGAACTGCGGAACGGGCCGCCGAACTGGCAAGGGCGTTCGATGGAAGCCTTGCGGCGGCGAGTCTGGAAGCATTGCGGGGGGAGCAGTTCGACCTGATCATCAATGGTACTTCCGGCAGCCTGCAAGGCCACCTGCCCCCGGTGGATGCGGCCTGGCTCGCCCCGGGCTGCTGTGCTTACGACATGGTCTACGCCGATGAGGAAACCGTTTTCCTGCGCTGGGCGCGGGAGGCCGGCGCGGGGCTGGCAAGCGATGGGCTGGGGATGCTGGTGGAACAGGCCGCCGAGTCCTTTCACATCTGGCGCGGCGTCAGGCCGGAAACCGGGCCGGTGATTGGCCGATTGCGGGCTGGTCAATAGCTTTAGCTTTCTGTTACCGGGCTTTGGGGAGATGCCCGCGGCGCAGGCTCCCGAGGAGATTCTGCGACTTCGCGCAGAATGACAGGCTTGAGCGGCGCAAGCTCATGCCCCCTCGCTCCGTCATTCTGCGCGGAGCGAAGCGGAGTCGCAGAACCTCATGCAGAGTGTCCCACTCCCTGAAGAATCCCCTGTTGGGTTCAGTGCGCTTCCTCTTCTCCGTGTTCGCCGCCGGCGCCATGCACCTCAGCCGGCGTCAGCGCCACGGCGTCGCGGTCGTGACCCATGTAGTCGAAGCGGGCTTCGGTGGTGTAATCGCCTTCCACCGCCATGAAGGCGATCAGGATCAGCAGCACCCCCGGCGGGCCGAGAATGGTCAGCACCAGGGCCAGCCGCTCCCAGAAGGCATGCATGAAGATGGCGATGATAAAGCCCGCCTTCACCAGCATGAAAACAATGACCAGGGTCCAGCGCATGGCGCCCTGCACGTCAAAATAGTCCACCGCGTAGGAAGCGGCGCTGACCACGAACAGCAGAATCCAGATCTGGTAGTAGATGCCCAGTGGATGCTGTTGTCCCGCGGTGTCCGATGATGATGCCATTGCCGTCTCCTTTTACAGCAGATAGAAGAATGCGAAGATGAATACCCACACGAGATCGACGAAGTGCCAGTAGAGCCCGGCGATTTCGACGATCTCGAAGCCTTTCTTGTCGTAGTAGCCCGCCCAGATTCGCCGCGCCACCCATAACAGGTAGATCACCCCGGCCGATACGTGCAGGCCGTGGAATCCCGTGACCATGAAGAACACCGAGCCGAATTGCGGCGCCCCGAAGGGGTTGCCCCAGGGCCGCACGCCTTCTTCCAGAATCAGCTTGGACCATTCGTAGGCCTGCATGCCGACGAAGGTGGCGCCGAAAAAGGCGGTCGCACAGATGAACATGATCGTCTTGAACTTGTCCCTGCGATAACCGTAGTTCACCGCCAGCGCCATGGTGCCCGAACTCGTGATCAGCACGAAGGTCATGATCGCAATCAGAATCAGGGGAATGGGCGCGCCGCCGAAACTCAGGGCGAAAATTTCGCTCTGGGGTGGCCAGGGCTGGGTGGTGGTCATGCGGACATTCAGGTAACCCGTCAGGAAGCAGGTGAAAATGAAGGTGTCGCTGACCAGGAAGATCCACATCATGGCCTTGCCCCAGGGCACATGATAGGTCTGTTTATCCGCCGTCCAGTCGTCCACCAGTCCGGTTACCCCGTCCGAGGGGGCCATGCTTGTTGCAGCAGCTTCACTCATGCTTGGTTATTCCCGTTGCTTGTCAGGTATTGGATAGAATCGCGAACATCACCAGCCACACCACCAGCAGGAAGTGCCAGTAGAGCGTGCACAATTCGATGCTCAGCCGCAGGTCCTTCGGTTCGCTGCCCGAGGCGAGCTTGAGCGAGGTGTTTCCCCAGACCCCCAGGCCGCCGAGCAGGTGCATGGCGTGGATGCCGGTGAGCAGGTAATAGAATGAAGCGGCGGGATTCGGCGTCAAATACACTCCCGAATCCTGCAAATCGCCCCACACCAGCAATTGCCCGACGATAAAGCCCAGGGCGAGCAAACCGCCGGCCAGGAACAGGGCGAATACATTGCGGGACTCCCCCCGCCCCACCTTGTTCCGCGCAAGCTGGAAGGCCACGCTGCTGAGCAGCAGCACGCCGGTGTTGAGCCACAATTGCCCGGGCTCGGTCAGCGGCCGCCAGTCGGGCAGTTCCATGCGAATGAAATAGCTGATGGTGAACAGGCTGAAGACGATCGTGGCGATGATCAGGAAAAAGCCCAGCGCCACCTTCTCCGCCGCGGAGTCGAAGGCGCCCTCGGGCTTGAGCCCGCCGATGATGCCCTTGCGTTCCCAGGGCTTGTCGGCCAGATGCTTGAGGGATTTCACAGGTCAGCCTTGGACTGGTCGTGATCCGGGTCAAAGTGTTCTTCATCCACCGTGGGCTCGACGCTTTCCGGCGTGTTCTGGGGGATGAAATCCTCGTGGGCGCCGGGGACACTGTAGTCATAGGCCCAGCGATACACCGTGGGCAGCTTGTCGCCCCAGTTGCCGTGAATCGGCGGCGTGTCCGGAGTCTGCCATTCCAGGGTATTGGCGCCCCAGGGGTTGGGGTCGGCCTTTTCGCCATTGCGCAGGCTCCAGAACACATTGATGAAGAACAGCAACTGGGAAATGCCGACGAACAGCGCCGCGATGGTGATGGCGGTATTGGCGTCCTGGGTGGCCGGAGCCATGAATTCGGTGGTGCCGAGGGCGTAATAGCGCCGCGGCACGCCATGGATGCCGAGGTAGTGCATCGGCAGGTAGATGGCGTAGGTGCCGAGGAAGGTGCACCAGAAATGCAGCTTGGCCATGCCTTCGTGATACATGCGGCCCGACATCTTCGGGAACCAGTGATACAGCGCCGCGAACAGCACCAGGATCGGCGACACGCCCATCACCATGTGGAAATGCGCGACCACGAAATAGGTGTCGGACAGGGGCAGGTCGATGACCACGTTGCCCAGGAACAGGCCGGTCAGTCCGCCGTGAATGAAGGTGAAGATGAAGCCGATGGCGAAATACATCGGCGCGTTCATGCGGATATCGCCTTCCCACAGCGTCAGCACCCAGTTGTAGACCTTGAGCGCCGTGGGCACCGCGATGATCAGCGTGGTGGTGGCGAAGAAGAAGCCGAAATAGGGGTGCATGCCGCTCACGTACATGTGATGCGCCCAGACGATGAAGCTGAGCAGGCCGATGGCGATGATCGCCCAGACCATCATGCGATAGCCGAAGATGTTCTTGCGGGCGTGGGTGCTGAGCACGTCCGAAACGAGGCCGAACGCGGGCAGGGCGACGATATACACCTCGGGATGGCCGAAGAACCAGAACAGGTGCTGGAAGAGGATCGGGCTGCCGCCGTCGTAGTCCAGCGCGGTGCCGGACTCGATCACCGCCGGCATGAAAAAGCTCGTGCCCAGCAGGGTGTCGAACAGCATCATGATGGCCGCCACGAGCAGGGCCGGGAAAGCGAACAGGCCGAGCACGGTGGCGACGAAGATGCCCCATACCGCCAGCGGCAGGCGCATCATGGTCAGCCCGCGGCAGCGGTATTGCAGCACGGTGACGACGTAGTTCAGGCCGCCCATGGTGAAGGCGACGATGAACACCGCCAGCGACACCAGCATGAGCACGATGCCCATGTCGTGCCCCGGGGTTCCCGCCATGCTCGTCTGGGGCGGGTACAGGGTCCAGCCGGCCCCCGTGGGGCCGCCGCCGACAAAGAAACTCGCCAGCAGGATGATCACCGAAACCAGGTACACCCAGTAACTGAGCATGTTCATGAAGGGGAACACCATGTCCCTGGCGCCGCACATGAGGGGAATGAGGTAGTTGCCGAATCCACCCAGAAAGAGGGCGGTGAGGAGATAGATCACCATGATCATGCCGTGCATGGTCACGGACTGGTAATACGAATTGGGGTCGATCAGGTCGAAGGTTTCGGGAAAGCCGAGCTGCATGCGCATCAGCAGCGAGAGCACCAGCGCCACGAGCCCCACGGCGATTGCGGTGCCGCCGTACTGGATGGCGATCACCTTGTGATCCTGACTCCAGACATACTTCGTCACCCAGCTATGGGGGTGATGAAGTTCGAGTTCCTGATCCGCCAACGGTACGTATGCCATGTTCTCTGTCTCCTGATTCGGTATCGCTCGCCGGGCCGGAAGCCCCGCTTATTCCCCAACCTCGATTCTACTTGACGAAAGCGTGTTGATGTACGCCGCCACGTCCCGGATTTCTTCCTCGTCGGCCATGGCCGTGGCCATCTGCACCATCTGCTCGCCGAAAGTGTCGTCCGGGTGCATGCCACGGGTTCCCGCGCGGAACTTGGCGAGCTGCGACACCAGATACCAGTCGCTCTGGCCTGTCAGAGGCGGCGCGTCCGTGTACCAGGTGCCGCTGCCGTCGTCGAGATGGCACGCGGCGCAATTGCGGTCGTAGATGTCCTGGCCGTTGGCGATATCGCCCGTGACCGTGCGCTCGGCGGGCGAGCTTGGCAAGGTGGCGATATAGGCCGCCATATTGCGAACAGCGTCGTCGTCGAACAGCGTCAAAGCCATTGTGGCCATGCCTCTGCTGGCATCGTCGTCGCCTTCCCCGCCGCGGACGCCGTTCTTGAAATATTGCAGTTGCCGTTCTATGTACCAGGCGGGCTGGCCCGCCAGTTTCGGACCGATATTCAGCGGGGAAACGCCATCCTGGGGTTGCAGGCCTTCGCCCTGCTGGCCGTGGCAGGTCGCGCAAAGCGCGTATTGAGCCTGTCCCGCCGCGGGATTGGCGGCGACCATGTTCCGGGTTTCGGCGAAAGTCGGCTGGGCGGCGAGCCAGGCGTTGAAGTCTTCCTCGGTTTCCACCACCACCTGGCCGCGCATGATGAAATGGCCGATGCCGCAGAGTTCCTCGCACAGCACGTCGTAGGTGCCGACTTCGGTGGGCGTGAACCACATGTAGGAAATCAGGCCCGGCACCAGGTCCATCTTCACGCGGAACTGGGGCACGGTGAAATTGTGCAGCACATCGTTGGAACGGAACAGGAAGTGAGCGTCCTGATCGACCGGCAGGCGCATCTGGGGGTCGTTGACCACCACGTCGTCCTGGCCGTTGGGGTCTTCGGGATTGATGCCGAAGGGATTGCTTTCGGAAACGAAGGAAGTGTCGGCGGTGCCGAGCAGGCCGTCGGCGCCGGGATAGCGGTACTGCCATTGCCATTGCTGGGCCAGCACTTCGTAGTCATTGGCATCCTCCGGCACGTTGACGAAAATCGCCCAGTAGTAGAGCCCCGGCGTCAGCATCAGCACCACGCCGATGGCGGTGATCACCGACAGCCAGATCTCCATCTTGTGATTTTCCGGCTCATAGACCGCCTTGTGGCCCTGCTTGTGGCGAAAGCGCCAGACGCAGTACGCCATGAAGGCATTGATCGCCACAAAGACGATGCCGGTAACCCAGAGAGTGATGTACACCGTGATGTCGATGCCGGCCCAGTCGGCGGCGAGATCGGTAAACCACCAGCCAAAGTAATAGGCGAAGACGAAGTGCAGCACCACGGTGGCAATGACAAGCAGGAACAGCGCGATTGCTAATGACATGAGCGGGCAATCCTTGGAATGATTCGCCGCGATCCGGTGTGGCTCGCGATGACGGTTATGGCCTCAATTTTTGCGGGGCGCATGGTATAGAATTTTGCCCTGCGCTGCAAGCGAAGTTCGCCGTGGCGGACGGCTTCCCTGCGACGACTTTCCCCACTTTCCGCGCAAACCCGCGATTACCGCCCGGCCCATCCCGCCGGGAAATTGTGGGCGGAAAGCTTGTGAACGAAGAGATTGTGGAGAGTCGGAGAAGGTGGTAAAGTTCGCGCGTTTCTGGCCGAGACAGCCGGAAGCGAACAAAAGAACACCCAAGGGGGTCGCTTGACAAATGGAAATAACCGAGACGCATCATACTGCAAGCCAAGCCAAGCCAAGCCAAGCCAAGCCAAGCCAAGCCAAGCCAAGCCAAGCCAAGCCAAGCCAAGCCCTGGTCTGACCGGGTGTCTGTCTTGAGCGTGTCGCCGCGGCGCCGGGCGGGGCTTTCGGCGTGCGAACCT
>JAJEGU010000066.1 GCA_022819645.1 Pseudomonadales bacterium
CGCAGCTTCGAGCGCGGCCGCAACGGTACGGAGCTATGCTCCGTGACTGGAGTAAGCCATTGAATTCGGGAGCAAAACAAAACCACGCTTTTGTTTTGCGATAATGAAAAACTCCACGGATGGAGTTTTTCAGAGAATACCCAGGCGGGCTCGCCTTCTTTCCGTCGTTCTGCTCCGCAGTCGCAGAATGACGGGAGGGGCTCCGCGCAGAATACCGGGAATGAGAGTTTCCGGGGCGCGGTGCTATACTTTGCCGCCGCTTTTTCTGACCGGCAAGGCAAACGTCCGTGGACTCCCTCAAACAACAGATCCAGTCGGAATACCGGCGGATTCTTGCCGCCCGGGATTTTCGCCCGCGGTCCGGGCAGCGGCAGATGATTGCCGGGATATTCAATACCCTGTGCCGGCAAGGCGAAGAGGGCGAAGGCCCCATCTGCGTGGTGGAAGCCGGCACCGGAACCGGCAAGACCCTGGCCTATCTGCTCGGCGCCCTGCCGCTGGCCATGGAGTCCGAACGCAAGCTGATTGTCGCAACGGCGACCATCTCCCTCCAGGAACAACTCGTCCACAAGGATATTCCGCAACTGCTGGAATCCTCTGACCTGCGCTTCCACTTTACCCTGGCCAAGGGGAGGGGACGCTATCTGTGTCGCCTGAAACTGGAAAATCTGCTCCACGGCGACGACAGCCGCGTCGCCCTGCGGGACCTGTTCGCGGAAAACCTGCCGGATGCCGACAGCGCCGACCTCAAGCTCTGGGAAGAGATGCGGCAGGAACTGGATAGCGGCCATTGGCGTGGCGATCGGGATGAATGGCGCGAGCCCCTGGCCAATGAGCGCTGGCTTCCCCTCACCGCCCAGCGCGGCGAGTGTTCCGGGCCGCGCTGCCGGCTATACCGCAAATGCTGCTTCTACAACGCCAGATTCGATCTGGACAAGGCCGATTGTATCGTCGCCAACCAGGACCTGGTGCTGACCGATCTGGCCCTTGGCGGCGGCGTGGTGCTGCCGGCGCCGGAAAAAAGCATTTACGTATTCGATGAAGCCCACCACCTGCCGGAAAAGAGCAATCGCCATTTTGCCCACAGCATCCGCGTCAAGGCGGAAAGCGCCTGGCTGGAACGCTGCGGGAAAATGCTGGAAAAAATGCGGGATCAGCAGATTTTGGAAAGCAGCGATGCTAATAAATTCAACAAGTTGCTGGCGGAACTTGGCAATCGCTTGCAAATGGCGTACTTGCTGTTGCGGGAATTGCGGCACAGCGAAGGCGACAGTTATCGCGACCGTATTACCCAAAGCTTTCCCCGGGGTGAGGCCCCTGCGGAATTGCGCGATCTTGCCGGCGGGCTCGCGGCATTGTTCGGCGAACTCGAAAGCGGGCTTGACCGGCTCCGGGAGCACCTCCGGCGGCAGCTTGAGGACGAGAACGACCCGGACTCGGCAAAGGCGGAAACCTGGTTTCCCGCCGTTGGCAGATTGCTCGACCGCGCCATGACCAACCGCGCCCTGTGGGAGAGCTATGCCGGCGCGGATGAAAGCGGCAAGGCGCCCTGGGCGCGATGGCTCAGTTTCGAACGGGAGCGGGAAAATGCGGAAACGGATATCGGGATATCTTCCAGTCCTGTGCTGGCGGCGGACAATCTGGAGAACAATCTCTGGCAACGCTGCGCCGGCGCGGTGCTGACCTCGGCGACCTTGTCAGCCCTGGGTGAGTTCGCCATGCTGCGGATGCGCGCGGGTCTGCCCGGACACACGGATTTTCTGAGCATTCCAAGCCCCTTTCCCTTTGCCAAAGCGGCGAGCCTGGAAGTGCCGAAAATGGGCTGCGAGCCTTCCGAGCAGCAGCGGCATACCGACTGCATCATTCACTCCCTGCCGCGCATGCTCGATGCCGGCGGCAGCGCCCTGGTGCTGTTTTCCAGTCGCATGCAGATGCGCGAGGTGCTTGATGGTCTTCCGGAAGAGTGGCGGTGCCGGGTGCTGTGCCAGGATGATCATCAGAAGTATGATCTGCTGCGCAGGCACCGGAAGCGGATCGACGAAGGCAAGGCCAGCGTGATTTTCGGCCTTGCCAGCTTCGCCGAGGGCGTGGACTTGCCGGGGAAGTACCTGGACCATGTAGTGATTGCGAAAATCCCTTTTTCAGTGCCTACGGATCCGGTGGAAGCCACCTTGGCCCAATGGTTTGAAAGCGAACAGCGCAATCCCTTCATGGAGTTGTCGCTGCCCCAGGCGGTGTTCCGGCTGAAACAGGCCTGCGGCAGACTGCTGCGCAGCGAAACCGACTGTGGCAGGATCACCGTGTTCGACGAGCGCCTCGTGCGCAAGTTCTACGGCAAGCGAATCCTCGATTCGCTGCCGCCCTACCGGCGCGAACTGCTGCAGCGGGATGTTTCGCTTTCGTGAATTCCTGCGCAGGCTCCCAGGCCTACTTCTTGCGGGTGAAGTACCAGCCCGCGGCAAGCCCGACCAGGCCGAATATCGCCATGGACAACAGCACATTGCCCAGGAAGCGGCCAAGCCCGAGGCCGACGATCACGCCAATGGTCAGGCAAAGCGCGATGGTGCCCCGGTTCGCCTGCTTTCTGGATTTTCCGGACATCGGGAGCCCTAACGGCAAACTCAATTGATTCTGCGGACAGAATATATCAGACGCCCGGAAGAGGTAAGGTCCAGGGGGTCGATGGCGGTGGTTCCGATGCGGTCGGCGGTGGCCATGCCTTCCACTACCCGGCCGATCACGGTGTATCTGCCATCGAGATGAGGGGCGTCGGCCAGGAGGATGAAGAATTCCGGGCCGTTGTCGTCGGGTCCGCGGTTGGCCAGGGCGAGAATGCCCCGGCGCAAGGCTCGCGTTGCGGTCTCGTTCCGGTAGCGGTAGCCGAGCTGGGCGTAGGCGTCCAGCAGGCTCATTTCCGTCAGGGCTGAGAGGATTTCGTCCTGGCGCGAGGCGACTTCGGCATTGCCGGCGATGCCCAGTCGGCGGTATAGCGGCCGCAGCAGGATTTTCTCAAGGTCGTCCTTGTCGCGAATGCCGAGCAGAGGGTTGAATTCGCCGTTGTCGAACAGTACCGCCTGCTCATCAAGGCCGAGGGATGCGGCGTTGATTTCATTATTCAGGGTGGTGAACTCCCTGCCGCCTTCGTGCAGCGCCGGACTTCCCGCCTGAATCAGTAAACCGGGAATCACCCGGTGAAAGCGCATGCCGTCGTAGTAGCCCCGGGCGCCGGGGATTGTTCCGGGCAGGGCGGCTTCCCGGGCTTCCATCAGGGAAAGGAAATTCGCCGCGTTGGCCGGCGCTTCGTTGGCAAGCAGCTCAATATGGATGGGGCCGGTCTCGGTATTGATCAGCACCAGGGGATTGGCCGGATTCTCCATGGCCGCCGCGGCGGAAACCGCGTCGGCGGCGGCGCTGGCCGGCAACAGCAGCAGGATTGCGGCAAGGATCAAATGGCGCATGACGGCTCCGGCATCCAGCGTATTGTAGCGAAACATGGCGGCAACCACAGTACAGCGTGAGTTGATCATCCCGGGCGTGTTGTATCCGGTCATACTGCGCGAAGCGCTGTCGCAGTATCTCTTCGGGCGGGCCCTGCATGGGATTCTGCGACTGCGCTTCGCTCCGCGCAGAATGACGGGGTGGCGCTTTGTTTCGCGCAATATGACGTGATGAGAAGGAGCGCAGTTGCACCAGGATGAGAATGGTCGGACCTATGACGCTGGCCGGTGGAGTTTGCGCAAGTCCTCGGGAGTGTCGACATCTTGCAGGACGGCGGGGTCGTTTACTGTGACTTTGCGCAGGGCATGCTTGTTGGCCTCGATGATGCGGCGGCCTCCGGCTTCGTTGTCGAGTTTGGCGAGTTCCGGGAAAAACTGGCTGCCGAATCCCACGGGATGGCCGCGGCGACCGTCGTGGAGGGGGACAAGAATATTGCCGGGAGTGAGTTGTCCGGCAAGCAGGGCATAGGTTCGGGGCTGGATGAAGGGCATGTCGGCAAGACAGATCAGGCAACCGTCCCAGTCGGGCAGCCGGGAAACGCCGAAAGCGAGGCTGGCGCCCATGCCCTGTTCCGCGCCGTCGAAAAGCGCCAGGGACTGATTCCCGTGATTCCAGTCATCCAGGGCGCCGGGGCGCGACACGATCAGAATATGGTCCAGGGCGGCTTCGATGTTGGCCAGGGTATGTTCGATGAGCAGTCTGCCGTCTGGCATTTCGGCGGCGAGCTTGCGGCCGCCGAAGCGGCGGCTGAATCCCGCCGCCAATAGCAAAGCGCCAACTTTACATTGCATGGATGGGACGGGGACGGCACGGCACGCTAGTGCAGGACCCGGCTCTGGCGGCGGAGGGGCGGACGCTGCGGGTCGATTTTGATTCCGGAAGTTTCCAGGTCAGACCCGGCGGGGCGGGAATCCGGCGTTTTGCCAGGACTCCCGCTTTCCGACCCCGGCGCAAGTTGTCCATTCTGGTCATATTGGCGCAGTTGCCGGCTCATCTGTCTTCTCAGTCGGGAAATCACCTGGGACATCACATCGATGGTCTGGCTGAGTTGATCCAGCGTCTTGAGGGTCTGCTCCGGGTCGAGTACCGCCCGCTTGTCCTTGCTCATGCCTCGATCAATCCCAGTTCAGGGCGCCGCCGGTCTGATACTCGATCACCCGGGTTTCGAAAAAGTTCTTTTCCTTGCGCAGGTCCATGATTTCGGACATCCAGGGAAAGGGGTTGCCCACGCCGCGGAACTGTTCCTTCAGGCCGATCTGCACCAGGCGCCGGTTGGCGATGAATTGCAGATATTCCTCCATCATGGCGGCGTTCATGCCGAGAATGCCCCGGGGCATGGTATCCCTGGCGTATTCGATTTCCAGTTGGGTCGCCTGGAGAATCATCTGGGTGGCTTCCTCGCGCATGCTTTCGGTCCATAAATGGGGGTTTTCCAGCTTGATCTGGTTGATCATGTCGATGCCGAAATTCAGATGCATCGACTCGTCCCGCAAAATGTACTGGAATTGCTCCGAAGTGCCCGTCATCTTGTTGCGACGGCCCATGGAAAGAATCTGGGTAAAGCCACAGTAGAAAAAAATGCCTTCCAGGCAGCAATAGAATGCGATCAGGTTTTTCAGCAGTTCCTGGTCGCTTGCCACGGTGCCGGTGCGGAACTGCGGATCCGACAGGGCCTGGGTGTACATCAGCCCCCAGGAGGCTTTCTTCGCCACCGAGGGCACCTCGTGGTACATGTTGAAAATCTCGCCCTCGTCCATGCCCAGCGACTCGATGCAGTACTGGTAGGCGTGGGTGTGGATAGCTTCCTCGAAAGCCTGGCGCAGGATGTACTGGCGACATTCGGGGTTGGTGATGAGCCGGTAGATCGCCAGCACCAGATTGTTGGCCACCAGCGAGTCGGCGGTGGAGAAGAAACCCAGATTGCGCTTGACGATGAGGCGTTCATCGGCGGTGAGCCCGTCGGGATTCTTCCACAGGGCGATGTCCGCGTTCATGTTGATTTCCTGGGGCATCCAGTGGTTGGCGCAGCCATCGAGATACTTCTGCCAGGCCCAGTCGTACTTGAAGGGGACCAATTGATTGAGGTCGGCCCGGCAATTGATCATGCGCTTGTCGTCCACGGCCACCCGGGACGCGGTGCCTTCGAGTTCCTGCAGGCCGGCGCTGACATCGAGATCCTCCAGATCGCGGATGGCCTGCTCCAGGGCGTCGTCATTGCTGCTGCGGGTTGCCGCGTCGAGCTCCGACGGCTGTGGCTCGGGCGCGGCCTGCGGTTCCGGCGCAGATGGTTCGGGATATGGCTCCGGCGGCAATTCCGAAATGGGCGGCTTGACCGCCGGCGCCGGTTTTTCCTCGTGATTGAACTCTTCCCAGGACAGCATGTTTACTCCTCCATTCAATTGTTCATGAACTGCGACCACGCCTACTGGCAGGACTCGCAATCCGGGTCGTCCAGCGAACACGCCGTTGGCGTTTCGGCGGGGCCGCTGGCGACCTTGTTGAGACTGTTGTCGGCGACGGTGGACTTTTCCGTGCTCGTGGCCGCCAGCGCCCGCAGGTAATAGGTGGTTTTCAGGCCCCGCAGCCAGGCCATGCGATAGGTGATGTCGAGCTTCCTGCCGCTGGCGTTGGCGATGTACAGGTTGAGCGACTGGGCCTGGTCGATCCATTTCTGGCGGCGGCTGGCGGCGTCCACGAGCCAGCGCGGCTCGATCTCGAAGGCGGTGGCGTACACCTGTTTGATATCCTCGGGAATCCGGTCGATCTTGCGTACGCTGCCTTCGTAATATTTCAGGTCGTTCACCATGACGCCGTCCCACAGGCCGAGACGCTTCAGGTCCCGCACCAGCCAGGGATTGACCACGGTGAACTCGCCGGAAAGATTCGATTTGACGTACAGGTTCTGGTAAGTCGGCTCGATGGATTGGGAAACGCCGCAGATATTGGCGATGGTCGCCGTGGGCGCAATCGCCAGCACATTGGAATTGCGCATGCCGGTTTGCCGGATGCGCTCGCGCAGGCTGTCCCAATCCAGCCGCTGGCCGAAATCGGCGTCGAGGAACTCGGCGCCGCGCTCTTCCCGCAGCAGGCCCAGGGAGTCGATGGGCAGTATTCCCCGGTCCCATAGCGACCCTTCGTAGGATTCGTAGCGGCCCCTTTCCCCGGCGAGCAGGGTGGAGGCGTGAATCGCCTGGTAGCTGATCATTTCCATGGCGGTATCGGCGAACTCCACCGCCGCCTCCGAACCATAGGCGATGCGCTGTCTGTAGAGCGCGTCCTGGAATCCCATGATCCCCATGCCCACCGGACGGTGGCGCAGGTTGGAATTGCGCGCCTGTTCCACCGAGTAGTAGTTGATGTCGATCACATTGTCGAGCATGCGCACGGCGGTGGTGACGGTGCTGCCGAGCTTGTCGGCGTCGAGGCCGTTTTCATCCACGTGGTTGACCAGGTTCACCGAGCCCAGGTTGCATACCGCGATCTCGTCCGCCGAGGTATTGAGGGTGATTTCGGTGCAGAGATTGGACGAATGCACCGTGCCCACGTGCTGCTGGGGCGAACGGATGTTGCAACTGTCCTTGAAGGTCATCCAGGGATGGCCGGTTTCAAACAGCATCGAAAGCATCTTGCGCCAGAGGTCGGTGGCCTTGACGGTCTTGTGGATTTCCATCTCGCCGGCCTCGGCCCTGCGCTCGTATTCGAGATAGGCCGCCTCGAATTCCCTGCCGTATTTTTCATGCAGGTCGGGCACGTTGTTGGGCGAGAACAGGGTCCATTTCCCGTCGTTGAACACGCGCTTCATAAACAGGTCGGGAATCCAGTTGGCGGTGTTCATGTCGTGGGCGCGGCGGCGGTCGTCGCCGGTGTTCTTGCGCAATTCGAGGAATTCCTCGATATCCAGGTGCCAGGTCTCCAGGTAGGAACAGACCGCGCCCTTGCGCTTGCCGCCCTGGTTCACCGCCACGGCGGTGTCGTTGACCACCTTGAGGAAGGGCACCACGCCCTGGGACTTGCCGTTGGTGCCCTTGATGTGGGCGCCCATGGCGCGCACCGGAGTCCAGTCGTTGCCGAGGCCGCCGGCCCACTTCGACAGCATGGCATTGTCCTTGATGGCGGAATAGATGCCGTGCAGGTCGTCCGCCACGGTGGTCAGGAAGCACGAGGAAAGCTGGGGCTTGAGGGTGCCCGAATTGAACAACTGGGGCGTCGAGACCATGTAGTCGAAGCTGGAAATCAGATTGTAGAACTCGATGGCCCGGGCTTCCCGGTCGTCTTCCCGCACCGCAAGCCCCATGGCGACCCGCATGAAGAACACCTGGGGCAATTCGAAGCGGATTTCCTGGCTGTGGATGAAATAGCGGTCGTACAGCGTTTGCAGGCCGAGATAGGTGAACTGCAGGTCCCGCTCGGCCTTGAGCGCCTGGCCAAGCCGCTGCAGGTCGAATTCCAGCAGTTCCGGCGCAAGCAGGCCGAGTCCTACGCCCTTGTCGATGTAGGCGCTGAGGGCGGCGGGATAGCGGTAGTGCATCTCCGCCTGGGTGGCGCTGTCGGCAACGCCGAGAAAACCCAGGGCTTCCGAGCGCACCGTATCGAGCAGCAGCCGCGCGGTAACGAAGGAATAGTTGGGATCCTTTTCCACCATGGCCCGGGCGGTCATCACCAGGGAGGTGCGCAGGTCGTCGATTTTCACGCCGGGATACAGATTGCGCAGGGTTTCCTCGTAGATATGTTCGGCGGAAACATCGGTCAGGCCCTCGCAGGCCTCGTCTATGATGGTGCGCAGGCGGTCGGTGTCCAGCGGCGCGAGTTCGCCATCTTCCATGGTGACCGAGATGCCCGGGGTGTCCGGCTGCTCTTCCTTGCGTTGCCGTTCCCGGGCCCGGGAGCGCTCTTCCCGGTAGATCACATAGCTGCGGGCGACCTTGTGCACGCCCTCGCGCATGAGCACGAGTTCGACCTGGTCCTGGATGTCTTCGATGTGAATCGTACCCCCGGAAGGCATGCGCCGGCTGAAGGTGGCGCTGATCCTGGCGGACATTTCCGCCACCAGTTCATGAATCCGCGTCGAGCCCGCGGCCTGGGCGCCTTCCACGGCGAGACAGGCCTTGGTGATGGCTACCGCGATCTTGGACTGGTCATAGGGAACCACCGCGCCATTGCGCTTGATCACGCGCAACTGGCCCGGGGCCGTGCTGCTCAGGGCGGCTTGCGCCAGGGCGCTGGCGTCTTCTTTCGGACCTTGCGGCGCCACGGTCGTAGCGGGCTGGTCCGCCATGCGGGCTTGTTCAAAATTCACGATCCACTCCTGTAATGAACCACACCATATAGTGGTATTACGGCGACGAAAACCATATTTGCAGTATTTTTTCGTTCTGCGGCCAGCAACCGCGGCTGTGGTTTGCCACTTGCCGGCCAATCATGGAATATCGTCGCAGAACTACCGTTGAAACACCATATATTGATATTTACGGCTGATTAAACCACAACATGATGTAATTGCAAGGGGTAAGATGTGCGATTTTTTGGGAAATCCTGTGGAAAACGCAAATTGAGCGTTCCGGGAAGGGAAAGGAGGAAAATCCCGTACCATATGGATTTGCCCTGAAATATGCGAAAGCAACATAATGCATCGGGACAAATATTGTTCGAACGAAGGCGATATCCATCGCCAGCGGGAGCGCGGGTGTCATATACCATTGTTGACGGCGTCCTCGGCGGCTGCGAACAAATCGCCTCGCCCAATTGCAGTTCCCGGGACGGGATGGAGATTGAGTTGCTGGTGATTCACAACATCAGTTTGCCGGCGGGGGAGTTCGGGACGGGTTGCATTGCGGAGTTGTTCACCAATTGCCTGCCGCCGGATGGCCATCCCTCATTTGCGGAGATTGCAAGGCTGCGGGTGTCGAGCCACTTGTTGATAGACAGGGAAGGCGGGGTGACGCAATTCGTGCCATTCCACATGCAGGCCTGGCATGCGGGGCAGTCAAGTTTTCGGGGGCGGGAGCGCTGCAACGGATTTTCCATCGGCATTGAGGTTGAAGGCACCGACTTCATGCCATTTACCGATGCCCAGTATGACGCGCTTGCCGGAGTTACCCGGATCCTGTTCCGCGCCTATCCGGGCTTGAATGTGGACCGGATTGCGGGGCATAGCGATATCGCGCCGGGCCGCAAGACCGACCCGGGACCGTATTTCGACTGGCGGCGTTACCGGTCCGCGCTTGCTGAAGTCACCGAAAAAACCAAAACATGAAATTTCTTGTCATCCTGATCTGCCTGGCGCTGAACTACTTCTGGCTCAGGGATTACGACCGTTTCGACGACCGCTGGTTTTTCCGCTTCCGGGAAAATATCGAATCCGCCGCCCGGCGTCTGGCGGGCAATGCCGCAGTGTGGCAGCCCGCGTTTGCGCTCATTTACGCCTTGCCATTGCTTGTGCTTTTCCTCGCGCTTGAACTGGTTGCCGGTCGCGGCTTCGGCCTGCTGACCATGCTGGTTCACGTACTGGTGCTGCTGGTGGCGTTCGACCGCACCCAGCCCGGCAAACTGGTCCGGAAATTTCTCGCGATCTGGAGCGAAGGCGATCAGGAAGCCGCGGTCGAATTCCTGCGGGGCAACTTTCATGGCGCCCGGGAGCATGAATTCGCCAGTAATGAGGAAGTCGCCCGGTTTTTCCGCAAGCGTCTGGTGTATCGCTCCTTCGAGCGGATGTTCGTGCAATTTTTCTGGTACCTCGCGGCAGGCCCCTTCGGCGTGATCGTCAGCTATGTCAGCTACCAGTTGCGCGACAGCCACGATGCGGAAACCCACCCGCGCGTGGTGGAAACCGCCCACATGATCGTGCATCTGCTCGAATGGATCCCCCTGCGGCTTGTGGCCCTGAGCTTTTCCCTTGCCGGGAATTTCGTCCATTGCTTCGCCCAATTGCGCAAGTCCTTCTGGGAATTCGGCCAGGGGGTGGACAATGCCGGCCTGCTCTACAGTTTCGCCGGCTTCGCCCTGTTCGGCGGCATCCCCCGGGAGGAAAGCGAAACCGGAGAACCTGACCAGGACGAAGGCAAATCCCGTCAGGCCCGTGAAATCGAATCCCTGCAAGCCCTTCTCGAACGCTGCCAACTGCTCTGGCTGGGCCTCCTGGCGCTGTTCACGATCCTTGGCCCGGCATTTTAGGCTTCGATCATGGAAAGGTATTGAAATGCCGTGGAAAATGGCGAGATGCAGCCACACCATCGTTGTAGTATCGGCCCGATTTGGCTCATGTTTTTGCCGGGTTGTTGCCACATTTCATGGTCGAGCCCCTGCAACTGGTTGAAATGAAACAATTTGAAGCCTGAAATTCAAAGTCTGGATCAGGCGGCAATATGTAATAAAACTACAAAAAGTATAGGGAAAAGTTTCGGCCAGCTTCATTCTTGCCCTCTGATGGGGTATAGTCTGTCCGTCTTGTAATTTGCCTACAGAAAATTCCAGCGGGTGGAGCGGAACGGGAATACTTCATGATTCAGGAGCATGACGCGAATCCGGAAGAAACAAGGGAATGGCTTGACGCATTGCGGGCCGTGACCGACGAATGGGGAAGCGATCGGGCAAACTATCTCATCCAGCAGCTTTCCAACTGGCTTTCGACCCGCGATGGCAACGGCCACACGGCAACGCTCACCACCCCCTACCGCAACACCATCCCGGTTCAGGATGAAGACCGCCTTCCCGGCGACCTGTTCATGGAGCGCCGCATCCGCGGCATCGTGCGCTGGAATGCGCTGGCCATGGTCATGCGCGCCAACATGCGCGATGGCAGCCTTGGCGGCCATTTGTCCACTTTTGCCAGCGCCGCAACCCTCTATGAGGTCGGCTTCAACTACTTTTTCCGGGGTTCCACCGACGATCATCCCGGCGACCTGATTTACTATCAGGGCCATTCCTCACCGGGAATCTACGCCCGCTCCTTCCTTGAAGGACGTTTCAGCGAGGCGCAACTCGACAATTTCCGCCGGGAGGTCGACGGCAATGGCCTTTCCTCCTATCCCCACCCCTGGCTGATGCCCGATTACTGGCAGTTCCCCACGGTATCCATGGGGCTTGGCCCGATCCAGGCGATCTACCAGGCTCATATCATCAAGTATCTGGACAGCCGGGGATTGCTCGAAGCCGGAGATCGCAAGATCTGGGCATTTCTCGGCGACGGCGAAATGGACGAGCCCGAATCACTCGGCGCCATCAGCAAGGCGGGCAGGGAAAAACTCGACAATCTGATTTTCGTCATCAACTGCAATCTGCAGCGGCTTGACGGCCCGGTGCGGGGCAATGGCAAGATCATTCAGGAACTCGAATCGGTGTTTCGCGGCGCAGGCTGGCAGGTCATCAAGGTCGTCTGGGGCCGCCACTGGGACGCATTGCTCCAGGCCGACCACAACGGCGTCCTGCAGCGGCGCATGGACGAAGTCGTCGATGGCGAGTTCCAGAATTACGCCAGCCGCGGCGGCGAATACACCAGGGAACACTTTTTCGGCAAGGACCCGCGACTGCTGGAAATGGTCAGTCACCTGTCCGACGAGGACATCATGAATCTCAATCGGGGCGGGCACGACCCGTTCAAGGTTTACGCCGCATACTCCCGGGCGGTGCAGACCAGGGGCAAACCCACGGTGATTCTCGCCAAGACGGTGAAAGGCTACGCTTTTGGCGCCGCCGCCGAGGCCCAGAACGCCACCCATTCGGTGAAAAAACTCGACCTCGATTCCCTGCGCAAATTCCGCGACCGCTTCGGCATCCCCATCAGCGATGCGGAACTTGAGAATGTGCCTTATTACCGCCCCGAGGAAAACAGCCCCGAACTCGCCTACACCCGCAAGATGCGCAAGAACCTCGGCGGCCCGGTGCCCCAGCGCAGAACCGAAGCCAGGGCCATGGCGGTTCCCGGGCTGGATATCTTCGCCACCCAGCTCAAGAGCAGCGGCAAACGGGAACTCTCCACCACCATGGCTTTTGTCCGCATGCTGAGCGCGCTCTGCAAGGACAGGCAGATCGGCGAGCGCGTGGTGCCCATTATCCCCGACGAGGCGCGCACCTTCGGCATGGAAGGCATGTTTCGCCAGTTGGGGATTTATTCCTCGGTGGGCCAGCTTTACGACCCGGCGGATTCCCAGCAGGTGATGTTCTACCATGAAGACAAGAAGGGGCAGATGCTCGAGGAAGGCATTACCGAAGCCGGCTCCTTCTCGGCCTGGCTTGCCGCCGCAACCTCTTACAGCACCAACGACTTCCCCCTGATCCCCTTTTATATCTACTATTCCATGTTCGGCTTCCAGCGCGTGGGGGACCTGTGCTGGGCGGCGGGGGACAGCCAGGCCCGGGGGTTTCTCATCGGCGCCACCGCCGGCCGCACCACCCTCAATGGCGAGGGATTGCAGCACCAGGACGGCCACAGCCATCTGCTCGCCGGCACGATTCCCAATTGCGTCAGTTACGACCCGGCCTACGCCTGTGAACTCGCCGTCATCATCCAGGATGGCCTGCGCCGCATGTACCAGGACCGCGAGCATATCTATTACTACATCACCGCGATGAACGAAAACTACCAGCAGCCCGCGCTCATCGAAGGCAGCGAGGAAGGCATCATCCGCGGCATGTACCTGCTTGAGGACAGCGAGGCGCCAGACTACCGGCTTTCCGGCAAGGCCGCCGCGGATTTCCGCCTGCGCCTGCTGGGCAGCGGCGCGATATTGCGCGAAGTGCGCAAGGCGGCGGCAATCCTGCGCAAGAATTACCGGATTCCGGTGGATGTCTGGAGCGTCACCAGTTTTGGCGAACTGCGCCGGAACGCCCTGGCGGTAAATCGCCGTAATCTGCTAGGGGCCGAAGGCGAGGCGGAACAGGCCTGGGTCACCAGCCAGCTTGCCGATCGGAAAGGCCCGGTGATTGCCGCCACCGATCACATGAAGCTGCATTCCGACCAGATTCGCGAATTCGTTCCCGATCGTTTCCGGGTGCTGGGAACCGACGGTTTCGGCCGCAGCGACAGCCGTGAGAAACTGCGGGAGCATTTCGAGGTGGACCATGCCTGGATCGTACTCGCGGCGCTGACCGAATTGCGCGATAAAGACATCGTCGACAATGCCGAAATCAGGAAATGGATGAAGAAAGCCGGTATCGATCCGGACAAACCGAATCCACTGGACCATTGACTGTCTGATCCGACAGCACAGCAGACGAGGCGCGACAAAATTGGCCACGGAAATCATCAAGGTACCCGAACTCGGCGACGCGGGCGATGTGGAAGTCATCGAGATTCCCGTTTCCCTGGGCCAGGAAGTGGCTGAGAACGATTCGCTGCTCGTGCTCGAAAGCGACAAGGCCGCCATGGAAATCCCCGCTCCCAGGGCCGGCGTGGTCAAGAGCATCGTCGTCAATCTCGGTGACCAGGTGACTACCGGCGCCGAAATTCTGACGCTTGAAGTCAGCGAGGAAGACGCTCCGGCCGAGGAGGACACAGCCCCGCCGGCAGCGGCTTTGCCAGAGGCGGCGTCTGAACCATCCGCCCCTGAAGCGCCAGATTCGAAACCAGGTGAAGCCGCCCGGATAGCGAAGCCGGGCGCTGATCCCGAATCCGAAGCCGGCGCTCCCCGCCAGGTCATCGAAGTCGCCATTCCCGACATCGGTACCGAGGATGAGGTCGAGGTCATTGAAATCCATGTCCAGCCAGGCGCCGCGGTTGCCGTGGACGAGCCCCTGCTGACCCTTGAATCCGACAAGGCCGCCATGGATGTGCCGTCGCCCCGGGCCGGAGTCATCGAAGCCCTGCTCGTGGACGTGGGCGCGAAAGTCAGGGTCGGATCGCTCATCCTGCGATTGCAAATCGAAGCGGAAGCGGCGCCGGAACCTGAACCGGAGCCAGAGCCAGAGCGAAAGTCAGGACCGGAAGCTCAATCCGCCCCGCCAGCCACAACCGAACCGCAAGCAACCGCATCTGCGACTGCCCACCGGTCCCCCGTAGCGGAAACCGCCGGCAAAGCCGCCGCGCCAGGCGCCAATATCTACGCCGGTCCGGCGGTGCGCAAGCTCGCCAGGGAACTCGGCGTCGACCTGACCCGCATCGAAGGCAGCGGCGCCCGGGGCCGAATCGTCAGGGAAGACGTCCACGAATTCGTCAAGCGCAGCCTGCGGGAACCCGCCACAGGCGCCGTTCCCGCAGGCGCGGCGCCCGATGTGGATTTTGCGCGTTTCGGCGAAATCGAGCAGGCGCCGCGCTCCAAACTCGCCAGGGTCACCGCCGCCAACATGCACCGGAGCTGGCTCGCCGTGCCGCACGTGGCGCAGTTCGAGGAAGCCGACGTCACCGAACTCGAACAATTCCGCGCCGGCCTCAAATCCGAAGCCGAACGCCGCGGCCTGAAACTCACTCCGCTGCCATTCCTGCTCAAGGCCTGCGCCCGCTGCCTGATCGAATTCCCGCAGTTCAATGTTTCCCTGCATTCTTCCGGCGAATACGCCATCCGGAAGAAGTACGTCCATGTCGGCGTTGCCGTGGCCACCGAGGCCGGACTCGTGGTGCCCGTCATCCGCGATGTGGACCGCAAGAACATCTGGCAACTCGCTGAAGAAGTCGCCACCGCCTCCGCCAGGGCCCGGGACCGCAAACTCACCCCGGAAGACATGCAAGGCGCCTGCTTCACCGTCTCCAGTCTTGGCGCCATCGGCGGCACGGGTTTCATCCCCATCGTCAACGCCCCGGAAGTCGCCATCCTCGGCGTCGCCCGCACCGCCGTCAAACCCGTCTGGAACGGCACCGAATTCATCCCCCGCACCATGCTCCCGCTTACCCTCAGCTACGACCACAAGGCCGTCAACGGAGTGGACGGCGCCCGATTCACCACCCACCTCTCCACCCTCCTCGCAGACATCAGAAACCTGCTGCTGTAGTTCTCGGTGGCAGCCAGCCATCGTGACCACCGCCCCGGATTGCCGCAAGCTGTTGTCGATTTCGCATATCAGGCGGCATGCGAGGCTGGAAGCCGGACCTGAGCCTGCATGGACGTATTTACGGCGTTCGCCTGATATGCGAAATCGACAGCGGCGAAGCTTTCGGAAAAACAGGAAACCAGGCAACTGACATCAATTCACTCCGATTTGCTAGACTTCACGTTCCTGAGCAACAACCCCGGATACACCGATGCCCTCATTCGATATCGTTTCTGAAGTCGACATGCACGAAGTCGGCAATGCCCTCGACCAGGCCAAGCGCGAAACCGGCAACCGTTTCGACTTCAAGGGCGTCAACGCCAGTTTCGAACTCGCCGGCAAGGACGCCATCGAAGTCAGGGCCGAAGCCGAATTCCAGATTCACCAGATGCTCGATATCCTCCGCGGCAAGCTCGTCAAACGCGGCGTGGACACCCGCAGCTTCAGCGAGGGCAGCGTCGAAATCAGCGGCGGCAGCGCCAGCATGGCGCTGGCCATCCGCCAGGGAATCGAGTCCGATCTTGCCCGGGAAATCATCAAACTTGTCAAAACCGCCAAACTCAAGGTGCAGGCATCGATCCAGGGCGGCCAGGTGCGGGTTTCGGGCAAGAAGCGCGATGACTTGCAGAGCGTGATCGCCCTGGTCAAGGAGGCAAAACCCGACCTGCCCCTGCAATACGTCAATTTCAGAGACTGATACCCCCACCG
Organism: Pseudomonadales bacterium; assembly: GCA_022819645.1. Taxonomy (GTDB): domain Bacteria; phylum Pseudomonadota; class Gammaproteobacteria; order Pseudomonadales; family Pseudohongiellaceae; genus UBA9145. Next base: position 16,165 of record JAJEGU010000066.1, read on the forward strand.
GCGGGGCGCGACGGGAGTGACATGCAGCCCCAGCCTGTGAACTTTCTCAAGTCACTTTCCGACCGCCGCCTGCTGGTGGCCTTTCTCATCGGCATTTCCAGCGGCTTTCCCTGGGTGTTGCACGGTTCGGTGCTGACCCTGTGGATGCAGGCGGAAGGGCTTTCCCGCAGCGCCATCGGCTATATCGGCATCGTCACGACGATTTACGCCTTCAACTGGATCTGGGCGCCGCTCATCGACCAGTTCCGGATTCCCCTGCTGCACCGGCTGTTCGGCCAGCACCGTTCCTGGATCCTGTTCTGTCAGGCCCTGCTGATCGCATTCATGTGGCTGATCAGCGGCACGGACCCGGTGGACAACCTGCTCCTCGTCGGCCTGTACGCCCTGGGAATCTCCTCGGTTTCCGCGACCCAGGACGTGGCCATCGACGCCTACCGGGTCAAGCTGTTTTCCCGGGAAGAGATGGACGAGAAAATCCCCTGGGCCTCGGCCCTGGCCGGGGCGGGCTGGCAAACCGGATTCACCTTTCTCGGCGGCACCCTGGCGCTGCTGCTCGGCGGCGAAACCTTCGGTTTCAGTTGGCCCGAAGTGTACCGGTTGCTGATCGGGTTCATGTTGGCGCTGATGCTGATCGTCGCGCTGTCGCCGTCCACCCGGGAGGATCCGCAGCGGCAGTCTGCGGAGCCGAGCGGCCGGGCAGGGGGAATGCCGGGCCGACCGGCCCGGTGGCTGCATGCAACCGTGGTGGTCCCCTTCGCCGAATTCTTCCAGCGCTGCGGCCTGCAACTCGCCGCGGGAATCCTGCTGTTCCTGTTCAGTTTCCGCCTCGGCGAGGCCATGCTCGGGCGCATGTCGCTGGTGTTTTACGTGGAACTGGGATTCAGCAATGATGAAATCGCCCTGTACCGCAATTTGCTTGGCGGCGGGGCCACCATCGTTTTTTCCCTTATCGGCGCTTTCATCAATACCCGGTTCGGCATCATCCGGGGCATGCTGGTGGGCGGCATCGCCATGGCTTCGAGCAATCTGCTCTATGCCGTCATGGCGCAAACCGGCCCCGAACCCTGGCTGTTCGTGCTGACCCTGATCGTCGACAATTTCACCACGGCCTTCGCCACGGTCTGTGCGATCTCCTTCATTTCCTATTTCGCCAGCCGCACCTATACCGGCACCCAGTTCGCCCTGATGACTTCGATTTCCAATTTCGGCCGCACCACCCTGGCGGCCGGAAGCGGAGCGATTGTCGACGGCCTCGGAGGCAACTGGGCGCTGTTCTTCGTGATGACTGCCCTGATGGTGATTCCGGCGCTGCTGATCCTGTTGTGGATGTCCAGAATGCTGGAAAACCACAAGACCGGGGAGGGCGCAAGCGCGTAGCGAAGCGCCTCTCTTCCTCGTCATTCCGCGCGCAGCGAATCTTCCATTCCCGTCATTCCGCGCGCAGCGAAGCGGAGTCGCGGAATCTCCCCGGGAGGCCACTGCATGAGATTCTGCGACTGTGCGCAGAATGACAGGGGGTCTCACTACACCCGCCAAAGATACCGCCGCGGGATACGATCATTCTCGAACGACACGCCCTCGGCTTCCAGCCGCCGCCGCTGCAGGCGATAGCGACCGCTTCCGGCGGGAAAGGACAGCCGCCGGCGACTGTTGATTACCCGGTGCCAGGGCAATCGGGTATCCGCGGGAAGCCGGCTCAGCACATGGCCCACGAGGCGGGCGCGCCCGGGCAGGCCCGCAAACTCGGCAACCTGGCCATAGGTGGCGACGAACCCACTCGGAATCCGCGCCACGGTATGCCATATTCTTTGCTGGTTTTCCGTCATCATATCCCGTTCCCGGAGGAAAGGTAGCCCGTGCGTTTTTTCCTGCTGCTGTTTATCCTGGTTCCGCTGGCGGAAATGCTGCTGCTGTTTGAAGTGGCGGATTATATCGGCGGCCTGTGGACCGTGGGGCTGGTGGTGCTTACTGCCGTGCTTGGTATCCGGATTCTCAAGCGCCAGGGTCTGCGGACGCTGCTGCGGGCGCGACAGCGCATGGAGTCCGGCGAGCTGCCCGCCAGGGAAATCGCAGAAGGGATGCTCATCGCCGCCGCCGGCGCCATGTTGCTGACTCCCGGGTTCATTACCGACGCCCTGGGCTTCATTTTTGTCACGCCTTTCCTCCGCGGCCCCATCGCCGCCTGGCTGCTCTCCCGGGGCGCATGGTCGGTGCAGATGAACCACCCCGGCGGATTCGACCCGGGACGACAGCGGCGAAACGGCAATGTTTACGAAGGCGAGTATTCCCGCGGGAGCCCGGAAGACAGCCGGCTCGACGACTCCCGCCGGGATTGAAAATCCGGCCTGAAAAGAAAAGCCGGCATTTCCCTCTTGAATTCCTGTGGGCTATCCCCATAAACGATTCCGGCAAGGGATGAGCCCTGTTCCGGTCTTTCCGGTACGGGCTGGGCCCGAAACCGCCAGTAACCGAACCAGGCGAACCGCACCGGGTGGGGCCGGTCCGGTTCCACCAAACTTTCGCGAGATCAGGAGTTAGCAAAATGAAAATCCGCCCCCTTCATGACCGTGTCGTCGTGCGACGAAACGAAGAGGAAACCACCACGGCAGGTGGCATTGTGCTGCCGGGTTCCGCCGCCGAGAAACCCGCCCAGGGTGAGGTGCTCGCAATAGGGCCGGGCAAGCGTCTTGACGACGGCAGCCTGCAACCGGTTGGCGTCAACGTCGGCGATACCGTCGTTTTCGGCAAGTATTCCAGCAATACGATCAAGGTCGGCGATGAAGAATTGCTGATCCTGTCCGAAAGCGAAATCTACGGTGTCCTTGAGGGCTGATCCGAGGCCCGGACACGAATACAGCGAAACTGACACAGGAAAAACTGACAATGGCTAAAGAAGTGAAATTTGGAGACACGGCGCGGCAGAGCCTGCTCGCCGGCGTAAACGTCCTCGCCGATGCGGTGAAGGTAACCCTCGGCCCCAAGGGTCGCAACGTTGTCCTCGACAAGTCATTCGGCGCGCCGAATGTAACCAAGGACGGCGTATCCGTCGCCAAGGAAATCGAACTCTCCGACAAGTTCGAGAACATGGGCGCGCAGATGGTGAAGGAAGTGGCGTCCCAGACTTCCGATGTCGCCGGCGACGGCACCACCACGGCCACGGTGCTGGCCCAGTCCATCCTCAATGAAGGGCTCAAGTCGGTAGCCGCCGGCATGAATCCCATGGATCTCAAGCGCGGCATCGACAAGGCGGTTTCCGCCATCGTCGACGAACTCGGCAGTCTGTCCCAGCCTTGTGAGGATTCCACCGCAATCGCCCAGGTGGGCACGATTTCCGCCAATGCCGACGAGCAGGTGGGCCAGATCATCGCCGAGGCGATGGAGAAAGTGGGCAAGGAAGGCGTGATCACCGTCGAGGACGGTTCGGGCCTCGAAAACGAACTCGACGTGGTCGAGGGCATGCAGTTCGACCGCGGCTACCTTTCGGCTTACTTCATCAACGACCAGGACAGCATGAGCGCCGATCTGGAAAATCCCCTCATCCTGCTGGTGGACAAGAAGATTTCCAATATCCGCGACATGCTCGGCCTGCTCGAAGGCGTCGCCAAGCAGGGGCGCTCCCTGCTCGTCATCGCCGAGGATGTGGAAGGCGAGGCTCTCGCCACCCTGGTGGTCAACAACATGCGCGGCATCGTCAAGGTTGCCGCGGTGAAGGCACCGGGCTTCGGCGACCGTCGCAAGGCCATGCTGGAGGACATCGCCATTCTCACCGGCGGCACGGTCATTTCCGAGGAAGTCGGCCTGAGCCTGGAAGGCGCCAGCGTGGATAATCTCGGCTCCGCCAAGCGCGTCCAGGTGAGCAAGGAAAACACCACCATCATCGACGGCGCCGGCGAGCCCGCCAATATCAGTGGCCGGGTCGCCCAGATTCGCCAGCAGATCGAGGAAACCTCCTCCGACTATGATCGCGAGAAGCTCCAGGAGCGGGTTGCCAAGCTCAGCGGTGGCGTTGCCGTGATCAAGGTGGGCGCCGGCACCGAGATCGAAATGAAGGAAAAGAAGGCCCGGGTTGAGGATGCCCTGCATTCCACCCGCGCCGCGGTGGAGGAAGGCGTGGTCGCCGGCGGCGGAGTCGCCCTGGTGCGGGCCCTGCAGAAAGTGGAAGGCCTGGAAGGCGCCAACGAGGACCAGAACGTCGGCATCGCCCTGCTGCTCAAGGCGGTGTCCACGCCTCTGCGCCAGATCGTTGAAAACGCCGGCGAGGAAGGTTCGGTCATTCTCGACAAGGTCAAGGCCGCCGAAGGCAACGAGGGTTTCAATGCCGCCACCGGCGAATTCGGCAACATGATCGAAATGGGTATCCTCGATCCCACCAAGGTAACCCGCACCGCCCTCCAGGCGGCGGGTTCCATCGCCGGATTGATGATCACCACCGAAGCCATGGTCTCGGAACTCCCCGAGCCCAAGTCGGCCGCTCCGGCCGGCGGCGCTCCCGACATGGGAGGCATGGGCGGCATGATGTAAACGCCGTCTGTCCAGTCCGAGCAAAACAAGCCCGGGTCGGCCTTGGCCGCCCCGGGCTTTTTGTTGTTCAGGAATAGAAAAAATTTTCCGCAACTCTCCAAAACTGAAAAACCCTAAAGTTTTGAAAATGACTACTGATCAGAATGGATATACGAACAATCCCTTAGTCCCGAAAAGGATTTCACATGCTGAATCTCAATCTCCCGCGCGTCCCAAGTCAGATACTGATTTCCTTTTGTCGTTCCGCCGCCTTTTTGTTGTTGGCCCTGTTGTTTCTGTTTCCCGTGGCCGCGCAGGCCCAGGACGGGTCGGGCGGGCAGGGCAGCCCGACCGGACAGCAACAGGACCCTGATGACCCGGGCGATCCCGGCAATGATGACGATAACGGCGGATCAAATAGCCCGGAGGGAGAAGGTTCCAATCCCGTCTTCCTCACCACATCGGTTTCGCCCGCCCGGGTTCCCATCACCTCGGGCACAGCCACGGTGACCTGGGATGCCGAAAACGCCAGATACTGCACAGTGGACGGTGTCGCACGGGCGACCTCCGGCAAGATTACCGTTGGCCCGTGGACCACCACTGGCGCGAAAAGCATACTGATCGAGTGCTACAACAACGGCAAGGCCGGATACGCAGCCGATTCCCTTACCGTGACGGTCTACGGTGTTCCAAAACCGGTGATCACCACCACGCTTTCAAAGTCCCTGCTGGAAGCGAACGTGGACAAGTTCACCGTCACTTATTCGGCGACCAACGCCAAGTCGTGCATGTTCGCGGGCACGAAGTATCCGACCAGCGGAACAGCCACACTCGGACCCTATCCGGCGGGAAAACACAGCCTGACCTTTTCATGTTCTGGTGATGGCGGTTCCACTTCCCATACCATCAACTGGGAAGCCATAAACGCCGTTACCCTGAGTAGCAGCGTTTCGCCAACGACGGTCAAGGCCAACGGATCGGATACGGCGCGGGTTTCCTGGACCGGCGCCAACGCCGATTCCTGCATCCTCGACGGCGCAACCGCCGCCAAGTCGGGTTCCCGGAGTTTTGGCCCATACTCCTACAGCGAAGCCGGATCAAAATCCGCGGCGGTTGTCTGCAAGAATCGCCTCGGTTCCAAAACGAGCACGGTGAACTGGACCGTCAACGCGCTCGCGCCTTCGGTTTCCGCTACACTGTCCCAGAACCCGGTTGTCGCGGACGTGGACACCGTGAATCTCTCCTGGACCAGCAGCGACAGTGACTATTGCTCCCACGGCGGCAGTCGGCGGGGAGTCAACGGCACGGTCTCGAATCTCGGTCCCTTTTCCGCCGGAAGCCATGCATTCACGGTCAGTTGCACCGGCTCGGGCGGCACGACCAGCGACACCGTCACGCTCACCGCCGAGGAACCGGCGCCGCCGCCGACGGTCACGGTGAGCCTGGACCCCGACACAATTACGGCGAACACCGGAACATCCACCCTGAAGTGGAAAAGCGAGCATGCGACTTCCTGCTCCCGGAACGACAGCACCGTGGCCACAAGCGGCAGCGCCCGTGTCGGCCCGTATTCGCAGGGCAGCCACAGCTTCACCGTAAACTGCACAGGCCCCGGCGGTTCCGCCAGCGGAAGCGCGACGCTCACGGTGGACCCGCCGCCCGACCCGCCCACGGTGCAAGTCACGCTGAACCCAACCCGCGTTCCGGTCAACACCGGCACATCCACCCTGACCTGGAGTAGCGAAAACGCGACCTCCTGCTCCCGCGGCACAACCACGCTCGCCACCGCCGGGAGGGAGTCGGTTGGCCCCTTTGCCGCGGACGGAACCCACCGTTTCACCGTAAGCTGCACCGGCCCCGGCGGCACGGCCAGCGAGACCGCGAGGCTGACCGTGACCGCCGCGGCCGATCCCGACACCGACGGGGACGGAACCGTTGATTCCCTCGACCCGGACGACGACAATGACGGCATGCCAGACGCTTGCGAAATCCGATACGGATTCAACCCGCTGGACGCGTCCGACGGCGGCTCCGCCAACACCGACGGGGACGGCGCGAGCAACGCGCACGAATGCAAGCACGGCACCGACCCCACCCGCACCCCCGCGGAAACGATCCTGCCCGACACCGACGGAGACGGCATGCCCGACGCCTGGGAATGGAACCACGGGCTGGATCCGAACGACCCGGACGACAGGGACCACGACACCGACGGCGACGGTTACAACAATCTCGAGGAATACACCGACCGCACCGACCCGCGCTGGGACCGGAGCCACCGCACAAGCGTTCCGGAGCTTTCCTCCGGCTTCAACGACAGTTACACCGTCCATGTCGGACAGATCGACTCCGGGGACATGCTGAAGGATATTTTGGTGCGCAATCCCACCAAGAACATCCTGCCCGCGATTTCCGATTTCGTGCTGATTCAAAGGAAGGAAGGCGGCTTCGAATTGAAAAGCGCGGACGACTTCACGATTCCCAACAATCTGACCGACATCAGCGACGACGCGGAATTCGTCGACATCAACGCGGACGGCGCCACCGATCTGGTGATCACGGGCCTGGGCGACCATATCGCCGGCGCCAACGACCGGGTGGTGTACGCCAACGATTACGAGAGATACACGATCCCGACACGGCACGTCAACCTCGCTCCGGAAACCCGGAAATTCTTCAAGGAGCTGAGCGCCTGGGTCGACGACGACAAGTACTTCATCAAGAACGCGAAGCAGGTGAGCGTGCCCAAGGTGATCGGCCTTGATTTCCTGCGCGATTCGCAAAACCGGATCATCGCCCGGCGGATTGGCGGGCGGACGGAAACACCCGCGAGAAGCGGCGCGTCGAAGGCTGCTTTGAAGGCACCTGTCCCCCGGCGGGCACCGAACAATGCGAGACCCTGGGCTCGTTCTTCTGCACCGTGTACCGGGGCGACTTGAGCGATCTGTCGAACATCAACAGCGGCAACGACCCCTGCGCCAGCGCTGAGGTGGTTTGCACGCTTTACGCCAACCCCAACGCCATTTCCGTGACGGACGCGAAGGACGACCCGGACGAGGACAATTACGACGTGTTCATCAAGGTGCGGTACAGCCCGACCCTGAAAGTCACCGTAAGGGATTTTTCGGGGTTCAACCAGGACGCCTGGCTGCTCGCCACCCGCATGCTGCGGCCGCTGCGGGCCGACAATGCCGTCCTGACTCCGGGGACGAGACAGGCTGAGGTGATCTCGCGGACGTTGGAGGCGTATCTGGATATACCGGTATTCGATAATATTTTGCTGGATTCCAGAAATAGAGTTTTGTATGAAGTCGATGATCCTAATGGTGCCGAATCAGATATATTAGAAGTTATGGATTTCGCAAGAGGAAAAGTGACTTTACCAGACCCTCAAACTCAGCCAACCAAAGAAGAAAGAATGGACTCGCCCAATCTGGATGTATTAGACAACTTGAACTGCAGCCCTATTAACCCCTGTACAAAAGAATCATTTACGCCAGAGCAAATTTCCGCAATAGACAATAGAATCGCAGAATTATCTAATGAATTTATGGAAAAAGAGTATCAAAACACAGATCAGTCTGCAATTTCTCTGCATAACTCAGAACTGTACGACTTCGCTCAAGAATTAGGAATTGAAGTCTATGCGGTGATTGACCAAGAAACTATTCCAGCTAAAATTACGAAGATTAGCACAGGCTATAGAACGAGAGATACAGGTCCGACAGGAGAAGAATCTATTGGCAAGACTATCTGGCACAATCATCCAACATATGGGACAGTATGGCAGAATGATATCTCAAGCATGGCCGAGAGAAACAGAGATAAGATTTGCATGCCCGGTATTGATTATACAATTTATGCCTCAGGAGTGCGGTTAACTCGAGCTAGCACTAGGCAAGCCATGAATATAGAAGACCCCTCACAATTTGTCTTCAAGTATTACATTTATCGAAATGGGAATTGGGAAGAGCAAACCGAAGTAGGTTTTCGAAATGGGACGCCTCCTTCATTTTCTTGCGATTCGAATTCTATGTGACAAGGGAGGGGCTACTTTGAATATCCAGCGCTTGCAAATCAAATCGATTAGGATGTTAGATGTGTCGAAATTATGTATCCTAATTTGTCTCTTATTGGTGAATTGTTCGACGACGAATGCGAACCGTGAATCGAATTCAGAAATTTATTTTTCAGACCTTGGTCACTGTATCAAGAAGCGCGGTTTCAGTTGGGGGGAAATTTCTCCCGAAATTGAAATACCAGAGAATGAAGATAATTATTGGCATAATGCTTACCGCGTAATTCCAAGGTATATTGCTGATTTAGAATTAGATACTGATGGTGACGGGTTTGTCAGAAGGGATGAATTCATTGCTGATTCCAATTCGATATGGAAGGAAGAAAACAAGAATATAATTTCGGTCATAAGTGAAGGGTTTGACTGTTACTACACCGCGCATGTGGGCCGAATTTCAGACGATAACTTGCTCGACATTATTATCCAGGATCCGAGTGAAAAAATTGTGCCAGCGATGCGTGCCTTTGTATTGATTCAAGAAGATGATCATACATTCACACTGGATGATGCGAGTAAATACGAGATGCCGGAAGAGTTGACCGAAATCAGTTCGCATGTAACCATTACAGAACTAAATGGCGACTCCTCTCGTGATTTATTTTTGCAAAACCTCTCCGAATTTATCCCCAAAACGATGGATCATGTCATATTTGGTTATGTAAGGTTAGGACATGGATTTTACCGATCCATGCCAAGCAGTATTACTGCTATCGATTCTGTAAAAGTTACATTTTTTAGACAGTTAAGCGAATGGATAAAAGATCCTTCATTCTTTACAAAATTTGATCAGGAAAACGGTGATGGACATGCGATAAACGCGGATGCATATCAGCTGGCGACAGAATCGTTTCAAAGGATGCGAGAAACCGGAGAGCTACCCTTTCCGACAGATTATTCCAGGGTAGTGTCGAATGCGATGCGCAATTACCTTGGCATAGACATCTTTTCCCGCAATCTAAGTGGATGCGCGAATGGGATAATTTCTTACATTGGGGATAGCACGATGCATACTGGAACAATTCAGGACATTCTCGAAGTCTTGGGCTTTGTTAGAGAACATCTGACTATCAACCTTTCCGAATGTGTATAATTTGAAACTAAGGGCAGCCAAAAAATCACGGATCGATTGCACGGGACGATTCCAAGAGATCGAATGGAACACTCACCTAACCCGACCCACGGGACACCCATCCAACCGTCAAGGCTCATAGCCAATCCTCCGCTGCCACGGGACCCTCGCGTAGCCACGTAATGCAAGCCAGGGGAACGGAGGAACCTTTTGCAAGAGACAAAGCGTTCCACCTTGACCTGCGCCGGCCCCGGCGGGTCCGCCAGCGAGACCGCGAGACTGACCGTGACCGCCGCGGCCGACCTGGGCGATCTGTCGAACATCAACAGCGGCAACGACCCCTGCGCCAGCGCTGAGGTGGTTTGCACGCTTTACGCCAACCCCAACGGCATTTTCGTGCCGTATCTGGATATCGGGCAGGGCTGGGACCGGGACGAGGTCATTGGGCGCTGGATGCGGCTATTCTGGCGATGCTTTTGGTCAGGGTGACTACGTTGCAGTCGGCGCGGCGCTGGTGTTCCACCTGATCCATCATGTGGTTGACGAGGAGCAGGCCGAGCCCGCCGTCGTAGCCATCTTCCAGATTTGCGCCGGTGTCGCTGTCGGCGGCGCCGGCCCTGGTGGGATCAAAGGACTCGCCGTCGTCGACGATGATGACCACCAGGGATTCGCCTTCCTGGCGCAGGATGATTTCGATCCGGTGCGGCTCATCGTCCGGGTAGCCGTGCTCGATGGTGTTCGACAGGAGCTCTTCGAGGGCGAGATTGACGGCGTAGGCGATTTCCGGGGAGATTTCCCGGTCGGCGCAGAAGCTGTCGATTTTTCCGGCAATGCCGGCGATCTGGCGCAGGTCGTTAACGAGCCCGAGTTCCAGTGCCGCAATTGCCGCTTCGGTCATGGCGCCTTACTCCTCGCGCAGGGAACGGGAGAAGAAATCGGTGACCGGTTTCACCAGGAAGCTGATCACCGTGCGTTCGGTAGTGCGGATGTGCGCTTCCACGGGCATGCCGGGGGTCAGGAGCAGCCCGCCGAATGGGCGGCCTGTTTGCTGTCCTTCCATTGCGGCCACGGGCTCGCGGGCAATCCCCGGCGGCTCGTCCATGCTGAGTTCGATTTCGTACCAGGAGGCGCCGAGGTTGGGATCCTGCATGGCGTCCGCCGAAATGCGCGTGACCTGGCCGTCGAATTCCGCTGTCAGTCGGGCCGGAAAACTCGAGAAGCGCAGCAAGGCCTCCTGTCCCGGATAGATCTGATCGATGTCGGATGGTTGCACCTGGGCGATGACCACGAGATCGGTGTCGTCGGGCACGATTTGCAGGATCGGTTCCCCCGGCGCCACGACTTCGCCCGGCGCAAACACCGCCGCGCCGAAAATCTCGCCCGCCACCGGCGCCCGCAATTCCATTCTGCCAAGCCGCTCGCGCACTGCGGCAAGCCGTTCCACCACTTCATTTTCCTGGGCCCTGATATTGCTGACCTGCTCTTCGGCTTCCTCGATATGGTGCGAATCGATCAGGAGACTCTGGATTTCCAACTCGGCGATGCGGCCCATGGTCCTGGCGATCCGGGCTTCCGCGGCGCCTGATTCCCCCGCCAGATTCTGCGCCGCGCGTTCCAGATCAAGCACCATGGGCAACTCGGACAGGCCGCGCTCGAACAGGGACTGTTCGGCTTCGAGTTCCCGGGCGATCAGCAACCGCTGTTCCCCGAGTGAGGCGGTTTGGGCCTCAAGCCCTGCGATTTCGTTCCGCGCCTGGCCAATCTGCTCGCGCAGCCTTTCGATCTCCCCGTTGCGGGCTGCATTGCGGGCTTCGAACAGGCGTTGCTGGCCTTCGAGTATGCGTTCGATTCTGGCGTCCCTTGCCGCCATGGCGGCAAGTTCTTCGTCGAACACGATGGCTTCGCCGCTACGGAATTCGGCTTCGAGGCGGTTCCGGCGGGCGGCGAGTTCGGCGTATTGCACCGACAGGATTGCCTCTTCAGTGCGCAGTAACTCATCATCGAAGCGGAGCAGTACATCGCCGGGGACCACCCGATCGCCATTGCGGGCGAGTACTTCGCTCACGGTGCCGCCGTCGATATGCTCCACCGCCTGGTTATGGCTTTCCACCGCGACCCGACCGGTGGCGATCACCGCGCCATGGATGGAAGACAGCAAACTCCAGCCCACCAGCCCGCCGATCAGCAGGACGGCGCCGCCAAAACCGAGCAGCATGGGCCGCCTGGCGGAAAATCTGTCGGGTTCGGAGTTCTGATTCATCAGGAAGCGCCTTGCGCCGCGGCGGGTCGTGATGGAGCCATTTCGGCGTCGGGCGAATCTTCATCGGGCTTGCGGCCCTCGAAGCGCGCGCTGGTGACCCGGGCGATGGCGTCGGCGATTTGCCGGTCGCGACCGGGAATCGCCGGGCTGGGCGCTGGGGCTACGGCGCCGGCGGCTTGCAGACGGGCAGGCCGGACGCCGGGCTGGACTCTGGCGGGAGCCGCTTGTCTGGCAGCTTCGGGGCGGGCCGGAGCCGCTTGCCCGGGCTTTTGCCGCAGTTGTCGCACCGGCTCCTTGCGGCGGCCGGAAGTTGCCGGCGCCGGTTGTCCGCCCTGCATTACATAGACGATATCGCACTGGGCGAAAGCGCCGTGGCGGTGGGCGACGATCACCGCCGCTCCGCCCCGGGACTTGTGGTGCTCCACGGCTTTGGCCAGCGCCATGGTGCCTTCGGCGTCGAGATTCGAATCGGGCTCGTCCATGACCACGAATACGGGAGAGCCATAAAAGGCCCTGGCCAGCGCAATGCGCTGGCGCTGGCCGCCGGAAAGCGCGGCGCCGCCCGCGGAAACCTGGAAGTCATATCCGCCCGGCAGCTTGAGAATCATTTCGTGGGCGCCGGTTCGTTTGGCCGCGTCGACGATGTCCTCGTCCCTGGCGTCCGCCGACATGCGGGCGATGTTCTGCGCCACCGAGCCGTCAAAAAGCACGATGTCCTGTGGCAGAAAGCCGATATGCCGGCTGATATCCGAACCGTACTGCTCAAGTTCCGCGCCATCGAGACGCACCGAGCCGGCAGCCGTCGGCCACACGCCCGCCAGGGCCCGGGCCAGGGTCGACTTGCCCGAAGCCGAAGGCCCGGCGATTCCCGCCGCCTTGCCGGGTTCGAGGCGGAATGTGGCGCCGCGCACGGCGGGAGTCTTGGCGCCCGGAGCAACCACCACCAGTCCCTGCACTTCCAGCAGGGCCCTGGGGTCGGGCAGGGAAGTCCGGGGCATCGGCGGCGGCGTTGCCTGTAGCAGCATGGCCAGCGAACGCCGGGCGCTGAGGGCTCTTTGCAACTGCGGCCACTGGGCCACCGCCTGGTCGATGGGCGCCAGCGCCCGGCCAAGGAGTATCGAGGCAGCAATGATGATGCCGAAAGTTACCTGTCCCTGAATTGCCAGCCAGGCGCCGAGGCCGAGCATCATGGATTGCAGGAAGAGTCGCAAGGTCTTGGACATGACGCCGAACAGCCCGCCCCGATCCGAGGCCGCCAGGGTCTGCTCCAGCAGTTTGCTCCGCAGTCTGCCGGAGTGGGCCACCACCGCATCCTGCATGCCCAGCCCCTGGACGGTCTCGCTGCTGGCGCGCATCTGTTCGACGAAATGCATCGAGCGCGCCGTGGCCTCGCCGGCTTCCTGGCGCAGTTTTCCCGTGGTTGTCTGATTGATCAAGGCGATGAGCAACAGCAACAGGCCACAAAAAAGGGCGAACACGCCCAGCATCCAGTGAAACAGGAACAGGGCGCAAAGGAATATCGGCGTCCAGGGCGCATCGAAGAAGGCAAAGGGTCCCGGCCCCGAGCAAAAGCGCTGCATGGCTTCGAGGTCGCCGAGGCCGGTTGCCGGTCGCGCCCGCTCGGCGGGTGACAGCGCCCGTGTCAGCGTGGCCCGCAGCACCCGGTCGTCGAGCTTTTCCTGCAATCGCGCGCCGGCCCGGGCGAGCACCCGGCCCCGGGCGTAATCGAGCACCCCCATCATCAGAAAGAGGAAGGCGGTAATGATGACCAGGGTCAGCAGGGTGGCTTCCGAGCGCGAGGTGAGCACCCGGTCATAGACCTGAAGCATGAACAGCGGCCCGGTCAGCATCAGCAGATTGACGAAGATGCTGAAAAATCCCACCGAGGCAAACAGCCGCCAGCTTTCCGCGAGTGCCGCGCGGATCTCCCGGTCGCCGTTGCTGGTGTCGGTAATCATCTGGAGATTATTCCGGCTTCCGGTCGACCACCCGAGCCCTTGGTTCTTTTCGGTATGGCGCGAAGTATCGCAGGACCGCACAGGATAAACAATGCGCATCTGGGATGCTGGACTGTATTCTCGATTCGTTGGCCTCCTTACTTACGCAAGTTCTCGAAGGCCTGGTTCTGGGACAGATAGCTGCGACCGCTGAGGCGGTCCAGGAAGCGGCTGCCGGCGAGCTTGTTCATGATGGGCGCCTTTACCTCCGACAGGTTCAGACTGATTCCCGATTCGGCGAGCAAGTCGTTGATATTCTCAAGGCTTTCCAGTGCGCTCAGGTCGATGTCATTGACCGCCGGGCACATCAGCACCACGTGTTTCAACCCTGGCCGCTCGGCAACGAGGCGGAACAACAGGCTTTCCAGGTAGCGCGTATTGGGAAAGTAGAGCGCTTCGTCGATTCGCACCGAAAGCAGGGCGTCGCTGGTTTCCACTTCGTAATGCTTAATATTGCGAAAATGTTCGGTTCCCGGCACCCGGCCGACCACGGCGACATGCGGTCGGGAAGTCTTGAACAGGTGCAGGAGAATCGCGGCAAGCATGCCGGCGCCGATACCGGCCTCGGCGCTGACGGACAGGGTGACGCCCAGGGTGATGGCCACGGCCAGGAAATCGCTGCGCGAGTGGCGCCAGGAGCGGCTGATGATGGAGAAATCGAGCAGGGCGTACACGGCGACGAGGATCACCGCGGCCAGACAAACCCTGGGCAGCCAATACAGCACCGGCGTCAGAAAAAGCACCACAAGGGCAATCATCAGGCTGGCGAATATGCCTGCCGCGGGAGTGACGGCGCCGGCTTCGAAATTGACCAGGGAACGGGTGAAGCCACCCGCCACCGGCATGCCCCCGCTGAATGCGGTCGCCAGATTGGCCGCGCCGAGACCGGTCAACTCCCGATTGGGTTCAATCGCCTGGCGCCGTCGCACCGCCAGGGCCTGGGCCACGGAAATCGACTCCACATAACAGACAATGGCCAGCGACAGGGCGGAAAGGAATAACCCGCCAAGCAGGGACGGGGAAAAATCAGGCAGGGTGGGCGCCGGCAGGCCCGAGGGAATCTCGCCCAGCAGGGCAAGTCCGGCCTGGTCGAGCTGGAATTGCCAGCTCAACCAGACCGTGACCGCCGCCAGCAGAATGGGACCGGTGCGGGAAAGCGACCGGGCCGTGCTGCGCCGCAGGCCGAAACGAACGAGCAGCAGGGCGAGACGCTTGCGGCAAAACGCCAGGAAAGCAATCGCCGCCAGCCCCAGGGCCAGGGTTGGCGGATGAAAGTCGGGCAGGTTGGCCAGCAGGGAAAGCAGCAACTCCAGGGCATTGCTACCGCTTACTGGTACCGCGAACAGCAATCCCGCCTGACTCATGGCGATGAGAATGGCGGATGCCGTGACAAAGGACACAAGCACCGGCCTGGGGATGAAATTGGCGACGAATCCGAGCCGCAGAAATCCGGCGAGCAGGAGAACGGCGCCGGTAAGAAAGGAAAGCGTCAGCGCGGCGCCGGCGTATTCCGCCGGGGTCTCCAGTGGCAGCCTGGACAGGGCGGCGGCGGTCATTAGCGAAAGCACCGCCACCGGGCCCACGGAAAGCGTGCGGCTGCTGCCGAACAGGGCGTAGGTCACCAGGCTTGCCATGGCGGCGTACAGTCCGGCCTGGGGTGGAACCCCGGCCACCAGGGCAAGGCCGAGGCCCTGGGGGATGAGCATGACCGCCACGACCACGGCGGCGATTGTGTCATTGCGGAAATCGGAGAGGGTGTAGGTTCTGGCCCAGTTCAGGGCCGGAAGCCAGTTGGGTATGATCATGCCTCAATCTCAATGCTGGCGGCTTGACAACCATGCACAAATGCCGCCTTTTCCCACGTCATCCCGCGCGCAGTCGCAGGATTTCATTGGGGGGCCACTGCGTGAGATTCTGCGACTACGCTTCGCTCCGCGCAGAATGACAGATAGTTGGGCCTTGCTTCTTATCGGCTGCGCCGACCTGACCTCACCCCGACTCCAGGAGATTTCTCAAATCGATAATCGCGGCGTTGGCTCGGGAAATGTAGTTGGCCATGGTCAGGGAGTGGTTGGCAAACATGCCGAAGCCTGATCCATTGAGGATTACCGGGAAAAAGACCGTGGCCTGGCTGGCTTCCAGCTCGCGGATGATCTGCCGCAGGCTGGCGCCGGCATTCTTGTCCGCGATGACTGCGGCAAAGTCGATTTCCACCGCCTGCAGAAAGTGCATCAGCGCCCAGGCTGCGCCCCGGGCTTCGTAGAACACGTCGTCGATTTCCAGCCAGCGAGTCTGCACCTGGATTTCCGCGGCCCCGGGGGTGGACTGGGCCGCGGCCGGCTCGCCGGCGGTGTCGGTATTGACGCGATTCTGGCTTACGCTGGCGCTGAGCCGCTGGGACAGGCTGCCGAGCCGGGTTCCCACGTCTTCCAGCCAGGCCGCGAGATTGTCGGCCCGGGCGAAGAACTGGGCATCGCTGTCGCCGCTGTCGGAAATCCTGCCGAGGTAGGAATACAGGCTGTCCACGGCTTCCCGGTATTCGCTCTCGGAGGCGGGCAGAATCCAGCGGCTGTTGTCGAAATGGAGGCTCGGCTCGGCGATGATCAGGTCCGGGTCTTCGGTGGACTGGGACTGGGAGCGGCTGAAGCTCTCGCGCATGGCCCGGGACAGGTCGCGAAGCTGGACCAGGGCGCCGAATTCCCAGTTGGGAATATTGTCCAGATACACGCCCGGCGGCATGATGTCGTTGCTCAGGTAGCCGCCGGGCTTTTCGAGCAGGGTTTCCGCCACGCGGATCATGGCGGCGGTGGTGGCCGCGCCGATGACTTCCTCATTGCCGCCGAGGGCGAGTTTTTCGCTGGTATTGAGCCGCACGGAAAAGGCATCCGGCTCATCGCTCCAGTAAATACCCAGGGCGAGCACGGCCAGAACCAGCGCGCCGCCGCCCCATAGCGATACTCGTCGCAGCGCCCCGCCGCCAACGCCCATGGCAGGCCATCGCAGTTTCCCGCGCAGGCCGCTCCAGCGGTTTTTAATCCATTCGCCCATGGCAGTGATTCTACATGAATTGTCTCGCCACGAATGTGACGAGCGGAAATACAAGCGGTTACAGTACCCAGGGAGCCTGCGCCGCAGGAATTCACGGCTGCAAATCCGCTCCCGTCCACGCCCCCGGCCGCTCGATTTCCTTGCATATTCACCAATATTCGCCTCAATCGACCGGCCAGGGGCGCGGCGATAGCGAATTTTCACTTTCGCGAATTCCTGTGGCGCAGACTCCAGGAGTCGGGCAATCACTGTTTGCAGAAAGCTATCGGTCGCCGGAATCAGGAATCCGGCAGTCTCAGTCTTATCAGGGCGACGCCGGATATTTCGATATTACCCCGCAGACGGTAGCCCGGCACCGATTCCCGCATCACCGAATAGATCCAGCGGGCGAGTTCATCGTCGGGAGCGGTGATGAGGAAGAATGCGTCCCGCTCCCTGGCCTCGGCGGCAATTTCCGCCAGCGTGGCGCGGATGGCATCGCCGCGGCCGCGCAGGGCCCCCTCGTCCAGGGGGTAGAACAGGTCGCCGGAATTGCGTTCGGCGGCAATGGCCCGGCGCGCTTCGGCAATGCCGGGATAGGTGGCGTCAATGATTTCCGCCCGCCCGAGCATGCGGTCGGCGCCGGCGAAATTGCCGCGCTTGGCAGAATCCAGGGCCAGTTCCAGATAGCGCTCCACAATGCCCTGCATGCCTTCGAGGGCGATTTCATTATTCGGCTCGAACTGCAGTGCCTCGCGGAAAAAATCGTAGGCATTGTCATGCTCCGGCGTCAGCAGGCGATCCTCATCGAGGGCCTGAAGACCCGAGAAGAGCAGGTCGGCGATCAACTGCCGCATATCGGGGGAAACTTCCTCGACCGGGGGGTCCTCGTCTGGAATCGTGCGCATGTCCGGAAGCCCGACCCCATCGTGCGCGGACGGCGCCGGCGCCGGCGACTGCAATTGGCAGGCCGGCAGCAGGGCGATGAGCAGCAGGCCGGGAAAGGCTGGAAATCGCATGGACATGGTTCAGGCCAGTAACTCGGAATACGGTATGAATTCGAGCAGTTCACCCGGCGCAACCGCGGTATGCGGCGGCACCACAAGCAATCCCTGGGAACAACTCAGGGAAGAACCCGCGCCGGAACTCTGGTTTGCGGCGGGAAAGAGGCGCTGCCTGCCCTGGTCATCGGTGAGCAGCGAGGCGCGCAGATATTCCTGCCGCCCACCCGAGCGCGGCGCGGCAAAGCCCGCCGGCAGCCGGTAAGCCGCTGGCGCTGCCGCCGCGCCGCCCATCATCGCGAGCAGGGCGGGACGCACAATCAGGCAAAAGGTGACAAAGGCCGACACCGGATTCCCCGGCAAGCCAAAGAATTCCGCATCCCGCAGTTTACCCCAGGCCAGTGGCTTGCCGGGCTTGATGGCGAGTTTCCACAACCGCAATTCGCCCTCGCTTTCCACCGCCGCCCGCACGTGGTCTTCCTCGCCCACGGAAACCCCGCCGGTGGAGATGATGCAGTCGGCGCATGCGACAGCCTTGCGCAGCAGCGCCCTGGTGCCTTTCAGATCGTCACCGGCGATGCCGAGATCGATCAGTTCCACGGGCAAGGCGCGCAGCAGGCTCGCCAGTGCGTAGTAATTGCCGTTGTAGATCTGGCCCGGCCCCAGCGGATTGCCCGGCGCAACGAGTTCATTGCCCGTGGTGAACAGGGCGACCCGCAGTTTGCGCCGCACCGGGACGCTGGCGCCGCCCAGGGAGGCGAGAACGCCGATGTCCTGGGACAGCAGGCGATGCCCGGCGCTGAACAGTAATTCGCCCGCCCTCATGGCGTCTCCGGCTGCGCGTACATGTTCGCCGGGAGAAACGGTTTCAAGAATGGTCACCCCGTCCGGTTCGGCCCGGCAATTTTCCTGAATCGCCACGGCGTCGGCACCCGCCGGCATGGCGGCGCCGGTGAAAATGCGCGCGGCCTCGCCCCGGGGCAATTCACCGCCTGCCTCGCCCGCCGCAATCCGGCGACGCACCGGCAATCGCACCGGTGCCTTGGCCACGTCCCCGGCGCGCACGGCGTAGCCGTCCATGGCGCTGTTGGCGAAAGGCGGCACGTCGATGGCCGCGCGGAAGTCTTCCACGAGGATTCTGCCCCCGGCGGCGGCGAGTCCGACCTGCTCCACGCCGCTGATGCGCGGCACATCGTCCCAGATCATCCGGCAGGCGACGTCCACCGGGGTCAGGGAACTGCCGGGATTCTGCTTCATGGAGGCTTCACGGGTTCAATATGCGCCGCGTCAGGCGGCGGCGCGTTTGCCTGCATCGTACAGGGACTGCACGGTTTTCTTCAATTGCTCCCGCCAGCTTCTGGCCTTGATGCCGAAAGTGTCGAAAAGCTTTTTCCCCGACAGGATCGAATTGAAAATTTCTGGGGCGCGAACGGGTTTTTCGGTGAGTTGCACCCGGTCCAGCAGGCCATAGATTTCCTCGTCCTGGGCGGCGGCGTATTCCAGGGTGAGCGTGGCGATTTCCTTCTCCCAGCTTGGCGTCAGTCCGCAATAGTGGTAGGTGCCCCAGGCATTGGCCTCGCAGTCCACCTGCTGGCAGATCGCCAGGATGGCGCCTGCCAGGTCTTCGGTGCTTGTGGGGCTCAGGCGGCGCCTCCAGACGTCGATCTCCCCCGCGTGGCGCTTGATCGAGCGAATCCAGGATTTGACCAGCCCGCGTTTGTGGGGGCCGAACAGCCAGCCCGGGCGCAGCACGATGTGCCTGGCAAGCTCCCGCACCCGCCGTTCGCCCTCCAGCGAGCAGCGGCCATAAACTCCGGCGGGGTCCGGCGTATCGTGTTCGCCATAGGCGAGCTTCTTGCCGCCGTTGAAGACATAGGCGCTGGAAAGATGAAGCAAGGGGAGTTCCCGCCTCAGGCAGATTTCCGTGAGCACGCCGGGCAGTTCGGCATTGATGGAGCAGCAGCGTTCCTCCATGGATTGGGCGCGCTTCAGGGCGCTGTGGTTGCCGGAAATGAAGTCCGCCAGATTGATGAGTTGGGATGGCTCGTATTCGCCGACCATGGCGTCGATGGCGGCGGCGTTGTCCGGCGTGAAGTGCTTTTCCGCCGGCGCCAGGAAGGGAATCCTGCGTTTGCGCAGAATATCCACCAGGGCCTTGCCGGTGGGGCTTCTGGCGCCGACGAGGAACAGCTTCATGGGTGGGCGGCGGGACCGTTTTCGCGCATGTTGTGGTAATTGAAATGGCGTCTGTCTTGAACCGGCCCGGGTTCAGAAAGGAATATCGTCGTCGTCGAAATTGTCGAAATTCGATCCGCCACCCTGGCCCCCCGTCGCCTGGGCCTGGGGCTTGTCGCCGCCCGGCGCGGACTGGGCGGCCTGCCGCGGCTCGAATCCGCCGCCTTCGCCACCGCCCCGGGAGTCGAGCATCTGCATCTCGTTGGCGATGATTTCCGTGGTGTAGCGCTTGATGCCGTCTTTTTCCCAGGAATTCGTTCGCAAACTACCCTCCACGTAGACCTTGGCGCCCTTCTTCAGATACTGCTCGACGATTTCGGCCAGCCGGCTGAAGAACACCACCCGGTGCCATTCTGTGCGCTCCTGTCGCTCACCGGTATTGCGATCCTTCCAGAATTCGGTAGTCGCAATGGAGACATTGGCGACTGCTGCCCCGCCAGGTGTATAGCGAATCTCAGGATCATTTCCCAGATTGCCAACCAGAATCACTTTGTTGATACCACGACCTGCCACAATGACCTCCCATATGCGCGTGCTCAAGTGCTGCGGCAAAGTCTATAACATTGCGCCCCCGCCCGCCCGGAGTTGATGGAATTTTTTTCGGACGCGGACACGGGCATCCCGATTGAAGCCAATTCGCATTTGCCCGGAGTGGGGGCTTGGCGGATAATCAGGCGTTTGACTCCGCAACTGGCAAATTCATGGATTCCATCGTCGTCAAGGGCGCGCGCACCCATAATCTCAGGAATATCGACCTGACCATTCCCAGGGACCAGCTCGTGGTGATTACCGGGCTTTCCGGCTCGGGCAAGTCTTCGCTGGCCTTCGACACGCTTTACGCCGAAGGGCAGCGGCGCTATGTGGAGTCGCTCTCCACCTATGCCCGGCAGTTCCTGTCGATGATGGAAAAGCCCGATGTGGACCATATCGACGGCCTGTCGCCGGCGATTTCCATCGAGCAGAAATCCACTTCCCACAATCCGCGCTCCACCGTGGGAACGATTACCGAGATTTACGACTATCTGCGCCTGCTGTTCGCCCGGGCGGGCGAGCCATTCTGCCCGGACCACAAGGTCAAGCTCGAAGCCCGCACGGTAAGCCAGATGGTGGACCAGGTGCTCGCCATGCCCGAGGGCTCCCGGGTCATGGTGCTTGCGCCGGTGGTGCGCGAGCGCAAGGGCGAGCATCTCCACGTATTCAATGAGCTTCGCACCGGAGGTTTCATTCGCGCCCGGGTGGACGGCCTGATCTGCGAGATCGATTATCCGCCGGAACTCGACAAGAACAGGAAGCACAGCATCGAAGTCGTGGTGGACCGCCTGCGGGTACGCCCCGAACAGGCCCAGCGCCTCGCCGAAAGCTTCGAGACCGCGCTGAAATTATCGGGCGGGCTCGCCATGGTGGCCGGCATGGATGCGGAGGAGGGCGCGGAAGACCTGTTGTTTTCGGCCCTGTTCGCCTGCCCGCACTGCGGCCACAGCATTGGCGAACTGGAACCGCGGCTGTTCTCCTTCAATAATCCCGCCGGCGCCTGCTCGTCCTGCGACGGCCTTGGCGTGCGCGAGTTTTTCGATGAATCCCGGGTGGTCACCGACCCGGAGCGCAGCCTTGCCGAAGGTGCGATTCGCGGCTGGGAGCCGAGAAATCTCTGGTACTACTCCAAGCTTGAAGCCCTGGCGCGACATTACGGATTCAATCTCGACACGCCTTTCGGACAGCTTGACCGGCGCCACCGGAATATCGTCCTGCAAGGCAGCGGGGGCGAGGCTGTCCAGTTCCGCTATGTGGGCAGCCGGGGCATGAACGTCACCAGAAAGCAGCCTTTTGAAGGCGTCATGCCACATATCCGGCGACGCTACAACGAGACCGATTCCGAGCGAGTGCGCAGCGAACTCGCCCGTTATCTCAGTTTCAGAACCTGCCCCGACTGCGACGGCACCCGGCTCAAGCGCGACGCCCGCCACGTCTTTATCGAAGGCCGCAACCTGCCCGCCATCAGCGAAATGACCGTGGCCCGGGCGGCCCGGTATTTCGATGAGTTGAATCTCGAAGGCAAGCAGGCCCGCATCGCCGAAAAAGTGCTCAAGGAATTGCAGCAGCGGCTCAGGTTTCTGGTGGATGTGGGATTGAATTATCTGACCCTGAACCGCAGCGCGGAAACGCTTTCCGGCGGCGAAGCCCAGCGCATCCGTCTCGCCAGCCAGATCGGCGCCGGGCTAGTGGGCGTAATGTACATTCTTGACGAGCCCTCCATCGGCCTGCACCAGCGCGACAACGGCCGCCTGCTCAACACCCTGCTGCGATTGCGCGACCTCGGCAATACCGTGCTCGTGGTGGAACACGACGAGGAAGCCATCCGCGGCGCCGATCACATCATCGATATCGGCCCCGGGGCCGGCGTTCATGGCGGCAGGGTTGTCGCCCAGGGCGGGGTCCGGGCGATCGAAAGCTGCCCGGCCTCGATCACCGGCCAGTATCTCTCCGGCGCCGAAGCCATTGCCGTTCCCGAAAACAGAACGGCCCGGGACCCGAAGCGCCTGCTCTGGATCAAGGGCGCCCGGGGCAACAATTTGCAACAGATCGATGTGGAATTGCCACTTGGCCTGTTCACCTGCGTAACCGGTGTTTCCGGCTCCGGCAAATCAACCCTGGTCAACCACACCCTGTATCCCATCGCCGCCACCCGGCTCAACAAGGCCCAGTCGCTATCGCCTGCGCCTCATGACTCGATCACCGGCCTCAACCTGCTCGACAAGGTGGTGGACATCGACCAGAGTCCCATCGGCCGCACCCCGCGTTCGAATCCGGCGACCTATACCGGGGTGTTCACGCCCGTGCGGGACCTGTTCGCCGCCACCGCCGAAGCCCGCAGCCGGGGCTACAAGCCGGGCCGCTTCAGTTTCAATGTCAAGGGCGGCCGCTGCGAGGCCTGCCAGGGCGATGGCGTGCTCAAGGTGGAGATGCACTTTCTGCCGGATGTCTATGTGACCTGCGACATCTGCCAGGGCAAGCGCTACAACCGGGAGACGCTCGAGGTCAAATACAAGAACCGGGACATCCACCAGGTGCTCGACATGACCGTGGAAGAGGCCCGGGAATTCTTTGACGCCATCCCGGTGATCGCCAACAAGCTGCAAACCCTGGTGGATGTGGGACTTTCCTATATTCGTCTCGGTCAGGCCGCCACCACCCTGTCCGGCGGCGAGGCCCAGCGGGTGAAACTGTCCCGGGAGTTATCCAAGCGCGATACCGGCAGCACGCTCTATATTCTCGACGAGCCCACCACCGGCCTGCATTTCCACGATATCCGCCAGTTGCTCAAGGTATTGCACCGGCTGCGGGACCACGGCAACACCATCGTCGTGGTGGAACACAATCTCGATGTCATCAAGACCGCGGACTGGATCATCGATCTCGGCCCGGAAGGCGGCAGCGGAGGGGGCCGCGTGGTCACCAGCGGCGCGCCGGAGCAGGTGGCGGAATTTCCCGCATCCCATACCGGGAGATACCTGCGGAAAGTGCTGCCGCCCTGTGCGAATGAGGAGATTCGCGCGGCGAGCTGATGTGCAGTCCCACAAGTTCGCCGCGTTTCGGCGATCTTGAGGGAGCCCGCTCGCGCCGCAGGCTCCCGGCCCAGGTTTTCTCAGCGCAGGGTGTAAGCCACGAGTTCCGCCAGCCCCCGGGTGCCGCCTCCCACGAACATGGCCAGGTACTGCGTGCCGTCATGCTCATAAGTGAAGGGCAGGCCCACCTGATTATCGGGCAGTTCTATCTCGGCGATGATGTCGCCTGTCTCCTTGTCGATGGCGCGCATGGTGGGGCCGGCGTCGGCGCTGCCGTTGCCTTCGGCCACGAACAGCAGCGTCTTGGTCAGCAGCACGCCCGCACGGGTGGGCACCCCGGTGGGCGGCAGGTCCACGCCTTCCATCAAGGGATGATTGGCGATGCGCTCGGGCGTGTCGGCATTGGCGACCCACCACAAGTGATCGCCGCTGTTCATGTCGATGGCGGTGATGCGGCCATAGGGCGGTTTGACCACTTCAAGGCCCTGAATTCGCGGAATGCGCACACCGAAGCCCTGGCTGAGATCGATATCCGATTCGGGATTCTTGGCCAGGGCCAGTACTTGTAGCTGGGTTCTGGAAGGCACGTAGAGAATGCCGGTTTCAGGATCGATGGCCGAGCCTTCCCAGTTGGCGCCGCCGGTCGAGGAGGGCAGGCTCAGCAGGCCGCGGGTACCGTCGGGAGCGTTGGCGAGCGACGGCGGCGTATACAGGCTCGGGCTGAGACGAAAATCGGCGATGGCTTCGAGCGCCAGGGCCCTGAGTTCCGGCGTGAAGTCGATCAGATTGTCTTCGGTAAAGCCCTGAATATCGAATGGCGCCGGCCGCGTGGGGAAGGGCTGGGTGGGCGCGTACCACTCGTTGGGCACGTCGCCGGACGGCACCGGGCGCTCCACGATCGGCCAGATGGGCTCGCCGGTATGCCGGTCAAATGCGTAGATGAATGCCTGCTTGGTCACCGACATGACCACGTCCCGGCCGTTGGGCAGATCGATCAGCACCGGCGCCGCCGGCACGTCCCAGTCCCAGATGTCGTGATGTATGAACTGGAAGTGCCACTGCCTTTCGCCGGTTTGCACATCCAGGGCGACTATGCCGCTGGAGAACAGGTTGGTGCCCGGACGGTCGCCGCCGTAATAGTCCCCGGTGGGGTCTTCCACGGGCAGATAGACATGACCGAGCTCCGGGTCTCCCGACATGGGGGCCCAGACACCGGAGTTGCCGGTGAAATCGACGCCTTCGTCGAGCCAGCTTTCGTAACCGACCTCGCCCCGTTCCGGGATGGTGTGGAAGGTCCACAAGCGCTCGCCGGTATGCACGTCGAAGCCGCGAATATCGCCCTTGGTATTCATCTTGGCCCGGGGGCGCCCGCCGGTGCGGTGGGCGGCGCCCACCACGATCACGTCATTCATCACGAAGGGCGGAGCGGACAGGCCGATGTCCGGGTAGGGGAAGCGGGGGTCGTCGCCATTGCGCACGCCCACCATCAGGTCCACGGTGCCGTTGTCGCCGAAATCCGGGTCCGGGAGACCGGTTCTGGCGTCCAGGGAAACCATGTGATAACCGGGGCTGACGTCGATCACTCTTTGCTTTTCGCCGTCGGTCCAGTAGGCCACTCCGCGGCCGGAGCCCTTGCGCGGCGCCTCGTCGTAACGATCGCCTTCCTGGTAGCGGTAGAGCCAGAGAACCTGCCCGGAAGTCGCGTCGAGGGCCATGACGTTCCGGGTGCTGCCGACATTGGTGTAGAGAATCCCGTCGATTTCCAGCGGCGTGGCGGGGTTGTTGTACACCGGATCCGGCCCGATGCCCTGGGTGGAAAACCGCCAGGCGATCTCCAGCTCGTGGACGTTGTCGGCATTGATCTGGTCCAGCGGCGAATAGCGCTGGGAAAACTCGTCGCCGTGATACAGTGGCCAGTCTCCCGCGGCAACGCTGGTGCCGTGCTGGGCGCTTGCCACCGGGCCCCAGGCCAGGGCGGCGATGGCGGTGAAAGTGGCGAGGATAGGGTTTGCGCTTCTGGTCATCTGGAATTCTCTCGATGCGATGGGCTGGGTGCGGGTCGATCCCTGTTTGTGAACCGCAACATACCAGATTGAACTTGTCCCCGGCCAGGAGCTTGCGCGCAGTCACAGGATATCATTGTGTGGCCACTGAAAGAGATTCTGCGACTGCGCTTCGCTTCGCGCGGAATGACAGGAGCGGTGAAGCGCCAAAATTGGAATTGCTCATTCACATCAGCTTGAACAAGTGACCATGGGCCTGGCTGGAGCGGAGTTTTTCGGGTCGGTCCCGCAGGGTGAGGGTGTAGCGGCCCCGCAGGTCGCGGCTGGCGGATACGATTTGTTCCACCCGGACGATGATGCCGCGGTGGATTCGCCAGAAGCGGTTCGGGTCCAACTGCTGTTCCAGTTGGCTGATGGGCCGCCGGAGCAGATGCTCGCGGTCCCGGGTAAAGGCGCTGGTGTATTTGGCCTCGGCGCGGAAGTACGCCACATCGTCCACCGGCACCAGCACCGTGGCCTCGCCGAGGCCGGCGCGAATCCATTGCAGATATTCCGGCGAAGCGCCGGCGCCGAGTTGTTGCAGCAGCGACAGCAGTTCCTCCCGCTGCCGGCTCGCGCCGCGCCGGCTTTCGCCATCGCGCAGGCGTTCGATGGTGGCTCGCAGCCGCTCGTCGCTGACCGGCTTCAGCAAATAATCCACTGCGGCGGCGCGAAAGGCATCCACGGCAAATTCATCATGGGCGGTGACAAAAACCACCCGGGTATCCACAGGCAGGGCGGCGGCGACTTCCAGCCCCGACATTCCCGGCAGCCGTATATCGAGAAAAGCGATATCCGGCCGCGATTGCCTGGCGAGTCGCAAGGCCTCGCGTCCTTCCCCGGCGACGCCGGCAATGACCAGCCCGGGCCAAAGCGCGGCAAGTTTCCCCCGCAACTGCTCGGCAAGCAGCGGTTCGTCTTCGACAATCAGCGCACGGGTCATGGCGTCGCTCGTCAGGCAGGCGCCTCATTATCCCCCGACCCCCGCGCAAGCGGAAGACTGATGATCGCATTAACGCCACTCGGGGAGGCCGGAGTAAGTTCCAGGGATGCCCTGGCGCCATAGCGCAGGCGCAGGCGGTCACGGATGTTGCGCAGCCCGACGCCGCCGGATGCGCCGGTTTCATTGATGCCGGCGCCGTTGTCGCTGACGCTGAGGACAAGTGCGTCGTCGATTTGCCGGGCGCTGAAGACGACCTTGCCGCCTTCCGGCTTGACTTCGACGCCATGGACTACGGCATTCTCCAGCAGAGGCTGCACGAGCAGGGGCGGCAACGGGATTTCCCGCAATTTATCCGGCAGGTCGATTTCGCAGGTGAGCCGTCCCTGCAATCGGGTGGCCTGGATGGCCAGATAGGCGGCGCCGAAATCGATTTCCTGGCCCAGGGTGCTTTCGCCGCTGCGGGTGCGCGCCAGGGAAGCTCGCAACAGCGTGGTGAGATTCTCCAGGGTGCGAACGGCAAGTTCAGGATTACCGGGGACAAGTTGGGCGGTATTGGAAAGCGTATTGAACAGGAAGTGGGGTTCGATCTGGGCCTGGAGCAGTTTGAGTTCGGTTTCCGCCAGCAGTTGTTTCTGGCGGGATTGACGCAGTACGGATTCGGCGAGTTGCCGCCGGGTGTGGTGCAGCCTTTCCCGGGTGTAGAACACCAGGGTGCCGGTAATGCCGAAAAACAGCGCCAGGGCAACGGTCGTGAAACTTCCGGAAAAGTAGAACAGCGGATGGTTGCCCACGAGGGTGCCGGCAATCAGCAGGCCTGCCATCAGGCCCAGGGCCACAATGAGCGCCGGCGCGGCCCAGGGGCCGATGCGGCGGCTCAGCGTGCCCTGCAGCAGCGCAAAGGCCATGTTCACCGACCAGCCGATGCTGAGTGAAATGATCAAAACCGCCCAAAATCCGCCGGAATCGAGCAACCACCAGATCAGCACAGCCACCGCCGCGGAGAAGGCTCCCGCAAGCAGAAATCCGGTCAGAAAATGCTTGAAGTGTGGTTGCCACTTATTCATTCCTCCTCCCGCGGGTTTCCACAACTCAAACCCCAACGAACTTGCCATGCAACCCGAGCGGAATGGCGTAGGGCAATTCAGCCACGGCTACCGGGCCTTCTGCCACGCTGTCTGCATGAAACAGATTCAACACCTGCCTTCCGCGCAGCCAGTCATGGGCGGTTCCCAGAATCCAGCCCCGGCTTTCCGGCTCGCTGCCCGGACGGGGGAGGTAGAGATGCTCTTCGGGAATCTGTGAATCCGGGTAGCGGAAGAAATCGCGCCGCCCGCTTTCCACATTCAGTATGCTGACTTCGTTCAGGGTACCGTGCCCCTGTGGCTGCTCTCCGTTGCGGGACAGCATCACGAGCTTGCGATAGCGCCGGCAGCCCACCCTGGGGTCGATGCAGGGAAACTCGGTCTGGACGTCGCTTTCCACCAATGGTTCTTCCGAGACGGTTCGCGCCCTGGCGTCGATGCGGTAGGCATGGTGGCTCGCCGGTCGGCTGGCGATGGTCTCGCCGCGCATGATGGCGCTGAAGGCATCGGTCATGATGCCGGGGTCCGGTGCCCTGGCGGCGTCAAAACGGATGACTCCGGCGCTGTCCTCCCAGGCGTTACCGAAATGGAACACCCATTGCGCGGGCAGTTCCAGGAAGAAATGGCTGGACAGATCGTTCTTGTCCACCACCAGCACCCGGCAAGGATCTTCCGGCCGCCATTCGTGCATATTCAGAAAACCTGTGGCATTCGCTTGCGGCCGGTAGTGGAAGGGCGGCAGCAGCAGCACCAGATGTCTTTCCGTGACGACGAAATCGTGCGGCATCGTCATCGGGTCGACCGCCACGCGTCCGGCGTTGCGCACCGAGCCGTCGGCGCCGATATGCCAGAACACCAGCAGGCCGGCGCTGGAGGCATAACCGAAGTTCCATACGCTGCCATCCACATCCATTCGGGGATGGGCCGAGAAGGGC
This sequence comes from Pseudomonadales bacterium, assembly GCA_022819645.1. Lineage (GTDB taxonomy): Bacteria > Pseudomonadota > Gammaproteobacteria > Pseudomonadales > Pseudohongiellaceae > UBA9145. The sequence goes on from JAJEGU010000066.1 coordinate 44,897, forward strand.
ACGCCGCGCATGGACGAGCCGCCGCCTGTTTCCGGGAACTGGTAAGGGCCTTTTGTGGCCAGGGTTTCCGGATCGATCTCATAAGGGCTGCCGGCTTCCCACAGGGCAAGCAGGCGACCGTGATGGTGGAGAACGCTGGTATTGGCCAGATTCAGATCGTCGGGGCCGCTGAGCCCCGCAGGATTTGGCGGCGCGCCGGCAAGGCCGGGATAGAGGGCGCGTCCCGCCTCCCGTTCGGCTTGCAGCTTGGCGGTTTCCACCAGTCGCGCCTCGTGCCGCACGCCGTCCGCATCGATACGCCAGGCGTGCATCATGCCGTCGCCGTCGAACCAGTGCCGATTGCGCCAGCCATGGGCTTCGTGCTGCGCGGGGCCGGTGCGATACAGCACGCCCCGCAGCGCCTCGGGCCAGTTTCCCGACACTTCGGCCCCGCTCTGGTAGTGGCCGCGGTCGATGTTGCCCCAGGCCGCAAGCCAGGGATGCTCTTGGAGACTGCGGGCGAACTGCGCCGACCAGTCGCCTGCATCGGCTTCGGCCAGTGCGGCGCCGGGCCAGGGCAGGGCCAGCAAGCCCATTACTTTCGTGAATTCACGACGGTTCATTTTTGCTCTCCTGATCTTGTACGCCTAATGATTCAGGCTGATCACCTGAGTGGCTTCGCCTTCGAGAGTGAAGCGGGCGTCTTCCCAGGCGGCCGGGCCGAACATGGCCCTGGCGTTATTGGAAAAGGCGAAGGGCTCGGTAGGGGCGCCGACGAAATTGGCGTCGAGTTCATCGTTGCCGTTCACATCGTGCATGATGCGGATGGCGTATTCTCCCGGCGGCAGGTCTTCGGCGACCAGGGTAATCGAACCGGTTACCGCAGGCTCCATGAATTGCGCCACTGAGCCTTCGCCGTCGAATTGCGCCTTGCCGGCATGTACCTGCACCTGAATCGTGCCGCTGGCTTCGCGAATGTCCTCAATCACGATGGTCAGGGTTTCCGCCTCCGCTGCGCCATAAACGCCAAGCGTCAGGGCGAGGGCGATTGCGCGAAAGAGGTTGCTGCTGTTCATGCCTTGCTCCCATATTTTGCTGAAGAAATTGGCAGCCATCTGAACATGTTCGGAAAAGCCCGGCAACGGCATTGCGACAAAGCGGCAATAACGGGAACCAGGCTGCAAATGAGGCGATGGAAATCGCGGTTGACATGGGCCTAGGAGCCTGCGCCGCAGGAATTCGCGAAAGCGAAAATTCGCTATCGTCGCGCCCCTGGCCGATCGATTGAGGCGAATATTGGTGGATATGCAACGAAATCGAGCGGCCGGGGGCGTGGATGAGAGCGGATTTGCAGCCGTGAATTCCTGCGGCGCAGGCTCCTAGGGAAGCTCTGATCAAGTCAGAGCTTCCCTGCGGCACATGGAAGTGCCGCCGAATTCGATGGCGTAAGCCATTGAATTCGGGGGCAAAACAAAACCACG
>JAJEGU010000033.1 GCA_022819645.1 Pseudomonadales bacterium
GCTCCCGCACGCGGGAAAAACCGCCCGAATATCGTGGTCCAGTCTCTGGAAACCGTATCGGACAGTCCGGTTTCCGGCCGGGTGGAACCATCAAGACCGAACAGGTCTTGAAAATCGCGGATTCGGGGGCGAATCAACCCATTCGTGCAATATCCGGGTTAGCCATGGGACACACAGCAAGCAAATTTTGAAGGATGTCCCGTGAATTCCATCCGTGACGGGCAGAGTGACCCTCGAAATCGATTGGGGTAATTGGTCTATGTTGAGATATGAGCGCCTTTCTCACCGCGTTTTCGCAGTATTTGGGTTAAAATAAATGCTGATACTCAATCTTCTTCAGTATCCCGCCGTCCGATGACATACTTTGGAGACTACATACCATGAGTCCGTTAAGTACTCGCAGGCAAATTGAAGGCACCTTACTGACAGTTGCTGAAATGCTTCGCCATAGGGAGGAAATAGATGCATTACATGTTTTGAACTTGGCGGAAATAGACCTTGATTATATTTATAATGACAATTGGAATGGTGGCACGGAAGTTTGGAAGGCCCATTTGCGCATCCCAATCAAAATGTATGTTTCTATTGAAAAGAGCGTCAAGAAATTAGTTGAAGTTATAGACAATGATGTTTCTACTGTACTTGGGGAAGATACCGGAATTTGGCTAAATGTTGAGATTGGACCACAAAAAGTTCCACCAAAGAATTTTAAGTCACCCGATGGAATTATTAGCACTAGAACCAAATCAGCAGTTCTCGATGAGTTGAGGGCAAGAAAGACTGTTTGGTACGGCGATGTAAACGAAGTTGAATTTCTCAATGAAATATTTGATCTTACCTCAATGCCATCATCTGATAGCAGATTCGAAGATGCAGAGGGAGACATTTGGCAGCACTGTATAAACAATGATGATTGGCCTCTCGATTGGATTTTCGATGATGAAAGATTCTCTCTATATACACTAAATCAAGATAAGTTCTTGAAATTTATTTCAAAAGTATTGAATCCAACCGTACGTAAGGATGCCATCGAGCAAGCCCAACTTGCCGAAGCATTTAACGGACACTTAAAGCATGAGTTGAGGTGGTTCCCGACGAGCTGGTTGATCGCGCTGGCCGTTTCTGCCGGATTGTTGATGTCGAATTCCGGGCGCAGGACGGGAAGTCGTTTGATCAGGTAACCGCCGTCTATCAGGATCGCTACGCGGGTCACAATCGGCTCCTTTTCGCGTGTGCAGTAAAAAGCCCCATGGGGCAGGCCTTGCTAGGGATGACCGGACCTGCGGACAGGTCAGGAGCGAGGCGTACAGCCATGGGGCGTATGCGAATAAGTATGGAGCAAGGCCCGGGCGATGTCAAACTCAACTCCCCCGTACCAGCAATTCTCATTATGGCAATGGCCGCGCTCACATCAGTCATTCTGCGCGCAGTCGCGGAATGACATGAAGGTTGGAGCGCCAAAATGAGAATAGCTGCCCCCGTACACCAGATTTGACTATATCTCCTTTCAATGGGGTCGGCGAGATATCGCAAGGCATGGTTTCTGCGAGCAGATCAAGCATCATTGAAGGGCTGGCGCCATAGATATTTGATCGAATCGATGCATTTGAATTCGGCAATTCCCATTTTGGAGCTTCATTTTCAATGTTATTCTGCGCGAAGTGAAGCGTGGTCACGGAATCTCTTTGAGGATTCTGCGAGGTTGGTGCATGCCATCCCTGGCGTGACTTTTGTGATTTCGATTAGCCCCAGTCTCGACATCCTGTCGAGCCGTTCGGCACTAATCGATCATGCCGATTACGGCGAGATAGTCCCTGTCTCTTGCGGTGAGGTCGTTCTGGACGATGATGGTTTGCAGTTCGTCCACATAGTTGCGACCGCGCTGGGAGTAGCGGTTCAGACCGAAAGCGAGGACCAGGGGATCGAGTTCCCGCTGCTGCAATTTCATGGTTTGCCGCAGTTCACGAAAGAACTGGTAGTTTTCATTGGTGTTGAGATTGACGAAATAGGCTGACATGGCGTCGTGGAGAGTGGTGAAGCTGCGCACTTCGTGGATTGCGCCCTGGCTCCGTTGCCGGGGGACGATGCCGCAGCCGGGGGTGTAGCACCACTGGCCGAAAACATTGTTGCCCTCCCGGGTAAACCGGGAAGTGCCCCAGGCGGATTCATTGGCCGCCTGGGCCAGCACCAGGGAAGTGGGCACCACATCCACCCGGAACAGCAATTCATCGAGCCAGGCGCCGCGGTCGCTGAAATCTTCCTCCGCCACTTCATAGCGCGCGGCCAACTCCAGCAGCCAGTCGCGGGAATCCCGGGTCAGGGCGCCGTCGCCGCGCAGGGTTTCGCTGATGGCCACCAGACGCAGGCGATCCAGGGAGATGAGGTGATTCTGCTCATTCACGTAGTCCTGCAGGAAGTTGAGAAAGGTCTCCTTCCGCTCCACCACGGTTTTGGCCAGGGTCAGGTCGGGGAAAACCGATTGCGGGGCCGGCTCGGACGGAATCGCCGGCGCGACCACAAGCGGTTCTTCCGTGATCACTTCTCCATTGCCAGGGAAAAACGCGGATGCCGCCAGCAATACCGCAGCCACCGCCGCCACTAGCAGGTGCTCGGTGACGAATGCGGTCAGGCCTTCGCTTTTTCTGACGGTTTCCATGGTCCAATCAGTTCTCGATCATCGCCATGAGTGGGACGCGGCCTTGCTCACCCGCTCAAACCGCAGTCCGGCTTCCGCCGCGGCAATCCGGCGATGGGGGAATGTCTCGCCCTCTTTCCCGCCACTCCCGGGGCGTGTACAGATGGAGCGCGAGGGCGTGGACGCCGCCGGCAAGCTCGTCGGCAAACAGGCGGTACAAAAGCTGGTGCCGCCGCACCCGGCCCATGCCGGCAAATCGTTCCGCCACAGCGGTGAGCCGGAAGTGCGAATCGCTGGCCGGCCCGCTGTGCATGTGACTTTCGTTCACAATCTCCAGAAACGCCGGCGCCAGCTCGCGCCGGGCTTTCTGTTCCAGCACCGCCTGGATGGAACTTGCGTGTGGCATGACTGACCAGCCGCCTCATGGCATCTGGGGGCCTGCGGCGCAGGCTCCCAGGGCGCGCACTATACTGTAAAATCGACCCTAGGCCAATATTTCATGACCGGGAAACAGCGTATCGGCAGCCCGGTTCGGTACTTTACGCCGAACCGACTGACGAATCAGGCTTGACCCGCGCGTTCCTGCAGACTGCGTGAGATTCTGCGACTGCGCTTCGCGGCGCGCGGAATGACGAGTGAGAGACTTCACCGTGGCGATTTCCTGGTATCCCGGCCATATGCACAAGGCGCGCAAGGAACTCGGGGCGCTGTTGCGCGGGGCCGGGCTCGCCATGGAAGTGCTCGACGCCCGTATTCCCGGGGCAAGTTCGAATCCCTTGCTCGAACGCATGCGGGGAACCTTGCCGCTAATCCGCATCCTCAACAAGTCCGATCTCGCCGACCCGGAAACCACCACCGCCTGGTTGTCGCACTATGCCGCCGACAGCGGCAACGCCTGCCTGGCGAATGGCCGTGACGCTCCATTGGATCCGGCGCGGTTGAACCGCCAACTCCGGCGTCTGGTGGAAAATGCGGGAAGTGGAGTCCTGATTGCCATCATCGGCATCCCCAATGTGGGCAAGTCCTCGCTGCTGAATCTGCTGGCGGGTCGCAAACTGGCCCGGACCGGCAATATGCCGGCGATTACCCGCCGGCAGCAGGCTGCGGCATACCATGCAGACTGGACCCTGGTGGATACCCCCGGAATGTTGCGGCCGAAGCTGGAAGACCAGCGCGCGGCCCTGCTCATGGCGAGCGCCGGCAGTATCGGCGCGGCCGCCATCGACACCAGCGAGATTGGCGCCTTTCTGGCGGATCGCCTGCTCGCCGGGTATCGCCATGCGCTGGAGCAACGCTATGGAATCACTGCCGCCGACAACACAGCGGAAGCGGTATTTGATAGGATTGCCCACGCTCGCGGCGCCCGCCGGAAAGGCGGGGCGGCAGACCTGGAGCGGGCCGCAAGCATCCTGCTGCAGGACTTTCGCAGCGCCAGGCTTGGCCGAATCAGCCTGGAATTTCCGCCAGGTTTCCGTCCACCGCCAAATTCACCAGAAGCAATGAGTGCAACATGATCGAGACCAGCGCCCAACTTTCCATCGACGACGCCAGCCCCGAGGCGCATCCCGCCTTCGAATGGCGCCGCAGCCACCCCATCGCCTCGCTGAATATCAGCGTGGAGGAATACCGGCATCGCGGCACCGGCGCCCCGCACTATCATCTCGACAGCGACAGTCCGGAGAACGTGTTTCTCGTGGCCCTTCGCACGGCGCCCATGGACTCCACCGGCGTCGCCCACATTCTCGAGCACACCAGCCTCTGCGGCAGCGCCCGCTTTCCCGTGCGGGACCCGTTCTTCATGATGACCCGGCGCTCGCTGAATACTTTCATGAACGCTTTCACCAGCAGCGACTGGACCGCGTATCCCTTCGCCAGCAAGAACAGGAAAGATTTCAACAACCTTCTGCACGTGTATATGGACGCCGTGTTTTTCCCGAATCTGAACGAACTCGATTTCGCCCAGGAAGGGCACCGGCTGGAATTCGCCAAGGCCGATGACCCCGGCGCCGAACTGCAGCTCAAGGGCGTGGTCTACAACGAAATGAAAGGCGCCATGAGTTCGCCGGTGAGCGTGCTGTGGCATACCATGTGCCGCTACCTGTTCCCGGAAACCACCTACCATTTCAACAGCGGCGGAGAACCGGGCGAGATTCCCAAGCTCGGCTACCGGCAGTTGCTTGATTTCCACCGCCGCCATTACCACCCGGGCAACTCGGTTTTCATGACTTTTGGCGATATTCCCGCCAGCGAGCATCAGGCGAATTTCGAATCGCTCGCCTTGAATCAATTCGAGCCGCTGGAGACGGCGGTGGAGATTCCCGACGAGGCGCGCCACATCGCGCCGGTGCGGGTGGAAGAGCGTTATTTTTGCGAAGACGGGCAGCTTGATGATCGCAAGACCCATGTGGTTCTCGGCTGGCTGCTTGGCCACAGCACCGATCTGGAGCAGCAGTTCCAGGCCCAGTTGCTTTCCAGTGTCCTGCTCGACAATAGCGCCAGTCCCCTGCTCCAGGCGCTGGAATCAAGCGAACTGGGCGCTTCGCCATCGCCGTTGTGCGGACTTGAATCCTCCCATCGCGAAATGAGTTTCATGGCTGGCCTCGAAGGCTGTTCGGCGGACGCCACCCAGGCGGTGGAAGAGCTGATTATCGGCGTGCTCGAAAAAGTCGCCCGGGAAGGCATACCGGGAGAGCAGGTGGAAGCCGCGCTGCACCAGCTCGAACTCGACCAGCGGGAGATTACCGGCGGCTCGTATCCCTATGGGCTGCAACTGATTCTCGCCGGACTGCCCGCGGCGATTCACCGCGGTGACCCGGTGGCCATGCTCAATCTCGAGCCGGTGCTTGCGCGGCTGCGGCGGCAAATCACCGATCCGGACTTCATTCCCGGGCTCATCAGGAGCCTGCTGCTCGACAACCCCCACCGGGTCAGCCTCACCCTCAAGCCCGACCCGGAACTCGCCGCCCGCAAGAGCGCCGCGGAAAGCCGCCGGCTTGCCGCAATCCGGTCCAGACTCGGCGAGCAGGAAAAAAATGCGATTTTGGAACAGTCGCGCCGACTCCAGGAAAGGCAGATGCGGGAGGACGACCCGGAGATACTGCCCCGGGTCGGGCTTGACGATGTGCCTCCGCAAATCAGCGAACCCCGGCGGCGGGACTTGCGCCTGTCCACGGGCGACCCGGTCAGCTACTACGCCCAGGGCGCCAATGGCCTTGCCTACCAGCAAGTGGTCTACCGGTTGCCGCAACTGAATGAGGAGTTGCTCGACAGCCTGCAACTCTACGCCGCCTGTCTTGGTGAATTCGGCATCGGCGCCAGGGATTATGCCGAGGTCCAGATCTGGCAATCCCGCATTTGCGGAGGCATCGGCGGATTCAGCAGCATCCGGCCCCACTATGGCGAAGTGCAGTCGAATCATGCCCTGTTCAGCCTGTCGGCGAAATGTCTGCTTGGCAATCACCGGGCATTGACCGAATTGCTTCGCGCCACCATCGACGAAATGCGATTCGACGAGGGCCGCCGCCTGAAGGAACTGATCGAACAGATCCAGTCGCGCAAGGAAAACAGCATCACCTCCCAGGGACACAGTCTCGCCATGAGCCTGGCGAGCAGCAGAATGAGCCCCGCCGCCCTGCTTTCACACCGGACCAGCGGCCTGGAAAGCATCCGCCGCCTGCGGGAACTTGCCAGCGATATCTCCGGGGCCGAAGCCCAAAGCCGCCTGCTTGCCCGATTCGCCGAACTGCATCAAGCGATCCGCGCCAGCGAACGCCGGTTTCTACTGATTGCGGAAGAGGAACACCGCCAGCGATTGCATGACGACCTCGAAGCCGTATGGGGAGAAAGCGCCGCCACGACCGCAGGCGGAAAATCCCTTTCCCTGCCGGAGACGCGGGAAAACGTCTGCGAAGCCTGGACCACGGCGACCTCGGTGAATTTCTGCGCCAAGGCCTGGCCCACCGTGCCCTCGGGGCATGAGGACAATCCCGTGCTGCACGTGCTTGGCCGCTTCGTCAACAATGGTTTCCTGCACCGCGCCGTCCGCGAGCAGGGCGGCGCCTATGGCAGCGGCGCGGGCCAGCACTCCGGCGCGGCGGTATTCCGCTGTTTTTCCTACCGCGACCCCCGCCTCGGCGACACCCTGGCGGATTTCGACCGGGCCCTTGACTGGGTATTGCGGGGCAGGCATCGGGAGCGCCAGCTCGAAGAGGCCATCCTCGGCGTCATCGCCGCCATGGACAAGCCATCCTCCCCCGCCGGAGAAGCCAAGACCGCCTTCTACAACCACCTCTTCGGCCGCAGTCTCGAACAAAGGCTCGCCTTCCGCCAACGCGTACTGGCAACCACAGTGGCAGACCTGCAAGCCGTAACCGAACGTTACTTCCACCCCGAAACCGCCAGCCACGGCATCATCACCTCCCGGGAAACCGCCGAAACCCTGCAACTCCCAAACCTCACCGTGGTGAATTTGTAGCCGTGCTCCGCCATGTGATCTTGATGGCGGCGCTGCTGCTTTTCTCAACCGCGGAAGCGGGCCAGGCGGGGGAAGGCGTCAAATTCGCTTTTTATTCGGCGAGCTGGCAGGAGAACAACCGGGACCTGCTGCGAGTGGTGGCGTTCAATCCCCTGGAGACCGAAGTCCGGATTGAAAGCATCGATTTTGTGGACCTGCGGGCGCCGGGCGGCGGCTCGCTGGAATTGCGGCTTGGGCTCGATGTGCCCGCGGGCGGCTATGCCGAGCGGGAAATGGAATATGTCGACCTGCTCGGCGATAGCGAGTGTATCAGCGACACCCTGGCCGGCGACTGGCGACTCGTGGAGATTTCCAACTACACACTCAATCCCTCGGTGCGCAATCTCATCATCGAGAACACCGAGTCCTTCCGCATCTATCAATGCGTGCAGAATGTGGAAACCCGGATCTCGGAAGCCGCCACCGGCGCCGTGACCGAAACCCGGGAATGGGTGCTGTACCACTTCGAATCGCTTGCCGACCGATAACGGGATTGCAATTCCCGACACCAAACAAGACCAGCGAGATTCTGCGACTCCGCTCCGCGCAGAATGACGGGTGAGGCCCGGTCAGCGATATTGAAAGCAATTAATCATTATAAATCAATATGTTAAAGATTTTCGTCATTTTTTCTTATATATTGATTTATACAGTCATTTCGCACGAAACCGCACACGGAAGCGCATTCTGGAACAACCGCATGAAAGCGAAGCCGCAACCCGACCGCCCCAGTAGCCGCCAGTTCCACGATCCCCCCTTTCCGCTTGTTCATGGCCGGAAAATCGCTTAGGGAAGCTCTGATCAAGTCAGAGCTTCCCTGCGGCACAGGGAAGTGCCGCCGAATTCGATGGCGTAAGCCATTGAATTCGGGATACTTAGAGGGCGATTCGGGGGGTTGCGGCATACCCGTTGACACTCCCCAGCGCATTATCCTAGCATTCATTGATCGCGACAAAGGGATTTACCCATTATCCAGCAATTCTCATTTTGGCGCCCCAACCTTCATGTCATTCTGCGCGAAGCGAAGCGTAGTCGCAGAATCTCTTGCAATGGCCACGCGATGAGATCCTGCGACTGCACACAGGATGACTGATATGAGCGCACCCATTGCCATAATGAGAATTGCTGCCCCATTATTGTAATCGGAGGACTGAAAATGCGGGTTGTTGTTACTGTTGTACTTGTAATTTTTTTTCTTGGCGGTTGTACGAGTTCCGACCCATTCGATGATAGTGGATTGATTGTAGACATGAAGAATGTTGATTATCGTGCCTATCGGAACGATGTAGCAGACTGCAATACATATGCCGATCAGGTTAGCATCGGTGCCAATGCTGCGGCTGGAACAGTTGGCGGCGGTATTGCTTATGCAGTGATTGGCGCAATTGTCGGCGACTCTGATACTGCGGAACGCCTTGCCGGGGCCGGTGCTGTTCTCGGCGCGGCAGAAGGTGCGGCAAATGGCTATAAAGAGCAGGAAACTGTGCTTCGGAATTGTTTACGCGAACGTGGATACAAAGTGTTTAACTGAGTAAGAAAACTAGTGTCGGTGGTCTAGGAGCCTGCGCCGTAGGAATTCACGGCTGCAAATCCGCTCTCATCCGCGCCCCTGGCCGCTCGATTTCGTTAAATATCGACCAATATTCGCCTCAATCGACCGGCCAGCGGCGCGACGATAGCGAATTTTCGCTTTCGCGAATTCCTACGGCGCAGGCTCCTAGGCATTGCCGATTCTCCTGGTCGTTGCGATAGCGCAAGCGTCCGATTTCCATGAACTTGGACAGAGGCAGCATTCTGCGCTCGTTTCGTCCTTTGCTCCCTGGGCGGTTTAACTCGCGGTCCACATCGCTTCGGTTTGCTTCCCAGATTTCCAGTATTTCAAATTCACGGGTCATTACGGCCAACAGGGCGACATCCCATTCCTTGTTGTTCAGTGTCCCGGTCATGTTTGACTTCCATCGTCCCTTCTCGTCCAGAGACAAGCAGCGGGCCTTGATCTGATAGCGGCGTTGCGACTGATCTGTCGCGTCGTAACCCGGACTCCTCGCTTCGGCGAGTTTCAGATTCAACAGGCGGGCCACTTCATATTCACCAATCTCCCCGGTGATACCGAGAGGCTTCCCCGTCAGGCGATAGAATTGAGCGGCCAGCGGCTTTATCCGGGCCAAAACGTCTTCGATGGTCATGTTGGCGGGGTCGTAATCAGGGAAGGCTTTGTAGAATTTCTCCATGTGGCCGCTCTTGCGCATGAACTCTTCCACGTCATCCAGCCGTGCTGTGAGACAGTCTTCCATACCGCAGCTCCTAGCCCAAGCGCGAAGGCGTGATTCGTAGGCGGTCATGTGTCCCCGCGCTCAATCATTTGGTGCAATTCTTCCATTTTCGATTCCACCAGCGTACGGACTCCAGAAACTTCTTTTAACTGCTGCTCAAATTCCTTCATGTACTTGTCCTCGTCGGCTTTCAATTCTTTGGTTGCCTTGCGAGCGGACGCTTCCGCTTTCGCCAGACGATGGTTGAGGTACTTGTCTACGCCTAATACCAGGCACAGGCAAATCACGAAAACCGAGAGCAGATAAAGGGCTCTGCCGGAAACGCTTCTGTCTTCCGCCAGCGACGAAAGCATCAGAATCCCATCAACGATGAGTTGCAGCATCCAGAAACACACCGCGATGGTAATCATGGTAATGAGCATATTCGTAAGCCACAGGCCAAATCGCTCGTCAGTGAATCGCAACAGGTCGCCAAGCCCTAGGAGCCTGCGCCGTAGGAATTCGCGAAAGCGAAAATTCGCTATCGCCGCGCCCCTGGCCGGTCGATTGAGGCGAATATTGGTGGATATGCAACGAAATCGAGTGGCCAGGGGCGTGGATGAGAGCGGATTTGCAGCCGTGAATTCCTACGGCGCAGGCTCCTAGGTCCACCGCCCACTCCCGCATGATGTCTATAACAATCTCCCGAAAACTGGCGATGGTTTGTTGAAATGGGGCTTGGCAAAGCCAAAAGAACCGCGCCATGAATGGCAAGCACGACCTGACAAGGGCTGTCACCCGGTCGGCGCAGCCTACGAAAAACATGCTTTTTGAGGGTCGAACGGCTCGACAAGGGCGAGGGCAAGCGTTTACGAAACGCAGCTTCGTGCGCAGTCCCGGGCTATACTCGACGGCTGGGCCGTCGAGACTGGGGTTAATCGAAACTACAGAACCCGCGCCAGGGACGGCAGGCACTCCACTACTAACCGCTACAACAAAATCCCGCCGAAGTTGACGAAGAAAGGCGCAAACACCAGACTAAGGATCGCCGACAGCTTGATCAGAATATTCAACGACGGCCCGGAAGTATCCTTCAGCGGGTCGCCAACGGTATCCCCCACCACCGAAGCCTTGTGCTGCTCTGAACCCTTGCCGCCGAAATGGCCCGCCTCGATGAACTTCTTGGCGTTATCCCAGGCGCCGCCGCTGTTGGACGATGCAATCGCCAACACGCCGCCCGCCACCAGGGAACCGGCCAGAATTCCGGCCACCGCTTCCACGCCGAACAGGAATCCCGCCAGCAGGGGCGTTCCCATGATGAGAATCCCGGGAGCGATCATTTCCCGCAATGCCGCCCTGGTGGAAATCGCCACGCACTCGGCGTAATCCGGCTGACCGGTGCCTTCCATGATGCCGGGAATCGTCTGAAACTGCCGGCGCACCTCGGCGATCATGTCAAAGGCCGCCCGGCCGACGGATTTCATGGTCATGGCGGTGAACAGGAAGGGCAGCACCGCGCCGATGAACAGGGAAGTGTAGACCAGCGGATCGAGCAGGCTCATGCTGATGGGCTCGCCGCGCAGGTTGGACGCCGCGGTGATGAATGCCGCGAACAGCGCCAGGGAAGTCAGAATCGCCGCGCCGATGGCGAAACCCTTGCCGATGGCGGCGGTGGTGTTGCCGGCGGAATCGAGAATATCGGTGCGGCGGCGCACTTCCTTCGGCAGGCCCACCATCTCGGCGATGCCCCCGGCATTGTCCGCCACCGGTCCGTAGGCGTCGATCATCAGGGCGATGACCAGCGTGCCCAGCATGCCCAGGGAAGCAATGGCCACGCCGTACATGCCGGCGAGTTGCCAGGAAACGAAAATGCTCACCGCAATGCAGAGATAGGGAAGCACCGTGCTGCGATAGCCCAGCGCCAGACCAAAGATGATATTGGTGGCGACGCCGGTTTCGCAGGATTTGGCCAGATCCTTGACCGGTTCGTAATTCTCGGAAGTGTAGTACCCGGTCAGCAGGCCCACCGCCAGGCCGGCCACCAGCCCCGACAGGAAACACCAGTACACGCCCAAGTTGGTGTATTCCTCGCCATTGAGCGTGAAGAATTCCGGCACCAGCAGCAGGGTGAAGAAATACATGATCGCCGCCATCAGCGCACTGGAAATGACCAGCAGTTTCATCAGCGCCGGGGCCACGTCGTCTTCGGTCTCGACGCCGACGACGAGCTTGGTGATGAAGCTCACCGGAATGCCCACGGCGCTGATCAGCACGGGATACAGCAGCGCATTGGGGTCCATGGCGAAGACCACGGCGCTGATCACCATGGCGGCGCAGGTGCTTTCCGCGCAGGAGCCGAACAGGTCGGCGCCCATGCCGGCGACATCGCCCACATTGTCGCCGACGTTGTCTGCGATCACCGCGGGATTGCGCGGGTCATCCTCGGGGATGCCTTTTTCGACCTTGCCCACCAGGTCGGCGCCCACATCGGCGGCCTTGGTGAAAATGCCGCCGCCGACCCGGGCGAAAAGCGCGATGGTGGAGCCGCCGAGCCCGAAGCCGGCGATGACTTCCATCAGGATGTGGTTATTGTCCGGCCCCAGCCCCGACATCAACCGGGACATGACGACATAGATCACCACCAGCCCCAGCGTCGCCAGGCCCACCAGGGCGAAGCCCATGACCGCCCCGGAATCGATGGCCACATCGAAAGCGTTGGAAATATCCTTTTTGGCGGAGACCGTGGTGCGCGCATTGCCCTGGGTGGCGACTTTCATGCCGATATAGCCCGAGGCGATGGAAATGGCCGCGCCGAACAGAAACGCGATGGCGGTGTAGATGCCTTCGCGGTAGCCGGGGGTATGGGTGTCGTCGATGAGAACCGCGATGACCAGCGCAAAGGCCACCATGAAAATGGTCAGGACGCGGTACTCCTGTTTCAGGAACGCCATGGCGCCGCTGGCGATGGCGCCATGAATGAACTTCAGCCGCTTGCTGTCTTCTTCGTTCAGATCCAGGTCCAATGGGATGCTGACTACCTTTTTCATGTAGTACCAGGCGATCCCGAGTCCCATCAGGGACAACAAAGTGGTCACCACGATGGTGAGTTGCGAAGCCATGCGAAAGGTTCTCCCCGGTTGGCGGTCAAAGCCGCGCACTCTATCACAAGAGCGCAGGCAAAACAGCAGTTTGCCTCAAGACAATCGTCAGTCCGCGATTCCCTCTCCCCGTCATTCTGCGCGAAGTCGCGGAGTGAGACCCGGTCGGCGCAGCCGACGAAAAGCAACGCTTCTCGATAACCGAACGGCTCGACAGGAAGTCGAGGCCGGGGCTTGGCGAAACCACTGTAGCCGCGCCAGGGGAGGCATGCCCCCTCACACAGAGTCCCCAAAGAGGTTCTGCGACTACGCTTCGCTTCGCGCAGAATGACGGAGGGGGGCTTCGCTACGCGCACCAAAGAGCGGAAGAAGCGACTTCAGCAGGCGTTGATTTGCTCGAGGAGACCGTTGCGGCGAGCTTCGAGTTCCGCGATGGCGTCGGTTGCGGGCGGGTCAATCAGGTTGCCCGCGGCGTCGAGATTGTCTTCCTCGTAGCGGGCCTGTTCTTCAGTGAGCAGGGCAAGCAGTTGTTCGGAAACTTGCACCGCCTCGCGCAGGGTGTCGTTTTGGGCGGCGCCGGCCACAACCTGGGCCTGCAATTCCCTGATGCGGATTTCGAGTTCCTCGATGCGGGCAAGTTTTTGCTCGCGTTCGGCGGCGATGGCCGCAAGTCTTTCCTGTTCCTGCCGTTCCCGCTCAAGGGCGAGTTGTTCCCGCGCAAGCCGTTCCTGTTCGGCAGCTCGCTGGCGCTCTTCCTGCCGTTCCCGCTCGGCTTCGGCGCGTTGCCCGGCAAGTTCGGCCTGGCGCTGGAGTTCCTCCTGACGCTGCCGCTCGGCCTCGGCGATTCGCTGCGCCCGGGCCGCGGCTTCGGCGGCCTGCCGCCGACGCAACTGTTCTTCTTCGGTGGCCGCGGAAGCTTCGGGCGCGGCTTCGACCGGGCTTTCGGAAGTCGACGCGCAGGCCGCAAGCAGCAAGGGAAGCAAGGCGACCAGGGCATGTCGCCGCAATTCGAATACTCGGGAGAAACCGTTTGCCATGAGTTCAATCAAGCGCCCGCTTGAGACTGTGCCGACATTATAGCCCTTCCCGTCATTTTGCATATCCCCGTTCCCCGTCATTCCGCGCGTAGTCGCGGAATCCCAGCCAGACTGCGCGAGATTCTGCGACTCCGCTACGCTGCGCGCAGAATGACGGGGTTGGTTGGCTACGCTATGCGCAGAATGACGGAGGTTGGTTTCGCTACGCGCGGAATCGCGGCGGAGGCATGCCGGGAATTGACGCGGCGGGAGCGCATCTGATTCAATTCGTGGCAATGCCTGGTGTGCTGAACCTATGGGACAACACACAAGACGAAATCTCTTTTACACGTCGGAGCGCAAGACAGGATGGCCCCGCCTCTGGCCCTGGCTGCCGGCACTCGGTGTGCTTGCGGCGCCGGTATTGCTTTGCCTGCAATTTACCCCGCTGGTGGAGACGCGCCCGCAGTTGAGCCGGGCCGAGGCGGTTCGGATCGAAGGTCTGCTCCTTGACAGCGTGCCCGCGGACCCCGGCGTGGCGGGACTCCACGAGCTGCGCTGGAATCAGGAGGAACTGAATCTGCTCGGGCGCCACCTGCTGTCCCTGTCGCGCCTCAGCCCGGCCTGGGCGGCCAGGGTGGATTTGCGCGAGGACGCCCTGGGATTCGAAGTCAGCCGATCCCTGGGGACTGCCGTGCCCACCTACATGAACCTGCGCGGCGAAATCATCATCGACCAGGGGCGGCCCGCGCTGGGCAGCCTGCGCCTGGGCTACCTGCCCATCCCCTACATGCTGACCGGCTGGCTGGCGCCGGGCCAGGGGGAGGCGCTGGCCTCGGAAGACCCGCTGCAAGCCGAAGCGGCCCGCCTGCTGGCCAATGTGAATCAACTCAGCCTGGATTCCGACGAAATCCGCATTCACCTGCACTGGGACCCGGAACTGCTGTCCCGGGCCGGCGACCAGGCGCGGCAATGGCTACTGTCGGAATCCGACCGCCAGCGCATTGTCGAGTATCATGCGGTCATCGGCGAGGTAGCCCGGGAGATTCCGCCGGATGAGCGGGCGATTCCCCTGAGCCGTTTGCTGGCCCCGCTATTCGGGGAAGCCAGGCGCAAATCCGCCGCGGGAAGCGACCCCATTGCGGAAAACCAGGCCCTGCTGCAAACCCTGGCGGTCTATGTAAATGGCGAGGACATCGCCAGGCTGGTGGGGACGGAAGCCGCCGGCGCCGCGCCAGCGGCGCAGTTCGTCGAAGTGCGCCTGTTGCGGCGGCAGGATCTGGCCCAGCATCTGACTTCGATTGCCGCCATCACCGTCGCTCTCGGCCCGGAACTGGCGACGATGTTGTCAACCGCCAAGGAATCCTATGACGCCAGGCACCGATCCGGCTTCAGTTTTTCCGATCTTACCGCCAACAGCACCGGAGTCACCCTCGCCCGGCTCGCCACCCGGGACCGGGAAAGCGCCCTGGAATTGCAGCGCCGCATGAGCGAATTGCAATCGGATTCCGATTACATGCCCGCGGTGGGCAGCAACCGGGACGGCCTGACCCAGGATGATTTCAGCGAGCTGTACCGGGACACCGGCAGCCTCGCTTACCGCCGGAGGGTCGCCGAAATCCAGCTTCTGATAGAATCCAGCCGCGTTTTTGCCGGTTTGTAGGCGGCTCTGCCCGCTTCGGGATTCCTTGCCATGCCATCCAAAGGCTTTACTACCCGTAATCTGCATTCGGACCGTGCGGGCGGCCCGGAACACGGCGTGCTGCACAAGCCGGTGCATCCCTCGGTGGCCTATGCCTACGATGACGCCCGGGAACTTGCCGAGGTCTTTCAGGGCAAGCGCCAGGGCTATGCCTATGGGCGTCAGGCGAACCCCACGGTCGCCGCGTTGCAGCAACGGATCAGCGCCATGGAAGACGGCAGGGCCAGTATCGCCTTCGCCACCGGCATGGCCGCCATCGCAGCAGTAACCCTGACCCTGCTCAAGGCCGGCGACCACCTGATTTCCAGCACTTTCCTGTTCGGCAACAGCAACAGCTTTTTCCGCACCCTGGAGCGGCTCGGCATCGCCGTCGATTTTGTTGACGCTACCCGCGCCGGTGCGGTGGCGGAAAAAGTCCGCCCCGAAACCCGGCTGGTTTTCGTGGAAACCATCGCCAATCCGGTTGCCCAGGTCGCCGACCTCGAAGGCATCGGCGCCCTGTGCCGGAAACATGGGCTGCTCTATGTGGTGGACAACACCATGACTTCGCCCCATCTGTACCGGCCGAAAACCGCCGGCGCCGGTCTCGTGGTGAACTCGCTGACCAAGTGCATCGGCGGCCACGGCAATGCCCTGGGCGGCGCGGTCACCGATACCGGCTGTTTTGACTGGAGCGGCTTCCCCAACATTCTCGACCTCTACCGCAAAGGCGACAGCGGCGAATGGGGATTGCTGCAGGTGCGCAAGAAAGGCCTGCGGGACATGGGCGCCTCCCTGGCGCCGGAAGCCGCCCATACGCTGGCGGTGGGCTCGGAAACCCTGCCGCTGCGGATGGATCGGGCCTGCGCCAACGCCATGGCGCTCGCCGGACTGTGCGCGGCGCACCCCGCGGTGGCGAAGGTGTACTATCCCGGCCTGCCGGACCACCCCCAGCACCAGCGCGCCGGCAAGCTGTTCAGCGCTTTCGGCGCGGTATTCAGTATCGATCTCGCGCCGGGCAGCGACTGTTTTGACTTCCTCAACAGCCTGGAAATCGTGCTGTCCTCGAGCAATCTCGGGGACACCCGCAGCCTCGGCATCCCCGTGGCCCACACGATCTATTTTGAAATGGGCCCCGAACGGCGCAAGGCCATGGGCATCGGCGAGTCGATGCTGCGCTTTTCCATCGGCATCGAAGACCAGGCCGACCTGCTCGCGGATTTCAGCCGGGCGCTGGACAGATTCCGGCCATGATCAGCCTGATCGCCGCCGATGCAGTGGCGGAAGGCTTCTGCAGGGAGGTCGAACTCGACAGGGAGCTGTTTTTCCTCGTGCGCAAGGATGGCCAGCTTTACCTGTACCGCAATTCCTGCCCCCACCTCGGCACACCGCTGAACTGGGAAGAGGACAAGTTTCTCGACCCGGACGGCGCCCTGATCCAGTGCGTCACCCACGGCGCCCTGTTCCGCATCGAGGACGGCCTCTGCCTCGCGGGGCCGTGCCATGGCCAGCACCTGTTCGCCGTGCCCTTCGAGATCATCGACGGGATGGTCAGCGTGGACCCGTCCCGGATTCCGGAGGCCGCCGGCTAGCAGGAGGCCGACCGGGGAGATTCCGCGACTTCGCTTCGCTACGCGCGGAATGGCAGCTTGCCGAGCGCTGCCCCCTTTTCCGTCATTCCGCGCGTAGCGAAGCGAAGTCGCGGAATCTCAAGCAGGAGCCCCGACATAAGCAGGTGCATTCACAGGCGCACGGGAACTTCCCGGTCGAGCTCGACGGTTCCCGCGCCAAGGTCATAGCTTGCGCCGTAGGCATGCAACTCCACGCCGGCCGCGGCGGCCTCGCGCAGTAATTCGCCGAAGCGCGGATCGATGGAATCCGCGGGGCTAACCTCGGTCACGCCATTGTGGGCCACGCAAAAAATCACCATGGCGCGAAGTCCCGCGCGGCGCAATGCCGCAAGTTCGCGCAAATGACGCTGGCCCCTGGTGGTAACCGCATCGGGAAACAGCCCGATGCCCCCGTCTTCGGCGAGGCTGACGTTCTTGACTTCCACATAGCACTCCCGGTTCGCCAGACTGACCAGGAAATCGGCGCGGCCGGCGCCGGACAGATAAGCCGCTTCGCGCTTCAATCCGTCATGCCCGGCCAGGGAACCCACCAGACCATTGCCGATGGCTTCCTCCACCAGCGGATTGGCCAGACTGGTATTGATCCCCACCAGATGGCGGCGGTCCACTTCGACGATTTGCCAGGTATGGGGGTACTTGCGCCGGGGGTTGCCGGAAGCCGTGTACCAGACCCGGCTCCCCGGCGCACAGCAATTCCGCATCGACCCGGTATTCGGGCAATGCATCGTCACCACCTCCCCCCCAGGCGTTTCCACATCCGCCAGAAACCGCTTGTAACGCCGAATCAAGACCCCCCGCTCCAGCGCACCAGGATAGTTCATGACGCAAGGTAGTGAGCGCGACGGCAGCCGAAAGGGGCCCGGCGCCAGCCGGGAAAGCATTCGGCTACAGACGGAAAGCGAACGGACAGCATGCACCAACCCCCAATCACGCAAGCGCCCGCCGCAGCCTTTCCACGCCGAGTTTCAAATCTTCCATGCCCGTGGTAAACGCCATCCTCACGTATTCATTGCCGTTGATTTCGCCGAAATCGGTTCCCGGCGTGATTGCCACACCGTGTTCCTCGAGCATTTGCGTGCAAAAGGCCTCGCTGTCGCGGCTGAAAACCGAGATGTTGGCATAGGCGTAAAAGGCGCCCTGGATTTCCCGGGGCAGCAGCATACCGAGGGCGGAAAGCTCGGCGGCGAGATAATCCCGGCGCTCGCAAAACGCCGCCCGGCGCTGCTCGAACACTTCCCGGGAAGCCGGCGCAAATGCCTCCAGCGCCGCATGCTGGGCAAAGCTCGAAGGCGAGATGAACAGGTTCTGGGCGAGGATATTGGCGGCCTCCACCTGATCCTCGGGAACCACGATCCAGCCAAGCCGCCATCCTGTCATGCCAAAGTACTTGGAAAAACTGTTGACTACAAAAGCGCCCGGGTTGATTTCCAGAATGCTGGGCATGTCATCCACATAATGCAGGCCGTGGTAGGTCTCATCGAGCAGCAGATGCGCGCCTGCGGCGTCGGCCCAGTCGCTGATTTCCCGCAACTGCCGCCGGGGAATGACGGCGCCGGTGGGATTGCCCGGGGAAGCCAGCCAAAGTCCCGCGGTGTGGTTCCGGCGATGCCTTTCCAGCAAAGCCGGCGAAGGCTGAAAGTCTTCCTCGACGCCAATCGGCATCAATTGCGCCTCGGCTCCGGCAAGCCGCACCAGATTGCGGTAGCAGGGATACGAAGGATCGGTGAGCAGCACGCCGGCGCCGGGCCGCAGCAGGAGATGGGACAGAATCGCCAGGCCGCCACTGGCGCCCAGGGTGATCAGTATTCGTTCCCTGGGCAGTTCGAGCCCGTGCCGCTCGCGGTAATGGGCAACCAGGGCGTCGCGCAACTCGGGAATTCCCGGCGCCTGGGTGTATTGGGTCAGGCCGGCGTCCAGGGCGCGCTTGGCAGCCTCGCGAATCGTCCCGGCGGTGGCGAAGTCCGGCTCGCCGGCTTCCATGTGCACGATCTTGCGGCCCTGTTTTTCCAGTTCCGCGGCGCGGTTCAGCACCAGCATGACCCGGAACGGGTTCACGCCCTGAAGTCGTGTCGCGCCATGATCGTGATTTGCGCTGCTGTCCATTCCGGCGTCCCTGTGCATCCTTTGGTGCATGCTCATCCTGTGAGTTTCCGTTTCGTCCTGTGATTCGCCCCTGTCACGGGAAGTCGCGCATTATACATTCTCTCCTGTTGTTGCATTTGCCAGGCAAAAGGTCTAGCCTCGGAGCGGCGTCCGGGTTCGCCGCCAAGAGCAGGCCCGGACTCCCGTCATGCAAGACCCGCCACATCAGGAAACGGAGCCAGGCCGTGAATGCAAAGCTGACGCGCAGACGCTTTATCAAGGGGGTGATCTTCTCCGGCGCGGCCGCCACGACCGGCGCCGGAGTCTACCTCGCGCAGGCGCAGTCCGGGCTTTCCGCCGCGGAACGACTGCTGACCCTCAACGTCAACGGCCAGGGCCGGATCGTGGACGCGCTGCCCCAGGAAACCCTGGCCCATACCTTGCGCTACCGGCTCAATCTGACCGGCACCAAGATCGGCTGCAACCGGGGCGAATGCGGCGCCTGTACCGTGCTCATCGACGGCGTGCCCAACTACTCCTGCTCGGTGCTGACCCACAACGTCAAGAGCCAGGCGGTGGTCTCCATCGAAGGCGTCAAGGCCGCCGATGGAACCCTGCACCCGGTGCAACAGGCTTTCGTTGAGGAAAACTCGCCGCAATGCGGCTTCTGCACGCCCGGGCAGATCATGTCCGCGGTGGCGCTGCTGAACGACAACCCGGCGCCCGACCGGCAACAGGTGCGCATGGCCCTGTCCGGCAACCTGTGCCGCTGCGGCGCTTATGAACATTACATCAATGGCGTCCTGCGCGCCGCGGGGCAACTGGCATGAGCATGCATATTGGATACGATTTCATTCCACCCGACGTGCCCGGCAAGGTAACGGGCGAGATCAAGTACGCGGAAGACTATCGCGCCGAGGGCATGGTCTTCGCCAGGCTGCTGACCAGCCCCCTGCCCGCGGGCCGGGTGCTCGGCATCGACGCCAGCGAAGCCCGGCGCATGGATGGCGTGGTGGGCGTCTTCACCGCGGCGGACCTGCCGCCCGTGGCGCCGCCGGCCAATCCGGCGCTGGCCTCCGATTACATCACCTATGTGGGCCAGCCGATTCTCGCCGTGGCGGCCACCAGCGAGGAAATCGCGGAAACCGCCATCGAGCGAATCCGGGTCGAATACGAACGCCGGCCTTTCGTGGTGGACCCGCTGGAAAGCCTCTCGCCCGGCGGCGCCACCGCCTATCCCGAAGGCAACGCCCTGGTGCGAACCCGGGAAGAAGGTCCGGACGGCACACCGGTGGTGGGCGCGCAAATCCAGGACATCAAGTGGCCCCGGGAAGCCATCGAGGCCATGCGCGCAGGCCGCGAACCCATGGGCGCCGAATTCACCAACGAGTGGTCCTTTGGCGATATCGAAGCCGGTTTCGCGGAAGCGGCGGCCATCGTGGAGGAGCCTTTCGTCACCATCGGCTACCCGCACCATTCGCTGGAATCCCGCACCTGCATGGCGTACTGGGAAAACGGCAAGTGTTACTTCCACGGCTCCTCCCAGAGCCAGAGCGCCAACAACGCGGGCCTCGCGCGGATGCTCAATATCGATCTCGCCGACCTCGTCTTCATCAACGAGGCCACCGGCGGCGGCTTCGGCTCGAAGATCGGCCCCTACCCCTACATGGCGATCACCGGCGAGTTCTCGCGGCAGTTGAATCGTCCGGTGCAGTTGCGCATCACCCGGGAGCAGGAGTTCTACATCGGCTCGGCGCGCTCCGGCATGCAGGGCTGGATCAAGCTCGGGGTGAAGGAGGACGGCAAGGTATCCGCCGTGGACCTGATCATCGTCAACGATGGCGGCATGACCGGCGGCGGCAGCGGCAATTCTTCCGCCCAGCACGTCACCGTGGCCTACCAGCCCGAGTCCATGCGATTCAGGCATATCTCGGTGTACACCAACACCACGCCCCGGGGCGCCCAGCGCGGCCCGGGACAGAACGAGATGTCGGCCATTCTCGGCCCCATCACCGACAAGGCGGCCAAGGCCGCGGGAGTGGACCGGGTCGAGTTCCGCAAGATCAACGCCCTCACCAGCGACGGCTTCCAGGGCGGCAGCCAGGGTCCGGTGACCAGCGCCTTCGTGGGGGAAGCCATCGACCAGGGCGAGCGCATGTTCAACTGGCGGGAACGGTCCCGGCAGCCCAGGGGCGATGGCAGCAAGGTGCGGGGCCTCGGCGTCGGCATCGGCTACCACGGCGCCGGCGGCCGCGGCTATGACGGCCTGCTGCGGATGGATAGCGACGGCATCCTGCATATCCACAGCGGCGTCGGCAATCTCGGCACCTATTCCTACGCGGCAACCTGCCGGGTGGCGGCGGAGGTCATGCAAATGCCCTGGGATCGTTGCCAGATCCACCGCGGCCGTAGCGACCGGCATCTGCCCCACAGTTCCGGCCAGGGCGGCTCCAACACCGTATTCACCCACAGCCGGGCGAACTGGGTTGCCGGCGAGGACATGATCGCCAAGATGAAGCAGATTGCCGCCGCCGACCTCGGCGGCAGCGCGGAGGATTACGAGATCGGCGGCGAGCGGGTGTTTTTGCGCGACGACCCCGATACCGGCCTCAGCTACGCCGAATGCGCCCGGCGCGCCATGGCGCTTGGCGGCGCTTTCAGCGGCCAGGAGTATCCGGAAGACATCAATCCGCTAACCCGGCTTGCGGTGCAGGGTCTGGCCGGCACCGGCCTGATCGGCGTCGCCCGGGACAATATTCCCGGCATCGGGCAGCCGCCGGGAGTGGTGGTGGGCTTTATCGAAATCGAACTCGACAAGGATACCGGCAAGTACGACATTCTCGACTACGCCGCGGTGGCCGATTGCGGCACCGTGGTGCATCCGAAGAATTTCGACAACGCCATGCGCGGCGGCGCGGTCTGGGGCGTGGGTCTGGCGGCGCTGGAACGCCACGTCTATGATCCCCAGAACGGACTGCCCGCCAATGTGGGCCTGTACCAGAGCAAACCGCCCACGATTCTCGATGTGCCAGTGGACACCGGCGCCGCCGCGGTCAATATTCCCGATCCGCAGAATCCCGCCGGCGGCCGCGGAATCGGCGAGCCCACCCAGGGCGCAGCCTGCGCGGCGCTTGCCGCCGCCATCTCGGACGCCCTGGACGGGCATCTGTTCAACTCCGCGCCGATCACCACGGACATGATCGTGAATCACCTGGCGGGGAATTCCTACAGCACCCAATCCCTGAAAACCAACACATTCTGAGGTCTCACCATGCCTTCACATGACGTAATGCCAAACATGGAACTCTACCAGCCCGCCGTGCTGGAAGACGCGCTCGCCATCGCCGACCGCCTCGGAGACCGGGGCTGGCTGGTGGGCGGAGGCCAGGACACCTATGGTTGGTTGAAGGACCGCGCCAAGACCACCGACGCCCTGATCGATCTCAGCGGCATCGACTCGCTCCGGGGAATCCGCCAGGACGGCGACACCCTGGAAATCGGCGCCATGACGACGCTCACCGAAGTGGCGGAAAACGCGCTGGTGCGCGAGCGGTTCTCCCTGCTCGCCGAAGCCAGCGCGATTGTGGCAAGCCCCCAGATCCGCAATATCGGCACCATCGGGGGCAATGTCTCCCAGGATGTGCGCTGCTGGTATTACCGCCGGGGGCTGTCCTGCTATCGCGCCGGCGGCAACCTGTGTTACGCCGACACTCCGGAGGGCATGAATCGCGAACATGCGCTGTTCGAAGGCAGCCGCTGCGTCGCGGCGGGCGCCTCGGATACCGCCCCGGCCCTGGTGGCGCTCAATGCCTCCATGGTGATTCGCAACTCGGGGGGCGAGCGGGAGGTTTCGGCGGAGGACTTCTTCGTCGGCCCGGCGCTGGATATCCTCAACACCACGGTGCTGCGCCCGGGCGACGTGCTCACTGCGATTCGCCTGCCCGCGGACTGGCGCGGCGCGAGTTTCTACTTTGAAAAAGTCGCCGACCGCAATGTATGGGACTTCTCCCTGGTGAGCATCGCCGCGGCTTTCCGGCTCAATGGCGACAGCATCAGCGAGGCGAGCATCGTCTGCGGCGCCGTCCAGACCACGCCGCGGCGTCTGCGCAACGTGGAAAACGCCCTGCGCGGCATGAGCAAGGGCATGGCCACCGCCGAAGCCATTTCACCCATGGCCACCGCGGGAGCACGGGCGCTTGCTCATAACGGCTTCAAGATACCGTTGATGCAAAATCTCGTGAAGCGGGCGATCGCGGCCTGAAAAAGGCCCGGAATGCAAGCGCAGTTTTATGCGCAGGGTTGAGCTATGCTCGGCGACTGGACTGTCTGGACCGGGGAGGGTGGGCGGCATCGTAAAGGGCTCGCCATGTATGGCAAGTATAGACCCAAAGTATCGCCAACGAGATTCTGCGACTTCGCTTCGCTGCGCGCAGAATGACGGGTGGAGGGATGTCATCCTGCGCGAAGTCGCAGGATCTCATTGGCGAAGTTGAACTCCCCCGGTCACCCCAACTTCGCCGCGGCCATCTCATAAACCGCATCGATCCACTCCCGCGAATCATTCAGATTCGGCAACAAGATCAACTCCTCCCCACCCGCTTCAATAAATTGTTCGCGGTATTCGCGCCCGATTTCGTGCAAGGTCTCCAGACAATCGGTCACGAAAGAAGGCGTGGCCACGGCAATGCGTTTCCTGCCCTGGGCCAGCAGTTCCAGCAGATGCCCGTCGAGGTAGGGCTTGATCCATTCCGAGGGGCCGAAACGCGATTGAAACGCCGAGGACCAGGAACCGGCCTGCTCGCCAAGCGCCCGGGCAATGGCCCGGGAAGTCGCCAGGCACTGGGCGCGGTAGCAATAGCGATTGGCCTCGCCAACCCGCTCGCAGCAGGCGCCGAAATCGCAGCAGCCATTACCATCGGCCTTGCGAATCTGCGCCTCGGGCAGGCCGTGGTAGCTGAAAACCAGATGCTCGACAGTGGCGTCTGCAAGACTGTCCCGGATGATTCCGGACCAGGCGTCAATGAACAGCGGCTCGGCAAAGAAGTTCTCGATGAAGCGAAGCTTCGGCTGGCGCCGCCAACCTGCCGCCGCGGCGCGCACCGCCTGCGCCGCGGATTCCGTGGTCGCGCGGGCGTACTGGGGATACAGGGGAAACACCACAATCTCGTCGCAGCCCCGGGCTTCAAACTCCGCCATGGTCTCGGCGATAAATGGCCTGCTGTAGGCCATGCCGATGCCTACGGAAACATCGCCGCCCGCCCCATCGAATCCAGCCTGCACGCCCGCTCGCACCCGCTCGGAATAGACCTGCAGGGGCGACCCTTCGTCCAGCCAGATTCCGGCGTAGTCTTTCGCCGTGCGCGGCGCCCGCAGGGGCAGGATGATCAGATTCCGCAGCAACCAAAGGCCCAGCGGATTGATGTCGAAAACGAACCGATCCGCGAAAAAATAGCGATAAAACTCGCGCAAGCCCCTGGCAGTGGGTTCCGCCGGCGTTCCCAAGTTGATCAGCAATACGGCTTTGGACATGGCGCGGCAAGTGTAGTCGATTTCGTTTTGGTTCACATGTGGAAAACCTGTCGCACAGTCGAGGGCAACTGAATAGCAATCCCATTTCGGCGTACAATCATCGTGTACATGCGAACTGATGAGGATGATCATGCGCCGCCTGATTCTCGCAATCCCTTTCGCCTTGATCCTGGCTTCCTGCGCCACGAGCCCCACCGGCAGAACGCAATTCATGCTGGTGCCGCCGGATGTGGCTATCAATGAGTCCCGGCTGGCTTACGCGCAAACCCTGGAAGAATTGACCGGTAGCGGGAGGATGCTGCATGACCCCGCGCTCTCCGAACGAACTGGCCGTATTACCGGTCGTCTGGTTGCCGCGGCAGTGCAAACCTGGCCGCATACAGCGGGTTGGGAATGGAGCGTGGCGCTGATCGACGATCCCGAAATGGTCAATGCCTGGTGCATGGCTGGCGGTCGCATGGCGATTTACAGCGGTCTGGTAAGCAAGCTCGATCTGAGCGACGATGAACTGGCGCATATCATGGGCCATGAAATCGCCCATGCCGTCGCCAATCACTCCGCCGAACAAATGTCGCTCGCCATCGTCCAGGGTCTGGCTGTCGCGGCGGTCGGCATCGAGACGGGCAACCGCGACAAGGCGAACGCGGCGGACATGCTCGCAACGGTAGCGTTGAGCCTGCCGAACAGCCGCGGCGCCGAGTACGAGGCCGACCAGCTCGGCATGGAACTGGCGCACAGGGCTGGATACGAACCCGCCGCCGCAGTCACCCTCTGGAACAAGATGCGCGCCAAGGGCGGGAGCGCGGGAGCGCTGCAGTTCCTCAGCACCCATCCCAATCCGGAAAACCGCTCCGCCCGTCTTGCCGCCCAGGCCAACCAGCTCAGCAACCAACCCCCTTTCCAGCCCCCGGACCCTTATCCGGTTCGGATTCATCCATGACAGGCGATCAAGGAGAAAACTCATGATACGAACAATGCAATCGTTGATGCTGGCAAGCTTGCTTGCCGCTTCCAATCCGGCCCTCGCCCAGGGCGGCGGCCTGATCGCCGGCGGCGCTGAAGTTGTCGAAGTCCGCGGCGGTTTCGGCTTTCTCGAAGGCCCGGTGACCGATGCCGCCGGCGATCTCTATTTCACCGACATCAACAACAACCAGATCTGGCGCTACAGCGCCGGCGGCGAGTTCGAGGTCGCCATCGAGCCAAGCCATTTCGCCAACGGGCTGACCCTTGATCTCGACGGCTCGCTGCTGATTTGCGAGCAGAACGCCCAGCGCATCACCCGGCGCGAGGCCGACGGCAGTCTTTCAGTGGTGGCGGACAGCTACAATGGCGCGCCATTCAACAGCCCCAACGATCTCTGGGTGCATCCCGACGGCTCGATCTATTTCACCGATCCGCGCTACCGCTTCCCGGAAGGGCCGCCCTCCCAGCCCGGTGAGTATGTCTATCGAATCTCTCCCGACCGCCAGACCGTCGAGGCGCTGGTCACCGACATCCCCAAACCCAACGGCATCGTCGGCACCGAAGACGGCGGCACCCTGTATCTGGCAAGCACCGAAACCAACACGATCTACCGCTTCGACATCGCCGCCGACGGCTCGCTGGAAAATCGCCGCGATTTCGCCGAACAGGGCTCCGACGGCATGACTCTCGACGAGCGCGGCAATGTCTATCTGACCTGGATTGGCGGCGTCAGCATCCGCAACCCGGACGGCGAAGAGATCGAATTCATCGAAACGCCCCAGATGCCCGCCAATGTTGGCTTTGGCGGCAGCGATGGCAGAACCCTGTACATGACCGCGCGCACCAGCCTCTACGCCATCGAGATGAATGTGGAGGCCAGCCGCTGATTCACCGGGTATCCCGGTAACAAATTATGCTAGGATTCGTCCTGTTCCCAATGAGGTCAGAATCTGGTCTGGCGCCTTTTGCATGAGGAAAACGACGTGAAGAGATTTTCGCTTGCGGCCATCGCCGCCCTGTTGCTTGCCCCGCCGCTGTACGCCGGCGAGCGGGTGGGCGATTTCGCCCTGATCGATCACCAGGGCGCATACCACCACATGGCCTGGTACGACGACCAGGAAGCCATCGTGCTGCTGCCCCAGGCCAACGGCGCCACCGACGCCGAAGCCCTGGCGGCCTTGCGGGAATTGCGC
Source organism: Pseudomonadales bacterium (assembly GCA_022819645.1). Lineage (GTDB taxonomy): Bacteria > Pseudomonadota > Gammaproteobacteria > Pseudomonadales > Pseudohongiellaceae > UBA9145. Next base: position 26,594 of record JAJEGU010000033.1, read on the forward strand.
TCCCGGTACGAAGTGCAGGGCGTGGTGTTCCTGCTCATCAACCCCGGCCTCGATAGCGACCGGGAAGCCGTGGCGGCGGATACCGAATCCCTGAACATCGACCTGCCGGTACTCATGGACGACACCCAGCTTGTGGCCGACCTGCTTGGCCTGCGCCGCATGGACGAAGCCGTGGTCTACGATCCGGCCTCCTTTGAAGTGCTGTATCGCGGTGAAGCAGGCGACGCCCTGGCGGGAGCCCTCGATCAGGTTCTCGCCGGCGACAGCATCGAACCCGGCGTGGCGGCAAGCGACGGCGCGGCAATCTCTTACGACGGCCTCGAAGCACACGGCGAACTGTCCTACGAGCACGACATCGCGCCGATCATCGCCGAGAACTGCGCCGAGTGTCATCGCCAGGGGGGTATCGCCCCATTCGCCATGGACAGCAAGCTTGCGATCCAGGGTTGGTCGCCGATGATTCGTGAGGTCATATTGACCAAACGCATGCCTCCGGGCCAGATCGACAACAAGGTCGGCCACAAGATGCGCAATGAGATGAATCTCGCCGACGCCGAGATTCAGAAGCTCGTAAGCTGGATTGACGCCGGCGCCAATACCGAAAGCGAAACCGATCCACTGGCCCGGCTCGAGTGGCCCGAAACCAAGTGGACCCTGGCCGAAGTCCTCGGCGAGCCCGACATCATCGTCGAGATTCCTCCACAGACCATCCCCGCCACCGGCGTGGTGGACTACATGAACATCCCCATCGATCTCGGCCTTACGGAAGACCGCTGGGTGCGCGGCTCGGAAGTAGCTCCCGGTTCCCCGGAAGTGCTGCACCATATCATTACCACGGTGATTCCCCCCGAAGGCCGCCGGGATCCCATGGCAGCGATAGTCGAGGCGATCAACGCGCTGCCGGAAGAGCGCGCCGTGAAAATCCGCACCGATATCTTCACCGCGGTCGTCGCGGGCGAGCCACCGCCGATCGACCGCATCTTTGCGGAAAACCCCGACCTCGATGTAAGCGGCCTGATTGGCGGCGGAGACGAGAACCAGGGTTCCGTGGCGGGATATGCCCCGGGCAACAGCTTCTCCCTCAATCCCGAAGGCGTCGGCGGTCTGCTCAAGGCCGGCTCCACGCTCAACCTGCAGATGCACTACACCACCTCGGGCAGGGAAACCGTGGACGCCACCGAAATCGCCATCTACTTCTACGATGAGGACGTAATCCCCGCCGAGCGCATGTCCGGCGGCGTGGGCAACGCCTTCACCATAGACATTCCGGCCCAGGCCAAGGACCACGAAATGCAACTCGTAACCCATGTCCCGGAAGAAGCCGAGATTTACTCCCTGATGCCGCACATGCATTTCCGCGGCAAGCGCATGGCCTTCACCGCCCGCTACCCGGACGGCAGCGAGGAAGTGATCCTTTCAGTGCCCGCCTACTCGTTCAACTGGCAATTGAGCCACGAACTCGAAACGCCGTTGCGGGTTCCCGCGGGCACCCGGATCGTCGCCACCGGCGCTTTCGATAATTCATCCCAGAACGAATACAACCCGGACCCGAATATCGAAGTCCACTGGGGCGAACAAAGCTGGGAAGAGATGTTCATGGGCTTCTATAGCTGGAAGAACATCGATCAGGCCGGTTCCGAATAAAAGCTCGGCACACCAGGCAAGACAGAAAAGGCGGGCATTGCCCGCCTTTTCTTTGGTAATTATTTTGTGTAACAGCATCATGGAGTACCTATCAGCCAGGATTGCAAAAGAGAAATGTTTTTGACATTACCTAGTCATGTTGGTAACGAGTCACAGAAGTGGTCGGGCAATTTTGGACAGCCTGAAATTGGGAGGTTTCAATCGGCGCTTTTGGGGAGAATTACGGGTTGATTGAATACTCTAATATGGCATTTCGTGATCTTTGATACCAGATTCAATTAAAAATTCGGGAGAAATTCTTGGATTCGAGACTCTACCCCAAAGTTCAGTATGTGGGTCTCTTTTTATATCTTTCTTCATAACATACAAAATTTTTGGAACCAAAAAATCCATCATCGCTAGGCTATGTTGAATTTGCCTTACTCCTGTACCTGAGGGATGTGTGTTGCGCCATGATGTCCTCGAAATCTGATCGGATGCAACAATCTATCACAGTGGTGTAGTCTGGAGGTCTGGAGGCGGCTAATCACCTACCTTTGGACATCGTCGAGTATACGAGGCGGGTGCAATCCGACCCATACATTCCTTTATTCATGCAATCCGGGTGCTAAGGGTTGACAAGATATGTATAGATGCAATAATGGAGACATCAATTTGCCAGCTTTTTACTGGCAAGGCAATCAATGCAAACAAAGCAAGAGGTTGATATGGAAACTAAAAAAGTGACGATGGGCCTGACAAAGCGAGACATTGCAAACACGGAAGTGCTGGTGGAACGCATGCATGCCAGAAACAAGGCGTCGGTCGTGAGCAATGCGCTTGCACTCACAGCCTTGTTGACGGAGCGGACTGCGGAAGGCGATGAGCTGTTGCTACGAAAGAAAGATGGGACGATGGAGCGAATTCTTATTGCCAACATGTGAGTACTCAATTTATGAATGAGCGGGAAGTTCGCGACGGATCTACCCGGGGTGACGAGTCGTTCCAACAGGACGACTGGGGCGATACGCTTGGAGCCAAGGAACCAGAACACAGAAGTGCCTATCATAGCGACATTTGGTTTTGGAGAATTACCGTGGTCGCCTTGGCCGTGATTGTATTGGTCTCGCTAGGCGGGGGAATCTGGCTGGCATCACTGGAAAAGGATATTCCCGAGGCAGTTCTGGCATTAGGCGCCACAGCTGTCGGCGCGCTTGGTGGGGTAGTCGCGGGACAACGTTGAGCCGGAACTGGCTTGTGCGGTCATCGCAGCACATCTTGTTGTACTTCCAGCGAAGAAGTCAACTCTGGTGCCGGAGCCAGTCTGCTTTAGGTATTCTCTGGAAATTCTCTCCATAGAATTTTTCATTATCATCCTTAGTGCCGCATAGAAATGCTGCCGGGTTGAATCGACAGCATTTTCTTGTCTTCTCCTACCGCCACACACTCGCCGGCTGGGCGGGGTCGGACTCCAGGAAACGAATCAGGTCATTGTGGAACTGGTCGGAAATCTCGATGTGGGGGTTGTGGCCCACATCGGGATACAGCAGCAGCGCGGAATTCCGCAACTCGTTGTGGACATGGGTGGCGCGGGCAACGAAGTCGTCGATCAGCAGATCGTCTTCGCCGCCGATGACCAGCGCCTTGGCATGGATATGCTGCCAGTCGTACACCACCGGATCGTTATACATCATGGCCGAAACCATGCGGCGCACCCGGGCGTAGTGGGGGTAGCCGCCGGAAAGCGTCTGGCCGTAGGAACGCCGGACGAACTCCAGTTGTTGCGGCGGCCAGAAGTCGGTGTAATAGCGCTGATGGCCGCGCAGGATGGACTGGTAAGTCGGCACGCCGGGCTCGCCCGCCATGGGGTCGCTCCAGGGGCGGGATTGACGGGAATCCACCAGGCCGATCTGATTCACCATGACGACATGGCTGACGCTGTCCGGGTACTGCATGGAGAATCGGCTGACCACCATGCCGCCCATCGAATGGCCGACAGCCGCCACCCGGTCGATATCCAACTCATCGAGTAGCGCCTGCATGTTGGCCGCCACAAAATTGAAGTTGTAGGGAATCAGGGCCTTGGAGGATTTTCCATAGCCGATGCGGTCCACGGCGATGACGCGAAAGCCCGCTTCGGACAAGATCCGGAATGTCGGCGAGTAGGCTTCGGAATAGAAGTTTCCGCCGTGTTGCCAGAACACCGTTTGGCCGTTGGCCTCGCCGGTTGACGGAATATCCATGTAGGCCATGCGCATTTTCTCGCCGTAGCGGTCAAACTCCAGAAACCGGACCGGCCAGGGATAGTCAATCTCTTCAAAATTGATCGACACCGGGCCCCAGTGCGCAGGCGCTTCGGCCGGCGGTTGCGCGGGCCACTCCTCTTCGGCAATCGCCCGGGACATCGCGAGCATTGCGCTGAGCGTGGCAACCAGGGCCAGCAGCGGGTGCTTGATTCTGTTCATGGTGTTCTCCTCAGGATGGAATTGCAGCCTGTAACGACCGGCGGATTATAGACTGGCCCGGCAACAATGTGCCGCCTGTTGAATCAGGTATCATGGATTGCAGTTAACCTTTCGGGGAAATAGCCATGAGTGATTCAGCCAGTCGCCCGAAACGCATTATTATTCCGCCGGTCTGGTTCGCGCTCGGCCTGGTTGCGGTTTTCCTGCTTGACCGCGGATTCCCGCAAGCGGGATTTTCAGGCACGATGACTGTCGGTCTCGGCGTGATGCTGGCGCTACTCGGTCTGGCCTTGACGATTTCCGCCGCGGGGCTGTTCCGGAAGGCGGAAACCGGCATCGTCCCCTTCTCGGACGCCTCCTCACTGGTCACCTCCGGCGCTTTCCGTTTCAGTCGCAATCCCATGTATCTCGGCATGGCGCTGGTGCTGCTGGGAACCGCGCTGATCACCGGCACGGCTGCCGGCTTGCTGGTTGCGCCAGCGTTCATGCTGATTATCCAGTTGCGCTTCATTCTGGGTGAGGAACAGATGATGAGCGAGATTTTCGGCGGGGAGTACGAGGATTACCGCCGCAGGGTCCGGCGCTGGCTGTAAGCGCAAAAATGAGAATTGCCGGGAAATTGCGGCAATACTTGCATGGCGCTCGCCCGCTGGGGTAATGTCAGGGCGTTTCGCGGCTGCGGCCGCGCCTGCGAGTGAGGCCATGGTGCATCCCTTTCCCCTTGCGCGAGCTTGCTCGCGATTGTTGTCGATTTTTCTGATTATTCTTGCGGCGTCTTTCTCCGTCCAGGCCCGGGCGCAGGAACGCGAGCCCGTGCGGATCGGCTTCATGGATCCGCTGTCGGGCCCCTTCGCCTCCATCGGCAGCAGTGGGCTGACAGTGCTTGAGTTCACAGCGGATTACCTGTTCAACTCCAGGGGCGGGATTCTCGGCGGACGCATGATCGAGATCGTGCCGCTGGACAACATGCAAAGCCCCACCGAAACCCAGATCCAGTTTCGCCGGGCGGTGAGCGAGGGCTTGCGGATCATCTTCCAGGGCAACAGTTCCGCCGTGGCGAACGCCCTCAATACCGCGGTGACGCGGCATAACCGCCGCAACCCGGGCCAGGAAATTCTGCAACTCAACTATTCCGCGGTGGACCCGATCCTCACCGAGGAAAACTGCAGTTTCTGGCACTTCCGCTTCGACGCCCACGCGGTGATGAAGCTCAATGTGCTCACCGACTTCATCGCCCGGAATGAGGACATCCAGCGTATGTACATCATCGGCCAGGACTACTCCTTCGGCCATGTGGTCGCGGAAACTTCCGAGCGCCTGCTGCGCGAGAAGCGACCCGATATCGAGATTGTGGGCAATGAATTCCACCCCATCGGCCAGGTCAAGGATTTCACGCCCTACGTGACCAAGATCGTCGCCTCCAATGCCGACGCGGTCATCACCGGCAATTTCGGCGCCGATATGGTCTCTCTGGCGCGTTCGATCATCGATTCCGGCCTCGACATTCCCATCTACACTTTCTACGCCGCCTATGACGGCATTACCGCCACCCTCGGCGCCGACGGCAAGAACCGCATCCGCCTCGTCCACAATGACAGCGCCAACCCCATTCCCACCGGGGAGCGCAAGCAATTCTACCGGGACTTCAAGACAGCGCACCCGGATCGGGATGTGACCCAGCCGCGGCTTGCCATGGCCCTGTCCATGCTCGTTCAGGCCATGGAACAGACCGGTGGCACCGACCCGTACGAGCTCGCCCTGGCGCTTGAGGACATGCGCTTTACCACCCTGAGCGGCGAGGAAGTCTGGATGCGCGGCAGCGACCACCAGATTTTCCAGGACCTGCACGTATCCGTGATGACCGATGAAAACATCGAGTTCGACGCGGACAACTCCGGATTCGGGCTGTACACCGAGCACTTCGTGCCGGCGGAACAAACCGTGATGGAAACGAGTTGCGAGATGAGGCGTCCGCAACGCTGATTAAGGAAGATCGCGGCTTATGCCGGAAGTTCTGGTTTTCGCCACCCTGAACGGCCTGGTCACCGGGCTGTTGCTGTTCATGCTGGCGAGCGGTCTCACCGTGATCTTCAGCATGATGGGCGTACTCAATTTCGCCCATGCCAGCTTCTACATGCTCGGCGCCTATTTCGCCTATTCCATCAGCCTGTACTTCGGCTACTGGACCGGGCTGATCCTCGCGCCGCTGATCGTCGGCGTGCTCGGCGCCCTGGTCGAGCGCTACGGGCTTCGGCGCGTACACCAGCACGGCCACGTGGCGGAACTGGTGTTCACTTTCGGCCTCGCCTTTCTGATCGAGGAGGCGGTGCAGTTCTTCTGGGGCCAGGACACCAAGAATTATCAGACGCCCGACCTGCTCGACTTTCCCTTGTTCACCTTGTTCGGCCAGGAGTTTTCGGCCTACCGCGGCTTCATGCTGGCGATTTCGATCGGCATTTTCATCGGACTCTACCAGGTGCTTACCCGTTCGCGCGTCGGCCTGATCATCCAGGCCGCGATTTCCCATCCGCATATGGTTGCGAATCTCGGCCACAACGTGCCCCTGATTTTCACGGCGGTGTTCGGTATCGGCACGGCATTGGCCGGGCTTGCCGGGGTGATTGCGGGCCCGGTGCTGACGACTTTCCCCGGCATGGCGCTAGTGCTCGGCAGCATCGTATTCGTGATCGTCGTCATCGGCGGGCTCGGCTCGCTGCCCGGGGCGCTGATCGCTTCCCTGCTCATCGGCCTGCTCCAGTCCTACGCCATCGCCGCCAATGTGGGCATGCCGGAATTGCTCGAACTGCTTGGTCTCGAATTCCCCCGCAGCCATCCCCTGGATGATTTGTGGACGCTCAATCTGGCCCAGATCGCGCCGATCCTGCCCTTCCTGCTGCTCGTGCTCGTGCTGATATTCCGCCCCACCGGGCTCATGGGGAAACGCGAACAATGAAGGCGCTGGCGGCCAAATGGGGCCTCTGGGGCGGCTATCTCGCGGTGCTGCTGCTGTTGCCCCAGGTCTTCGATTCGATTCTGGCGATTTCGATATTCAACCAGATGGCCATCGCCATCGTCTTCGCCCTCAGCTACAACATGCTGCTTGGCCAGGGCGGCATGTTGTCCTTTGGCCACGCGGTCTATTTTGGACTCGGGGGTTTTCTCGCCGTCCATGTGCTGCGGCTGATGGAATTCGAAGCGGTGTATTTCTCCATCGCCCTGATTCCACTGATCGGCGGATTGACGGGCCTGCTTGCCGGCATCTTCGCCGGCAGTTTCTCCACCCGCAAGGCGGGTACGGTATTCGCCATGATTTCCCTGGGCATCGGCGAACTCGTGGCTGCTTCTTCGCTGATTTTCACAGGCTTTTTTGGCGGCGAGGCCGGGGTCAGCGGCGACCGCACCTTCGGCCCGCCGCTGTTCGGCATGGATTTTTTCAGCGACACCGATGTGTACTATCTCGCCGTTTTCTGGGTTTTCGTCTCCACGCTGTTCATGTATCTCTTCACCCGGACCCCCGCCGGGCGCATGGCCAATGCCGTGCGCGACAACCCGGAACGGGCGGAATTTATCGGTTACAGCGCCCGCTGGGTGCGCTTCATCTCATTCTGCGCGGCCGGGACCTTCGCCGGGGTGGCCGGCGGGCTGTTCGCGCTTAATTATGAATTTCTCACCGATGAAAACCTGAATCTGGTGACCTCGGGCCGGGTGCTGCTGATGGCCTATATCGGCGGGCTTGGATTCTTCATCGGGCCCATCATCGGCGCCATCATTCTCACCCTGATGAATTTCCTGCTCAGCAATTACACCGAATTGTTTCTGCTGTATCTCGGCATCCTGTTCGTGCTGACGGTGCTGTTCCTGCCCCGGGGATTCGCCGGTTTCATCATGATGCACCAGACCGCCTGGCTGCGGGGCAGGCTGCACGGTCTCGCCCTGCCCTATCTGCTCACCGGGCTGCCGGCGCTGCTGTTCATTCTCAGCGCCGTCTGCCTGCTGGAGCTTTCCCATGCCAGCGAACCGGTGCTGCATTTTCTCGGGCTCAGCCTGGCGCGGGATTCGACGCTGAGCTGGGCGGGGCTGGTGCTGGGCGCTGGACTGGGAGCTTTTCTCACCGCAAGATCGACGCCGCGCCTGCGCCGGGCCTGGGAGGCCGCCAATGCGCCCGAAACCAGGGTCGGGCGGGAGCGGGCCTCATGAGCATCCTTTCACTGCGCGGCCTGCGCAAGAATTTCGGCGCCACCGAAATCATCCGCGGCGTTGACCTTGGCATTGAAGACGGCGAAAAACACGCCATCATCGGCCCCAATGGCGCGGGCAAGTCCACGCTGTTCCACCTCATCAGCGGCAGGTACGCCCCCAGCGCCGGCGCCATCGAGTTCAAGGGCCAATCCCTGGCCAACCTTCCGCCACACCGCATCAACCGGCTCGGCATCGCCCGCAGCTTCCAGGTCACCAATATCTTCCCCCGGCTGAGCGTATTCGAGAACATCCGCTGCGCCCTGCTGTGGCCGTCGGGTTACCGCTATTCCTTTTGGCGTCTGCTTGACCGCGAGGCCGGACTGAACCGGGAAACCGGACAGGTGCTGGAAAAGATCGGCCTTGCCGGGCGGGCGGAAATCCCCGCCGGCGAGATCGCCTACTCCGAACAAAGGGCCCTGGAACTCGGCATGGCGATCGCCGGCGGCGCTGAACTGATACTGCTCGACGAGCCCGTCGCCGGCATGAGCCACAGCGAGGCCGACAAGGCAGTGGAGCTGATCCGCCGGGTCACGGAAGGCAAGACCCTGATCATGGTGGAACACGACATGAACATCGTTTTCGAGCTTGCCGACCGTATCAGCGTGCTCGTCTACGGCGAAGTGATCGCCTCGGGCGCCCCGGCGGAAATCCGCGCCAATGCCCAGGTGCAGGAAGCCTACCTCGGCGAGGCCCTGAGCGATGCGTGAAAGATACCCGGACCCTCGTCTGCCATGCCGCGCGGAGCGAATCCCATCCCCACCGTCATTCTGCGCGGAGCGAAGCGGAGTCGCGGAATGACGGTTGGTTGCGACTTGTCGACTTGGGACACCCACCCACAGAGCAGCCAGGGGCTCGATGGGGGAACTCGCAATGCTTGAAGTGAGCGACCTGCACGCCTGGTACGGCAAGAGCCATGTGCTTCAGGGCGTCAGCTTCCAGGTGGCCGAAGGCGAGATCGTCAGCCTGCTCGGGCGCAATGGCGTCGGCCGCTCCACTACCGCGAAAGCCATCATGGGCGAGGTGGAACGCAAGGGTTCGATCCTGTTCAAGGGTGAACAGATCGCCGGCCGCAAGAGTTATGAAATCGCCCGCCGCGGCCTCGGCTACGTGCCGGAGAACCGCGAAGTCTTCCCCACTCTCACCGTGCGCCAGAACCTGCTGCTCGGCATGAAATCCACCACCCCTTCCGGCCGCTGGAGCATCGAGGAAGTATTCGCCATGTTTCCCTTGCTCGCCGAGCGCGCCGATGTACCCGGCGGCGCCCTCAGCGGCGGCGAGCAGCAATTGCTCAGCATGTGCCGCACCCTCATGGGAGACCCGGACATGGTGCTCATCGACGAACCCACCGAGGGGCTCGCGCCGAAGATCGTCGAGCAGGTGGGCAATCTGCTGAAGGAAATAGCCAGCCGCGGCGTCGCCATTCTGCTCGTGGAGCAGAAACTCAACATCGCCATGCGAATCTCCAACCGCCTATACATCATGGGCAACGGGCAGATCGTTTGGGAAGGCGCCCCGGAAGCCCTCACCAGCGCCGGCAAGGTCCGCATGGAGTGGCTGGAGGTGTGAGTAATGAATCGTGCCTGACAAGGCATTTGTCATCCATCAACGGCAGCCAGACAGTTTTCGAAGGGCTCGGCGCACTTCCATCGATGGGTGTGGAAATCGCGAAGGTCAGTGAAAAGAATACGACCCTCGCCGAGATTGTCGCAGCCAGTACCTGCGTGCTTACTCATCAGGGGTCGAAGCTCCGGCAGGCGACGGACAAACCTTTCCCGGGTCGCCCGCGGAGAGCGGGGAGTCCCGTTCAAGCGCCCGCTGAAGAAGCTGATTCATTCTCGTCATTCCGCGCGGAGTCGCATTCTTCCAATCACCGATTCGTACCTCCGTTTCAGCGGCTTCCCGGATCTACCCCATTTTGCCAGACTGCAGGAACCGGTTGATTTCACTTGCAAACTGGCGAAAGTCGTCGAGAGAATTTTCGCAGATTGACAGAACGATTTCCCAGCGAATGTTGGTGTATTCGTGAACTGCGATGTTTCTGAATCCGACGGACCCGGTCATTGCTTTACAAGTCCTCGATGATATCGCCCCCAGTTTTTCAAGCTCTATGAAAACCCGTCCCATGGTCGCGGGAGCCACGGTGTCGGTATCGCTGATGATGTGACTGCCGATATCGACGCCAAGCTGTATCGCCCGGGTCAGATTCAGTACCACAATGTCCTGGATATCCGGGTTTTGGGTCAACTCTTCCAGCGATTCCGGTTTCCTGCCCTCGACCCGGCCTACGCAACGCCGCAGTGATTCGAGCTTCTCCCGAATGATCATCGTGTCCATCTGGCTTGCCTTTCCTCGAGAATCCGCTGGCGCAGGGGAAGAAAATCCGCGCTGTCAAAAAGGTGTCTTTTCAGCAATTCCGCATAGGATCGATTGTCACCGAGCAATCTCCTGCCTCTGAGCGCCTGTCCGAGTATGGGCTGCGGGCCTCCAAACAGGTCCACGATGTCCACCGGGCAACCGCTTTCCTGGCCGATCTCCCCTGCAAGCTTTAGCGTGAATTCGCTCGACAGCGGGGTATCCATCAGCAGCCCGAGGTCAATGTCACTGTCCGGCCCGGCCTCGCCGGTTGCCCGAGAGCCAAACAGGAAGGCCAGGCGAATGCCCGGTTGGCGACGAAGAATCCTGACCAGTTGTTCATCCATCGTATCCATACCCGCATTGTCGCCCGCAATCGGTCGAAGCTCAATTGAGTTTGCGGGTTCCCGAATAAATTGAGTTTCGACCGGATTCGGTGTATCAAGGTACTGAAGTCCGGGACCGGCCGGCACACGGCCGGAAAGCATACTGACACAAGGGAAGATAATGAAAAATTCCAAGGAGGGAATTTTTCAGAGAATACCAAGGTGACTTCCATGCTGAATCGACGCGAGTTTCTTTTCTCGTCCCTTGCCGCCCCCGTGCTGCTGTCCAGCGGACAATCCCTGGCCCAGTCGGCGCCTGCGGGAAAAATGCTGCTTGCCATGCACCAGAACACTTCACGCGCCGCCGGTTTTCGCGGGTCACTGGAAGGTTGGGCTCGGGCAGGCATCGAGTACGTTGAACTCAATGACGGATTGCTCGATGGTTTTCTCGAAAACGACAGCTTGAGCGGCGCCCGGGCCTTGCTCGACGATCTTGGCATGACGCCGGTCTGCGCCGCGACGGCCTTGCCGGATCTCTGGATTCCGGGGCCGGCAAGAGAGGCGTCGCTGGAGTCGTGGAGAATGCGCTGCGATCAGTTCGCAAGCCTTGGCCTTGACAGGATCTATTCGCCATCCGTTACCAATCGCCCGGTCACCGCTGAAGATTTTGCGGCAACGCCGGAAAGCATTCGCGAAGCTGCGGTTATCGCAAGCGAGTACGATCTCACTTGCATGATCGAGTTCCTTCGCACCTCTACGCACCTCGCCACCCTGAGTTCCTCGCTCAGCGTGATTCGCGCCGCGGGCCATCCGAATATCCGGCCGATGATCGACTTTTTCCATTTCTGGTCGGGGCTTGGCAAACTGGAAGATCTGGATTTGCTCGAACCGGGCGAGCTTGCCCATTGCCACTTCCAGGACTTGCTCGACGCGCCCAGGGAACTGACCGACAACAGTTATCGCGTCATTCCCGGCGACGGCATCGCGCCGCTGAACGCCATCATTCGCAAACTTGCCGAAAAGGAATTCAACGGAGCGCTTTCGGTGGAACTGTTTCGGCAGGAACTGGTGAATGGCGACCCCTTCGAAGTAGCGACGGAAATCAGGCGAAAATCCGAAGCGGTCATGCGCGAGGCCGAGGTCTTGTGAACTGATTTTGTAAATCGCGAACGCCGCATGGCCAGCGCGCGGCGGGGGATTCCCACCGCGCGCGCCGGCCCTGAGTTTAGCGCTTCAGAACGGCCAGGCTGGCATCGAGACGACTTCCTGCTCTATCGTTCCGAGGCTTTCCACCACGATTTCGACCACGTCCCCCACCTCCATGTTGCGCCGCATTCCGGGGACCACCGGCATTGCGCCGGTGTAGATCAGGTCGCCGGGCTCAAGCGTCATGTAGCGGGAGAGATAGCTCACGAGCCGGGCCGGACGATTGACCATCGTCGACGTGCGGCCCTCGGAGAGCAGTTCACCGTTGACCCGCACGCTGATTCCAAGATCGCTGTAATCAAGGCCCCGGACGATCATGTTGCCAAGGCCCGCCCAGGTATCGGTGGCCTTGCCCACGAGCTTGAGCGGCCGCACGCCCCGGTCGGATGCGACCCAGGAAAGTTCGGTCCAGTCATTGCCCGCGGCAACGCCGAAGATATAGTCCTCCGCCTCGCTCTCGGGAATGTGGCGACCGCTGCGGCCGATGACGAGCACGAGTTCACCCTCGGGAATCATCATCTCGGCCTCGGGCGGCTTCTGGACTTCGCCGCCGTCCGGGCTGAGCCCTGTGGAGGCCTTGAAGAAATAGCGCGGATGCGGCACCTGGCTGGGCATGCCGTCCACGGGATGATAGTTGGCCGCGACCGAAAGCACCTTGCGGCCCGGCTGTTCCGGATCCACCGGCAGGCCAAGTTCGACATCCGCAAGATCGAAGCTGCGCCCGGTCGGGGCGGCGCCGCCTTCCACCGGGTCGCCGTCAAGCTCGCTGACCTGATCTCCATCGAGCATGCCGAAAGACCAGCCGTCCTCGTGCTGGAAACGAACATAGGCGCTCACGCCGTCGGGCTCGGGAAGCGCCGGGCCTGAAACCGTTTGCCGCGTTACCCGCACGAGCTGATTGCTCACCATGCCAACGCCCTCGATTTCGACCTCGACCACATCGTCCTGCCAAAGCTGGCGCCGCGTGCCGGGAAGCTGCGGGGGCGCAACCGTACCGGTGAAAATGAGGTCGCCGCGCTTGAGGGTGATGTAATGGCTCAACTTGCTGATCAGCGCGGCGGGGCTGTTGCGAAAGTCCGCGGTGGAGCCCTGGGCGGCCACCACGCCATCGAGCCTGACGGTGAGCTGCAGATCGCTCAGGTCGAGCCCGGTGACCATGTAATCCCCGAGTGAGGCGAAGGTATCGCCGGCCTTGCAGAAAACATGGCTGGGCTCTTCGATTCCCCGACCTTCGCCGCACCAGTCGTTCTCGCTCCAGTCATTGCCGACCACCACGCCGAAGAGATGGTCCATGGCTTCGGACTCGGGAATATGCCGACCCTCGGTTCCGATAATCAGTCCGAGTTCGCCCTCGAAGTTGAAATTGGTGGCGCCGAAGGGAACTTCCACGGGATCGCCGTTCCGCGCCAGCGAAGTGGTCGCCTTGCCGAACCAGGATGGATGCTCCACCTCCACCGGGTTGCCATTGGGATTGTTCGAGTTTCCGGCAACGCCGAAAACCCGGGGCACCCGGTCGGGGTCCATGGGCATCTCAAGCTCGACGTCTCCCCTGGCAACGGTCCGCCCGGTCTCGCTTACGCCGTCATCGAAAAGCGGGTCACCATCGAGTACGCGGATGGCGTCGCCGTCGAGGATGCCGTTGTGGGTGCCGGTATCGTCACTGAAGCGGACGTAACGGGTCATGTCCCCGTTCTCGGCTGCGAAGGCGGCGGTGAAGAGCTGCCCCGCAAACGCCAGCAAGGGAACCAGCAGGAATTTTGCCAAATCGTGCCTGAATCGGACGAATGCTTGCATGAATCAGGTACTCCTCTGCTATTCTGGATTGGACGGGCAAGACTACAATTATTGTTTGACGATTCCAAACGTTTCCGGGCGCAGTGATTTTGGGGCAGGCGCGAATGAAAATCCATATCGTTCTTCGGCATCTGGGCCTCTGCGCCCTGGTTTTTGGCACCCCCGCCATGGCCTGGGATTCGGTGGGGCACCGGGTCAGCGCCCAGGTGGCTGTGGCGTTTCTGGAACCCGGCGTTCGCGAGCGGCTGGTGGCGATTCTGGCGGCCCATCCCCGCTATCAGGAAGATTTTCTCGACGATGTGCCGGGCTTCATCGACGCCTCGAATCAAATCGAGCATGAAAGCTGGTTGCTGGGGCAGGCGGCGTTCTGGCCCGACATCGCCAGGGGCCTGCCCCGCGGCGAGCGCGAACGCTATCACCGCGGCAACTGGCACTACATAGACGGCGCCTGGCTCCGGGGCCATGCCGCCACCCAAGGCAACAGTTATGTGGGAATCGACCCTCTGCCTGATTTCCCTGGCATGGAAGCGGAGGCGATCCTGAACGAGGCCGATGTGGACAATGTGGTGCTCGGGCTCGATTACAACATGGCCTTGCTGACGGATGCCGCCATGGACCCGGCCCGGCGCGCGGTGGCCCTGTGCTGGGTGCTGCATCTGGCGGGCGATATCCACCAGCCGCTGCACACGGGTTCCCTGTTTTCCGCCCGCCTGTTCGACAATGGAGACGCCGGCGGCAATGGCATCGACACCAGCGAAGGCAATCTGCACGCGGTGTGGGACGGCGCCCTGCGCGAGCAGGGGGTGGTCGCCGGCGTCAGCGCCATTCTTGACCGGCTGAATGGTATCGACCGAACCGAATTCGAATCGGCGCCGCTGGACTGGACCCTGTGGATGGAGGAAAGCCGTGAACTGGTGACCACGACCGTGTACCCGGATACGGTCAGGGAGGAAATCCTTGCAGCGGAGCGCGAGGGCCGGGATTTGGGCGAGATAGCCCTGTCAGCGGGCTATCTTGCGGAAATGCGCGAAATCTCCCGGCAACGCCTCGGTCTGGCGGCGCTTCGCATGGCCCTGCTGTTCAATCGAAACCTGTAGTTGCCATGCCACTGCCCTGCCCGGAGTTCGGGGCGCCGGATGGAGATTCTGCGACTTCCCTCAGGCGTAGCAGTGCATTTTCCCGGCTTCTCCCTGTTGTCGCCGGTTCGCGGCAAGCTTCAGCACATTGTGAATCAGCCCCGGACCATGACCGTTTTCCAGGCTCATGATGGACTCGGGGTGGAACTGGACCCCCCATACCGGAAGCTCCCGGTGTTCCACCGCCATGATCACGCCATCTTCGCTGCGGGCGGTGACTTGCAGGCAGTCCGTTACCGAGGCGGCAAGCAGGGAGTGGTAGCGGCCCACCGGGAAAGACTGCGGGATTCCGGTGAACAAGACACTGCCCTCATGGGCGATCAGCGACTGCTTGCCATGCATGGGAGCCTGTAATTGCCCGAGTTCGCCGCCAAAGTGTTCGACGATTCCCTGCAGGCCAAGGCAGACCCCAAAGACCGGAACCCGCCGCTCCAGCGCCCTGGCGATGGTCTCGCAGACAGCAAAGCGGCCTGGCGTAGATGGCCCTGGCGACAATACCACCAGATCGATCCGCTCCCCACGCAGGTACTCCCGGGCGGCCTCGGCGCGCAAGGTGATCAGTTCCGCGCCAAGCCGCCGGAAACAATCCCCGAGGCTGTGCACGAAGGAGTCTTCATGGTCCACCATGAGCACCTGCAACCGCCCGAATTCCGGCGTCGCCCGGAATGGCGCCGTAGCGGAAATCGGCTTTACGGAAACGCCAATGGCCTGCATCAGCGCCCTGGCCTTGAGCCGGGTTTCCTGCTCTTCGGCTTCCGGGTCGGAATCCGCCAGCAAGGTGGCCCCGGCCCGCACTTCGGCAACGCCGTCCTTGATGCGAATCGTGCGCAGGGTCAGGCCGGTATTGAGGTTGCCGTCAAAACCGATATGACCAATGGCGCCGCCGTACCAGCGCCGGGCGGATTTCTCGTGCCGTTCCAGATATTGCATGGCCGCCAGCTTGGGAGCGCCGGTGACGGTGACCGCCCAGGTGTGGGAGAGGAAACCGTCGAGGGCGTCAAAGCCGCTCTTCAGGCGGCCCTTGACGTGGTCCACGGTGTGAATCAGACGGGAGTACATTTCAATCTGCCGCCGGCCAACCACTTCCACCGATCCCGGTTCGCAGACCCGGGCCTTGTCGTTGCGATCCACATCGGTACACATGGAAAGCTCGGATTCATCCTTGCTGGAATTGAGCAGGCGGCGGATTTGTTCGGCGTCGGCGAGGGCGTCAACGCCCCGGGCGATGGTGCCGGATATCGGACAGGTTTCGATACAATCGCCTTCCACCCGCACGAACATTTCGGGAGAGGCGGCGACGAGGTATTCCCGCTCGCCAAGATTCATCAGGGCGCCATAGGGCGCGGGGTTTGACTCGGCAAGACGCTGGAACACCTGTGCCGGGCTGTCCTTGCACGGCGCGAAGAAGGTCTGGCCGGGAACTACTTCGAACAGGTCGCCGCGGCTGAAATACCGCTTTGCGCGCTCGACGCCGGCGGCGTATTCCCCGGCCTCGTGATCACACTCCCGCTGCACGGAAATCGCCGGCGAAAAAGGAACCGCCAGGGCGGAGCGCTTGAGGCCGCCGGTGGTTTCCCCATGTTGCTCGCGACCCCGGGCGCGGCAGATGAACTCATAGTTGTACGCCAGCGCCTGTTCCCGCCGGTGGTCCGAAACGAGAATGCGGTCCGGCAGATACAGCACAAGGTCGCGATCATCCGGCCCGCGCTGCTGTTGCAGTTCGATCTCCTCGAACTGGAATGTCAGGTCGTAACCGAAAGCGCCATAAAGCCCGAGAAAGGGGTCATCCGGGAAGCGAAACCAGGCTGACAGGGCCCGCAGGGCGGAAAATACGCTGTGCCGGCGGCTGCGGTTCTCCTCGCTGAACCCGCCTTGCGGCGGCCGGATTTCCAAATGGATCGCCGACTGCCGTCGCTCAAGCCAGTGAAGAAAGTCGCCCCCGGCAAAGGCCCGCTCCACTTCGGCGAGCAGAATCCCGCCCCGGCGGTTGAGCGCCTCCACGGCGAGTTTGCGGCCGCGCCCCACGAGGCGCAACGGCGGATTGACAAAGCCGATATCCCAGCGGGTATAGCGCCCGGGATATTCAAAACCCGAACGCAGCAATACGCCGGGAGAGGCATTGAGGGCTTCGGTCAGGCCATCCATTGCCGTGGCGTAGTCCAGCTTTTCCACCGACAGATGCACACGCACACCGCCGCCGGTCTCGTGGCGGTATTGTCGGCCGGGCTCCCATCGTACAGTTCCACTCGTTCCCATCACGGGTTCCTCCGCTTGACCTGCCGGAGCCGTGACTGGAACGATTACTGAAAGGAAACAGAACGACCGCCACAACTCCGGGCGGCCGGTGAAGAATTACTCAGGATTCTTCCGGCAGCCCGCGTCGGCAAACCACCAGAAGCTGAAACGCAACCTGTTCATGGTCGCGATACTGAACCCGCGGCCCCGGAAAGTCAAGCGGGATTTGGCTAATAAGCTGATCCTGACTCCACAGGGGTTTGACCGCAGGGCCTTTGTCCGTCGGGCGGCTTGCTGCTAAGCTTTGGCGACTTCGGATTGCAACGGCGGGAGCTTTGCCATGGTCCTTCTCCAACGATTTTTCATTGCCGCATTCGCGCTGGTTTTTTCGGCCGCATCGCTGGCCGCCGAGTTTGTCCGGGGCGACCCGGAGCAACTCGGGCTTTCCGCCGAGCGGCTGGCAGTGCTCGATGCGCGGCTGAAGGCCTTTGTCGAGGAGGACCGCATCGCCGGACAGGTGGTGCTCGTGCTGCGCGATGGAAAAGTGGCGTTCAGCGCCGCCAATGGCTGGCGCGACAAGGAAGCGGGCGCGGCCATGAGCGGCGACACGATTTTCCGCATTGCTTCCCAGACCAAGGCCATTGTCAGCACGGCGATCATGGTCCTGCAGGAGCAGGGCAAGCTCGACATCAGCGACCCTCTCGGGCGCTATATTCCCGAATGGAGCGACATGCAGGTTGCGGTGGTGCCGGACGGCAGCGTGGGCTATGTGCTGGAAGACGCGGCCCGGCCCATCACGATCCGGCATCTGCTGACCCACACCGCCGGCATGAGTTATGGCAGCGGGCCGGCCCAGGACCGCTGGGAGGCGGCGGGCTTCCAGGGCTGGTATTTCGCCAACCGCGACGAGCCCATCGCCGAAACCATCGCCCGCATGGGTTCACTACCCCTGGACGCCCATCCCGGCGAGCAATGGATCTATGGCTACAGCACCGACATTCTCGGCGTGGTGGTGGAAAAAGCCAGCGGCATGGACCTGCAAAGCTTTCTGCAACAGCATATCTTCGACCCGCTCGACATGCGCGACACGCACTTCTACCTGCCGGAAGACAAACGCGACCGGCTGGCCACGGTGTATCGCCCCGGCGCCGATGGCGTCGAAGCGATTCCGGAAACCGACGGCATGCAAAGCCAGGGCATGTATGCGAACGGCCCCCGCACGAGTTTCTCCGGTGGCGCGGGCCTGCTTTCCACGGCCCGGGACTACGCCCGCTTCCTGCAAATGACCCTGAATGGCGGCGAGCTTGACGGCGCGCGCGTCCTCTCGCCCAAGACCATGGAACTGATGACCGTGGACCATCTGGCGGGAATCCCCTTCCGCAGCGGCCAGGGTTTCGGCCTCGGCTATTACGTGCTTGAAGACCTCGGCGCCAATGGGCGTCTTGGCTCGGAAGGCGAATACGGCTGGGGCGGAGCCTACCATTCCACCTACTGGGTGGATCCGGCGGAGGCTCTGGTAGTCGTCTATCTCACCCAGATCATCCCCGCCACGGGCCTGAACGACTACAACGTGCTCCGCAACGGGATTTATCAGGCGATCGTGGATTGAGACCCTGCCGACGGAGTTGACGAAACAAACAGGAGCCCGGGGATAGCCGATGCCGCAATCTCAAACCATGACCCTGCGCGCGCTATTCCCCACCTTCCTTCACGAGGCCTGGTATCCCGATTTTGCGGCGGAAAAGGATCCATTCATCCGCCGCATCTATGCCATCCGCGACGAGGATGAAGCGGGGCGGGAGTACTCCGCCCGCCACTACCCACACGGCTTCACCAGCTTCCGCAGCCGCGACCGCCTCTACACCGACCCGGCCTTCCGCAAACTCGTGGACTTCATGTTCCAGGTCGCCTGCGACTACGGCCACAAGCAATTCTGGGACCTGGAAAACTTCGAACTCGCCATGACCCAGCTCTGGTGCAATATCAACTCGCGCCACAGCTTCCACCGGGATCACGTCCACCCCTACTCCCAGATCAGCGGCGTGTTCTACCTCCAGTGCGACCCCGGCGCGGCTCCCATCAGCTTCAAGGACCCGCGCCCGGCGCGCTGGATGGTTCCCGCGCCACTGCGGGAAAACCGCGCCGAGAACACCCTCATCACCACCCTCCCCCCGGAGGAAGGCAAGTTGCTGATGTTTCCCGCCTGGCTCGACCACGGCGTAAGCCAGCAGCACGAGGATGCCGACCGCATCAGCATGTCCTGCAACTTCGAGTTGCGGCAGAAAAGCGTTTCCTGAGGGAATTAACAGGAAAATCCGGTGGTAGTCGCCGGGTTTTCCGGGTAGTATCCTGTCCATGATTGAACGGGAACAACATGTTCGGGAAATCCTGCGGCGACTTCGCAACTTTGAAGTTGTGGCGATTCTCGGTCCGCGGCAAATCGGCAAGACCACCCTGGCGCGGCAGGTGGCCGGCGGTTTTCGATCTCGTTCACATCATTTCGACCTGGAAGACCCGGCGATCCTCGCGCAACTTGAGGCCGACCCGAATCTGGCCCTCAGGGAACTCAGGGGCCTGGTCATCATCGACGAGATTCAGCGTCTGCCAGACCTCTTCCCCCTGTTGCGGGTACTCGCCGACCGCAGACCGAGGCCGGCCCGGTTTCTGGTGCTGGGCAGCGCCTCGCCGAAGCTGTTGCGGCAATCTTCGGAATCCCTTGCCGGCAGAATCAACTATTTTGAACTGAATGGATTCGGCCTCCATGAAACCGGCCCGCAGCGGCTTGCCCGCCGCTGGCTGCGGGGCGGGTTTCCAGCCGCCTATCTGGCCAGATCCCATCGCGACTGCTTCGAATGGCTGGAAAGCTTCTGCCGCACTTTTGTTGAAAGTGATCTGGCCCAACTCGGCGTTCGCACTCCCGGGGTCACCTTGCGCAGATTCTGGGCCATGCTGGCGCATCGTCACGGACAGACCTGGAATTCCACCGAATTTTCACGCGCCTTTGGCGTGGCGGATACCACGGTCCGCAGATACCTCGACATTCTCAGCAGCGCACTGGTGGTGCGACAGCTTCCGTCCTGGCGCGAGAATCTGAACAAGCGTCAGGTGCAGGCACCGAAGGTGTATCTGCGGGATTCGGGGCTGACCCACCACCTGTTAGGCATAGCCGATACCGCGTCGCTTGATGTCCACCCGGCGAGGGGGGCCACCTGGGAGGGCTTGCTCATCGAATTCGTCATGGAACAACTGGCGGAGCCGGGGCGCGAGTTCTACCACTGGCGCGCCCATACCGGGGCCGAACTCGACCTTTTCTGTCGCAGGGGCAACGAACGAATCGGCATTGAAGTCAAGCTCAGCTCCGCCCCACGAATCACGCCATCCATGCGCAGCGCTCTGCGGGACCTGAAGCTGAAGGAACTGGTGGTGATCCACGCCGGGGAAGAATCCTGGCCCATGGCGGAAAACATCCGCGCCGTGGCGGCCAGAAGGCTGCAAAGCGACCTGTAGCCGATGGTGACCGTCGTGATCGACCAAGCGCCTGCCGGGCACCACCCAATGGAAAAAACGGCGGTGGGAGCGCCACCGCCGTTTTGGGTTATTCCTGTTCTGATTGGGATCAGAGTGTGTGGGTAAACCTCGCGTAGATGCGGCGACCGCGCGGATCGAACACCAGGGCATCGTAGTTTCCGGCGCTGGCTTCACGATAGGGCAGTTGCTGATCCAGCAGATCCAGCACGCCGAAGGTGAAGATGGTGCTGCCGAATGCGGCACTATCCCAGTCATGGGTGTAGCGAAATTGCACGTCCCAAGTCTGGTAGCTGTCGACCTTGTGGCGCAACAGCGAACGAACCAGATCGTTTCCGGTTTCGTACTCAAAATCGTAGGACAAATCCTGGTAGGAACCGATATACCTGTTAATCAATGTCAAACCATATTGATCGCGCTGCCATGAGAACGTGATATTTCCCTTGTTGTCCGGCAGCGAGCGCACATGATTGCCGTTTCCGGTGTTTCCGGTCGTGCCTGCCGCATCAAAAATGCCGGTGTCAACCAATCCGAGTTCCAGCCCCGGCACATTAATCAGCTTGTACTGCCGCACATGAGTGTAATCGCTGCTGATGCGAAAGCGGCCCAGATCGTTGTCCCAGTTGTATGCGATCTTGACATCGGCTCCATCAACCTCGATCTGGCCAGCGTTGATGGCCGCCAGGGTCAAGGTGATCAGGTTGGCGTCCTCGCCTCGCGTAACCCGGCTGATGCCCCATCCTTCCGCAGGTGGTTCATACAAGGCAGGATTGACCACACAGTTCAGCCTTTCGTCGGAATCGCGTCCGAACTCGGCCTCAAGCGCATTGGGGTCGCAGGGCACGTCCAGCACGGGCGAATCAGCTGATATGCTGTCGTTCAGGATGTAGTTGGCGGGGTTGTCTCGCACTTCCAGAAACCGCTCAATCTCCGGTTGCACAGCGGAAATGCCAGGCTCCGGAAGCACCCTGTCGCTTACTTCAAAGCGCCAGAAATCGGCCTGCACCTGGAGTCCGTCCAGGTTGCCGGAAGGCGTCCAGATGAAACCGACCGAATAGGTGTCCGCATATTCGTTGCCGACATCCGGCGCCGGGCCGCCCAAGGTGAAGGTTTGCTCTACTTCACCGTTCTCGGGTGTCGGATCGATAAGGCCGGCACGCACTCGCTGGTTCGAAATCGGATCCTTGAATGTGAGGCTGCCGGCTTCCAGTCCTTCTTCGACAATACCGATATTGGGCGCCCGGAAGGACTGCGACCAGGAGCCGCGCAGCAACAGCTCGTCGACCGGACGCCAGCTCAGGGCGATTTTCGGCGACAGTTCGCTGCCTATGTTGCCGCCATAGTCTTCCCAGCGAAGCGCAACTTGCGACTCGACGTTTTCCATGAACGGGAGCGACAACTCGCCGAACACTGAATTCGTGGAACGCATGTTGTTGTAATTGAAAATACAGTTGGAGCACTCGTAGTTGTTGGCTACGTAATGGAATTGATTGGGAACGCCGTTTTCGTCGTATCCCAGAATTCGATTTTGCAGGCCGGGAAAGTTCAGATCGGGTGCAATGGAATGCGCGGTGCGTTCACGATACTGGGCACCGATAGCGACCGCCGCCTCACCACCGGCCATATCGAACAGCCCGCCGCTCACTACCCCGTCAAACACACGCAGTTTATTGCGCTTGTCCGCCCGCAATACGGTCTGATTTATCCAATCCATCAACTCCGGGCTGTTGGCCACATTCGGATCGGTAAACTGGGTCAGAAACGGATTGTAGAACATGCAGCCGTCCTTGCCGTGGTTGTTGCTCGTCAATGCGTAAGACAGACTTTCACGCGTGGTGAACACATAGCCGGGAAAGAAAGTCTGGGTCAACCCCGCATAAAAATCCCATCCCTGAGGCACGGCGCCACCAAACGGCCCGGGTTCACCGACAAAGTCAAAATCCGGTCTGCCGTTCGGTGTGCAGTTGGGGCCGCCCAATCCATTGGCCGCCAATTCGGTTCGCTCGCGATTGAAAACCTGGTAGGACTGCTCATTGCTCGTGCTCGACCAGGAAAGGCTCACATCGTAGTTCCAATCCCGATCGTTAAACTGAAAATCTCCGCGGATACCCGTCTGTATCAAGTCCGATGATGTGTCGGTGAAATTTTGCCGCTGCCCGTTTCTGGGAAGGTTGTCCCGGGGATTTGCCCAGAACGCCATGTTGGGTCCTCCGTTGGCCATTGAAACGGGAGCGTTTGGTATCTCGGTTGGACGTTCCAATCCTGCCTTTGGTGCGAAAAACCCCAACTCCATGGTCTGTCCAATCGCGTTGAATCCGAAGGCGGGATTGCGGGTATAGGCGCCAGGCTGGGCCAGGAAAACCGTTGGTCCGCGAGTCTGGCTGGAACCGCCGGTATTGTTCAAGCCGCCGCCCTCAAGCGTTACGGTATTCTCGGAATGGACCGCAAACAGGTAAAACTCCGCCGACTCGCTGAAGGTATGGTCGAACGAGAGGGCAACGCTGCTGCGTTCGGTTTTGTTCTCGAGAAAGTTAAAGCGAGCGGCATCTTCGCGACATGCGCCGCTACGTTCTCCGCGCTGCTCACGCAAGGTTCCATACTGGAACGGAATGCCTGTGGCCCCAACCATGGTTTCACATAGTGGGTCGCTGTAAATTGCCTGGTCCAATCCGCCTTGGGAAATATTGTACGCTCTGATTTCCTCATTGACATAAGCGGGGTTGACGTTCGCGCCGAATACCGGAGAAGAAACTGCGCCGCCAATTGCCGAAACGGTCTCCAGAAACTCCGAGTTTTCGTCGATATGGTTGCCATACAGAACGTTGAGCGGGTCGCGCTCGAACATCTCGCCGGAGATGACGAAATGCGTGTCGCCGTCGTCGCTGGCCCAGCCCCAGATACCACTAATCGTCTGATCGAAGGAATCGCCCGCAGCTTCCACACCCTGAATGTCGCCGTAAAGCTCAATGCCTTCGAAATCGGTGCGCATGACGATATTGACCACGCCAGCCACAGCGTCTGCGCCATAGAGTGCCGAACCACCGTCGGTCAGGACTTCGATTCGGTCGGTCATCATGGTCGGAATCGCGTTGATATTGACGAACTCGCCACCGGAGACTGTCTCACCCGCGTGGGGCGCCATACGTTTTCCGTTGATTAACGTCAGAGTCGAATTCTCGCCAAGGTTCCGCAGATTGACCACAGCGGTTCCCTCGGTCTGGGAGCGCTCGCCCGAACCCTGGTTGGTAAATGACCCGGAATTTACTTCCAGGTTCTTGATGACGTCCCAGACGATTGCGGCCCCCTGGGCTTCAATGCTGTCCCGGTCAATCACCTGCACCGGCGAAGGCGCGTCCAGCGGAGTGCCGCGGATGAAGGAGCCGGTGACCACCACTTCCTCGATGGCGTCCTCATCGTCCTGGGCGGCGACTGGCAGGGAAAGGCCGGCGAGTACGGCCAGGGTGAGCGCTTTTCGCGCACTCGGGAATCTGCGTTGCATTTTGGTTCTCCCCTCGATTTGGAGTATTTCTGAAGTCTTGTTTATTCCGCTTCGGTCGTTTTGCCGAAATTGCGCGAGGGCTAAGTTTACTCATATTTTGTTCGGGATAAAGCCTTCCAGGGAAATACTTTCGATATTTTGTCAAGATGTTACTTTTTTACCCAGTTCGAGAATCCGGCTCAACCCCTGATGTCGAATGAGGGGGCAATTTGAAACAGTGTGTAATCTTGCTGGCGCCTCCGGGAGAGTGGATTTAGGCTTGCTTGCCTGCGGAGAATTTTTTGGGCGGGGCTGCCGGTCGTCGGTTTTCCCGGTACCGGGGGAGTCGCGGTAAGGAGATTGATGCAATGAAAAGAATACTTCTCGGCCTCGCATTGGCCGCGCTTGCGGCGCCGGCACCGGGGCAGCTCGCCACGCCGAACCCCGCCGGGCTGACCTACGGCCATGTCCATCTCAATGTTTCCGACATCGAACTCCACAAACGGATCTGGGTGGAACATTTTGACGGCGTGGTGGTGCAAAAAGGCCCGCTCACCGCGGTGCGCCTGCCCAATATGCTCGTGGCCCTCAGCGAGCGCGCCCCCAGCATGGGCTCCCGGGAGACCGTGATGGACCATTTCGGTTTCAAGGTGCGCAATATCGAGCGTTTTCTGGAGAAGTGGAGCGCGGCGGGATATGAAGTCGGCCGGGTATTCACCGGCGCCGAGGGACAGACCAATGCCTATGTGATGCTGCCGGACGATGTCTATGTGGAATTGCAGGAAGACCAGTCGCTGCACGTGGAGGTCATGGGCTACCACGTGCATTTCATTACTCCGGGGCATGAAGGTCTGCTCGAATGGTACACCGATGTTTTCGGCCTCGAAGTGCGCCCCCGGGGCTCCATCGCCACCACCACCAATGCGCCGGGAATGAACCTGAGTTTCGGCGCCGGCGAACGGGAGCGCCACGCCACCGAAGGAGCGGCCATCGACCACATCGGCTTTGAGTTTGAAGACCTCGAAGCTTTCTGCAAGCAACTCGAAGCCCGGGGCATCGAGTTCGATGTCCCCTACCGGGAAATTCCCTCCATCGAACTCAAGATCGCCTTCATTACCGACCCCGCGGGAGTTCGTATCGAACTCACGGAAGGCTACGACGAGTATTGAGCCTCTCGCATTTTCCCAGGTGCGTTGACCAGCACCTGCCGGCCTTCGACCCGGCCGGCCTTGAGATCGGCCAGGGCGCCGGTGGCTTCATCGAGGGGGCGTTCGGTGATGCGAATCGGGTCCACCTTGCCGGCCCGCACGAGGTCCATGAGTTCGGCGAAGTCCGCCAGACTGCCCACATAGCTGCCCCGGATCACCCGGGCGTTCATGGGAAGAAAGGGAATCGGCAGGTTCAGGGCGCCGCCGAAAAGGCCCACCACCACCAGCGCGCCACCTTTGCGCAGGCAGCCGAGCCCGAAGTGAACGCTGGCTTCATTGCCGACGAAATCCAGCGCCGCGGAGGCCCCGCCGGTGGCCTTGCGGATAGCCTTCGCCGCCTGGGAATCGCCGGCATGAACCGTGCGGCTCACGCCGAGACCCTGGGCGGCCGCGAGTTTGGTCTCGTCGATATCGACCACAATGGGGTCCAGCCCGAAGGCGGAACGGGCGATCTGAATCGCCATCATGCCCACGCCGCCTGCGCCGATAATGACGACTTCATCTCCCGGCGCGGTCTCGCCGACTTTCTTCAGGGCGCCATAGGCGGTGAGCCCGGAACAGGCATAAGTCGCGGCCAGCGGACCGGGAACCCCGCCGCAGTCGAACAGGTAGCGGGAATGCGGCACGAGCACATGATCGGCGAAGCCGCCCGGCGCAACGATGCCAAGCGCCCGCCCCGGCGTGCAAAGCTGTTCCTCGCCGCGGCGGCACACGGGACATTCGCCGCAGCCGATCCAGGGAAACACCACCCGGCGCTCGCCGACCGTGACGTTTTCCGCATCCGGCCCGAGCGCCGCCACTTCTCCATAAATCTCGTGGCCAAGCACCTGCCCCGGCCTGCCCACCTCAAGCTGCTTGCCATGGCCGAGGTCAAAACCCCCGTCGTGCAGATGAATGTCGGAATGGCAAACCCCGCATGCCAGCACCTTCAGCAGCACCTCGCCGCCCCGGGGCGCCGGAACCTCCCCCGCCACCTTCTCCAGCGGCCCGCCCGGTGTCGTCGTCTGCCAGGAAATCATGCCTGCCGCCGGTCCCACTCCGCAAAACTGCTGTCGCCCTCGGCAAGTTCCTTCAGCAGGTTTGCGGGCTGCCAGTTGGTTGCGCCGTGTTGCCGCCGGAATTCCAGAATCTGCTCGTACACCTTTTTCAGGCCGACCTGATCGGCATAAAACATGGGGCCGCCCTTGGCCACCGGGAAGGCGTAGCCGAAAACATAGACCACATCCACATCCGAAGCCCGCTGGGCAATGCCCTCCTCAAGAATCCTGGCGCCTTCATTGACCAGAGGATACATGCAGCGGGCGATGATCTCTTCGGCGCCGATTTCGCGCCGGGCGATGCCGAACTTCTCCGCCTCTTCGCGAATCATGGCCTCGACTTCCGGGTCGGGAATGCGCTTGCGGGTTTCGCTGTCGTAACGGTAATAGCCGGCGCCGGTTTTCTGGCCGTGGCGGCCGGATTCCACGAGCCGCGTGCTCACCGCGTAGGGACGCGGATCATCGCCGGTGGTTCCCCGGGACTGCCGCGCCTTGTAACCCACATCGAGCCCCGCCAGATCGCCCATGGCCACCGGCCCCATGGCCATGCCGAATTGCTCGAGGGTTGAATCAACCTGCCGGGGCGTGCAGCCCTCAAGCAGCAGCAACTGTGCTTCGCGGCCATAGCCGGTGAGCATGCGATTGCCGATGAAACCGTAGCAGACGCCGGACAGCGCGCAGACCTTGCCGATTCGCTTGCCGAGGCGCATTACCGTGGCGAGGGCGTCGGCGGCGGTTTTTTCGCCGCGGACCACCTCAAGCAGGCGCATGACATTGGCGGGGCTGAAGAAGTGCGTGCCGAGTACGTCCCCGGGCCGGGCGGTAGCCGCGGCAATGGCGTCCACGTCCTGATAGGAAGTGTTGGTGGCGAGAATGGCGCCGGGTTTGCAGGTCTGGTCGAGTTTGGCGAAGATTTCCTTCTTCAGCTCGAGATTCTCGAACACCGCCTCGATCACGATGTCGGCATGGGCGATGTCGGCATAATCCGTGGTGCCGGTAATCAGGCCCATGCGCCGCTTGACGTCGTCCTCGCTGAGCTTGCCGCGCTTGACGGTGATGCCGTAGTTCTTGCGGATGATTTTCATGCCCCGGTCCAGGGCTTCGTCGCTGACTTCAAGCAGGATCACCGGAATACCGGCGTTGGCGAAACACATGGCGATGCCGCCGCCCATGGTGCCGCCGCCGATGATCGCCGCCTGGCTGATTTCACGCTGGGGAGTTTCCCTGGGCAGGCCCTTGATCCTGGCGGCCTGCCTTTCGGCGAAAAAGATATGGCGCATGGCGGCGGATTCCGGCGAGGTTACCAGTTCCCGGAACAGTTCCCGCTCCCGCTCGAGCGCCTGGTCGATGGGCAGATTGACCGCGGCTTCGAGACAACTCACGATACGGTCGGGAGCGATCTGGCCCCGGGCCCGGGCATTGACCCGTTTGCGCGCCTGCTCGAAGAAGCCGGGTTCGATGGTGTCCGGGTCGATGACCACATCGCGGATGCGCTTCAGTGGCGCGCCGGAATCCACCAGGTCCCGGGCGTAGCGCCTGGCGCCTTCGAGCAGATCGCCTTCGATGATTTCATTCACCAGGCCCATGTCGTGGGCCTTGCCGGCGGGCACCGGATTGCCCGAGGTGATGATGTCCAGCGCGGCCTTGACGCCGGCGATGCGCGGCAGGCGCTGGGTGCCGCCGGCGCCGGGAAGCAGGCCGAGCTTGACCTCGGGCAGGCCCACTTTCGCGCTGGCTACGGCGCAGCGGTAATGGCAGGCAAGCGCCACTTCAAAGCCGCCGCCGAGGGCAGTGCCGTGGATCGCGGCAATCACGGGCTTGCTTGAATTTTCCAGCGCGCCGAGTACTTCCGGCAGGCCGGGCGCCATGGGCGGCTTGTTGAATTCGGTAATGTCGGCGCCGGCGATGAAGGTCCTGCCTTCGCAGGCGAGAATCACGGCTTCGGAATCGTCCCGCTGGGCCGCCTGGATGGATTTGAGAATGCCTTCCCGCACGCGCTGGGCGAGGGCGTTCACCGGTGGATTGTTGACGCTGATGACGCCGATCTTGTCCTGTACGGAATAGCTGACTGCCTGCGACATGGGGGCTCCCTGGATTTGTGGCCTGCTGGGGCGAAATGCGCGACGCCGGTCACGACTGTGCCGGAACGGGCGAGATAATAGCATAGGGAAGGCGGCAATCCCGCCATTCTGCGCGTAGCCCACCCCCGTCATTCTGCGCGCAGGATGACGATACAACCTGTCTCCGCCTGTGCTAACTTGTCGCCCTTCGCGGCGGGGAGGCCGGCATGATCAGAGACCAGGAGACCCTGAACCAGTTGCTTGCGTTGATCGAGCGATTCGTCCGCGAACGGCTGGTTCCCGCCGAAAACCGGCTCGCCGAAGACGAGCGCGTACCCGATGAAATCTTTGCGGAAATGAAGCAGCTCGGCCTGTTCGGGCTGACGATACCGGAACAGTACGGCGGCCTCGGCCTGACCATGGAAGAGGAAATTCACGTCGCCATGGAACTCGGCAAGACCTCGCCCGCCTTCCGTTCGCTGGTCGGCACCAACAACGGCATCGGTTCGGCGGCCATCGTTTTCAACGGAACCGAAGCCCAGAAGCAAAAATACCTGCCCCGATACGCCAGCGGAGAATGGCTCAGTTGCTTCTGCCTCACCGAACCCGAAGCCGGCTCCGACGCCGCCTCCCTGCGCACCACGGCAAGCCGCCGGGGCGACCATTATCTGCTCAACGGCGCCAAGCGCTTCATCACCAATGCGCCCCTGGCCCATACCTTCAACGTCATGGCCCGCACCGATCCGGACATCCAGGGCGCCCGGGGCATTTCCTCGTTCATTGTGGAGCGCGGCACGCCGGGCATCACCCTGGGCGCGGTGGACCGCAAGATGGGTCAGGCAGGCTCGCTCACCTGCGACGTGATCTTCGAGGATTGCCCGGTTCCCGCGGAAAACATCATCGGCGAGGAAGGCGAGGGATTCATTACCGCGATGAAAGTGCTCGACCGGGGCCGGCTGCATATTTCCGGCGTCGCCGTGGGCCTGGCGGAACGCCTCATAGCCGACGCGCTCGACTACGCCATGCAGCGCAAGCAGTTCGGCAAGCCCATCGCCGAGCAGCAACTCGTCCAGGCCATGCTTGCCGATTCGCGCACCGAAGCCTGGGCCGCCCGCTGCATGGTGCTGGAAACCGCCCGCAAGCGCGACGCCGGCGAGAACATCACCCTGGAATCCGCCGCCTGCAAGCTGTTTTGCGCGGAAATGGCGGGCAAGGTGGCAGACCGCGCGGTGCAGATTCACGGCGGTTCAGGCTACATGGCGGAATTCGCCGTGGAGCGCTTCTACCGCGACGTCAGGCTGCTGCGCCTCTACGAAGGCACCAGCCAGATCCAGCAACTCGTCATCGCCAGGAACATGATCCGCAACGCCTGAAGATCCTGCTTGCCTCCACGTTGGTATTCTCTGAAAAACTCCATCCGTGGAGTTTTTCATTATCGCAAAACAAAAGCGTGGTTTTGTTTTGCTCCTGAGCTCTGACTTGATCCGAGCTTCTCTTGGGTTTGGAAGTCGGTATTCGTGGGGGTAGAATCGACCTGGGGCTCGTGCGGAGGCCCGGGGAGCAAGCTCATGTACGACAAGATTCTGGTGGCGGTGGATTTGTCCGATGATTCCCACAAGGTGATCGCAACCGCGGTGCGGCTCGCCGAGGACCCGGCCAAGCTCTGCCTCGTGCATGTGGTCGAGCCCGTGGCGGCTGCATACAGCATGGATTTGTACGCGGTCAATATCAATGAACTGCACGAGGAAGCCGTGGCCTACGCCGCCGAGCGCCTCAGGAAAATCGCCAGGGAAGACGGGCTGCGGGAAGACCGGATCTATACCCTGCCCGGCTCACCCGCCACCGAAGTGCCCAATCTCGCCGAGGAAATCGAAGCCGACGCCATCGTCATCGGCAGCCACGGCCATTCCGGCTGGAAAGCCCTCATCGGCTCCACCGCCATGAAGCTGCTGCACCACGCAAAATGCGATGTGCTTACCGTGCATGTATGCTGCGACTGAGTCGGGAGGAGGCCAGGAGCCTGCGCCGCAGGAATTCGCGAAAGCGAAAATTCGCTATCGCCGCGCCCCTGGCCGGTCGATTGAGGCGAATATTGGTGGATATGCAACGAAATCGAGCGGCCGGGGGCGCGGATGAGAGCGGATTTGCAGCCGTGAATTCCTGCGGCGCAGGCTCCTAGTCCCGCAGCAGATTGCCCGGGGAATACTGATCGGTCAGCACTCGCCGGCTCATGTCCCAGTCTACCCTGGTTGACATGCGGGCGGGATACTCCAGCAGCGGAACGCCATAGGGATCCAGCCTTTCGGCGAGCCTCCGAGCGACGCCGCCGAGATCGCCCCGGGGCGGCAGCGCCCCGGAACGGGTGATGATGATGCGGTTGCCCGAAGTGGGCAGCTTGAAATTGTAGAACTCGTTCCACACCCGCTGGTAAGTCACCGATTCGTGATCGTACAGGCGGCTGGTGGAAAAGGTATTGGCGACGAGTACGCCGCCGGGGCTGAGAATCTGCTTCACCTCTTCGAGGAATTCCCGGGTGAGCAGATGCTCGGGAATATAGTCGCCGGTGAAGGCGTCGAGCATGATGTAGTCGTATTGCCTGCCGGCGAGCACGGCGCGCTTGATGAAAACCCGGGCATCGTTCACATGCACCCGCATGTTTTCGCTTTCCTCGAACAGGAAGAACTCCCTCGCCACGCTGACCACCGCCGGGTCGATTTCGATCACATCGATGCGCGCCTCGGGAAACAGGTCGCCGAAAGTCATGGGAATCGAGCCGCCGCCGAGGCCGGCGATGAGAATCGACTCGGGCTCTGGGGTCAGCAGCAGACCGGCGAAGCTCATTCTGGTGTAGCTGAAGACCAGGCGTTCCGGCTCGTTGAGATCGATGCAGGTCTGGTTGCGGTCGCCGCGGTGGACATTGAATATCAAACAGCGCCGCGGGCCGTTCTGCTCCACGGTGATGTCGCGATACAGCGAACGTTCCTCATGGATGACGTCAGCGGCCACCGGCGCCGCCAGCGCCAGCAGCAGCATGGGCGCCAGTATTCTAGGATTCATGGCCGCGCATCGGAAGATAAAGTGAGCCTCGCTGGTAACCCGCAAGCAGGATTATCGCGGCGGCGATGAGCAGGGCGCTGACTGCGCCCCAGAGAATCAGGTTCAGTTCCCACCAGAGCACGAAATAGAACGAGGTGCCCAGGGTGCCGGCGGCGCTGCCGATGGTGGAAACAAAGAACAGCAGCCCCGCCATCTGGCCGCTGTGTTCTTCGGATTCCACCAGCAGCCGCACGGAGTACGGCGAGATCATGCCGAGCAGGGTGGTGGGTACCGAGAACATGACGATGGAGGCCAGCAGCGCGCCGTAGCGGATGTCCTCCACGGTGAGAAAGATCGGTCGCATGATCTGGTCGGCAAACAGGATGATCGGCAGGGAAAACAGCGCGGCGCTGACGTAGAAACTGGCGAAAACCAGGGCATTGGGATTGCGCATGGAAAGTCGACCGCCTACGAGATAACCCAGCGCCAGGGCGAGCATGAAGACGGTGATGATGCTGCCCCAGACCGAAACCGAGCCGCCGAAGTACGGCGCCATGATGCGCGCGCCGAGCATTTCCACGGTCATGATGCAGAAGCCGCTGACAAAGGCCACGGTGGCGACGACGGGCCGGGGCAGCGGAGAATGGTTCGCGGCTTCCGCCATGGTTTTTCCGTCCGGGGTGAAAGGCCAGACAAGGTATCAGACCGGAGGGCTTAATGGAATCCGGAATGTTTCTTTGGCGTAATTCTCATTTTGGCGCTCCATGCATGTCATTCTGCGCGAAGCGAAGCGTAGTCGCAGAATCTCTTGCAGTGGCCACACGATGAGATCCTGCGACTGCGCGCAGGATGACTGATATGAGCGCGCCCATTGGCATAATGAGAATTGCTGGTTTCTTTGGCGCATCGCCGCTGACGGCAAATTGAAGGATTTGGTCGCAGTAACTTTGCAAATGAGGAATGACCCGACAACTTACCGAAGCCTGAGCAAGCGGCGGAAGGATTCGGCAACCAGTTCCAGGCGGGATTTTTCGTCCTCGTTCAGGCCGCGCACGGCAAGTTCGATATCGGGGGTGATCCTGACCCGGGACCAGGTTTCGACGGGGCGGACCTGGTCAAGCGGTACTCTCCCGTCAAGGCGCTTCAGTAGTTCAATCAGTTCTAATGCGTAGTCTTCAGGGAGTCTTCTCTGGGGCGCCCCCACGGCCATGGCCATCCTGAGTGTTTCTTCATCGTCTTCGTTCAGATGGTCCTCTGGCTCAAGTTCCACGTCGTCATCGGAATCCGAAGGATCGGTCATCCGCGCCACGGGGGCCTCCATTGTGGCTTCCTGGTCGGCGGCAGACTCCATGTCCCGCCAGGCGTGCTCTCTTGCGGCTCTTCTTGCCGCCGCCGTGACGCTGCGGGTCGGGGCTTTGGTCTTCTTGTCGAGGGCTTCCACCGCCAATCGCGCCGGCAGCACCCGGTTCGCCACCCGGTTGATAATTTGCTGGGGGAGTTTTTCGAACAGGCGGCGCAGATCCTGCAGGGTGAGCGGCTCGACCTCGCCGAGTTCTTCGGCTTCCCGCACTTGCTGGATAAACAGCAGCCGATCCCGCACCAACGCCGGATAACGCGTGCGCCTGCCGCGCCGCCCCACTCGCGGCAGCAAGTCTTCCTGCACGTAATAGGCGATCGTGCGCCGGTCGAAGCCGGTTTCCTGTTCCAACTCTTCAGCGGTGTAGCTGCGCTGGTTGTGTAACACCGGATTGGGTTGTTGATATGTCATTTACTGTCAATTAAATGCAATTAACTGTTGACATTTATGTCGCCGCCTTTATACTGTCATCTACTGGCGATAACTGTCAAGAAAGAGAAGCAGGCGCCCGGCAACCTTCCCTCCCGGCAATCAGCCATCAATCAATCCAAGGAGAACCTTATGCATCCCGTACAAAACTTCCTGTCCGGCGCCAGGCCGGGCGAACCCCTCAGTTGCGGCGGACTCGCGGTATTCCCGCTGCAATCCTCTGCCAAAGCCAAAATCGACTACCTGTTGCTCGGCGAGGCGCTCGAAGCGAATCTCGTTTCCGTGCGCGAAATTTCCGAAAGCGGCAGCGTGCCGGAATTGCTCGTGGAGAACCGCGCAGACCGCCCCGTGCTCATTATCGACGGCGAGGAACTCATCGGTGCCAAGCAGAATCGCGTGGCCAACCTTACCCTGCTCGTGCCCGCCGCCAAAACCACCACCATCCCGGTTTCCTGCGTTGAAGCGGGCCGCTGGTCCCGGCAAAGCCAGGAATTCGCACTCGCCGAACGGCTTGAGTTTGCCAGAGGCCGGGCGGAAAAGCTTGCCAGCGTGCATCAATCCATGCGCAGCACCGGCGGGCGCCGTTCCGACCAGAGCCGGGTGTGGCGCAATATCGCCGAAAAAGCCGCCAATATGGGCGCCGAGTCGGCTACCAGCGCCATGTCCGCGATCTACGAAAAACACTCACGCGGGCTCGATGAACTCGTGCGGCAATTCCAGGCGCTGGAAGGCCAGTCCGGCGCGGTATTCGCCATCGGCAACAGCATTTGCGGCCTTGACGCCTTTGACAAGCCGGCCACCTTCGCCACCCTGCTGCCCAAACTCGTGCGCAGCTACGGTATAGACGCCATGGAGCTTGGCCTGAACAATGAAACCGCGCCGGCAATCGAGGAAGTGGGCGCCTTCCTCAAGAATCTCGCCGCGGGAAAAATCGAGGAGCACCCGGCGGCAGGGCTTGGGGACGACATCCGCATTGAAGCCCGGGACGTGATCGCCGGCGGCCTTGTGGCCGAATCAAGCCTGCTGCACCTCGCCGCCTTCAACGAGCCGCGCAGGCGCCGCGAGAATGCCGGAGACCGAAGCAGCTTCGCCGACTATCGCCAGCGAAGAAGCAGCTACCGCAGACGGAGATAGTAACCTGGGGAAAATACCCGTGCTCCGGATATTCCGTGGCCGCCCTTTCGTCATTCCGCGACTCTGCTTCGCTACGCGCAGAATGACATGTATGGATTGTGCATACCAACCCGGAGCGGTTCAATTCTCGATTCTTCCGCTGATGATGAGGCCGCACATCCGCTGCAATACGTAAGCCTTTTGCAGGAAGCTTGCGAAGCGCTGGTCCTTCGTGTGGCCGTGGTAGTAGCGATAGTAGATCTGCTGGCCCACCACGAGCAGCCGGAACAGGGCAAAGCAGAAGTAGAAAGGGAAACCCTCCACGGCAATGCCGGTGCGCTCCTGGAAACGGCTGAGGATTTCGGCCCGATCCGGGGCGCCCGGCACGTCCGAAGGCATGGTGCGCGCCTCGCGGTACCAGTCCGGGTCGCTGGCCTGCACCCAGTAGCCCAGGGTGTAGGCCAGATCCATTACCGGGTCGCCCACGGTCGCCATTTCCCAGTCGAGCACGCCGATGAGCCGGAGCGGATCGTCCAGGGAGAAAATCACGTTGTCGAGCTTGTAATCATTGTGAATCACGCTGGCGCGGCCGCTTTCCGGGGGCAGGTGGTCGAGCAGCCACTTGATGGTGTCATCGCAGTTCACCGTGTCCTCGGTGACGGCGTTTTCCCAGCGCCGGATCCAGCCTTCCACCTGGCGCCGCACATAGCCCACCGGACGGCCGAAACCGTCGAGACCGGCCTCGGCCAGATCCACCGAATGCAATTCCCCCAGCACATCGAAAAAATTGAGCAACTGCCGGCGCGCCTGTTCCGGGCTCAGCTTCAGTTCCGGCGGATACTCGCGGCGGATCACCAGGCCGCGGATGTAGTTCATCAAGTAGAAATCACAACCGATGACTTCCGGGTCGGCGCAGAAATGCAGGGGCCTGGGGCCATAGGGAAACACTTTTCCCAATGCCGACAGCACCCGGTGCTCCCGGGACATGTCATGGGCCGACTTCACCTTGCTGCCGAACGGCGGCCGCCGCAGCACCCAGTTTTCGGCGCCGCTGGAAAGCAGATAAGTCAGGTTGGAGTGGCCGCCGGGAAACTGCCGCACTTCCAGGCCGCCCGCGGCTTCGCCAAGCACCGGGCGCAGATATTCCCGCAGCCGCTCAAGCGGCAGTTCTTCTCCGGGCCTGATCCGGCCCGCCCGGTCTTCGAGTCTGGCATCGGTCATGGCGGCATTCAGCGGTAAGTGATCATGTCCGCGCTTCCCGCCCGCTCCAGGTGCGGCAGGGAGTTGAACTGCATGAGCGAGATTCTGCCATTACCGTACTTGATTCGGCTAACCGAACTGTTATGCACCATCCAGTTGGTGGCAATGGCCACAGAGTCGGGATAGCGCAGCACCCGCTGCAGCGCCAGGGCGATGACGCCGCCCGAAGTGGCCACCAGCACCCGGCTGCCCCGGCCGTGGCGCGCCATGATGCGATCCAGCGCCTGGTGGACGCGCAACTGGAAATCGGGCCAGCGTTCGAAACCCGGCTCGTCTTCCGCCGGCGTCAGCCGTCCGGCGATCCACTTGGCCGCCGCGGCCTCGAACAGCCGCTGAAACAGCGCGCGGTCGCGCATGGGCCAGACGGGGGCGGGATCGAAATCCTCTTCCGCGGCGAAATCCCGCAGGTAGGAACGGATCAGCGGATCGCCATCGTATTCATTGAGCGCAGGATCGATGCGGGGGCTTTCTTCGTCGCCCACGAGTTCCCGCAATTCCGCCGCGGTTTCCCGCTGCCGCAGCAGGCTGCCGCAGTACAGGCAATCGAAAGTCTCGCCGAACTCGCGCCAGTGGCCGGCAAGCCGGCGCACCTGCTCGATGCCGAGTTCGCTGAGCTTGTCGTAGGTTTCCGCGCCGAATGTCGCCTGACCGTGGCGAACGAGAATGAGCTCACTCATTATCCGGCGTTCTGCAATCGGGTGAAGCGGGCGGTGTGGTAATCGGCGTCGCCGAACAGTAATTCGAGCCCGGTTACCTGCCGGAACAGGTGCGACACGTCAAGCTCGTCGGTCATGCCGATGCCGCCGTGAATCTGCACGGCTTCCTGGCCCACTTTGCGGATGGCCCTGCCCAGCCGGCTCTTGGCCGCGCTGACCGCCGCCGAGCGGCTTTGCCAGGGCGCGTCGGAATCGAGTTGCATCGCCGCCATCACGGTAATCGAACGGGCAAGCTGACATTCGATGAACATGTCCGCCATACGGTGCTGCAGCGCCTGGAAACTGCCGATAGGCACGCCGAACTGCTTGCGGGTCTTGCTGTATTCCACGGTTTTCCGCAACAGGGTGTCGAGGGCGCCCACCGCCTGGGCGCAAACCGCCGCGGTGGCGTGATCGAATACCCGCTCCAGGGCCTCGTATGCGCCGCCGGGCTTGCCGAGCCGGGCCGATTCCGGCACGGTGACTTCGTTGAAGCTGATCCTGGCGGCCCGGCTGGCGTCCATATTGGCGTATGCCCGCACATCGACTCCCGGGGCGTCGCGGTCCACCAGAAACACGCTGAGGCCGTCGCTCCCGGTGACCGCGCCACTTTCCCGGGCGGTTACCAGCAACTTGTCGGCATTGGGGCCATGGAGCACATTGACCTTGGCCCCGCTGAGAACGACATTGCCGCCTTCGCCGCGGGCACTGAGGCGAACATGGGCCAGATTGTAGCGCGAGCCGGATTCGGCCCAGGCGCAGGCGAGCTGCAGATTGCCCACCATCAACGCCGGCAACAGTTCCTCCTTCTGTCGCGCATCGCCCAGGGCGGCAAGCAGGCGCCCCGCCAGAACCACAGACGGCAGGAAAGGTTCCAGCAGCATCGCCTTGCCGAATTCTTCCATCATCACCATCAGGTCAACGGCGGAATCGCCAAAACCGCCGTCTTCGCCGGCGAAAGGCACGGTAAGCCAGCCCAGTTCGGCAAACAGTTTCCAGTTTTCCTCGCTGTAGCCGGTTTCGCTGGCGGCAATGCGGTTGCGGGTGTCGAAGTCGTATTGTTGCCGCACAAATTTGCCGACGCTCTCCTTGAGCATCTGCTGTTCTTCGGAATAGGAAAAGTCCATGGATGCCTTACTCTTTCTCTTTGAATCGGGCCGAACCTACAGTCCAAGCACGGCCTTGCAGATGATGTTGCGCTGGACCTCGTTGGAGCCGCCGAAAATCGACAGCTTGCGGTCATTGAGATACACCAGCCCCTGGCCGGCAAGCCCGCCGGGCTCCAGGGTCGTTCCCTGGAAGCCTTCGTCGAACTGTTCCGGCAGGTAGGGCAGACTGTGGTAGGCGCCCAACTCAAGAAACATCTCGTCGATGCGCTGGGCGAGTTCGGTGCCGACGATCTTGAGGATCGAGGATTCCGGGCCGGGGGATTTGCCCACGCTCAAGGAAGCCAGGGTCCGCAGTTCGGCGTATTCCAGCGCCTTCAACTCGATTTCAAGCCCGGCGAGGCGGTGGCTGAACACCGGGTCCTCCAGCATGCTGCCGCCCTGGCCGTCGTCGAGGCTTGCCGCGGCCCGGCGCAGGGCGCGCAGGCGGCGGGTGCTGCGGGGAACCAGGGCGATATTGGTGCGCTCATGGGTCAGCAGCACCTTGGCGTAGGTCCAGCCCTTGTTTTCCTCGCCGATCAGGTTTTCCGCCGGAACGCGCACCTCATCGAAGAAGATCTCGTTCACTTCGCTGTGGCCGTCGAGCAGGACGATGGGCTTGTGGGAAACGCCGGGTGAATGCATGTCGATGAGCAGGAAGCTGATGCCCTCCTGCTTCTTGACCGTGGTATCGGTGCGAACCAGGCAGAAAATCCAGTCGGCGTACTGCCCGTAGGTGTTCCAGGTCTTGGCGCCGTTGACGATGTAGTGGTCGCCGTCACGCACGGCGGAGGTCTTGAGCGAGGCCAGGTCCGACCCGGAATTGGGTTCGGAATAACCCTGGCACCACCAGACATTGCTTTGCAGGATGTCGGGCAGGAAACGCTGCTGCTGCTCCCCGCTGCCGTAAGCCATGAGTACCGGCGCCACCATCTTCATGCCGAAAGGCACCGGCTCCGGCGCGCCGGTCAAGCCCATTTCCATGGCGAAAATGTGTTTTTGGGTGGGGCTCCAGCCGGTGCCGCCATGCTCCACCGGCCAATTCGGCGCGGCCCAGCCCTTCTCAAAGAGGATCTTCTGCCAATGGACGATCTCGTCCTTGCTCAGGCGGATTCCGGCGTC
This sequence comes from Pseudomonadales bacterium, assembly GCA_022819645.1. Taxonomy (GTDB): domain Bacteria; phylum Pseudomonadota; class Gammaproteobacteria; order Pseudomonadales; family Pseudohongiellaceae; genus UBA9145. The sequence continues at coordinate 65,435 of JAJEGU010000033.1, forward strand.
CACCTTGTCGCGATACGCTGTTGGGAATTCGTTTTGCAGGAATTCCCTGACTTCATCCCGAAAGGCGGCATCTTCCGGCGAAAAATCCGCATTCACTGTGTGTCTCCCAAACCGTTGCTGGCGCAAATCGCCATGAAACCCGAACCCCACGCCCCCCGACAACCGGCGGCAAGATTATCATGGGCCGGGGGCCAGCGCTATGCGCAGGCGGCATCTTTCGTGGCACTGCGTGTCCCTTCCGTTATTCTGCTCGGTGGGTGTCCCATTCAAGGCTGGAAAGCCTGTCCGCGGCCAGCGAGAAGATTCACGACTCTTTCGGCGACTCGCGCCTGCCTTCGAGCCTTGATATTCTGCACTGGCCCGGAGTCATCGAGACCGACGCGGCGGTCCAGACCACCCGCAATGCGCTCGATCTGAAAGTACTCATCGAACAAATCAGGGAACAGGTACAGAACATTGAATGACAATCTGGAACAACAGGGCGGCAACAGGGGAATTCCGGCGCTGCCTATCGCGGTCCTCTTCATCGTGGCGCTGGCCGCGCTGGGCATGGCCGTACGCTATGGCCTTCACGGCCATCCGAGTCTGGCCTATTGCGTCTTTGCCGTATTCTTTTCGACCAATTTCTGCTGATCTGTTTCTGGGAAGTGATTCTCGACGGCAACTATCAGGTGCTGGGATTCTGACGCCGCAGGCGAGACGGAGGTAAATCATGCGTATCTTGCTGTTTTTGTTGACCAACTTCTCGATATTGCTGTTGATCAGCGTCACCTTTCGCGTGTTCGGCATCGAAAGCATGCTGCTTTCGAGCGGCACGGGACTCGATATGAACGCGTTGCTGTTGTTTTCCGCCGCGTTCGGATTCGGCGGCGCCTTCATTTCGCTGGCCCTGTCGAAGTGGATGGCCAAGCGCTCGATGCGAGTGGAAGTCGTCAAGACGCCTTCGAATCAGCAGGAGCGCTGGCTTCTGCAAACCGTCGAGCGTCAGGCGCAGCGCGCCGGCATCGGCATGCCGGAAGTGGGGATCTTTCCGTCCGATGTGGTCAACGCCTTCGCCACAGGAATGCGGCGCAACAACGCGCTTGTCGCGGTCAGCAGCGGCCTGTTGCGCAAGATGACACAGGACGAAGCCGAGGCCGTACTCGCTCACGAGGTCGCCCACGTCGCCAACGGCGACATGGTTACCATGGGCCTGCTGCAAGGCGTACTGAACACTTTCGTGATCTTCCTTTCGAGAGTGATCGGCCACGTCGTCGACCGGGTCGTATTCAGAAACGAACGCGGATTCGGCATCGGCTATTTCGTCGTTTCCATCGTTGCCCAGATTGTGCTGTCGATCCTCGCGACCATCGTCGTCATGTGGTTCAGCCGCTGGCGCGAATTCCGCGCCGACGTCGGCGGCGCCAATCTGGCGGGCCGGCAGAAGATGATCGCCGCACTCCAGCGTCTGCAACAGAATCAGGCCGAAGACCTGCCCGGAGAACTCGCCGCTTTCGGCATCAACGGCGGCCGCCCGACCGGCCTGCGCGCGCTGTTCATGTCGCATCCGCCGCTCGAAGACAGGATAGCCGCCCTGCAGAAACCCGGGGTGCTCTGATATTGGATTCACCATGACAAGCGGCGCGCTTTTCATCGTCACCGCCCCTTCCGGGGCGGGCAAGACCAGCCTGGTCAGGGAGCTCGTCAAGGACGACGATTCGCTTTGCATCTCCGTCTCCCATACGACCCGCCCGAGACGCGAGGGAGAACGCGACGGCGTCGACTATTTCTTCGTCGACCGCGAAGAGTTCGAACGCAAGCTGGCGGAAAACACCTTCCTCGAACACGCCGAAGTCTACGGCCACTACTACGGCACCTCGCGCGAATGGGTACAACAGCAGCGCGAGCAAGGCCTCGACGTAATCCTCGAAATAGACTGGCAGGGAGCCGAGCAAGTCCGCAAACTCGACCCGACCGCCTGCTCCATCTTCATCCTGCCCCCATCGGTCGAAACCTTGCGCCAGCGTCTCGAAACCCGAGCTCTCGACGACGAAAAAACCATCGAACGCCGCATGCGCCAGGCTCGGCAGGAACTCGCCCAGTCAAGAAAATCGGATTACCTGGTAATCAACGAAGAATTCGAACGCGCCCTCGCCGACATCCGCGCCATCATCCGCTCCCGCCACCTGCGCCGCGAAGAACAACAAACCCGCTACGCCAACCTGATGGACTCCCTGTAGCGATTCCTGTTTTTCAGGAATTTTGACCACATATACACGGAGAGGAATGCACTTTCCGAAGGGAATGGGCTTGGTTGCCCCGAAAGCCTGCGGATTCCCGATTCCGACTCGTAAACCTAGGAGCCTGCGCCGTAGGAATTCACGGCTGCAAATCCGCTCTCATCCGCGCCCCTGGCCGCTCGATTTCGTTGAATATCCACCAATATTCGCCTCAATCGACCGGCCAGGGGCGCGGCGATAGCGAATTTTCGCTTTCGCGAATTCCTACGGCGCAGGCTCCTAGCTGGCGTTGGTGGAGAGGAAGGTCAGCAGGTTTTGTTCGATGGTTTCGGACAGGCCGGGGACGAACAGGATGGCGCCCGCGACCAGCACGGTGACCGCCACGCAAACTGCGAGATAGGTTCTGTTCGACATAGGAGCCTCCTAAACGTCCTGGCCGCGCGGGGCGAGTTCGAATACCCAGAGGTTGCCCGACTCCACGCTTTCGCGGCTGGAATTGCCGCCGTATTTTTCACGCAGGGCGGCCGTGACGCCATCGAGCGCGTCGCCCTCGCGGATGCGCACGATTTCGCGTTCGTAGCGCACGCCGTCGATGCGCACGACGGCCATGCCGTCGCCTTCGTCCGCGTCTACCGCCCAATGTTTCCAGATGCGCCCGAGCGTCGTGCCCATGTAGCCGCTGACCACGTACAACCTGCCCTCGCTTTCGAGTATGAATATCAGGCGCGAGCTCGGCGGGGCCGGGTTGGTCAATTCGAGTTCAACCAGGCTAATGTCCCGAGTGAAGCTCCAGTCGGGTTCAGGGCCGGTGTAGAGCTCGCCGGAGACGAGTTCGCCGCCTGGAAATACGATGGAAGGGCCGTCCGCATTGCGATTTTCCATCCTCAGGGTGACATAGGCCACCACCGGAATCAGCACCAGAATGCCAATCACCTGCAGAATCAATCGCAACATCGCACAGCCCTCCCGTGGTCGGCCTGTCAGTACCCGGACGTTTGCGGATATGCAGCCGGCAGGGCCATGGCGGTCAGTTTCGCGCCGGTCTGCAACATGATGTACTGGTGCCCGTCGTGGACCCAGGAACTCATGCCGTAGTTGGATCGGGCCGGCGCTTCGATCTCGGCCATGATCTCGCCGCTTTCCTTGTCGATCGAATACAGCATCGGCGTGCCGTCGCTGGCGACATCGGAATAGACGAGCATATTGGGCGTTACCACCATCGGCACGAGATTGCCGGTGCCGGTGTTGCCGACATCCACGCCTTCCAGCGCCGGACTGTTGGCGATGCGGGCCGGGGTTTCACCGGTGGGAATCTGCCACAGGTGTTCGCCGGTGTTCATGTCGATGGCGACGATGCGGCTGTACGGCGGCTTCCACACCGGAATGCCGGACTGCAAGCGCGGCGGCCGCGCGGTGGCGCCGCGTACGCTGTTGGCGTATTCCGCCAGGGTCGTACCGGTCGGATTGGCAAACAACAGGTCGGCTTCCTCGCCGGGAATCAGGCGCAGGACGAAACAGGCCTTGTGCGAGGAAACGTACAGCACGCCGGAATTCGGATCGGCCACGGGCGGCGAGGTGATATTGGCGCCGCCGGCCCCACCCGGACAGTTCATCGCGCCGTACTTGCCTTCCGGATTGTCAGCGTGAATGGGCGGATTGAACAGGGGGCCCATCACATAATCGTCCATCACTTCCAGCGCTTCGGCGCGCAGTTCCGGCGTGAAATCGACGAGGTCGTCCTCGGTGATGCCCTGCATGTCGAAAGGCTCGGGCCAGGTCACATGAGGCTGGGTCGGCGACAGCACTTCGCCGGGCACGATCGAAGGCGGCACCGGCCGGTCGACGATGGGCCAGACCGGTTCGCCGGTGAGACGGTTGAAGGTGTAAACCCAGGCTTGCTTGGTCACCTGGGCGACCGCGGGAATGGCCTGGCCGTCCACGTTGATATCGAGCAGCACAGGCGCCGTGGGCGTGTCGAAATTCCAGATCTCGTGTTTCACGAACTGGAAGTGCCAGGCGCGCTCGCCGGTGCGGGTGTCGAGGGCGATGATGCTGGCGCCATAGAGATTATCGCCGGGGCGGAAGCCGCCGTAATAGTCGATGGTCGCGCTGTTGGTGGGAATGAATACCAGGTTGTTCGCCGGGTCGGCCGACAGCGGCGCCCAGGAAGAGACGTCGCCGGTCCACTGCCAGGCGTCGTTTTCCCAGGTCTCGTGACCGTATTCGCCGGGCCGGGGAATGACGTTGAATTTCCACTTGAAGTCGCCGGTGTTCTTGTCGTAGGCGAGGATGTCGCCCGGCACGTTCTCGACGCGGGCTTGCAGGTAGCCCTGTTCGGCGGAATTGCCGATGACGATGGTGTCGTTCACCACGATGGGCGGCGAGGAGGACGTGATATAGCCGGTCTCCAGCGGAATGCCCTCATAGGGGTCGTAGGGATGACCCAGGTCGGCCAGCAGGTCCACTACGCCGGTTTGAGGGAAGCCTTCGATCGGCACGGGATTGCCGAAGCCTTCCAGCGGAATGCCGGTCTTGGCGTCGAGCGCGGTGAGGAAGAAACCGGGAGAAACGATGTAGATCACGCCGCGGCCATCGACTTCCGCATAGGCCACGCCCTTGCCGTAATCGGCGCGCATGGAATATTCGGCGCGCGGGGTGTCGGGCTCGCGATAGGTCCAGATGGTGTCGCCGGTCTTCGGATCGATGGCGACCACGTAGCGCTTGTAGCCCACCACGGTGTACAGGATGCCGTCGATCAGCGATGGCGTGGAGCGCCCGCTCACGGCGTTGAAACTGGCGCCGTCCCACTCCCAGACGACTTCGAGTTCGCCGAAGTTCTCGGCGGTGATCTCGTCCGCGGGGGTAAAGCGGGTATGGGCGAAGTCATTGCCGAGGGTGAACCATTGGCCAGCGTCGGTGCTGTACAACTCGCCATCAGCAGCGCCAGTGGACCCGGCAATGCACAAGAACAGCGCCGGCAGCCACTTCTTAAAGTGAAATAATTGCATGAGATGTCCTCCAGAATCCGCGTGATCTTCCCATATTTCCACAGATTGTTCATCTCCGTTGGCAAACCCGGCCAGACCATCCCCAGGAGGCTCCGAGGTTGACCGCTACCAGGCTGCCCGCTTAGCATCAGCTTGCCGCAAGGCATTCCCTGACAGGAGACCGACATGAACCACATGCAAACCCTGCTCGCCACGCTTGCCGTCCTTTTCATCAGCGCGCCGTCGCTTGCCCAGGAGGACGCGGAACCGGAAATTTTCGTCCGCTATTCCCAGAATGGGGGCGAGATTTCCTGGGGCATGCTGCATGGCAGCCAGGTATGGCAACTTGCGGGGGCGCCGTATGAAACCATGGAGCATACCGGCGTCTGGCACGAACGCGACACGGTCAAGCTCGAAGCCCCGGCGGAGCCGTCCCAGATCTTCATGACCGCCTTCAATTTCTACAGCCACATCAGCGGGGACCCGGCGGAGGAGCCCGGCCTGTTCCTCGTGCCGCCGAGTTCCCTGGTGGGCCCGGAAGACCCCATCGTGCGCCCCGCCGGTTCCCAAAACCTGCACTACGAGGCGGAAATGGCCGTGGTCATCGGCAAGCGCGCGGATAACGTGCCCGTGGAGCAGGCCCACGAATACATCTTCGGCGTCACCGCGGGCAACGATGTTAGCGAACGCTCCTGGCAGGGCAGCGACATCCAATGGGTGCGGGCCAAGGGCAGCCGCGGCTTCAACGCCATCGGCCCGGTGCTGTACAAGGACGCCGACTACAAGAACATCCAGATCACCGGCCGTCTCAACGGCGAAGTTGTCCAGGGGGAAAACTCCTCGGATCTGATCTTCGGCATGGAGGAAATGGTGAGCTACATCTCGCGCTTCTTCACCCTGGAACCCGGCGACATGATCTGGTCCGGCACCATGGGCAGCACCCGCGCCATGGTTCCCGGCGATGTCTACGAAGTCGAACTCTCCGGCATCGGCACCCTCCGCAACGAGGTCGTCCAGGGGCGGTAGCAAAGTTCACTAGGAGCCTGCGCCGTAGGAATTCACGGCTGCAAATCCGCTCTCATCCACGCCCCCGGCCGCTCGATTTCGTTGCATATCCACCAATATTCGCCTCAATCGATCAGCCAGGGGCGCGGCGATAGCGAATTTTCGCTTTCGCGAATTCCTACGGCGCAGGCTCCTAGGCGGAAAAGGGCCAAGGCGCAGTCTCAGAATCTCATCGCTTGGCCACTGCAAGAGATTCTGCGACTGCGCTTCGCGCAGAATGACACGAAGATTGGAGCGCTATAATGAGAATTGCCGGACTCCACTGCAAGCTGCGGAGATTTTTCGCACACCGACATCGAAGCCGCCAGGGAAGCTCTGATCAAGTCAGAGCTTCCCTGCGGCACATGGAAGTGCCGACAAGATTTGTAACTTTTGCCGTCTTGTCAGGGGGATGGCCCTGAAATAGCCTCTTCCTTTTTTTATTCGGCAAATCAATCGATTGCCCGCGCTGGTCCGAGGTATACATGAGCATTGCCCGCCATGGGACAACGTTGGTTTCCGCGTTGCTTGTCCCGTTCTTCAATCTTGTCGTCGGCGGTGCACTGGCGCAGGACTTGTCCACCCTGCCGGTGGCGCCTTCGACCACCGCGTACGCGCTGGGACAGGCGCCGGTTATCGACGGCAATGTGGCGGAAGACGTCGCCTGGGAAGGCGTCGCCCCGGCTTCGGGATTCCGCCAGGTGCGCCCCGATGAGGGCCAGCCCGCCACCCAGCGCACCGAAGTGCGGGTGGGCTTTACCGATGAGGCGCTATACATCGGCCTGATCGCTTACGAAACCGACCCTTCCCGCATCATCGTCACCGACAGCCGGCGCGATTCTCCCCTGGACCAGACCGACAGCTTCCGGGTCATTATCGACGGCATGCTCGACCGCCAGAACGGCTTTGTCTTCGGCACCAATCCCGCCGGGCTGCAATACGACGCCCAGGTCACCAACGAAGGTGCCGGCGGTTTTCGCGGCCCCGGCAGCGGATTCAATGTCAACTGGGACACCACCTGGGAAGTCAATGCGCAGATTCTGGATTACGGCTGGAGCGCGGAAATGGAAATTCCCTTCCGTTCATTGCGTTACGGCAATGGCGAGGACCAGACCTGGGGCATCAATTTCGAGCGCAATATCCGCCACAACAATGAAATCGTCTACTGGGCGCCCCTGGAACGGCAGTTCGACATCAACCGGGTATCCGAGGCCGGCGTCATTGAAGGCATCCGCGTGCCGAGCCAGCGCGCCCTGCAGTTCACGCCCTATGCCCTCGGCTCGGCGGAGCGCGGCGGCAATATCGCCTCCGGCACCTTGAATGAACAGGAACTCGGTTTCGACTTCAAGTACACGATTACCCCGAGCCTGGTGCTGGACGGCACCTACAACACCGATTTCGCCCAGGTGGAAGCCGACGATCTGCAGGTGAACCTGGACCGCTTCAGCCTGTTTTTCCCGGAAAAGCGACCTTTCTTTCTGGAAAACGCCGGCCAGTTCTCCGTGGGCAATCCGCGGGAAGTCGAGTTGTTTTTCAGCCGCCGCATCGGAGTCGGCGCCGGCGGCGCGCAACTGCCCATCGACGGCGGCGCCCGGCTCAGCGGAAAGGTCGGCAGCAACACCAACGTCGGCCTGTTGCAAATGCGCACCGAAAGCATCGAGGGCCGCATTTCCCGGAACGATTTCTCGGTGGCCCGGGTCAACCAGGAACTCGGCAACCGCTCCACCATCGGCATGATGTATGTGGAGCGCAACGGGGATGGTTCCGCGCACGAAAATCCCGGGGAAGACTATAACCGCACCCTGTCGGTGGACGGGCGCTGGAGCATCGGCGACACGACCCTGATCACCGGCTGGGCGGCGCGCACCGATACCCCCGGCCTCGAAGGCCGCGACGCCGCCGGCGGCATGCGGGCGGCCTACCAGGACGAGGACTGGAATCTCGACGCCGGCTATTCCGAAGTGCGCGAGAACTTCAATCCCGAGGTGGGTTTCCTGTCCCGCCGCGCCTTCCGCAAATGGACCGCCGGCTGGCGCTACCGCTATCGCCCGGAAGACTGGTGGAACCTGCACGAATTGCGCCCCCACATGAACTATCGCGGCTACTGGGGCTTCGACGGCTTCCAGGAAACCGGCTACCTGCACGTGGACAATCACTGGGAGTTCGAAAGTGGAATGGAAATCCACACCGGCATGAATTTCACCCTGGAAGGGGTGCGGGAGCCTTTCGAGATCGTCGACGGCGTCCAGGTTCCCGCCGGCACCTATGAACACAGCGAAATACAGCCGGTATTCTGGACCAACCAGGCGGCGCCGCTGAGCATCAATATCCGCGGCAATATAGGAGGTTTCTTCGGCGGCGACCGGGCCACCACCGACACCGCGTTGCGCTACCAGCTCGACGAGCGTTTCAGCACCGAGGTCTCCTGGAACCGGAGCGACATCTCCTTGCCGGTGGCAAACGGAGACTTCACGGTGAATCTGGCGCGGGTGCGGGTGTCCTATTCCTTCACGCCGAACATTTCCCTGCAAACCCTGGTGCAATACAACGACCGCGACGATGTGGTCGCCGCCAATGTGCGATTCGCCTGGCTGCAATCCGCCAATGCCGGACTGTACCTCGTCTACAATGAAGTCGACGAATTCAGCGGCCTCAACCTGCCCCACCACGAACGCGAAAACGCCCGCCAGTTCATCATCAAGTACAGCCGCATTCTGGATGTGTTCAATTAGGCACATGGAAGTGTCGCCGATAATGAAAAACTCCACGGATGGAGTTTTTCAGAGAATACCTGGTACATTTGCCAGCAACGGGGCAAAACGCTAAAGTAGCGCGTCCCGCGCGCCTGTAGCTCAGCTGGATAGAGTAACTGGCTTCGAACCAGTTGGTCGGGAGTTCGAATCTCTCCAGGCGCGCCAGTTTGCCCGCTTCTTCGGTTCACTGGCCTAGTGTGCTGTCCCACAGGAATTCTCTGAAAAACTCCATCCGTGGAATTTTTCATTATCGCAAAACAAAAGCTTGGTTTTTTTCTGCCTAATTCAATGGCTTACGCCATCGAATTCGGGGGCACTTCCATGTGCCGCAGGGAAGCTCTGACTTGATCAGAGCTTCCCTAGCGGCTTCTCATTTCCGCCACGGACTTGCGAATGAGTTCCGCCAACACGTCCAGGTCTACATCATCCAGCCTGTTCAGATAGAGGCAGGACTTGCCCGTCCTGTGCTTGCCAAGCCTTGCGAGCAGTTCGGTCGCGCCAGAGAAGCCCGGCATGGCGTAGACCACCAGATTCTGCTTGCGGGGCGAGAATCCCGTGAGTGGCCAGTCGCCTTCCCGGCCGCTGGCGTACCGGTAACGGTAGCTGCCAAAGCCGACGATGCTGGAACCCCACATTTCCGGTGGCTCGCCGGTGATCCCGCGCATCAGTTTCAGGAGCTTCCCGGCATCGTCCCGGCGCCGCGGATTTTGCACCGCGTTGATGAAATCCTCCACGCTGGCGTCGTTTCGCACTGTCTTCGGTTCGCTCATCTTTCGGGGGTTCCTGTCTGCCCTGGAGCCTGCGGCGCAGGCTCCTTGCCAATGATAGTCTTGCCTTTTCGCCCTTGCCGCAAATCAGGATTATGCAACAAGCGCCCCTGCTTTTGTTTCCCACGCATTATCTGGGCAATCTCGTGCTCGGCCTGCCCTGGGTGATGCGGGCGCTGGCGCGGGAGCCCGAAGCGGCGGCGGTTTTCGATGCGGCGTTTCGCCCCCTGCTGTCGCTATTGCCGGAAGTGGAAGTGCGGGCGCTATACTACCCGAGAAAGCAGTTGGCCAAGGATCAGGGATTTTCGAGGCGCCTGTTCCGCTATCTCGGCTTTCTGGGCAAACTGCGCAGGTATCGCGACCATTGCCTGATCGATCTCGAAGGCGAACGATTTTCCGGCGTACTGGCAAGACTCAGCGGCTGCCGGCGGCGCATCGGGCCACAGGCCAAACGCTCGGACTGGTTCTACAGCGAGGCGCTGGAACTTGATTATCTCGCACACCGTTTCACCGCATTCGGAGAGATTCTGGGACCCTATGCCGCCTCAGGCGATGGCAAACCGCCGGCAAGCGAGCTGGATTTCCAGATCGACCCGACGCTTGCGGGCCGAATCGAACGACTGTTGGCGGAACATCGAATCAACCGGCCAATCGCGGTAATGCACCCCGGCGCCAGCGTCTCCTACAAGCTGTGGCCCGGACAGTATTTCGCCGAACTGGCGCAAGGCCTGCACGAGGCGGGTTATCAGCCGGCCTGGGTCGGCGCCGGGCATTTCGATGCGGATATCATTGCCGGAATCGAAGCGCTCATGCCGGAACCCCCGACCGTGAATTTCTGCAATTTGCTGGACTTGCCCGAGCTGACGGCGTTTTTCCGACGAGCGGCGCTGTTCATCGGCTGCGACAGCGGCCCCATGCATCTGGCCGCGGCGGCCGGCCTGACGGTACATGCGCTGTTCGGCCCGAGCAGGGAAGCGATCTGGGCACCGCTCGGTAGCCACAGTACCGTGCTTCGCGGCGAGCGGGCCTGCGCCGCGGACTGTGATGCCTGGCATTGCCCCAACGATTACCATTGTCTGCGCTCCCTGGCCCCGAAGAGAGTGCTGGACAGCATCACAGCCACGGGGAGATAAGCTGATGCCAGGGAAAATTCCGGTCAGCGCCTACCTGATCACCCTCAACGAGGAAGCCAATATCGCCGCCTCACTGGACCGAATGGCGGACTTCGATGAGGTAATCATCGTCGACAGCGGCTCCAGCGACCATACCCTGGAGATCGCTGAAAGCTATCCCAATGTGCGAACCGCATACCGTGCTTTCGATGGATTCGCCGCCCAGAAATCACATGCCCTGTCGCTATGCCGGAATGAATGGGCGCTCAATGTCGACGCCGACGAAATTCTCACCGATGAATACCTTGCAGCGGTGCGCAAGACCGTGGCCGCCAATGAAGTCGACGCCCTGCAATCGACCCGCACCCTGCTTCGCTGGGGCCGGAAGCCGCGGCATTTTGGCGGCAGGGACCGGCTGGTCAGGCTGTTCCGCAAGAGCGCCGGACACTACCCCGAGCGGCGCGTACACGAAAGCATCAGCATCAATGGCAAGCTGGCCCATACCGAAGCGACGATTCTGCACCACGAGAATCTCACCTTCAGCCAGCGAGTGGCCAAGGCAAAACGCTACGCCGAGGCCAGGGCAAGGGACAAGTTCGACCGGGGCGACACGGTTTCCGCACCGACCCTGCTGGCCATTTTCCCGCTTGTATTCCTCCAGCACTATATCCTCAAGGGCCATGTGCTCGACGGCATCGACGGCCTGCTCACCAGCATGAACGCCGCCTATTACGCCTTCATCAAGTACGCCCGGCTATGGGAACTGCGCCGCGGTCGCAACCAGGAGCCGGCGCCGTAGGAATTCACGACCGCAAACTGGCGCAAAAGGGCCCGAATGGGGTAGAGTGGCCCGGTTTCCATTCAGAGAGATTCCCATCCCATGAAACTGAAAATGCACCTGGCGGCCCTGCCGCTGATGATGATTGGATTGTTGGCGGCCTGTAACCCGCCCGCGGAAGTATCGGTGTCCGTGGACGCGGCCGCCCCCGAGGCAATGGCGGCGCCGGCGCGGGACCTCGCCATGGCGGCCCCGGAAGATGTCGGCATGGATTCAGGCCGGCTCGAGCGGCTCACCGGCGCCATGCAGGGCCTCGTTGACGAAGGCCGCCTCGCCGGCGTGGTGACCGCGGTGGCCCGCCACGGCAAGATCGTTCATTTCGAATCCGCCGGCTACCGCGACATCGAGGCCGGCGCGGCCATGACCAATGACACCCTTTTCCGCATCTATTCGATGACCAAGCCGATTACCGGCGTGGCGCTGATGATGCTGTACGAGGAAGGCAAGTTCCTGCTTTCCGATCCGGTGGAGAAATACATTCCCGAGTTGAGCAATCTCCAGGTTGCCGCGGGGCTTGATGAGAATGGGGACTTGCTCACCGAACCCGCCACCCATCCCATGACCGTGCGCGAACTCATGGCCCACACCGGCGGCCTCACCTACGGCATTTTCTCCGCTTCCGGCGTGGACAGCCTGTATGTGGAAGCCGACCTGCTCAACAATGACATCAGCCTCAAGGAAATGGTCACCCGCCTGGGCGCGATTCCACTGCGCCAGCAGCCCGGCACCATGTGGCACTACAGCGTGGCGGTGGATGTGCAGGGCTATCTGGTGGAAGTGCTTTCCGGCATGGCTTTCGACGATTTTCTCGATGAGCGCCTGTTCGGCCCCCTGGGCATGAGCGACACCGATTTCCATGTGCCGCCGGAGAAAGTCGACCGCTTCGCCCAGGTCTATACCTATGACCCGGAAGGCAATCTCGCCGCCGCGGAAATGTTCGGCGGCCTGAATGGCTATTTGGAAGATCCCGTCCTCAAGAGCGGCGGCGGCGGGCTGGTTTCCTCCACCATGGACTATCTGAAGTTCACCCAGATGCTGGCCAATGGCGGCGAGCTCAACGGCGTGCGAATCCTTTCGCCGCTGACCATCGACCTGATGCACCGCAACCAGTTGCCCCGCGGCCTGCCCGACAATATTCTCGGCGCGCCGGGGACGGTGTTCGGCCTTGATTTCGCCGTGGTGACCGATCCGGTGGAAGCCGAATCCTTCTCCGTCGGCGAATACTACTGGGGCGGCGCCGCCGGCACCTGGTTCTGGATCGACCCGGTGGAAGACCTGATCGTGGTGGGGATGATCCAGCAATGGGGTCAGGGGCTGCCCAATGTGCGCGCCCTCTCCCGGCAACTCACCTATCAGGCGATTACCGAGCCATTGGGCATCTGATCAGGGATGCCCGCCCGGCCTCCCCATGGGCGGCCGGGCGGGGTCATTTACGGCGCAAGATAGGTCGAGAAGGTGTCCGGATAATCGTCGGCCGCATTGCCGACCCGCCCGGCAAGGCCGTCCACTCCGTCAAGATAGACCTTGAGGAAAGCCAGGGTCAGCCGGCCCATGGTGTCGTGTTCCGGCCCGCCATTGGCGACGATCATGTGGTCGCCGGCGGCAAACTCCATATACACCTTGTTTTCGCTTCCCAGGGAATCGTAGAGCAGTCTGGCGTGGGCGTCGGGCGGGGCCACTTCGTCCGCGGCGCTGGCAATGACCAGGGCGGGAGTGGAAATGGCGCCGTAGTCGCCTTCGAAAGAACCGCCCGGCTCACAGCAATACAGTTGCAGTGGAATCACCGCGCTGATTTCATCGCCGAGCCTCCGGGCAGCCTGCAAGGCCGCCCCGCCACCCATGGAATGGCCCATCAGGGCGATCTTGTCCACATCGATCTTGTTGGCCACCGGGCTGTCCGGATTGGCGTTTTCCGACCGGATGAATTCCACCAGCGCAGCCAGGGCGTCGGCCCGGGCGCCGAGGCCATCGGTGGGTTCATTGGTGTTGAGAATGAAAACGTTATAGCCCAGGGAAGCCAGGGTCGGTCCCCACCACTCGTAGTCAGAGGCCGCGGCGCGGAAACCCGGAGAGAAGGCAATGGCGCCATTGGGCCGGTCGAAACTGAGCGTCAGCGGATAAAACACCATGACATCGGCAAACTCCGCCACGCCGGGACTCGCCTCGTAGGTGCGCACTTCATAGATTCGCTCGCCGAATTCTCGTCCGGTGGCGGTGCCGATTTGACGACCTTCCGGCCGGTAGCGCCCCTGGCTGTTGTCCTGGGCGCTGGCCGCAGTCGGCAGCAGCAGGGCGCCTGCCGCAAGCAGTAGCAGGGCATGAGTGAGGGTCCGGAAAATCTTCGCGCTATGCATGGTCGATAATCTCCACTATTGTTGACCCGGAAAGTATCCGGGGAGTTTCCCGCTATTGCCGGAGTCGCCCAAAGTCGGGGCCGCGAATGTCTCGACGCCAGAATATAACAAAATGTCATCTCCTTTCGTAAGGGAAGCTCTGATTAAGCAGCAATTCTCATTATGGCAGTGGGCGCGTTCACATGGGTCATCCTGCGCGCAGTCGCAGGATCTCATCGCGTGGCCACTGCAAGAGATTCTGCGACTACGCTTCGCTTCGCGCAGAATGACATGCAAAAGTCACATTGGATGCTGCATATGGACGAATGCCGGCGTCCCATATCGAAGATTGCAGTCCTCTGGCAATCATGCTTGAATCCGCACGAATTTTTGCCGGGATGCCTCCATGCTTGCCGTTCGCTGCCACTCCCATGGGCCGCCGGAAAACCTCAGCCTCGACGAAATCGAAACCCCCGCCCCGGGACAGAATGAAGCCCTGATCGAGATTCACGCCGCTTCGCTGAATTTTCCCGACGGACTGCAGATTCGCGGCAAGTACCAGTTCCAGCCGGATATGCCTTTCATACCCGGTTCCGAAGCCGCCGGCATTGTTCGCGCCACCGGGCCCGGCGTCGAAGGCATCCAGGCGGGAGACCGGGTCATGGCGGCTCCGGGGCTCGGGGCATTTGCCGAATTCGTCACGGCGCCCGCCGCCAGCATTCGCAGGATCCCCGACAACATGGACTTCCCTACCGCCGCCGCCTTTCCCATGGTCTACACCACCTCCTACTACGCCCTCAAGCAGCGCGGCCAGCTACAGGCCAACGAAACCCTGCTCGTGCTTGGCGCCGGCGGCGGCGTGGGCATGGCAGCGGTGGAACTCGGCAAGATCATGGGCGCCCGGGTGATCGCCGCGGCCGGTTCGGCGGAAAAACTCGCCTTTGCCAAAAAACTCGGCGCCGATGAACTCGTGGATTACAGCGACGGCGAACTCAAGGAAAAAGTAAAGGAACTCACCGGCGGCGCCGGCGCCGACGTGATTTACGATCCGGTGGGAGGCGACCTGTTCGACCAGTGCTGCCGCTGCATCAACTGGAATGGCCGCCTGCTCGTGATCGGCTTTACCAGCGGTCGGATACCCGCCTGCAAGGCCAACCTCGCCCTGCTCAAGGGTTCCTCCATGGTAGGCGTGTTCCTTGGCCGCTTCCGCCGGCAGGAGCCCGCCGCCTACGAGCGGAATTTCAGGGAATTGCTCGAACTGTATCGGGCGGAAAAGATCAGGCCGCTCGTCACCCGGACATTCCCGCTCAAGGAATATGCGGCGGCGTTCAATGTCTTTACCGAACGCCGCGCCCTGGGCAAGATCGTCCTGGAAATGAAAACCGGGTAGTTCTCCATGCTGACGGATCAGGAAATCGCGGCCGACCTGGAAAAACTGAAAACCGCCGCCGGGGAACTGCTCGCCGCCGATTCCCCATTCGCCACCACCACAACGATGATCGGTGGCCAGGAGTACCGGGTTTTCAGCAAGGCGCCGGCCAATCTCGGCGAGTGGTACGACCTCGGCATGGCGGCTGCCGACGACACTTTTCTCGTCTATCTCGACGAGCGCTTCAGCTTTGCCGAAACCATCACCATGGCGCGCCGGCTCGCCCGGGCGCTGCGGGAAAAATACCAGATTCGCAAAGGCGACCGGGTGGCCATTTGCGCGCGCAATTCTCCAGAGTGGTGCCTGGCCTATATGGCCGCCACCATGCTTGGCGCGGTTGCGGCGCCGCTCAATTCCTGGTCCACGGCGAGGGAACTCGAATACATGGTGGCCGACAGCGGCAGCAAGCTGATCTTCGTCGATTCGCCCCGGCTCCGGCTGCTCGGCGGCAAGGCCGGCAAACTTGCCGTGGTAACCATCAAGCCGGAAGCATCCAGCGACTTGCCCGAGGTATACAGCCTGCTTGCCGCCTGCGAACCCCTGAGCGACGCCGAATTGCGCGATTGCGACGTGGCAGCCGACGACGACGCCACGCTGATGTACACCTCGGGCTCCACCGGCAATCCCAAGGGAGTGCTTTCCAGCCACCGCGCCGTCATCAATGCCCTGTTCACCTGGGCCTTCGTGCGCAGGATCAATGAACGGGTCTACCCGGAACTCGTGGAGAAAGAGTCGCCCTGGCAACCCGCCATTCTCGCCAATGTGCCCCTGTTCCACGTGACCGGCAGTCATGCCCAGTTCCTGATCAGCTTTCTTGCCCCGCAACGCAAGTTCGTGATGATGTACAAGTGGGACCCGGAAGTCGCCCTGGAACTGATCGAGCGGGAGCGCATCTCGTTTTTCCACGGCGTTCCCACCATGACCTGGGAAATCATGCAGTCGCCCCATTTTGCCGCCGCCGATCTCGGCAGCCTGCGCGCCGTGCAAAGCGGCGGCGCCCCGCGACCGCCCGAGCATCTGGCGCTGATGCTGGAAAAATTCCCGCCCGCGGCGATTCCCGGTTTGGGCTACGGGCTTACGGAAACCAATGCCATCGGCGCGGTCATCAGCTACAGGTTCTATGCTTCAAGGCCCCACAGCACCGGTCGCCCGACGCCGCCGGTCACCGATCTCCGTATCGTGGACGAAGACGGTGGGGAACTCGGCGCGGGAGAAATCGGCGAAATCTGCATCAAGGGACCCACGGTGATGAAAGGCTATTGGCGACAGCCTGAAGCGACCGCGGAAGTGCTGCGGGATGGCTGGTTCCGCACCGGCGACATCGGCAAGCTCGACCCATTGGGCTTTCTGGTCATCCTCGACCGCGCCAAGGATATCGTCATCCGCGGTGGCGAAAACATCGCCTGCATGGAAGTCGAATACGCCATCAGCGAACATCCCGCGGTAAATGAAGTTTCGGTATACGGCATTCCCGATGATCGTCTCGGCGAAGTACCCGCCGCCAGCATCATGCTCAAGCCGGGCAGGCAACTCGATACGGAAGAACTCGCCGCCTTTCTGTCCGAACGGCTCGCGGCATTCAAGATCCCCCGCACTATCTCCTGTCAGTACGAACAACTACCCCGCACCGGCACCGGCAAAATCGCCAAACGCCAACTCCGCCAGCGCGCCTGTCAGGAAAGGGATGATTTTGCGATGGAAAACTATTGAACTTTTTCGTGGAAGGCACGATATAGGGGGATAAGGGAGAAGTTTTGACGAATGTTGGGGGACTGGTCATGCAAACTCCGGAATGGGAAGAAAACGACAGCCTGGATCTCGCCGATGCCGCCGCCAGGGCGCCAGCCGCGACGAATACCGAGAAGGCGGCCCGGGAAAAGGTGCACATCCTGGAACTGCGCCGCCGCCACGAGGAAAGGCTGGACAGCAAACGCATCGAAATGGAATACGGCTACGATTATCTGGATGACGACGAGTCAATCCAGTAAACCGCAAGCTGAACGCCACCGAACCTGACCAGTGGCGGAAAAGTGAGCGGAGCCCGTTCGGAATCCGACACAGTGAGGATTTCTGCGCCAAATGCCCGATCGCGCTCCGCCAGCCCAGTTCAGCCTGGGGCTTGACAGCAGCGAAGAGTGTATCGCTGCGGCGCATACTCCCATGATGCGACAGTATCTGTGCATCAAGGCCCGGCACCCCGGCAACCTGCTGTTCTACCGCATGGGGGATTTCTACGAGCTGTTTTACGGCGACGCCAGCGAGGCAGCCCAACTGCTCGATATTACCCTGACCACCCGGGGCGAGTCCGCCGGAGCGCCGATTCCCATGTGCGGCATTCCCTATCACTCGGTGGACCGCCATCTCGCCCGGCTTGTTGAGGCGGGAAAATCCGTGGCAATCTGCGAACAGGTCGGCGACCCGGCCGCAAGCAAGGGCCCGGTGCAGCGCGAGGTGGTGCGAATCATCACTCCGGGAACCATCAGCGATGAGGCCCTGCTCGATGCGCGGCGAGACAATACCCTGCTCGCCCTCAGCGGTAGCGGCGATACCTATGGCCTCGCCGGCATCGACATCAGCAGCGGCCGCTTCGTGCTGTCGGAAGCCCGTGGCCGGGAAGCCCTGGTCAATGAACTGGAGCGTCTGCGCCCGGCTGAAATCCTGCTGCCGGAAACCCTGGCAGGCCTGAATGAATCCCTGGGACACCCTGCCATGCGCCCCCGGCCGGACTGGGAATTCGAATACGAAGGCGCGCTGCGCGAACTCAGCCGCCAATTCGGCGTCCGGGATCTGTCGGCCTTTGATTGCCAGGGCATGGAAGCCGCACTGTGCGCGGCCGGCTGCCTGCTGCAATATCTGCGGGAAACCCAGCGGGGGGAATTGCCGCATATTCGCGGCCTGCGGGTGGAACGGCAGGGAGACAGCGTCATGCTGGACGCCGTCAGCCGCCGCAATCTGGAAATCGACGTCAATCTCGCCGGCGGCCGAACCCACACGCTGCTGTCGGTCATGGACCGCTGCGCCACGCCCATGGGCTCCCGGCTGCTCGCCCGTTGGGTCAGCCGCCCCCTGCGCGACCGGGATGAACTGCGCAAGCGGCAGGACACGGTAAGCACATTGCGAGAGAACTACCAGTTCGAAGCCCTGGGCAAGCTGCTGAGGGAAGTCGGGGACATAGAGCGGATTCTCGCGCGAATCGGGCTGCGCTCGGCCCGGCCCCGGGATCTGACGCGGCTGCAAACCGCCCTGGAAAGCCTGCCCGCGCTCCAGAAGCAGCTTGCCCCCCTCGATGCCGCATACTTGCGGGAACTGGCCCGGAGTATCGGGGAATTTCCCGCCCAGGCCGAATTGCTGGGCCGCGCCGTGCGGGAAGAGCCGGCCCAGGTCATCCGGGAAGGCGGCGTGATCGCCGCGGGTTACGATGCCGAACTCGACCGCCTGCGCAAGCTGGGCAGCAACGCCGGCGAGTTTCTGGTGGAACTGGAGCAGCGCGAAAGGCGGCGCACCGGCCTCAATACCCTGAAAGTCGGCTATAACCGGGTCCATGGCTATTACATCGAAATCAGCAAGGTCCAGTCCGCCGCGGAACTGCCGGCGGAGTACATGCGCCGGCAGACCCTGAAAAATGCCGAGCGCTTCATCACGCCGGAATTGAAGGAATTCGAGGACCAGGCGCTCAGCGCCCGCAGCAAGGCGCTCGCCCGGGAGCGGGAACTCTACGACGCCCTGCTCGACAAACTCGCGGAAGACCTGCCCGCCATGATTGCCTGCGCCGGCGCCCTGGCGGAACTCGATGTGCTCGACAATTTCGCCGAGCGCGCCACGAGCCTGGAATACAGCCGGCCCCTGTTGCGCGATACGCCGGGAATCGAAATTCGCGGCGGCCGCCACCCCGTGGTGGAACAGGCGGCGGAGACGGAATTCGTCGCCAATGACCTGTTCATGGACGACGACAGCAGGATGCTCATCATTACCGGACCCAATATGGGGGGCAAGTCCACCTATATGCGGCAAACCGCCCTGATCGTGTTGCTTGCGCTTTGCGGCAGTTGCGTGCCCGCCCGGGAAGCCGCAATCGGCCCCATCGATCGCATCTTCACCCGCATCGGTTCCGCCGACGATCTCGCCGGGGGCCGCTCCACCTTCATGGTGGAAATGATTGAAACCGCCAACATCCTCCATAATGCCACCGGGGAAAGCCTGGTGCTGATGGATGAAATCGGCCGCGGCACGAGCACTTTCGACGGTCTGTCCCTGGCCTGGGCGGCGGCGGTATACATCGCCGAGCACATTGGCGCATTCACCCTGTTCGCTACCCACTATTTTGAGCTGACCGTGCTGGAGGGCCGGTACTCCGGCATTATCAATGTGCATCTCGACGCCGCCGAACACGAGACAGGCATCGTACTGCTGCATTCGGTCAAGCCGGGCCCCGCCAGCCGCAGCTATGGCCTGCAAGTGGCCCAACTTGCCGGCATTCCCGCCCCGGTTATTCACCAGGCCCGGGGCAAATTGCGGGAACTCGAATCGCAAGGCGGCGATGCTCTTCCAGTTGACGGGCATTCTGCATTAGAATCACCCGTCGAAGAGGACAGGCTGGCCGCGCCCGCCGCCAATCCGGTATTCGAACTGCTGACGGAACTGGACCCGGATACGGTCAGTGCCCGGGACGCCCTGGGCATCCTCTACGAGTTGAAAGCGAAACTGACAAAAATACGGCAAGGAAATTGAATCCATGACATTTGTTGTAGGCGACAATTGCATCCGCTGCAAACACACCGACTGTGTGGAAGTCTGTCCCGTGGACTGCTTCTACGAAGGCCCCAATTTCCTGGTGATTCACCCGGACGAGTGCATCGACTGCGCCCTGTGCGAGCCGGAATGTCCGGTGGATGCGATTTACGCCGAAGACGAGTTACCCGAAGATCAGTTCCAGTTTCTGGAATTGAACGCCGAACTCGCGGAACAATGGCCCAACATCACGGAAAAGAAGGACCCCCTGCCCGACGCGGAAGAATGGACTGACGTAAAGGACAAACTGCGGCATCTCCAGCGCTGAAGCGCCGCGCTCCCCCGGCGCCAAAACATCGCATCCAGGAGCCTGCGCCGTAGGAATTCGCGAAAGCGAAAATTCGCTATCGCCGCGCCCCTCTGGCCGGTCGATTGAGGCGAATATTGGTGAATATGCAACGAAATCGAGCGGCCAGGGGCGCGGATGAGAGCGGATTTGCAGCCGTGAATTCCTGCGGCGCAGGCTCCTAGGTCCCAGGGTTCCGGGGAATCAAGGCAACAACGAAGTAGGGTCGACGAAGGCTCCGTCCCGTTGCACATTGAAATACAGTATGGGCGGGCCCGGGTCGGCGGCGGCAAGCTCGACGATGGGCTGGCCCGCGGCAACCCGCTCACCGGTATCCACAAGCACCCTGCCCGTCTGGGTGTAGGCGCTGAGATAGCGGTCATCGTGGCGAATAATGAGCAGGCTGCCCTGATCATCGCCGAAAGGTCTGGCATAGACGACTTCACCATTCCTCGCCGCAAGCACTGCATCCCCCGCCCTGCCTTCGATATCGAGTCGATTGTTGATGTCCGGGCGATGTTCGGCGCCTCCCCGCTCGGCGAGGGGCCACTGCCAGCCGCCGTCGCCCGCGGTTTCACCCGGGATATCCGCCCGCTCGATGGGCTGCCGCCCGGCGCCGCGGCCGGGTGAGACGGGAACCGGCGCGGCGGCGGATTGCGCGCCCCCGCTCCCGGTCGGGTTACCCTCGCCGAGGACGAGTTCCTGATCGATGTAGATCGTGTACGGCGGCGTCAGTCCATTGGCCGCGGCAAGCTCCCGGTAATCGACGCTGTACATGAAGGCTATGGCGTAGAGCGTGTCGCCTTCCCGCACCCGGTAGGTCCCCGGCGGCGACAGGGATTCCGGGTCGGCGACGGGCTGGAATTCGATGGGTCCGCTGTTGCCAACGATCTCCGGGTCCGGGTTTGGAAATTCGCGCCCCTGATCGCGAATCGGCGCCCGGGAAGACGAACTGCAAGCCGAAAGCATGACGAGGCCGAGGCCCGCCAGCAACAGCATTCGCCCGGCGCCATGGAGAAGTACGATTCGCATTACAGCGGCTATCCGCAATATCCGTGAAATCAATGACAATTATCGTCATTCACGCCCCGCACTTGAGAGTGGAACCCGGTCGGCGCAGCCGGCAAGAAGCGCAGCTTCGTGCACAGAATCCCCGAACCGGCGCCGCTAGGAGCCTGCGCCGCAGGAATTCGCGAAAGCGAAAATTCGCTATCGCCGCGCCCCTGGCTGATCGATTGAGGCGAATATTGGTGGATATGCAACGAAATCGAGCGGCCAGGGGCGTGGATGAGAGCGGATTTGCAGCCGTGAATTCCTACGGCGCAGGCTCCTAGCTTTGTAGTATATTGCCCGGAACACGGACGACAGAACCAAGCGAGTGCTGAGGCAATATAGCGAACTGGTTTTCGGCAGGCCCTGGCTGGTGATCGGCGTCACTGCCCTGGTGGTGGTCTGCTTTGGCTGGTTTGCCCAGTACTTTCGCCTCGACGCCTCCGCCGATTCGCTGTTGCTGGAAGACGACCCGGACCTGGCCTATTTCCGCCAGGTGGAAGCCCGCTACGGCATCCGCGAAATCGTCTATGTGGCTTACATTCCCGCTGGCGAGCTGTTCACGCCGGAAGAAATCGGCAAACTCGACAGCCTGCGCGAAGAGTTGCTGGCGATTGATCGTGTCGAAAGCATCGACAGCATTCTCAATGTGCCGCTGTTCGGCGATACGCCGCTGACCGCGGTTTCCGAGAACTACCGGACCGTGGTGGATGAAGACATCGATCTCCCGGCCGCCCGGCGGGAACTGATCGCCAATCCCATCTACCGCGACGCCCTCATCAGCCCCGACGGCAATGCCGCCGGCCTGCAACTCAATCTGGCCATCGACGAAACCGCCCGGAGCCTGGTGAGCCGCCGGAGTGAATTGCGCCAGCTCCGGCTCGATGGCGCAATCGATGAAACACAGGCGGCGGAACTCGCCGAGGTCGAAACCGCCTGGGCCGAATACAGCGTCACCGTAAATACCAGGCAGAGCGAGTTGATCGCCGCGATTCGCGCCACCCTCGACCGCTATCGCGATGACGCAAGAATACACCTCAGCGGCGCCCCCATGATCGCCGACGACCTCATCAGCTTTGTGCGCGGCGACCTTGGCAGTTTCAGCCTTGCCGTGGTCCTGCTCATCGTCGTCGCCCTCGGCCTGATTTTCCGCAAACCGCGCTTTGTCGCCATTCCGCTGCTCTGCTGCGCCGTCGCGGGAACCATCATGGTGGGTGTCCTGGGCATGATGGACTGGCGCGTTACCGTGGTCTCGTCGAACTTCATTTCCCTGCTGCTGATCATCACCATCTCGCTTACGGTGCATCTCACCGTGCGTTACCGCGAGCTGCGCGCGACCCGCCATCACAGCCGCCACGGCAAGCTGCTGCGCCATGCGGTGCTGAGCATGTTCCGGCCCTGCCTGTACACCGCCCTGACCACCATCGTCGCCTTCGGCTCGCTCATCGTCAGCGGGATTCTGCCCATCATCACCTTTGGCTGGATGATGATGATGGGAGTCGCCACGGCGCTGATCGTGGCATTCACCCTGTTTCCCTCGATCATGTCCACCCTGCCTGCGGACCGCAGCCGGCTGTCGCCGGATTTGCGGCTCAATCTGACATCGGCGCTGGCGCGGCTCACCGATCGGCTGCGGGGCTGGGTATTCGTCATCTATGCGCTGATTCTGGCGCTCGGCGTGACCGGCCTGACCCGGCTGCGAGTCGAGAACAGTTTTATCGACTACTTTCGCGACAGCACCGAAATCCACCAGGGCATGAGCCTGATCGACGAACAGCTCGGCGGCACCCTGTCCTTCGACGCCATGGTCACCCTGCCGGACACCGGAGCCGCCTTCGACGACCCGTTCGCCGATGATTTTGACGATGGCTTCGGCGGTGGCTTCGACGAGGCAGCCGGCGACGCCTACTGGTTCACCGCGCCGCGCATGAACCAGGTCAAGGCCATGCACGAGTATCTGGACGCCGACCCGTACACCGGCAAGGTCCTGTCGCTTGGCTCCGTGGTGCAGCTTGCCGAGCAGCTCAATGGCAATGAGCCTGTGGATGGCCTTCTCTGGGCGGTGCTGTACAACCGCTTTCCCGAGGCCCTGCGGGAGGTCGTGCTGAATCCCTTCGTGCGGGTCGGCGACAATGAACTGCGCTTCAATGTGCGGGTGCGGGAATCGGCGCCGGACCTCAATCGGAATGAATTGCTGCAAAGGGTGGAAACCGGCCTCGAAGAGGAATTCGGCCTTGCGCCGGAGCAGGTGCGGCTCACCGGTTTGCTGGTGATGTACAACAATGTGCTGCAGAGCCTGTTCCAGTCCCAGATCCTGACCCTGGGAGTGGTCATGTTCGCCATCATGGGGATGTTTCTGGTGTTGTTCCGTTCCCTGCCGATAGCGTTGTTATGCATTATTCCCAACGCCATCGCCGCATCCCTGGTTCTTGGCGTCATGGGCTGGCTCGATATTCCCCTGGACATCATGACCATCACCATCGCCGCGGTGTCGGTGGGCATCGGCGTGGACAACACCATCCACTACATGCACCGCTTCCGGCGCGAGTTTCCCCGGCTGGGGAACTATCGCAAGACGATGCATTTCTGTCACGACAGCATCGGCCGGGCGATGTACTTCACTTCCATGACCATTGTTGCCGGCTTTTCGATTCTGGTGCTGTCCAATTTCATTCCAACCGGCATTTTCGGCCTGTTGACGAGCCTGGCGATGCTCGTTGCCCTGACCGGCTCGCTGACCCTGCTGCCCCAGTTGCTTGCCACCTTCAAGCCACTGGGGCCGGAAACCGCCTGATGGCGTTCCGCGCGGGGCGCTTGCCGCGGACCTTGCATGCCCTGGCCCTGTGCCTGCCGCTGCTAGTCGCCTGCGGGGAGGGCGAAACCGCATCCCGGGCCAATCCCTTTGCCGATGTTCCCCTGCCGCCGACGCCGGAATTCGTCGTGGCCGGCTACCGCAATGACCCCGCCGCCCTGCGCCGGGGCCAGGAGTTGTTCCTCGGCTCCTGCGTCAACTTTTGCCACAACCTGATCGAGGAAGAGTCCGATGTGGCGGATGCGCTGTTCCTGTTCGATTGCCGCTGGAAATACTCGGGCGACAATGCCGAAATCTTCCGGGTGATCAAGGAGGGAATTCCCGGGACCCGCATGGTGGGATTCGGCGACAATTTCCCCGAGGGCGATGACGATGTGTGGAAGATCATCGCCTGGATTCGCCACAGCCAGGACAACTGCTGAACGCCGTTATTCCGCGGCCTTGCGAAACACCGCCTGACGGTTCCTGGCGAGGACGCAGACCACCATGTAGTCGGGCAGGCAAGTGCGGGCGAAGACGACAGCGTGGCCGCGTTCCTCAAGCCGGGCTTCGATGATTCCCGACACGCCGGCGTATTCGGCTTCCAACAGGAGACTGGCGCCGGAAACACTGGCGTTGCCGCTGCTCCACTGAAAACCGAGCGATTCGATCTGCCGGACTTCGACCCGGCCGTCTTGCACCGCGACTTCCACGGAAAACAGCGTGCCCTCGGCGGTCCAGATTCCGTTCCACCGGGCCGAATCATCGCTTTCCGCAGCCGCCGCCGGGCCGGCGAGGCAACACAGCAGGGCGAACAGGGCGGCCTTCATTCGAGGATCAGACCCACGCCGAACAGATCGCCATGAAAAACGAACACGGCGAAATACAGCAGGGAGCCGGTCACCAGGTACAGGAAATCCTGCATCAGCATGGGTTTGCGGAATTGTCCGAGATCGGGAGGTTCCCACAGGCTGAAGATCTTGACCGCGCTCCACAGGGCGAAGCTGCCGAACAGCAGTATGGAGGCGAGATCGCCATTGACCCACAAATGCGCCGCCGCCCACAGAAACACCCCCATCAGCATGGGATGGCGCGTGACCATGCGCGTCAGCGATTTCCGCCCCACTCCCGCCATGATCAGGCAGAACACCGGCATCATGACGTAGTGGGAAATCCAGCGCAGCTCGAAAACCGGCTCCCAGACCATGATGAAGGGCGCCAGGGATTTTCCCCAGATCATCAGGCCCAGCCCGAACAGGGAGACGAGGCTGAAAGCGCCCTTGTACGCGCCTTCCGAGGGAAGCCTGCCCAGGGCCCCGTCCCGCAGGCCGAGTTCCCGCAGGCTGTGGGGCGCGAAGAAAAGAATCAATCCGGCAACAAGAACAGTCATGGGGCAGCACACTTGGTATTCTCTGAAAAACTCCATCCGTGGAGTTTTTCATTATCGCAAAACAAAAGCGTGGTTTTGTTTTGCTCCCGAATTCAATGGCTTACTCCAGTCACGGAGCATAGCTCCGTACCGTTGCGGCCGCGCTCGAAGCTGCG
>JAJEGU010000050.1 GCA_022819645.1 Pseudomonadales bacterium
TCCCATAAGTTCGCCGTATTTCAGAGCGGTCCTGAAGCGTCAACGCAAGGCGCCGGCGGCAGGCAATACCGCGAGTATTGCCAAGGGCGGCAACGCCGCGGTGGCGCTTCAGGGCCGCTCCCGAAGGGCGCGTCCCCCGCGACGCGTGGCCGCGTTGCGCTCCTTGGCAATGGGGCGGGCCATTACCTGCGGACCGCGCCTCGCCACACACCGCGGGGGACGCGCTGAAATGCGACGAACTTATGGGACGGCACACTAGGCCCGTGGCGTGGATTGACCCGGAAGACCGGACCTGGACCCTCACCCCTCCTCCGCAGTGGTTTGCGGGCGGCTGCACAGTTGAAGCCGACTCTGTTCCGCTGGAACACTAGGTATTCTCTGAAAAACTCCATCCGTGAAGTCTTTCATTATCGCAAAACAAAAGCGTGGTTTTGTTTTGCTCCCGAATTCAATGGCTTACTCCAGCCACGGAGCATAGCTCCGTACCGTTGCGGCCGCGCTCGAAGCTGCGCTTCGAAAACGCTTGCCTTCACCCATCGAATTCGGCGGCACTTCCATGTGCCGCAGGGACTGGCCCGTCATTTTGCGCGGCAGGGAGATTCTGCGACTCCGCGCGGAATGACCACCACAGGAGATTTTCCGCATCAACATCTTGACATCCATATATTAAATCATCATGATGCCTTCTATGCGTACCACTCTGACCATTGACCCGGATGTTGAACAACTCCTGCTGCGGGAGATGCGGCGCACCAACAGCGGCATGAAGGCGGTCGTCAATGATGCCCTGCGCGCCGGGCTTGGCATTCGTGGAAAGAAGAGAGCTGTCCCGCGCTACAAGGTGGAACCACACGCCTTCGGAGTCCGTCCTGGAATTGATCCCTACCGTCTCAATCAGTTGGCGGACGAATTGGAAGCAGCGGAATTCATTCGGCGCCAGGACAATTGATAGTCCCCGATGTCAATCTGCTTGTGCATTCCCATGACATGGAGTTTGTGCGGCATGCAGAAGCTCGCAAGTGGTGGGAAGACCGGATGAACGGTACCGATAGCGTTGGCCTCGGCTGGGTGGCGCTGCTTGGCTTCATTCGTATCACAACAAACTCCCGGATATTGTCGAATCCGCTATCGGTGAGTGGCGCATGTGAACGGGTCAAGTCCTGGCTTGAGCGACCACAGTCAATCCTGATCCATCCCGGTGACAGACATGCGGAAATCCTTTTCCAGTTGCTTCAGGATGCGGGCTCCGCCGGCAACCTGACTACAGATGCGCATCTGGCAGCGCTGGCAATCGAGCACCAGGCCGAACTGCATTCCACGGATGCCGATATGGGGCGCTTCCGGGGACTGCGCTGGGTGAATCCGCTTGAAACATGAGGAAGTCCACATTCTTCGCAGCCCGACTTCGCAAGGGATTCGTATTCGTGCCATGATTGCGCCTGTCCTGAAGCTCTCGAACCTGAGGATGCCATGATGAAGTCTGTTGCTGATTTTCGATTGTTCCCACTGGTGGCGAAGGACCAACCGATGACCCGGCGAGTTTCGAGGAAGCCTTGCAGACTCGCCTGATTGCAGCCAAGCCCGGCGATTAGCGTGTTTTCCGGCGACGGTTCGCATACCAGTAGCCCAGCTGGACGAGAACGATCAGGGCGATGAAAAGCGGAAAACTTCCCCAGTCGCGGCCTACCTGAAAATAGAATACGGCCTGATAGTCCCGGGCTTCGGTGAGATGGCTGGCGGTGACGATGCCGATATAGCTGCCCTGTGCCTCGAATTCGTGGCTGGCGCGGAAAAAGCCGCTGGGTTCGATGGACGGCTGCTGGTAGTGGACCGTCAGCGGCTCCAGATCCCCCATGGCGAGAATGTCGTTCCAATCGGCGAATCGGCCGATGCCGGCTTCATCGCGGATGATGCGGAAGTCGACGTACATCTCCCGCAACAATTCGTGGAGATATTCCATGATGAAGACAGAACGTGCCGCTGCCGGCACACCTTCACAATATTCCGTGGCGCCCCGGGTTTCGGGCTGGAAGATGGTGAAATGCGCCGTCAGGAAGTCGATATCGATAACGCAGAGATCGTCCTCAAGCGCCACGCTGCCGTGCGCCAGCGCCGGAGCGGGCTGGCCCAGGGCAAGCAGGGCCGGGAGCAACAGAATCGAACAATTCCGCCAGGAAACCGCCAGCGGCTTTTCCCGCACTCCGCTTCGCGGCAACTTCCCTACCACGGAATATCGGCGCCGTCATAAGCAATGAATTTGCCCGACTCGGCCTGTCCCGCGCCATCGATTACCCGCAACATGCCGCTGACGCTGGTGTTCGCGTCGATCAGCGCATTGGGGCCGCCCATATCGGTTTGCACCCAGCCCGGATGCAAAAGCATCGAAGCAAAACCCTCACCGGCAAGATCCACCGAAAGGCTTTTCACCGCCGCATTCAGGGCGCTTTTGGAACTGCGGTAGATGTAGGAGCCGCCGCCGCGGTTATCGGCGACCGAACCCATTTTGGAGGTAATGAACACCAGTTTGCGCTGGCTTCCCAGGCGCAGATTCGGCAGCAGGGCCTGGGTCAGGAGCATCGGTGCAATGCAGTTCACCCGCATGACCTCGGCCCAGGGTTCGCCGCCAAGTTCGCCGAATGCCGCGCCCCGGGGACCATAGACGCCGGCATTGTTGATCAGGATATCGATGGCCCGGCCGTCGATTTTCCCCAGGAAGGCCGCAATGGAAGCATCGTCCCGCATGTCCAGATTCAGCACATCAAGATTGTCGCTGGCATCGCAAAGCGCATCGAGAGCGCCCGTCACGATGCGGCCGCTGTGACGTGTGGTGGCGATGACATCATCGCCCCGCGCCACGAGTTGCTCGACGAATTCGAGCCCCAGACCCCGGTTCGCGCCGGTTACCAGTACTGTTGCCATTGGCTGTCCTCCCCGCCTGAAGAAGGCGCCAATCTACGCGCCCCGATGACGATAGTCAAAGCCTGGGAGCCTGCGCCCTCCCGTCATTCTGCGACTCCGCTTCGCTCCGCGCAGAATGACATAAGGGGAAGGGCTTCGCTGCGCGCAAGGGCGAAGGGGACATCTCTACTTTGGAGAAAAGGGGTTTGGTTTGACACAAACCCCGGGAATCTGGCCATGAACGCCGATGAAAGCTACACTTTCGCTCCCGCCTGGCATTTGCAGGAAACAACCATGTTCAAATTGCGCGCATGGGTCAGGCTCGTTCCGGGTTTGTTGCTCGCCTCCACCGCCCTGGGGCAGGATGCCCGGGAAATTCTCGTGGTGGGCATTGTGCCGGCGGGCTCCGGCGTGGAGTTGGGCAAGATTCCCTACCCGGTGCAGACCGCCGACGCCGAAGCTATCGCCAATGACGCCGCGGTCAGCCTCGCCGATTTTCTCCGCGGCAGCTTTCACAGCGTTTCCCTCAACGACGCCCAGAACAATCCGCTCCAGCCCGACCTGCAATACCGGGGTTTTACCATTTCACCCCTGCTCGGCCTCGCCCAGGGTATGACGGTGTACCAGAACGGCGTGCGCATCAACGAGCCGCTTGGCGATACCGTCAACTGGGACCTGCTGCCACAGTCCGCCATCGGCGACATCACCCTCACCGGCGGCGCCGCGCCGCTGTTCGGGCTCAACAGCCTCGGCGGCTCCCTGGTGGTGGGCATGAAGGATGGATTCAGCCAGGAAGGCGTCCGCGCCGATTTCAGCGCGGGATCTTTCGGCCGCAGCCGCGCCAGCCTTGAGTTCGGCGGCAACAACGGCGGTTTCGGCTATTACCTGAATCTGGAGAATTTCCGCGAAGACGGCTGGCGCGACAGTTCCGAATCCGACGCCTTCAATGTCTACGGCAGCCTCGGCTGGCGCAGCGAACTCGGCGAAGTCAACCTGAATTATCAGCGCGGAGAATCCGAACTCATCGGCAATGGCTCCTCGCCGGTGGAACTGCTGGCCATCAGCCGGGCGGCGATCTTCACCGGCCCCGACATCACCGCCCACGACATGAACATGCTGAGCCTCGATTTCAGCCGCCGCCTCGGCGACAGCGCAAGCTTCAGCGGCATGGTTTTCCTGCGCCGCAACGATACCCATGCCTTCAATGGCGACGCTTCGGAGTTCGGCGTCTGCGAATTTTCCGAAGCGGGCGAGTCCCTGATCGGCGGCCTCGAAGAAGACGAGCTCGAAGAACTCGGTCTCGACGACGACGATGTCTGCGAAGGGCAATTCGCCGATGAGGACGCCCTGGAGGACTTCCTCAATGAAACCGCCGAAATGCTCGGCGAGGAAGAATTCAATCTTGAGGATTTCGCCGCTGACGAGCTGTCGGGCAGCGGCATCCTGTCCGACCAGGCCATCAACAATCTCAGCGACCGGGAGCAGCAGACCCGGGGCGTGGATTTTCACTGGGCCGCGGACGCCAGCCTGTTCGGCTATGACAGCCGCCTCATTCTCGGCGCCGCCTGGCATCTGGGCGAGTCGGATTTCGATTCGGTGGTGGAGCTTGCCGATATCGACCCCCACACCCGCCTCACCACCGGGCTTGGCACCGGCGCCTTCGTCGACGGGGAAGCCACCCTCATCCACACCGAAACCGAGTCAGGAAGCATTTATTTCAGCAGCACGACAGACCTCGCCGAATCCCTGGCGCTGACGCTTTCGGCCCGGGCCAACAGCACCGATATCTCCTTGCGGGACCTCTCCGGCGAGCGGCCCGAACTGAATGGCGACCACCGCTTTTCCCGAATCAATCCGGCCATTGGCCTGAGCTGGCAGGCGACGGCGAGATTCAATTTCTACCTTTCCGCGGGGGAATCGAACCGGGCGCCCACGCCCATCGAGCTGAGCTGCAACGAATACGTGTACGACCTCGCCGTGGAGTACGCCATGGCCGATGGCGAGGACGCCGGCGATGTGGAATTCGAGTGCCGCCTGCCCAATGCCTTTCTCGCCGACCCCCCGCTGGAAGACGTGGTGGCGCGCAATCTGGAACTCGGCGCCCGGGGCCTGCTCGATGAAAACACGAGCTATGGCTTCAATCTGTTCCGCGCCGACAATCGCAACGACATCCTGTTCCAGACCACGGGCCGCGCCACGGGCCTGTTCGCCAACGTGGACCGGACCCGCCGCGAAGGCGTCGAGGGCAATCTCGCCGGCCGCTTCGATAATCTGAACTGGTTTGCCGCCTACAGCTATGTCAGCGCCACATTCGAGGACGATTTCGCCGTGCTCAGCCCCAACCACGACTTCGCCGACGAAGAAGGGAAAATCACCGTGTACGCCGGCGACAGCATTCCCGGCATTCCCGCCCACCAGTTCAAGTTCGGCGCCGACTATGCCTTCGACGATCGCCTGAACCTGTCCCTCGACCTGATCGCCAACAGCGGCCAGCACCTGCGGGGCGATGAGTCCAACGAACTCGACGAAATCGATGGCTATACCCTGGTCAATCTCGGCGCCAGATACCGCGTGAGCGACTCGCTGCTGGTTTATGCCCAGGTCCACAATCTGTTCGACGCCGAATTCGAGACTTTCGGCCTCCTCGGCGAGGAGCCCGGCGAGGTGGGAGTGCCCATCCTTGAGAATTTCGAAACGCCGATTTTCCTCGGTGCGGCGCCCCCGAGAGCCGGTTTTCTCGGACTGCGCTACCGCTTCTGAGCCGGAGTTCCCACCGCGGGGAACCTGCCGTCAGGGAAACAGGGCGCGGGCCATTATCCAGGCCCCCGATGTCATTCTGCGCGCGACGGCAGAATACTTAAAGCGAACGAAATCAGTGCCGTTAAGCAAATCAATGGGTTAGGGAAGCCCTGATCAAGTCAGAATTTCCCTGCGGCACAGGGAAGCGATAATGAAAAACTCCAGGGGTGGAGGCAAGCGGTTTCGAAGCGCAGCTTCGTGCGCAGCCGGAACGGCGCAGAGCTATGCTCTGCGACTGGACGGGAGTTTTTCAGAGAATACTTGGCGCAATACAAGAGCCCTTGATGCGAAACGGACCGGATATCATCTGGATAATAACCATCGTGTTTGTCGTTGGTACATTGCTCACCGGCGTCGCGCAAAGCGCGTTGTTGTGAAGCCGCCGCCGACTTTTCATTATCCGCCTTCAACCACTCTTCCCGCGCCAGTAGATGCGCGCGGGAGTCGCCACTGCGTCCAAAGGCACATCCCAGGCTCGCACAGGCGGTGATTCCAGCAACTGACATTCGTGTGCCAGCCCCAATAGCGCAGGTTTCTTCGCAGTTGCCTCCCCGTTGGCGTTCGCCGTACCGGAGCCATTCAGGCGAAAGGCAAAGGCGCGGTCGTAATAGCCCTTGCCATTGCCAAGCCGGTAGCCGTCGCGGCTGAAACCCAGCAACGGCACAAGCACCAGATCCAGTTCCGCCGGCTCGATCTTCGCTCCCGATATCGGCTCGGGAATTCCCCAGGAACCCTTCAAGAGCACGTCGCCGGGCCGGTAGGCAATGAATTCCATGGCTTCGGCGCCCACCACCCTGGGCAGATAGCAGCGCTTGCCTTGCTCGAACGCATGGGCGAGCAGGGGCTCCGGCGAGGCTTCGCCATGGATCGGAAGATAGAGGGCAAGCCGCTCGCTGCGGTGAAAGCAATCCAGTTCGCGGATCATCGCCAGCAGGCGCTCGCCGGCTTTGTGCTGTTGCTCTGGCGGGATGGCGCGGCGCAGTTTGCGCAGTCGGCTGCGCAAGGCGTCAAGATCGGCTTCGGTCATCATGGGCCACGCCGCCTCGACAGGCAGGAAAAGTCCCCCAGGACACCGCTGCCAAAGTTGCCCTGAACCCATGGGTTCAGGTGGTGGCGCTCGCGAAGCATAAGGCTTTCCGACTGGCGGACGTGCGCAACAACTTCTTTCGAGACTGCCTCCGGTTGGAAGTATATCGGCTCAAGAACATTTCTGGCTGGCAAATGTCCCAGGGAACCAGGCCCCAGTATAGCCTGCCCGGGACGTGGTGGGGAAGGGTGTGCCGGTTGTTTGGATTTTTCGTGAAAGTAGGGATCTCGCCTCAACCGATCAGCCAGGGGCGCGACGATAGCGAATTTTCGCTTTCGCGAATTCCTGCGGTGCAGGCTCCCAGGGCATTCCGACGCTTTCATCCTGCGTCAGGCGAAGCCCCTTTCCGTCATTCTGCGCGTAGCGAAGCGCAGTCGCAGAATCTCAAGTCGGTGCTCCTTCAGGGAGATTCTGCGACTTCACGCAGAATGACAGGAAACAAGATCAGTTTTCAGCGGTTTGCCCGTGCTTCGCTTCTTCCTTGCCAAGCGCGTGGTTGAGTTTGTCCTCGAGCTGGGCGAGGCGGACGTCGTCGAGCAGGCTGCCGCCGCCTTCGGCTGCGGGCTTCTTGAGCAGTTCGTGGGTGATGTTGAGCGCCACCATGACGGCGATCTGTTCGCGGTCGAGCTTGCTCCCCCGGCGTTGAATCCGGTACATGCGCTCATCGAGATAGCGGGCGGATTCCAGCAGGGAGCTTCTTTCCTCGGGTGGGCAATTCACCCAGTAGCTCTTGTTGAGGATGGTGAGCAGAACGGAATCGTTGTCACTGGTCATTTCGGTCTAGTGCCTTCAGCCGCATCAGAATCGCCTGCAACCGCTGTTTCGCCTCACGGTTTTTCTCCAGCAATTGCCGGCGTTCGGCCCGCAGGTTCTGTTCATTCGCCTTGAGCAGGTGATTTTCTTCGCGCAGGGCGCCGCAAAGTTCGATCAGGGCATCGACCTTTCCATGCAGTGCGTCAATTCTGTTATCGTGCATCCGGCAAGCGCCTGAATGGATTCACTTGGCGAATATAGAGCCGCTTGCCAAGCCGGTCAATAATGAAGCTGGATCAACCATGATAGAGAATCACGAATACCGCCAGCGTCGAAACCTGCTGATGGAGCGCATGGCGCCGGGTTCGCTGGCCCTGCTGCCGGCGGCGCCGGAGCGGGTGCGCAGCCGCGACGTACATCACGCCTATCGCCAGGACAGCGATTTCTACTATCTCACCGGGTTCACCGAAGCCGGCGCCCTGCTCGCCCTCGTTCCCGGGCGCGAGGAAGGCGAGACCGTGCTGTTCTGCCAGCCCAGGGATCCGAAGAAGGAACAATGGGAAGGCGTGCTCCTCGGCCCGGATGCGGCAGTGGCCGCGCTTGGCGTGGACGAGGCTCATCCCATCACGGAAATCGATGAACGGATGCCTGAACTGATTGCAGGCCGCGAACGTATCCACTACCGCATGGGCGCCGATGCCGGGTTCGATGAGGAAGTCATGGGCTGGGCCCGTGGCGCCCGGGAAAAAGCCCGGCTTGGCGGGCCTGCCCCCACGCAGTTCCTGTTGCTTGATGAGTTGCTGCACGAAATGCGCCTGATCAAGAGCGAGTCCGAAATCCGCCTGATGGAGGAGGCGGTGCGAATCTCGGTGGAAGGCCACCGCCGCATCATGCGGCATTGCCGCCCGGGCATGCACGAATATGAACTCGAAGCCGAGTTGCTGCACAGCTTCCTGCGCCATGGCAGCCGGGCCGCGGCCTATGGCTCGATCATCGGCGCCGGCGCCAATGCCTGCATCCTGCACTATGACAGCAATCAGGCGAAAATCGCCGATGGCGACCTGGTGCTCGTGGACGCAGGCTGCGAATACCGCCACTACGCCGCGGACATCACCCGCACTTTCCCCGCCAACGGCCGCTTCAGCGCCGAACAGCGCGAAATCTACCGCATTGTGCTTGGAGCCCACACCAGCGCAGTGGCGGCTGTTTCGCCCGGCGCGCCCGTGGATGGGGCGCAGGAGGCGGCGGTGAAGGCAATAGTGGACGGCCTGCTGGCTCTCGGGCTGCTGACCGGCAGCGCCGATGAAGTCATGGAAGAGGAAACCTACAAGGACTTCTACATGCACCGGGTGGGCCATTGGCTCGGCATCGACGTGCACGATGTGGGCAGCTACCGCAATGGCGAAGGCTGGCGGTGCTTTGCCCCGGGCATGGTGACCACCATCGAGCCGGGAATCTATATCTCCCCCGGCAATGAAAACGTCGATCCCCGCTGGCGCGGCATCGGCGTGCGCATCGAAGACGACGTGCTGGTGACCGGGACCGGCAACCGCATTCTCAGCGACGCACTTCCCCGCGAACCGGAAGAAATCGAAGCCCTGATGGCCGCCTGAGGCATGGCGGGGCGGCAGACCAACATGGCGTATGGCGGAACACAGGGCGGGCGCCCCATCGTGGTGGTGGGGGGCGGTCTTGCCGGGGCGAGTTTCGCCCTTCGAGCGACACGCTTCGGATATCGGGTCATCGTGGTGGAAGCCCGCGCCGGCGCTTCCGATGACGGCTTTGACGCCCGTTCCACGGCGCTGTCCCGGGGTGCCCGGCGGATTTTCGAGTCGCTGGGAGTCTGGGAACCACTCGGCGCCGGGCCCTGCCCCATCCAGCGTATCGAAGTGTCTGACCAGGGCCATCTCGGCGGCGTCAGCTTCGACCACCGCGAGCAGGGGCTTGACGCCCTGGGCTATGTGGTCGAGAACCATGTGCTCGCCAAGGCGCTGCAGGGCAGGATCGCCTCGTGCGGGGCGATTGAATTTCTGGCGCCGGCAGACGTCACCAGTGCAAGGCCCATCGCCGATGGCATGGAGTTGACCCTGCGCGGGAAAGGCGGGGAGCGCCGGCTCACGGCGGCCCTGACGGTGCTTGCCGATGGCGGCAGGTCGCCGATTGCCGCAAGCCTCGGCATTAACCGGAAGCACAAGCCCTATGGGCAGCAAGCGCTGGTGGCCAATATCGCCCTGCAACAATCACACCGCAATACCGCCCATGAGCGATTCACCCCCAACGGCCCCCTGGCGGTGTTGCCCCTGCCGATGGCGGATGGGGTTCATCGCGCGTCGCTGGTCTGGACCCTGCCAGGAGATACGGCGGAGGAATACACAGCCTTGCCGGAAGAGATCCTGTTGCCCCGGTTGCAGGGGGAATTCGGGCCGGGCATGGGTCGCGTTACCGGAATCGGGCGAAGGGTCTGCTTTCCCCTGCAATTGAGCCAGGCCAGCGAGCAGGTTCGGCCGGGGCTGGCGCTGCTCGGCAATGCCGCCCATACCCTGCATCCGGTGGCGGGCCAGGGATTCAATCTCGCCTTGCGGGACGCCATGGCGCTGGCGGAAGCGCTGGGGGAAGCCATCGGGCAAGGCCGCTCGCCGGGTGATCTGGCGGTGTTGCAGGACTATCTTGCGCGGCAGGCATTCGATCAGGACCGGACGGTATTCTTAACCGATCTGCTGGTTCGCCTGTTTTCCGGTCAGAGCGCCGCAAGGGCGGCATTCCGCAAACTCGGCCTGCTCGCGCTGGACCTGCTGCCGCCGCTGCGGGAAGGATTCGTGAGCAATGTCACGCAGCATTTACCACTTCAACGCTGAGCGACTTCCGTCATTCCAGGAGCCTGGGCCAGCAATTCTCATTTTGGCGCTCCAGCCTGCATGTCATTCTGCGCGAAGCGAAGCGCAGTCGCAGAATCTCATCGGGTATTCTGTGAGCTAGGAGCCTGCGCCGTAGGAATTCACGGCTGCAAATCCGCTCTCATCCACGCCCCTGGCCGTTCGATTTCGTTGCATATCCACCAATATTCGCCTCAATCGACCGGCCAGGGGCGCGGCGATAGCGAATTTTCGCTTTCGCGAATTCCTACGGCGCAGGCTCCTAGTGCGCGCCATTCCCGACACAACTTCAGTTCTGCCGCACTACCGTCATGCCGAGCCAGTCTGCCACCAGCGCCGGTTTCTCCTCGTCTTCAATCTCCACGGTAACCGCGTAGCGGGTCAGATAGCGACCGGGGGATTTTTCTTCCGCCGCACTGAGCTGGAAACGCCCGCGGACTCGCTGGCCTGCTCGCACGGGATGCACGAAACGCACCCGGTCCAGGCCGTAATTGATTCCCATGACCGTATTTTCGAGCTTTAGCCCGCCGCCCCGGGAACTGAGCGCGCTGAGCAGGGAGAGCGTCAGAAAGCCGTGGGCGATGGTGCCGCCGAAAGGGGTCTGGGCGGCTCTTTCGGCGTCGACATGGATGTATTGGTGATCGTCGGTAGCATCGGCGAACTGATCGATGCGCTCCTGTTCGATGGTCATCCAGTCGGTCAGGCCGACCTCCTGGCCGATGTGGTCCCGCAGGGAAGCTGCCGGTATCACCTTGTTCATGTCGCGTTCTCCGCCGGTACAAGGCCCGGCAGTCTATCAGCATCGAGCGGGGAGGGGTAACTTGTGGGTAGGTGGCCAGCAATTCTCACTATGGCAATGGGCGCGCTCGTATCAGTCATCCTGCGCGCAGTCGCAGGATCTCATCGTGTGGCCACTGCAAGAGATTCTGCGACTACGCTTTGCTTCGCGCAGAATGACATGAAGGTTGGAGCGCCAA
>JAJEGU010000058.1 GCA_022819645.1 Pseudomonadales bacterium
CCCTTCGGGAGCGGTCCTGAAGCGCCACCGCGGCGTTGCCGCCCTTGGCAATACTCCCGGTATTGCCCGCGGACGGCGCCTTGCATTGACGCTTCAGGACCGCTCTGAAATGCGGCGAACTTGTGGGACAGCACACTAGATGCCGTTGGGAATCACCCCCGGCGTAATGAAAATCAGTAGCTCGGTGCGCAGGGTGTCGGTGATGCTGCGTTTGAAA
Source organism: Pseudomonadales bacterium (assembly GCA_022819645.1). Lineage (GTDB taxonomy): Bacteria > Pseudomonadota > Gammaproteobacteria > Pseudomonadales > Pseudohongiellaceae > UBA9145. The sequence goes on from JAJEGU010000058.1 coordinate 218, forward strand.
AGCCAGTCGATGCCCGGAATGTCGCCGAGAATCGGGGTTTTGGATTCGGTGGTGGCGGCTTCTTCCCGGAATACGCCGCCGAGGACGATGGTTTCGCCGTCATCCACGAGGGCGCTGGTGATGACTTCGTTGGTATTGATGGATGGCACGCCGGAGGCCGTTGGCGAGACTGCATCCTGGCGGACTTCGAGTTCCATGTTGATCTGTCCGTTGGGCGTGATGCGGGGCGTGACCCGGAGCAGCAGGACCGCATCCTCGAACTGGGTCACCGAACCCCCGGCGGCGCCGCCGGCCTGGGATTGATAGGGAATTCTCACGCCGGAGCGGATTTCCGCGGTGACCTTGTCCTGGGTGGTGACTTTCGGTCTGGCGATGATTTCGCCGTAGCCGCTGCTTTCCAGCGCGGCGAGTTCGAGTTCGATGAGTTCGCTGCTGCCGCTGTAGCCGATGCTGAAACTGCTTGCCCTGGCCGCCATGCCGAGATCAATGGCGAGTTCGTCCTGTTGCCGCCCCGGGGCAATGCCCTGACTGATGCCATAGCGGATATTGCCGCCCGCGTCCAGCGTTCCCCCGGCGGCCCAGCGGACGCCGAAATCCCGGGAATAGTCGGTGGACACATTGACGATGCGGGCCTCGATCAGTACCTGCCGCACCGCCACATCGAGGCTGGCGAGCAATTCCCGCATCGCCGCCAGATTCTCTTCGAGGTCCTGCACGATGATGGTGTTGGTGCGCACATCCACTGAGGCCGAACCCCTGGGCGAAAGCAGGCCGCGGCTGCCTTCGGCGACTGCCGCGCCCTCGCCGGCGCCAAGCATGAGTTCGAGAAGCACCGAGGCGTCAGCGTAGTTGACTTGCAGCAATTCGGTAACCAATGGCGCCAACTCCAGCGCCTGGCGACCGGCTTCGAGTTCCTGCTGCCTTTGCAGGGCCATCTCCTCAGCGGTGGTGACGAACATCACATTGCCTTCCATGCGGTAGGCAAGATTGCCCGCCCGCAGCACGAGTTCCAGTGCCTGTTCCCAGGCCACGCCATCGAGCTGCAGGGTGGTATTGCCGCTGACGGCATCCCCTGCCACCAGGTTGAATCCCTGGGCGTCGGCGAGGATCTGCAGGGCGGAGCGGATGGGGATGTCCTGGAAGGAGAGGTCGATGCTTGCCGCACTTTCGACCGAATCCACTGGCTGCGCATCGGCCGCCGGAGCGGTTGAAGGGTCGGTTTGCTGAGCTGCGGCAGCGCCTGTGAGAAGGAACCCGCCCACCAGACAGTATACGAATAGTTTCAGCGCACCGAACCTTTTTGCAAAAAATGTATTCATCGTTCTTCCTCCCGGGCCAGCAGGATTTCCCGGGTTGGTTCCGCGCGGTTATCTCCCTGGCCCGATTCGAGCAACAGCACGCCGAGTTCTGAAATTCGCCCCACGCGGTTCCGGTTGCGGCCAAGATCATCGCCGGGGCGCACCCGATGCACCCTGCCTTGCGGATCACGAATCAGCCCGCTCGGTTGCCGGCCCTGCCTGAACAGCCCCACGAACTGCAATTCATGGAGCCCGTATTCCGCCAATGGCCAGGAACTGGTCTGTCCCTCCCCGGGTTGGGCGCCAGGCAATTTACGAAAAGGGTCCCGATTGGTGTCCGCGCGATAAGTGAACGGCGCCGCCTGGTATGGCTCGAAGGAACTTTCCAGGCCCGGAGTTTCGTGGGCGACAACGGCTTCCGTATCGGACAGGGGGCGATAGCGGTAACTGCGGGCCTGCAAAACCAGTTCGAGACCGCCTTCCAACATCGCCGCCAGGCTGAAATCGTGGCTGCTGACGATACGGTCGAGCGAAGCCAGGCCGCCGAGAAAAGCGCCGATATCGTGGTAAGCGCCAGCCAGACGGATTTCCATGGGCTGCTCGACATAATGCCGGGCTTCGCGCTCATCCGGCAGTTCGATTGACTTGAATTCGAGACCGCCGACAAGCCCGAGAGTGGAAATTTCATCCATCAGGGCGGGAATTTCACTTTCGTAGGGCAGTTGCCGCAGCATGCGCATGTAAGGCGCCTCGTTTTGCCGGGCCCACTCGCGGTAGCGGGCGAGTTCCGCGGCGCTTGTGGTCAGGCGCTGCAGCTCAGCCCGCAACCCCGCCGCCTCAAGCTCCAGCCCGCCTTCGCGCTGCTGCAGGCCGCGCAGCACCAGCAAGTAAGCACTACCGAACAGCGCCAGGGCGAGCAGCAGAATCAGACAGGCCTTGACCGAAGCCGGCCAGTCGCCCATTCCCGCCGGCTCGCCAAGTTCGCGCCAGTCAAATTCATTCAGTTCGCGGATAATCCCGGCAATCTTTCCCATGATTTCAACTCCCGTCTCCGGCAAGCAGCAAAAAGAGGCTGAAAGCGAAATCGCCGCTGGCGGCGGCAGCGCTTTCCGCTTCCGCCACTCCCGCGAGTTCCACTTCCACAAACAGTGGCGAGACAGCCAGTTCGCGCATCAATTCCGCAATGTCGGCCTGGGAATCGGCTTCTCCTTCTATTCGTAGCTCGGCGCCGCTGCGGGCAATGCGGCGGTAATGCGCCGCATCCGGCAGGCTTCGGGCGAGTTGGGCGAGGATTTCCGCCGCCAGCGGGCGGCTGCGCTGCAGTTGATTGAGCACTTGCATGTGCCGCAAGGTCTGTTCCTGCTCGCCCCGCAATCGCTCTGCTTCCGCGCCGCGGGCTTCGAGCCGGACGATCTCGACGCGCAAATGCCGGTTCTCGACAATGTTGCCGGCGATACCGGCGTTGACCGTGCGATACAGCAGCAGTAACACCGCGCCGCTTGCCAGCGCCGTAATCGCAAGCAGCACAAGAAATTGCCGGCGCCGGCGCTCACGCCGCCGCTCGCGCCAGGGCAGCAGGTTAACCATGGATGAGCCTCCGTCCATGACCGTCTCCCGCGATTGCCAGGCCCGCCGCAAGCAGCAGGGAAGGCGCCTCGCCTACGTTGCGCCCTTCGGCTTCCGCGGGGAATGGATTGGCAAGCGCCGCCGGCAAGGCCAGCAATTGTCCGGCCTGTTCGGCCAGATTTCGCGCCACGGCACCTTCGCCCCAGAGCCAGAGCCGGGCGATCTGATCCGTTGGACCGGGACGGACTGCAGTGCGGAACGACTGCAATGCCTGTGCGAGATGCCTGATGACGGCCCCGGCATGGGCCGCCGGATCCTGCCGCAGCGTTTCCCCGCCATTGAACGGCCGCTCTTCGCAGTGGAGCGAAATACCGGTGGCCAGCACTTGCAGGCAAATCGCCGCAGTGCCGATTTCGGCAACAGCCACGAGTCCCTCCCGCTGCGTTCCGGAATGAGCGTTCGACTCCCTCTCGCCCTGCGCTTTCCAGGCAGGGTCGCGGGCTGTCCTTTCGTCAGAAACAACTCGCCCAGGCCCATCCAGGGCCCGTTCCAGGGCGTGATGCTCCACATCCACCGCGACCGCCCGCAGCCCGCCCAGGGACAGCGCCTGTTCGCGCATTTCCACCTGCTCGCGGCGGCACAGGGTCAGCAGCACCTGACCGGCGCCATTCGCCGCTTGCCCCAGGCGACAGAAATCCATGCGGGCTTCCGCCAGCGGCCAGGGCGCCAGATGTTCGGCTTCGAGCAAAATCTGCGCTTCGAGTTCGGCGTCTGGCAAGTCGATATCCATCTCAAGCCGGCGCTGCAAGACCGCCGAATTCGGTACCGCGACAACCGCATCCTTCCCGATCATGCCAAGCGATTCCGCGGCTTCCCTGATCGCTGCGCCCACCGCATCCACATCCCGTACACTCCGATTCACCACCGCCCCGACTGGCAGCGCCTGAATCACATAATCCAGCGGCGTCACGCCTCCCCCCGACCAATGCGCCAACTTCACCGCACCCGCACCGATATCCACCCCAATCCGCTCCCGGCGCCGTTTCAGGCCCGGCATCTTCGGTCGCCAGCCTCGCATTCGAAAAGCCATGTTTTCACTCCAACAACCAAGGTTCCCCATAGGTGTAGTGCAAAAGAGCGGAACTTGCGTAGTTCATCGGGAAAATTCTTGCTTCGACGAGGAGATTCTGCGACTTCGCTTCGCTACGCGCAGAATGACGGGGGCTTCGCCGCGCCCAAAATCATGAAAGTGGGATGCCGTAAGCCACTGCGGGATTTCCAGTTACAACAACTTCACACGCTTGAGGTGTATAATCCGCCGAGAAGCGCCGCCCGGTTGTGAGATGACAGTGCGGCACGGGAATTCCAGTGGACGCCAGACTGAAACCGTATGTGAAGTGGGGTGGCCTGCTCGCCCTTGCCTGTGTTGCGGGCGTCTGCATGGTTGCTTCCGCCGCCTATCTGTACCTCGCGCCGCTACTCCCCTCCGCTGAAGATTACCGCCATGTGCAGCTCGAAACCCCCCTGCGCATCTACACCGCCGACCTGCGGTTGATCGACGAAATCGGCAACCGCCGGGACCCGGTGGAATACGAAGATCTGCCCCAGGTACTCATCGATGCACTGATCGCCACCGAAGACGTGCGTTTCTATTCCCACCCGGGCGTTGATGTCCAGAGCCTGCTGCGGGGCTTTTACGGTTTCCTCACCGGCAACCGCCTCGGCGGAGGCAGCACCATCACCATGCAATTGGCGAACAATCTTTCCTTCGACAGCGACAACGTGTACATGCGCAAGTTCAAGGAAATCTTCTTCGCGCTGCAAATCCAGCGCGAGTTGAGCAAGGAAGAAATCCTGACCCTGTATCTGAACACCATTTATTTCGGCGCCGGCGCCGACGGCATCGGCGCCGCCGCCTCGGTCTACTACGGCAAGGAAGTGAACGACCTCACCCTGGCCGAATCGGCCATGATGATCTCGCTGCTGCCCTGCCCTTCCTCCTGCAATCCCCTGGCGAATCCGGACCGGGCTCTCGACCGGCGCGAAACCCGCCTCGCCAACATGCGCAATGAGGGCATGATCGGCGAAGCCGAATTTGCCGCGGCCAATGCCATGCCGGTTACCGCGAACCGCCGTAGCCGCGACATCGAAGTGCCGGCGCCATTTGTCGCCGAAATGGTGCGCCAGGAACTGTATGACCGCTACAGCGAGGATACCTACACCCAGGGGTTTGAAGTCATCACCAGTATCGACGGCGACAAGCAGTTGCTTGCCAATGCCGCACTGGTCAACGGGCTGGAGAATTATTATGACCGCCGCCACGGCTACCGCGGCCCCAGCGCCAATTACCCGCCGGACCTGATCGAGCCGGAAGCTCAATGGCTGCGCGAGCTCGAGGGCGTGCCCACCTACGGCAACCAGCGACCGGCCATCGTCACCGGCGTGCAGTCACGGTCCTTCACCGCGCTGCTGCAATCGGGAGAAGCCATTACCGTGCCCTGGGAAGGCATCCGCTGGGCCTATCGGTTCCGCAACCGCAATGAAGCCTGGCCTCCGCCCCAGGCCGCGGGCGATGTGGTTTCGGTGGGCGACCTGATCCGCCTGCGGGAATTCGAAGGCGAATGGCAACTCGGCCAGGTTCCGGATATCCAGGGCGCGCTGGTTTCGGTCTCACCCGATGACGGATCCATTCTGGCGCTGGTGGGAGGCTACGATTTTCGCCTCAGCCAGGTGAACCGCGTCACCACGCCCCGGCCTCCCGGGTCCAACTTCAAACCGTTCCTTTACGCCGCGGCGCTGGCCAATGGCTATTCCCCGGCGAGCACCATCAACGACGCGCCCTTTACCCGGGGCGACTATCGGCCCGGCAATTACGAGAACAATTTCCTCGGCCCCATCACCCTGCGCCACGCCCTGCGGGAATCACGCAATGTGCCGGCGGTGCGGCTTTATGATCAGCTCGGCGCCGCCTCGGTGCTGCCCTATGTGGGCAAGTTCGGCTTTGACGCCGGAAATTTCCCCGGCAATGACCTGACCGTGGCCTTGGGCAGCCAGGATGTGCAACCGCTGGAAATCGTCGCCGGCTACGCGGCCATCGCCAACGGCGGCTATCAGGTGGAACCCTGGCTCCTGCGGCGGGTCGCGAACATTTCCGATGGCGTTGTCTACGCCGCCGAGCCCCCTTCGCTTTGCGAAGACTGCCAGGCTGGCAGTGGCGCTGCCATGCCAGTGGCGGCGCCCGGACGCGTCATCGATGAGCGCGTCGCCTTTATCCTCGGTTCGATGCTGCGCTCGGTCATTGAAGACGGCAGCGGCGCCCGGGTGCAGCGGGAAATCGGCCGTTCCGACCTGATGGGCAAGACCGGCACCACCAATGGCCCGCAGGAATTGTGGTTTTCCGGCTTCAACCGCAATCTGGCCACTACGGTTTTTGTCGGATTCGATCAGCCTGAACCACTCGGCGAAAGGGAACAGGGCGCCACGGTTGCGGTGCCCATCTGGATCGACTACATGAAACAGGCGCTGGCCGAAGAACCGGAAGCCGCCCTGAGGCGACCCGATGGCATCGTTGACCGGCTGGTGGACCGAGAATCCGGCGCACCGGCGATGCCGGGCGACCCGAATGCGGTATTCGAGTACTTCCTTGCGGAAAATGCGCCTGAAAACCATGCCGCACTGGCGCCCGGCAGCGATGCCGACGCTGGCGAACAGCCGCCGCTAAGCACCGAAACGATATTCTGAACGGATTGGCCTACTGAAAGCCGACCCCGCCCAGGGAGTCAGGCCTCAGACGCGACGGTCGCCGAAGCGCCGCTTGAAACGGTCCACCCTGCCGCCGGAATCAAGAATCTTTTGCTTGCCGGTGTAGAAGGGGTGGCACCTGGAGCAGACCTCTATCAGTATGTCCTTGCACAGCGTGGATTGGGTCTCGATCACATTGCCGCAACTGCAGGTCGCCTTGATTTGCGAATATTGAGGATGAATGTCAGGCTTCATGAAATGATGTTCCGATTAACAGCCGGCAAGCCCGAAATCCGGCCCACCGCTCCGAATGGCCGGGCATTCTAGCAAACCCCGCCAAACAAGCAAGCGCTGCGCCTGCTCCCCACACCAGCAATTCTCATTCTGGCAATGGGCGCGCCCACATCAGTCATCCCGCGCGCAGTCGCGGAATCTCATCGCGTGGCCACTGCAAGAGATTCTGCGACTACGCTTCGCTTCGCGCAGAATGACGTGAAGGCTGGAGCGCCAAAAGAGGATTGCTGTTTTCCACCATTATGCCGCTTCTTGCTGAAACAGATCACGGCCTTGCCGGCGCCAGCACCGTTTTTCGCTGGGCTACCTGCAGGTCCATGTCCTGGCGCAGCCAGCAGGTGCGACGTTTGATCAGGGAACTGGAATCGGCGAAGTCTTGACAGACAATCTGCATCTGCTCGGGAGCGGTTGCATTGTGTTGGGCGACTTCGGCGCGGTTTGGCGCTCGCTGGCCCGGTCCGTGTTCCGGGTTTGCCGCACAGGCGGCGAACAGGCAAGGCAGGGCGATGGCCGCCCCGAATCGTATTGCATGCTTCATGATTGAAAACCTCCAGGCTGAGTGATTGAGGATGCGCACCGGCCGCAGGTGGATACCCCGCAAGGTGCAAGCGGGCCTCCGGGGCATGCCCTTGGCCGGTGCGCGGAGAAAGCCTAGGAAGAGTTTTCAGGAATTGCGTAATTTGCGGGGGAAATAATTCGAGGCGCTGTCATTGTTGTATGCTTGCGTCCCGCCAATGGACTCAGCCACGGGAGCAGGAGCCATCATGATTGATCTCTACACCTGGAACACGCCCAATGGGCGCAAGGTTTCCATCATGCTGGAAGAGCTGGAGTTGCCCTACCGGGTGATCCCCATCAATATCATCAAGGGCGACCAGCACAGCCCCGAGTTTGACGCCCTGACACCGAATCACAAGATTCCAGTTATCGTCGATCATGAGCGCGACATGACACTGATGGAGTCGGCGGCGATTCTGCAATATCTGGCCGAGCGCGAGGGCAAGCTGCTGTGTCCACCAGGGCCTGACCGCTGGCAGTCACTGGCCTGGCTCATGTTCCAGGTAGCCCACGTGGGACCCATGCTTGGCCAGACCCACCACTTTCTCCAGTTCAATCCGGGCAAGGCGCCCTACGCCGAAGAGCGCTACGGCAAGGAGACCGAACGGCTGTACGGCGTGCTCGAAAGACGCCTGCGGGGCCGTGACTACATCGCCGGGCATTATTCCATTGTGGATATCGCCACCTGGCCGTGGATATCACGGTATGAATGGCAGCGGATTGACTTCAATCAGTTCCCGCGGCTGCGGGACTGGTATCTGCGCATTGCCGCCCGCCCCGCCGTACAGCGGGGCTACGGCGTTCCGGATGCGGCGGAGATTCCCCTGCCTGGGCAGTGAAACTCATCAGACAGGGATCGGCATAAGCCAAGCCGAAGACCGGGAGCCTGCGCCGCAGGAATTCGCGAAAGCGAAAATTCGCTATCGCCGCGCCCCTGGCTGATCGGTTGAGGCGAATATTGGGGAATATGCAACGAAATCGAGCGGCCAGGGGCATGGATGAGAGCGTACCTGGAGCCGTGAATTCCCGTGGCGCAGGCTCCTGACTATGCGAAATCGCACCATTTTGATGCAGCCAGCCTGGGGTCTCGACTGAAAAATTCCCATAACACACTGTTTTTTGAAAAGATTCCAAAATTGGCCTGAAGATTGCTTACCAGTTTGTGTGTGGGAAAAATCCGACCGCGAACCGGATTCGTCATGTGCGCATCGCTTGCATCAAATGGAGAACATCATGAAAAGATTCAGCTTGTTTGCCGCCGCCGTCCTGCTGCCCTGCGGCTCCTTCCTCACCAGCGCCGCCAATGCCCAGGAAGTTTCCTACAACATCGGCTGGGCTTCGGAATATTACTACCGCGGCCTGTTACAGAAGGAATCCTCCGGCAGCGCCGGCATTGATTTTACTTCCGGCGGCTTCTTCGCCGGCGGCTGGACGGCGGATGTGGGCGATGGGCTTGAGGTTGACGGATACTTCGGCTACGGCATCGAGACCGAAGAAGGCTTCAGCGCGAGCGTGGGCTTCACCGGTTACTACTACACCGGCGAATTCGACGACACCTACGAGGAACTCAATCTCAACTTCGGCTACGGCATGCTGGGAATCGAGTATTCCTTCGGGACTTACGGCAATTTCGACGGCCCCGAGCAGGACTACAATTTCCTCGCGGCAACCATCAGCGGCGACAATGGCCTGTACGGCACCCTGGGTAATTTTGGCGGCGACTTCGACGGCAACTACATCGAAATCGGCTACGGCCTCAGCATCAGCGAAATCGATTTCGGCGTGGCGGCGATCTTCAGCAGCGAAGAATTCGGCGCCGGCAACGGCCAGTTCGACGCCGACGGCAACCCGGAGGAAAGCCAGGCCCTGGTCTTCACCATCGGCAAGACATTTTGAGCGCGAGGGCCGGGCCGCGGGAATTCACATTCTCCGCACGACCTGGCCGGGAAGCGCGCCGGTGTGTTCGCCGTCGCGCAATACCGGCTCGCCATTGACGAGCACATGCACCATGCCCGTGGCGTATTGGTGGGGGTCATCGTAAGTGGCGTGGTCGCGGACCTGGTCCGGGTCGAAGATGGCGATGTCGGCGAAGTTGCCTTCGCGCAGTTCGCCGCGGTCGGCGATGCCGAGGTTGTCCGCCGGCAGTTTCGACAATTTGCGAATGGCGTCGGGAAGCGTGATGACCTGGTCTTCCCGCACATACTTGCCGAGCACCCGGGCGAAATTGCCGTAAGCCCGAGGGTGGGTCATGCGATCGAGAAATTCGCCTTCGGCAGCCATGGACGCCGCATCCGAAGCAAAACTGACCCAGGGCAGGGCGATGCCCCGGGCCACATTGCCAGCCGACATCAGAAAGTAAACCACCTGCACCCGGCTACCGTCTTCCACCACGAGATCGATTGCCGTCTCCGCCGGGGAGCTTTCCCGTTCCCGGGCAACCTCGCCCAGGGTCATGCCGGCATAGCGTCGCAGTTCCGGGTTTTCAAAGCCCACCAGCAAGGTGCCCGCAGGGCCCGCGGCAAGCGCCAGATTCTCCCATTCATCGGTGGGGGTGGTCATTTCCTCCAGCACCCTGGCGCGGATTTCCGGGTCTTGCAGGCGCTCGGCCCAGGCGGCGTAGCCGCCTTCCTGCACCCAGGGCGGCATGGCGGCGTCGAGGCCGGTTGAACCGGCGGTATAGGTATAGATATTGGCGGTGATGCGCAGCCCTTCCGCCCGGGCCGCTTCCACCCGGGCGACCACATCGTCGAACTTGTCCCAGTTCTCGCGGCCCGCCATTTTCAGATGGTAGATTTCGGCGGGGATATTCGCTTCCCTGGCGATGTGGATCAATTCATCCACTGACTCCAGCAGGCGATTGCCTTCGCTGCGCAGGTGGGAGATGTACATGCCGCCGTATTCCCCGGCGACCTTGGCGAGTTCCACCAGTTCTCCGGTGCTGGCGTAGAAGGCGGGAGCGTAGATCAGCGAGGAGCCGAGGCCAAGGGCGCCTTCTTCCATGGCCTCGCGCACGAGTTCGCGCATGCGCTCGAGCTCGTCTTCGTTGGGCGCGCGGTCTTCGTAGCCCAGAACATTCACCCGCACCGTGGTGGCGCCCACGAACGAGGCCACATTGGTGGAAACGCCCCGCTCCACGAGAAAATCGAGATATTCGCCCAGGGTGGTCCACTCTCCCGCCCAGCGCGGATCGACTTCGGCCTGCATGGCTGTATTGAGCGGGCCTTCCGAGCGTCCTTCGCCAAAGACTTCCAGAGTCACCCCCTGACGGATGTCGCTTTGGCTGCGGCCATCGATCAGCAGGGAATCCGTGGCCCAACTGAGCATGTTGATGAATCCCGGCGCCACTGCCAGACCGCTGGCGTTGATCACGGTTTCCGCATCGCCTTCCAGATCGCCGATGATGGCAATCCGTTCGCCGCTGATGCCGATGTCGGCGATATAGGGCTCGCCGCCGTTGCCGTCGTAGATGAGTCCGTCGCTGATAATGACATCGTAACCCGGGCCGCAGGCGAACAGCCCTGTGAGCAGCAATGCGCCAAGCGCGCTGTGGTATCGCATGATGGTTTCGCTGTTATCTGGACCGCAGGAATTGTACCGCGAGATCGGGAAAGTCGGTGAACAGGCCATCGACGTTCGCGGTGAAATAGTGCTTTTCCAGCAGGTCGGCGAAGTTTTCGGCGTAGCCCGGCAATTGGCCCGGGTCGGCGCGGAAGGTGTAGGGATGCACTGCAAGCCCGGCGGCGTGGGCGCGCTCGACGAGCTGGCTGATGCGCAATGCATCCGGCGTGGATGCGGGGTCGATGATCAGCGGATGGGCCGGGCCGACGCCATGGGCGTGCTCGGCCAGAATGTCCATGCCGCCTGCTTCGAATATCCATGGGTAGGCGTCCGGGTCGCCGAGAAGCTGAATCAGGCGGATATCGATTCCCGCCTCCGGCAGGATTTCGCTGCGGATGATTTGCAATTCGGCGAAACTGAAAGTCTGGAGAAAAACCTTGTGCTCCCGCGCGGTGTAGCCATAGCGCCTGAGCATTGCGACCACGGCGCTGCTGATGTCCTTGCCTTCGGCGCGGTGGAACTCGGGCTGCTTGATTTCGGGATAGATTCCCACATCGCGCCCGGTGGAGTGGTTGAGCCCCTGGATCAGTTCGATTTCCTCGGCGAAAGTGGGCACGGTGAAGCTGGATTTTCCGAGCGGGAAGCGATTGGCGTAGCCAGCCTCGCGCTCGCCATCCACGAGGTGGGAACCTTCGGTGGCCTGCAATTGCCGAATTTCCGCAAGATCGAAATCGATGGCGTAATAGCGACCGTCGGCCCGGGAGCGACCGGGGAAGCGCTGCGCCACGTCGGTGGTTCGGTCCAGGGTGATGTCATGGAGCACGATGAGCTGGTCGTCCCGGGTCATGACCAGATCCTGCTCGAGGTAGTGCGCCCCCATGGCGTAGGCCATGGCCTTGGCCGCCAGGGTATGTTCGGGCAGATAGCCGCTGGCGCCGCGGTGGGCGATGACGATTTTCCCGGTCTGGGCGGAAACGGTTGCGGAAGCGAGCACGAGCAGCAGGCCGGTGAGAGACGGAATTCGCAGGAGGAACGCGCGCATCGGGCAATCTCGCATCAGGTGGATTGCGCCAGTGTAGCCCAGTTTGCTTGTGGAATTGTGACTTGGGCCGTCATTCTGCGCAGTCGCAGAATGACAGGCGGTGGGCTTCGCTCCGCGCAGTAATGATGGGGTGGGTGGGGGGGGGGGATGGTGCGCCGCCAGTTTTGGAACTGTTTTTCAGGACCCGAAGCGGTAGCGCAGCTTGACTGCGAGAGTATCCACCACCGGGGTGCTCCAGGAGTGTTCGAGCATGTCCTGGAAGGTCAGGAAGCTGCGCCGGGGCAGATTGCCGCCCCGGGTGTAGACCACGAACAGGTCCGACAGGGGGGCGATTTCCCAGCGGTAGCGGGCCTGGAAAGTCATGCGGCTGATGACGAAATCATCCGGCGTGTCGTTGGGTTTCGCCACGTCATGGAGATACTCCCGGCTGTGGGGATTCACCTGCCAGAAGCGGTCTTCAAAAGCCTTCAGCCCGGTCCATTGCAAGGTCAGGCGGAATTGCTGCCTGGCGGTGATGAAGTAGTTCGTTTCCACCCGGGGCGACCACTGGTGCGCCTCGAAGCTGGTATAGCGCCCGCCGCCGCGATGCACGAGCAGGGCTTCCCGGTCCTGGTAATTGAGTTTGAGATCGAAGGAGAAGCGATCGATGGGGCGCCAGGAGAATCCGGCGTCCATGGCATTGCTCGCCGGGCCGAGTTCATCCTGCCCCAGGTTGATGCCCACGTTCCAGGACAGGGGTTTCGCCACGTCGGTCTGGTACATCACATTCAGGCCGTAGCGGTGGGGTACCACAAAGTCGCCGGTGCCCCGGCCGAGGCGGTCGTCGATGCGTTCGGGAAACCAGCGCAGGCTGAAATTGACGCTGTTGTTGCTGTCGATGAAGGTATAGCTGCGATTGAAGAAGGCGCCGAGGCGCACCGGCCGGCCCTGGGTATTCCACTGGTTGGTGAGGAATACGCTGGTGGTGCGGTCCCGCAGGCCGGGAATATCCGATTCGATGCGGAAATAGGAGTAGTCGAGATTGGCCGAGTCGTTGCGCTGGCTGAAGCCGAGGTCGTTGATTTCAAGTTCGTCGTCGAGAAAGGTGGCGCGCAGGGAGTGGTTGACGCCGCGCCGGGGGCGGAAGCTGACATCGTTGAATATTCCCGCGCCGGTAACGCCGTGGGCGTCGCTGTACATGAGCTGGCCATCGACGACCCAGCGATTGTCGGCCGAGAAGTAGCCCCAGTCGACGGCATTGACCGTGGCGTCCACCTCGGGATGGGCGATATGGGTTCCCATCCAGCCCAGCGAGCGGCGACCGCCGCCGCTGGTGTCCTCGTACAGCAGGCGGCCAATGCCGAAATCCCGGCCTGTCGCATGAATGCCTATGGGCGTGCCGTCTTCGAGCGTCCCCTCGATGGTGGTGTCGTCTTCGGTGGCGAATAGCGAGCCGTATTGCCAGTTGCCCACCGAGCCGGTGAGCTTGACCGCGCCGAGCAGGTCGGTGGGGTCGCTCAGGTCGGTGGGGACCACGTCGACGCCGCCGGGAACATCGCCGAAATGCGGCGCCCCGCCGATTCGCCTTGTATTGAGCAGGGTCAGCGGCCCCGAGGGGCCCCGCATGATGGCGCCGGTGCGCCCGGTGGCGTTGAAGATGTCCTGCCCTTCGAGAAAGAAGGCGCGCTTCTCGGGGAAGAAGGTCTCGAATGCGGTGAGGTTGACGATGACGTCATCGGATTCCACATTGCCGAAGTCGGGATTGATCGTCGCCGACAGCAGCGAATTGGTGGTGGGACGCCAGAAGATCTCGGTGCCGGTCTTGTATTCGGTTTCGCCCTTGATGGCGTCGTGAATGCCCGATGCGAAAGGGTAGAAGGTCAGTTGCCGGCGCGGTTCGATGTCGCGCAATTCGTACTTCTCGAATGCCGACAGGTACTCGTTCACGGTTCGCGGCAGGGCCGGATTGGACCAGGCCTCGCCGCCGAGATGCCCCACCTGGCGTTCGAGATAAATGCCGATCCGGCGGGTGTCGCCGGCCTGGGGCAGGGCCACCATGGACCAGGGAATGAAGTATTCGATGCTCCAGCCGTCGTCCAGGGCCTGGGTGGCGCCGTTCCAGGAACCGTCCCACTGCATGTTCATCTGCCGCTCGGGCAGCAGGGTGGCGTCGGTCATGGAATCGCCGAGATTCATGCGCAGGAAATAGCCGTACAGCCCTTCGCCGGAAGTGTCGAGACCCACCACAAAGCCGTCCCGGTCGAGTTGGGTGTCCCGGGAAGTCATGCGCGCCACGAGGCTTCCCGGCGGCTGGAAATTCACCGCCGAAACATAGATGCCGCGCTCGGTATAGAACATGCGGACGTGGGTTTCGTAGGGCGCCTCGGCGAGGGTGTCGGGGTCGATCACCCGCATGCCGTCCACTACGGGCAATCGTTCCCAGACCGGCTCATCGACAAAGCCGTCGAGCATGATATCGGCGTCGGCTTCCTCGACCCGGGTCAATTGCGGGGTCTGGGCCGCGATGGCCCAGGGCAGGAAGAGCAGCAATGCCGAAACAGGGATACGGCAAAGGCGGAATGCGTGAAGGGAAAGGCAAGGCATGGTCAGCGGACTATACAGCAGGCGGAAAACCGGCGGCTATCGGGCCGCTGTCAACGTCACAATCAATTTCAGATTATCGGCGGCTCCGCCGGGGAATGGATGGACGATGGGCTGTTGCCATGATTCATCATGATTGCTCGCCGCTTTGCCCCATTTCCTTCATGGGAACTCCCGATTGTGGTGTTTCAATTCCCCTTGCCGGCAAGATCAGGAAGGAAATTCTCATGTGGACCAGACGGCTTGACCCTTCGATTTTCATTCAGGAACAAAACTGGGACTGGGCGCCCGCGAAGAAAAGGACGCATATCAGGCTGTGGGTGCTTGTCTCCCTGGTGGCCATGTCCGCGGTCGCGGTCAGCGCCATTTTCTAGGAGCTTCCGCGGAGCGAGGCAATTTCCCTTCCCGTCATTCTGGGCGGAGCGAAGCAGTCTCCCTTCCCCAGCGTCATTCTGCGACTTCGCTTCGCTCCGCGCAGAATGACAGTGTACCAAGTTCCTAGCGAGCGCTGAGGGTCGCTTCCGCCTGCAGTATCTGCTGCTGCCTGCGAAATTCCACCACCACCACATCTCCCGGCGCGGCATTGCGCAGCAGATCGGAATAGCTTTGCAGGTCGGCCACTTCTTCGCCATTGAAGCGCAGCAGCACATCGCCGTCCCGCAGGCCGGCGGCGGCAGCGGCGCTGCCGGGAACCAGGCCGTCAATGCGAACGCCGTCCCCGGTCCAGCCGAAATCGGGCACCACGCCCAGGGCCGCGCCGCGGGGGCCCGGCGCCGCAGTTGGCACCTCGGGCACATTTTCCAGCGTTACGCGGAAATCTTCGCTGCGATTGCCCAGATACGCCAGCGCTTCTTCCAGCCACAGGGCGATATCCGACATGCCCGCGGTGTCGAGCCGGTCGCTGGTGTCCGAAGGCCGGTGAAAATCCGGATGCGCGCCGCCGAACAGGTGAATCGCCGGAATGCCCGCCTGGAGAAAGCTCACGTGGTCGCCACTGGCCACCGCCGCTGCCGGGAACTCGGACTGCACGCCGATGGTAAAGCCGATGCCCTGGGCCATGAATGGCCACTCATACGCGCTTTCCGTGCCGAACACCTGCAAGCTGCGGCCTTCGAGCCGCCCCACCGAATCGATATTGATCATGGCGAAAAAGTCGCTGAACCCGCCGGGCGGATTTTCCAGAAAATACCGGGAGCCCGCGAGGCCGGCTTCTTCCGCGGTAAAGGCCACGAACAGGATCGGCCGCTCGGGGCTGAAAGCGCGGGCCAGCTTGACCGCCGATTCGATCAGGATGGCGACACCGGAAGCATTGTCGTCGGCGCCGGGATGAATCTGGCCATCGACCACTCCCAGATGGTCATAGTGCGCTCCCACCACGATGGGTCTTGCGTCCAGGTCCGGGTTGACTCCCGGCAACAGGCCAACCACATTGGCAAGCTCAACTTCGCCGGCGCCGGTCACCGATTCGCGCCAGCGCTGCAGGTAACCGCCGCCCGGCGCTTGCAGGCCCGCGGCGCGAAACCGGTCGGCGATGTACCGCGCCGCCTGCTCGAGTTCGCGGCTGCCAAGGCCCCGGCCCCGCAGTTCCGGGCTTGCCAGATATTCGGTGTGGCGCAGGAACTGGCTCGGCAGGTATCTTGGCGGCAATTCGGCCAGTGGCGGGCGCGGCGGCAGGCTGAAATCCGGCGCCGCGGCAAGCTCGGGGTGCAGCCATTGCAGGGGGGAATCCGGGCTCGTCCAGATGCCGGTGACATCATTGTCGGGCTCATCGCCGAAAAAGCTCAGATACGAGTACCTGCCGTAGTGCGGCAGCTTCTCGATCATGCCGGGTACCGCCGCCATGCCGTCGATATGGATCAGGCCGATGGCAAGTTCCGGATTCGCGGGATGGCGGCCCACCAGCACGGTGCTGCGATCCGCGTAGGGAAGGGCTTCTCCGGCGAGGTTGATCTCCGCTCCATTGGTTTCCGCGCCGTAAGCCGCCGCTGCGCTGAATGCCTCTTCAGCAAAGGGATTATCGCGCCCAAGCACCCAGACCGAAGTATCGGCGGGCAGTTCCGCCAGGGTTTCCACTGGCACGATGCGCGCATCGACGCCGGCGGCAAAGGCTTCCGCGAGACGGGTCCAGTCGGCGCGGTTCCGCTCGGGCAGCAGGAAAGTGATCTGCCGGGCGCCGAACAATTCACCCACCGTGGGCGGCGTCTCTTCCCGGTCGAGCTTGCGGAACAGGTCGAACCAGGGGTCCACGAGGACGGCTTCGAGACGGTCGTAATCCGGCGCCACCACGCCTTCGAGCTTCTGTGACAGGCGCAGATGATGAATCTCGGGCTCGTCCGCGCCGGCATAGTACAGCGCTACCGGCACGGTCAGCGCATAGGGCTCGCCGCGCTGAATCTGGGCGAACAGGATCTGGGCCTGGTTACTGCCGATTTCATCGACGCTGACCGCGATTTCCGGCGCGCCGGTACGTTCGACCCATTGATCGAAAAAGGGCGACAAATCCATGCCCGCCACTTCCGAGAACAGGGCAGTGATCTCGGCGAAGCCGGCCCGCTGGAAGCGATACTCGGCGTACAGCCGCCGCAAGCCGTCAAGAAATAGCGCATCGCCGAGTTCCAGCCGCAGCATGTGCCACAGCATCAGGGTCTTGCCGTAGCCCACCGCCTGGGTGGCGGCCGAGTTGCGCGTGGTGAAATCGCTCAGGGGGAAATCGGTTTCCTCGGCCACATAGTTGCGATAGCGCGCCAGGGTGTCCTTGCGGTACTGTTCGCCGCGTCCGTCCATTTCCCGAAAGAGGTGGTCGGCGAGATAGGTGGTCAGGCCCTCGCTCCAGTTGCCGCCGGCGTAATCCGGATACACCCCGTTCCCCCACCAGTTGTGCAGCAACTCGTGTGGGTAGGAGGATTCCAGAATGAAGGGAAAGCGGATCACCTGGGAGCCGAGCAGGGTGAACGAGGGCATGCCGTATCCGGTTTCCCAGAAATTCTCCACCAGCGCGAACTTGCTGAAGGGATACTCTCCCAGCAGGGGCTCGTAGAGTTGCAGATAGCGCTCGGTGGCGTCGAGATAGCGGATCGCGAGATTGGGGTCGGGAGTGCGCAGGTAGGCCAGGGCTTCGGTGTCGCCGGCCATTTGCGAGTACTCGGTGAAGGCGGCGGCGATGAGGTAGAGTTCTTCCATGGGGTTCCCGGCGCTCCAGCCATTCGGCCCATTGCGGTCGCCCTGGCTGACCACCAGCCAGTCCCTGGCGGAATCCGCGAAGTTCACCCGCAGGTCGAAGCGAACCAGGGCGTCGCCGAAATCGGGAACCCAGTAGCTCGCCTTGCTCAGATACGCGCCGCGGGAATCGATAATGCCCGTGGTTTCGGAAAAGCTCCGGGCGTACTCGGCGCCCTGCTGTTCCATGGCGTCGTTGATCCGGCCGCCGTAGCTGAGGCTGAAGCGGCCGTCGGCGCCGGCAAGGACTTCGTAGGCATTGGTCGGCGCCACTTCGCCGCCCATGGTGTTGGGCAGTGCGCCCACGGGCAACTCCGGCGCCGATTGCAGGCTGGCCGGGCCGGACGCGACTGCGAGATTGCTGTTGAGCCGGAACCGGGCCGGGCCGCCCGCCAGGGATGGCGGCAGGGTGATATTGGCCTGAACTTCAATGCGGCCTGCTGCCGGGTCGAGGCTTACCCGCAACTCGTAATCAATGGTTCCCCCGGGGCCGGCAGGCTGCGCCAGCGCCGACAGGGACAGGCTGCCGCACAGGGCGGGCAACAGGATTCGCAGCATTCTCCGCATGGGGGGATCCAGGTCAGTTCAGGCCAAGCAACTCCATTGCCGCGGCGTGGTCCCAGTCGCCGATATGGATTTGCGAAGCGCCATCCGGCGTGCGGGTGGTGCTCCAGGCGAGCCGGTTTCCATCGGGGGAGAAGACCGGCAGGATGTCGGTGCCCGGGGTATTGGTGGCGCGCACCGGCGGGCTGCGTCCTTCGATATCGATCAGGAACAACTCGAAGTTGGCGTGCCCCAGCAGATTGCTCGAGTAGATGATGTATTCGCCGCTGGGGTGGAAATACGGCCCCCAGGCCACCATGGCGTCCGCGGTCAACTGGCGCGCACCGCTGCCGTCCACATTCATGGTCCAGATTTCCGCGCTGTC
Source organism: Pseudomonadales bacterium (assembly GCA_022819645.1). GTDB lineage: Bacteria > Pseudomonadota > Gammaproteobacteria > Pseudomonadales > Pseudohongiellaceae > UBA9145. The sequence goes on from JAJEGU010000058.1 coordinate 18,999, forward strand.
GCCGTCGGGATTGAAACGCCGCCAGACGATCTGGCTGTCGTCGGGGCTGAAAAAGGGTCCGCCGTCGTATCCTGGCGAAAAGGTCAGTTGGGTCACATTGCCGCCATCGGCGTCCATGATGTACAGGTCCATGAAATAGGCGGCGTCATCTTCGAGCAGGGCCTGCTCGGCGCGGCTCAGGGGGCGGCTGTAGGCTTCGCGATTGGAGGCAAAAAGGATTTTCGCGCCGTCCGAGGAGTACGAGCCTTCGGCGTCGTAGCCGTCGGCATTGCTGAGATTCACGAGATTGCCGCCGTCGGCGTCGGCCTGATAGAGCTCGTAGTGGCGGTCGTAGTCCCAGCCGTAGGAACGATCAATGCCGCTCTGCCGGATTTCGATTTCCCGGGCCTGTTTCGCCAGTGCGTCGGGGTCTTCGTGGGTGGACGAAAACATGATGCGGTCGAGAGTCGGGTGAACCCAGGAACAGGTGGTCAGGCCGATGCCCGGAGAAACCACGCTGGCGGTTTCCGTGGCCAGGTCCATCAGGTGGATCTGGTAGAAGGGATTGTCCCCGGGCACTTCGGACTGATAAATGAAACGCGCCCCACCGGCGCCGAAGTAACCTTCCCCCGAGCGCAACCCGTCGGTGACGAGTTGCCGGGTATTGGCAAGCAGGACCGACTCGAATTCGCCATCAACGAAATTCCCGGGCGCCGGAGTTTCGGTCTCGGTAGCGCCTGCTTCGCCATCGGCGTAGGTTTCGGGGCCGCTTCCGGCGGCGGACTGCGGTGCAGCCGATTCCCCGGCCGCGGCTGCCGCGGGCGCCGCTGCGGAAGCAGCTTCCGGCGGCTCCGTTTCCTCCGCAGGCTCGCACGCAGTCAGCGCAGCCAGGCAAAGTAGCAAGACCAGTCTATTCATGTTCTGAACTCCGCAAAGTCCGAATGCCGCATCATTCTATACGATAAGCCCCGCAAAGCTGACCAGGATTATCGGCAGGCAGCAATTCTCATTATGGCAATGGCCGCGCTCACATCAGTCATTCTGCGCGCAGTCGCAGAATCTCATTGCGTGGCCGCTGCAAGAGATTCTGCGACTACGCTTCGCTTCGCGCAGAATGACATAGGGGGAGGGCTTCGCTTCGCGCGGAATGACATGAAGGTTGGAGCGCCAAAATGAGAATAGCTGATCGGCAGGGTTCCGGCAGAAGTGATCTAGGAGCCTGCGCCGTAGGAATTCACGGCTGCAAATCCGCTCTCATCAGGTCAGTTGGCGTTTGACCAGGTCGCGGAAGACACCAGGGGTTTGCATGAGTTCGTTGAAGGAACCGCTTTCCACAACCCTGCCGGCTTTCATGACATAGATGCGATCGGCCTGTTCGAGGGTTGAGAGACGATGGGCGATGACGATGCGGGTGGAGGTGAGGGCGGCGAGATTATTCATTACCTGGGCCTGGCTTTCGTTGTCGAGCCAGTTGGTGGCTTCGTCGAGCAGCATGACGCGGGGGCTGCGGATCAGCGAGCGGGCAATCGTCACGCGCTGGCCTTCGCCGCCGGAGAGTACGCTCCCGCTGGCGCCCACCGGCGTCATCATGCCCATGGGCATGGCCTTGATTTGCTCATCGATGCCCGCGGCGCCGGCGGATTGCCAGACTTCCTCGTCAGTCGCGCCGTCATGATGAGCGACGATGTTGTCCCAGATGTCTTCCGGATGCAGCCGCACCGACTGGGGCACCGCGCCGACTTTCCGGCGCAATTGTTTCAGGTTGAGGCGCCGGAGATCGCGGCCATCGAAGTAAACTGCGCCTGAAGTAGGGGTTTCCAGCCCGAGGGCAAGGCGAAACAAAGTGCTTTTCCCGGCGCCCGACTCACCGGCGATGGCGATGAACTCCCCCGGCCTGGCGTGAATCGTTACATCGTCAAGAATCAATGGGCCATCGGCATCGTAGCGGAATGAGATATGGTCGAAGAGCACTTCTCCGCCCAGATGGGCAATGGGTTCGCCGGCCATGGAAGTTTCCGGAACGGCCTCAAGCAGGGGGCGCGTCTGTTCGAGCCCGGGCAAGGCTGCGGCGATTGCGCCAAAAGATTCCCCGAGTCGGGCCAAAGCTGACTGGAATACGATAAACACGGTGTAGATCACCAGAAAATCACCCACCGGAAGCAAAGGCCCTTCGCCGCTGGCCACTGCGTAAAACAGCACCGCTCCGGCCAGGAACGGAAGCGCGGCGCCGAAGGCCTGCAAATGCCCTTCGAGCGCGCCGAGTCTCAGCTCCGCGCGCTTCTGCTCGCGGTAGTCCCGAGCCCAGATGGCGAAAGCCGATCCTTCCGCGCTTTCCACGCGAATCTTGGCGATTCCGCCAACAATCTGGAACAGTCTGCCGGCGATACTGCGCACTCCCTTCGCCATCCTCCCGTATGGCGAGATCTGGCGTAGCCCCAGCGCCAGGGTCAGCAGCAGTGAAGTCAGGCTGAAAGCGAGGACGACCAGACCAAGCCCGGCGTCGTAGAGGGATATGACGCCGAAAACCGGCAGCAGAAAGATGACGGCAAGCACGCTGTCCGCCACCGCGCCCTGAATGCTGTCGCGCAGATTCTGGAGCGTCATTCCCCGCATGGCGAGGTCGCCGGCGGGATGGCGATGCAGGATATGCGGGGGCAGCCGCAGCAGCCGGTCCCAGAATGCGGCTTCAACGCGGGTCCAGAAGCGGCCTTCCAGTCGCATCATCGACATGCCCTGCAACAGGTGCAGCAACGCTCCAAGCAGAGCAAAACCCGCCACAGCCGCGGCAAGCGTGTAAATGGCCCCCGTACTTCCACCCTGAGTGACATGATTCGCCGCAATTCCCAGGCCAAGCCCCGGAACCAGCTTGATGAGCCCGGCCGGAAGTCCGCCAATTATGAGCCTGACCAGGTCACTTGCTGACCCCCGCAGTCCCATGCGCAGCATTTCGCCGGCGCCGATGCTTTCCGCCGGCAATGGCCGGTAGAAGACCCAGGCGTCCTCGGCCAGTTCGGCGGCGCGCGCGGCGGTCACCCGGAACCGGCGCTTGCTGACCGGGTCGTACATTCGATAACGGCCAAAGGCTCCCGGCAGCAACGCCACCGGTTGACCGTCTTCGGCGCGGAAGGCCAGCATCGCATTGCTGTCGCCAAGCCACCATCGATCTCCCACCTTGAGCTGGACTCGCCGGGAACGCGCCAGCGAGGCGTTGAGCACATCGCCGATGGTCAGGGGAGTTTCGGAGCCGGGTGGGCGTGGCGGAATCCGGAACTCGATGCCTTCCCGGCGGCCGATCATGCGCAAGGCGTCGGCGAGGGCCGCGTCTTCAGCCCCTTCGTACTTTTCGAGAGGAAGATCGTAAATGTTGAAAAGCCGTCGCCGGGCCGCCTGTTCGTCTTCCCGGCGGCTGCTTGCCCGGGCGCGCTCCAGGTTGGCTTGATCGACCACGGCGAGCCGGCGATTCAGCCGCTCCAGGGAAAAGGCCAGCCGGTGGAAAGAGGCCAGCGCCGGCAGCAGGGCGCCTTCCCGCGCCAGCGCCGCCGATGAAGTGAATTCCAGTTCCGCTTCATCGAACAGTTTCAGCCAGGTCGCCGGAGTAAGCGGTACGGGACCGCCGGGTAACTTTTGCGTTCCGGCGAGCTCGGCCAGATCCACCAGGTCCATGTACAGATTCGAGCCCGGTGGCGCTTCGGCAATCCAGACCACGCCGCGCCGGACCGAAAGGCTGCCTGCCTGCAGGGTGGAAGTCGTTTCCGGAACCGCCAGCGAATCGGCCCGCGGACGATAAGTCACGTAACGCGACAAGGACTCCGCCAGTTCGGTCAGCCAGATATCCGCCTGGCCCGCAAGTTCCGGGGGCTCCGCTCGGGCGAAGGCCTCCCGCGGCAGGCGTCTCAGCACCGTACCGGGTACTCCCTTGGCAAGCAGGCCCAGGGTCGTGTCATCCTCGTCGGGAGCGACGCCGGGCAATATCCTGCCCGACTTCGCCCGCAGCAGGTGTTGTGCGGCTGCCTGTTCGACGCCATCCAGAAACTCGACCAGGAAAAGGTCCACCGCGCCCTGTTCGATGAACCACACACAATCGGGATCGTCGAGACTGACGGGCTGATTGCCTTCGCAGGGTACGGGTTTACCACAATCCGCGGCGAGTTCGGCCAGGCTCGAATGTTGCTCAATGTTCATTGCGAGGAAGCCTTTACCAGCTTGTAGTACGCGCCGTCAGGGTCCGCAATGAGGCTGTCATGATCACCGCGCTGCACTTCCACGCCCTTGTCGAGCACGATGATTTCGTCGCAGTCACGCACCGTGCTGAGCCGGTGGGCGATAATCAGGCAGGTGGCGCCTCGCCGCCGCAGGGCGTCATCGACAAATTCCTCTGTGGCGGCGTCAAGTGCGCTGGTGGCTTCATCAAGAATGATTACGGTGGGATTGCCCACCAGGGAGCGGGCGATTTCGAGACGCTGCCGCTGCCCGCCGCTGAAGTTCACTCCGCCTTCCTCCACCCGGGCCGAGTAGCCACCCGGGCGGCGCAGGATTTCCTCGTGCATGCAGGCGTCCCGGGCCGCCGCAATGATGGTTTCGTCGGGAATGGCCGGATTCCACAGGGTGATGTTCTCGCGCACCGAAGCGGAAAACAGCACGGCGTCCTGATCCACCATGGAAATGGACCGGCTCAGCACTTCGGCGGGAATCTCCCGCCGCGGTTTGCCGTCAAACCGGATTTCACCCGCCCAGGGCTCGTTCAGCCCGGCAACCAACCGCGAAACGGTGGATTTCCCGGAGCCGCTAGGCCCGACGATGGCGACTCTTTGTCCCGGCCTGATTCGCAGACTGAAGTCCTTGATCAGCGGCGGCTTGCTGCGGTTGTAGCCGAAGGTGATGTTGCGCAACTCGACCTGACCGGCCAGTTGCAGTCGGCCATTGAAAGTGGAAATCGAATCCTCCCCGCGGTGCCGGCCCTGACTCGGGGGAGCGGGAACCACTTCCGCAACCGCTTCGGCCAGGTCTCCCAGACGATGCATGTCGGTTTCCAGGCTCTGACGCCGGTTGGCCAACGCAACAAAACGGCCAACCGGTGCGAAGAACATTGTCGCGAGCACATAAAATCCCGCCCAGGCGCCAAGAGTGATGTCGCCGGACATGACCCGAATGGCGCCGAAAGCGAGAATCGCCACGCTGACCATGGCGGCGGCAAGACCCGACAGGGCCGAACCCAGGTGGTCCAGTTCCGAGGCGCGCTGGCGCATGTTCAGTTCCAGGGACTGCTGACCGCTCCAGCGCGAATACATCCGGTCGTCGGCGCCAATCATGCGCAGGTTGTCGGCGTGGCTCAACATTTGCAGCCCGATTCCCACCAAAAGGCCCCGTTCGCGCCGGAGCGAATACATCCGCTCCGCGCCAAGGCGCATGATGGCGTGGCTGAGCCCGGCGTACAGCGCCGCCAGCCCCAGCACGATCAAGGTCAGCGTTCCATCCATAAAGGCCATGGCGGCAAGCAGCACCAGGCTCATGAAAACTTCGATCAGCAAGGCAAGAAACCGGCCAGTCAGGTCCTTGGCGACCTGGTCTATGGACAGGATGCGCTGGGTAAGGTCGCCCACCATGCGGTGGCTGAAAAATTCCACCGGCAGCCGCAGCAAACCCGAGATCAGCCGGTTGCTCATGACGATGGACATGCGAACCGCCAGCTTTCCCAACAGTTGCTGTTGCAGCAGGGCCAGACAGTAGGTCATGATACCGGCGAGCAACATTACCGATGCCAGAACCACGCCCCGGGATTCCCGGCCATCCGGAATCCGATCCAGAAAGGCGCCGAGGGACGCCGGTACGAGCAGCGCCAGCAAGGCCAGCAGCAAGCCGCAGGCGAAGGCGCCGGCGAGCAGGTCCCGGGACTCGCCGAGCCAGCCGCGGAGCCGCTTCAGGATGCCGGGACGGTTGCCTCCGGGCCTGAAACCAGGCCCGACCCTGAAAGCCAGCGCCACGCCGGAAAAATTTCGCTTGAAATCCTCGTTGGAAATGCGTCGCCGCCCGAATGAAGGGTCGTTGAGGTACCAGGATTCATTATCGAATCCTTCGAGCACCACGAAATGACGGAATTCCCAGAACAGGACGAGGGGCATCTGCATTGCCCGCAGCTTGTCCGGCGCCATGTATTTCCCCGAACATTCCAGACCGTAGGATCTGGCCGCGCGGAGGAGTCCCGCAGCGCTTGAACCATCGCGACTCACTTCGCATTTGTCGCGGAGTTCGCTTAATGACGCCCAACGCCCGAAATGGGCCAATACACTACCGAGACAGGCGGCGCCGCACTCGGTGGCGTGCATTTGCAGAATGAGAGGCGTCCTGATTCTCTGCCTGGCCGACTCCCGGGCCGGGTTTTCCGATCCCTGCGACGCCATTCAGAATCACCCCAAACCCAATAGCGCCGCGGGGGATTGTCTGCCAAGCGTAATTTCTATCCGGCAGGGCGCAGATGGCGGAAGCGTCAGTTGCCGACCCTGTTCCAGGGAAATGGTGACCTGGTACAGCGAAGCCGCCGGCAGGGAACTCATGGCTTCCGGCCAACCGGGAACCGCCGCCACGACAAGCGAGGAGAGTTCGCCGGAAAACCGCAGGGTTCCAGCGCCATCGGCAAGCGCTATGCTGAGTTCGGCGCCCGGAACAATATCCCGGGCCAGGTCCTGCTCAAGCCATACCAGCGCCTGGAGCGTTCGCCCATCGTCAGGCGCCTCGGACAGCACGCCATCCACAGCGACACTGCGGGAAAAACTGCCGAAAAACAGCCAGCCACAAAAGGCAATCAGGGCCAGAGTCACCGCCGCAATCAGCACTCGCTCATGGGGCGCCGACACGGTCAGCAGACGGTCGAGTTTCTCTCGGTCATCCTTGGCGTCTGCCGCCATTTTCTGAAACGGGTCGATAAACACGAAAACTCCGGGTTGCGGGGAATAAGAAAATCTTATCACCCACTTAAAAAATAACAACTTGCCCCCCCCCCCCCCTTATGCATACAATCCGCTCAATCGGATCAAATCAGATGGTTTGAGACGGGGGGCTTTGGCGCTGCGAAGTCTCGACAGCGCCAGAGAAACGTTTCCACTTGAGGAGAATAGACATGCAAACAGCAGAAGAAATGCGTACGCAACTGACCCGGAGGGCCGCTGAAGATGCGGAATTTCGCCAGCGGCTCATCGACGACCCGAAAGGCGCCCTGAATAGCGAGTTGGGTATCACCATTCCCGACAGCATGGAGATCAAGGTCCACGAGAGCAGTCTTGAGACCGTGCATCTCGCCTTGCCCGTGACCGGGGATATGACCGAAGAGCAGCTTGAGGCCATCTCTGCCGGCCTGAGTTGCTGCGTGTAATCCCGTCCCGCTACAGCCGGTTATCCGGTTTTCGACCCTTGCGGCGGCATGTGGCCCGGAGCATCAGGCTCCGGGTTCGCAGGTCGCCTTTTTCGTGAGGAATCTCCGGCGTCGCCGATGCCGAATCCTTCATTGGAATCCGGATATCCCGCAGGCCGCATTTCATGGAAACCACCGTCGCCGAACATTACACCGCCATGACCGAGCGCATGGAACTCTTCGGCGGCGACCTGCTGTGCTGTCATTGCGGCCTGTGGGGACAGGAAACGACATCTCATCGGGAAGGATTGATCCGGGCCAATGAGACCCTGGCGCAAGGCCTGCGGCCTGGCCCCGGAAAACATTTCCTCGATTCCGGTTGCGGAATCGGCGGCACAGCCATCTGGCTGGCCGAGCGATACGGGGTCCGCGTTACCGGCGTGACGATTTGCGAACCCCATATCGAAGTGGCGACAAATCATGCGAAGCACCGCAACGTGGCCCATCTGGTGGAGTTCCACCATGCAGATTTCATGGATCTGCCGTTCCCTGACGCCTCATTCGACGCCGTACTGAATCACGAATCATTCTGCTACGCGACGGACAAACTCGCCTATCTGCGGGGTGTCCATCGGGTGCTCAAGCCAGGAGGGCGCTGGCAGGCGCTGGAAGGCCTCCGCAGTGGCGCACCCCTTTCCGAATCCCAGCAGGAACTTCACGCCAATTCCCAGCGGGGCTGGCGCATGCCGCCATTGGAGCCGTGGCGCGAGGTTCTGGACGCCATTGCAGAGGCGGGCTTCGCGCAAGCAAGCGCCCGCGACCTTGACGCCGAAGTCAAGCCCTCCACCAAGGGGATTCGCGATAGCTGGATGTTGCTGGAATTGTTTGGTCCGGGTCGGGATAAAATCACTCCGGCCGTCCGGGAATTCACGGAAGCGATGGTTGCCTTTGACCAGGGATTGCGGGAAGAGGCATTCACCTATCGGCTCCTGTCCGGAATCAAGCCGCGCCAGTAGTCCGGGTAGACAGGTGGCAGCCCGGGTTTCAGGCGAACATTGCGCCATTCAACAACATGAATACGTAGGCCTTCCCTTTCGTCAACCTGCCTTCTGACACTACAACCTTGATGTGGTGAATGCCGCGCAGCAACATGTATGGCCCCGCCCGGCCAAAAATCGGGGTGGGCTCGGCGGGCCAGTCCGCCAGCGCGGTCAGCTTTTCCGGAAGCGCCACTCCGGTTTTGGTCAGGGCTTCCAGGAATGCGTCCCAGTCATCGGGATCGTCCAGCCAGTAGCGCGGGTCGTCGGCCAGACGGTGGTTGTTGTAGAAGCTCAGGCCCAGGTCGGGACCAACGCCATTCCGGTCAACGTCCAGATGCACGCCAAGGCTCTGGAATCCTCCGATGGCGTCGAATCGCGACAGGGAATTCGCCAGTGCGGACCTGTCGCCGGGCCAGCCGATTCGCTCCAGGAAATCCAGAATCTGCGTGAAGCTGCGGAACTTCATGACAGCCAGACGAATCAACCGTTCCCGCGCCGGGAAAGCGCCGATGGATTCGAGCCGGGTGGCGTCTTGCAGGGCGAGGAATACGCTTTCCACATTCCTCCGTTCCGCCAGGTCGGGCTTCCAGTCCACGGCGGATACCAGGGCTTCCACCACCGTGCCCGCATCCTCCGCACTTTCCCGGCAGCCGGCAATCATCGGCCGTTCGTAGGGCCGCATGAAGATTCCGGGAACCTCGTGCTCGCCGTTGGCGGCGGATGCGACATCGTACTCGAGCATCAGCTTGCGACCGACGATCTCGCGCAACCGTGAACTTTCATGATCGGTTTCCGCCAGCAGATTCTTGATATGGCGAGAGTCCGCGTCCGCCCCGGCGGGTTTCGCCTGTTGCTGGAAAAAGTCCGCTACCAGAGTGCCGCCGGCAAGCGAGAGGCCGAGGTCGGCCACTGGCCTGCTGTCGTTCAGCGGCAATTCAAAACCGAAAGGGAAGGCCGCGAAGGTTGCCGGCAGATTCCCGAGCCGGTCGCAAATCACCCCCAATTCCCGCTCACCCACAAGACCGGCCGGGATCTGCGGCCTGAAATTTCCCAGCAATTCAGCCATGGTGTCGGTTTCACCCGCCAGACGTTGCTGGGTGAAGTCTCGTCCTTCGTCATATTCCATTGTGGCGCCTCACGCGATTACCGGCATGTTGTTAAGTTCGGATTCGGTCAGTGGTCTGGTGCGATGCCCCATGCTCACCGGCACGTCGTACAGCCGCCCCGGCGCCAGTCTTTCCCAGAAATGACGCATTCCCGGGACGATGACCCGGACCACGGGCATGCCGATGTCGGGCCTGGTTTGATCGAGCGCCAGGAACTCCATGCCCTTGGCTTCCACCAGACCGCGGCAGTACTCCACATCCTCGCGGGAGTCCGCCGTATTGACCCGTGGGTAATCTTCGGCCTTTCGCGGCGGCGTGTCCACTGCTGGCGCCAGCCAGTCGCAATCCGTCAGACGCGCGGTTTTCCACCACCATAGCGCCAGGGGATCGTCAATCGAGGGCTTGCCGTCGCCGGACCCGGGGCGCGGCAGCCAGGTGAGGCACTGGTTCAGCTCGCAAACCGCGCGCAGGGCGGCGATGCGGGGCTCGGCATGGGCGCCGGCGCCGTAGATGATGTCTTCCGTTTCCGCATCCGGCCGGCGCGACAGGGCGGCGAAGGTGGGGATGCCGAGGTCCGCCGTGATATCGAGCAGCCACAATTCGCGCTCGTGCCGGCGGTAGTAATCCGCGGCCGACCCGAGGTAATCGTCTTCAAAGCTGTCCATATCCACCGCCGGCATTCGCAGCCGGTTGTACCACCAGATGGCGAAGGCGTCCCGCTCGGCAAGTTCATAAAAACCTTGCAGAATCGCCTCTTCCAGGGTGTTGCCGGCGGCGCAGCCATTGGAGTCCGCCACTTGATCCGAGGGTCCGCGCAGTTCCGCGGGAATGCCGTACAGCATGGAGGTGGGCAGCCAGCGATGCTGTTGCCGGGTGAAGGACCACACCGGGCTCCAGTCGATTTCCGCGTCGGGGTCCAGGCGCGGCGGGACCACATTGTATGGGTGTCCTTTGGCGTTGATGCTCTCGGCATTGTCCAGTTGCGTCTCGCTGAACAATTGCACGCGGTTGGGATGGATCGCCTCGTCGTCGAAATCCCCCAAGCGCCCGCGCCGGCGAATTTCGTCGCCGTGGAAGACGCCGCAGTATCGTTCCACGGCTTCACAGAGCGCGCTGGCCTCGGACTGCTCCCGGTCGCCGCCCTTGCCGGCGCTCTTGCTGCGCAGGCTGCGCCGCAGGGAACTGAGTTGCCGGCTGCGGATGCCCACATTGCTGCCCGCCCAATAGACATGGAGCCAGGAATCGCTCTCTTCGGTGGCGCGGTTGAGCCAGCTCACCACGCCGCTGACCGGGCTCACCAGGTGACGGTATCTGGCCAGGGTGGCTTTCGGCTCCACCGAGCGCGCGCCGCCGCTGTTGCTGACGCTTTTGGGGCTTGCTTGCAGGCGCGGGGGAATCGGTGGCCGATCCGGCCGGTACAGGTTCTCATCGCCGCAGGCCGGACATTGCGGGCGTCGCATGACCGGATGCCGCGAACTCTCGAACCGTCCCATTTGCATCGCCATTGCCGAATCGTGCAGCGGCGCCGCCTCGCCGAACACCACGAACTTTGCGATCTCCGCGGCGGCGAATCCAAGCAGCGCGTCCACCGCGACGGGCTCGGCCGCGAAGGGCTTGAAGGCAAGCTCTTCGCCGCCCATATTGCGCAGGAAATTGTGGACCTCCTGGTGACCGCGAAGGCGGTAGGCCAGGCAGGCCCAGCAGGGGCCTTCGCCGTCGGCGCGGAAAACAGGGCCGAACAGAGGCATGATTCCCCGGGGGCGCAGCGGCATCCAGGCCGCGCCCGCGGCAAGCTGCCGTCGATTCACTGTCGCGAAGCGTTCCTGCAGATAATCTTCGCAGGGAAACACCGTCAGGGCGGGGTTTTCCGGCATCAACCGCAAGCCAAAGGCCAGCAGGTGCGGGATCAATGAATCGCCGTCTCCGTTCACCGTGATGCGCGATTCCGCAAGCCGCTGCTCGGCCCAGCGCGGCGAGGCGCCTAGCGATGACCACCAGGCGGCCCGCTCCCGCTCCATGTCGTGATCGGCGGACACCAGATAGCCCTTGCGGGATAGCGAAACCAGCGTCGTGACGATACTCAGCGCATCGTGGGAAGAATCCAGCGCGGCCACGATTTCCTGCTGGCTGTGCCGGCCGTCGAGCAAGGGCAACAGGTCGCAATAGAGTCCGCCGTGGAGCAGGGTATTGAAAGTTTCCGAAACCAGCAGGACCTGCCCCTCGCCGATCACATGGAATCGCAAATGGGGAACGAGCGCGGGAAGTGCGATCAGGCCCTGGTCGGCAGGAGTGGTTCTCGCCAGGATGCCATTCCCGGAACCCGCGGTTTTCACTACTCTTCCGGGTTGTGTTGGACTGGACCGGGCGATGGTTTGGCTCCCGCTCCGTTTTTCCGTATTTGTTCGAGGATTTCGCGGCTTCGGCCGCCAATAGGCAAATCGCCGGTCTCGTAGACGCATCGCGCCCCGGACAGGTCCGGAAGTTCGGCCCCGGGGTCGCTGCGAAACCCGGCCAATTCGTCAAGCGGCATTGTGAGGATTTGCGAATTTTCCCCCGCATCCTGAGGTGAGTGGGAAAACAGCAGGCTGTTCCGGCTCAGACTGCAGAGGGTTTCACGGCAGCGCCGGCACAGATGTTTGCTGTTCGCCGGGGACAGGCCATCATGCACGAGCAGCAACTCGAGCCGCGTTTCGGGAAACGCCTCCCGGCTGGCGAGACCGCCGAGAAAGATCGCCGCCAAACCGCTTTCGCCCAGTGGCCCGCGGCGGTCGACATAATCCGCCACCACGGCGGACAGCACGGTGACGATCGAAGCTTCGGCGAGATTCGCCAACGCGATTTTCGCCTCGTCCGGCGCCAGGTTGCCGCGCACCACATGCATACCGACCTGGAAGGCCTTGTCGTTCGACCAGTTGCGCAGGATTTCCGCGGCGTCCCCGGCGTCCGCCATGGGGATTTCGGCGATCTGGCCGCGCATTTCCGCCACATCCATTTCCCGGGTCCAGTACAGCCGCGTCAGGCCGCGCCGGGCAATGGACTCGGATTCCGGGTCCGGCCCGAAACCCTTGGGCAGGTCGAGATCGGTGAACTCGCGAGCCTGGAGGTTGTCGAGCAATTCCGGGTTGCTTTCTATCCATCGGGCAAGTCTTGGTTCGGCGGCGAAAATCTCGACGATGGCGTCGAAAGCCTCCGGGCGGGAAACGGCAACCGAACTGTCATAGGCGCTCCAGTCCTCGATCTCCGGGTAAAAATGCCTGCGCCATTGATCCACCAGCGGGTCCATCAGCCTGAACCAGCGCCTGGGCCACAGCACCACCGACATCAGATCGCCGTAACTTCCCGGCAACTGGGGCGATTCGTCGGCATTGCGGAACTGCAGCAGGGGATAGTGCCGGCTCGCCATGGCATGGTGGTCCGCGTGACGCTGCATGTTGAAGAACATCCAGTTGCTGTACTTCCAGTCGGCGCTCCAGGAATGGCGGGGCATGACCTTCTCCCAGCGTCCGTTCTCCAGACGGACCCGGCGCAGCCCGTAGTGCTGCAGATAGTTACTGATCTTCATCGAAACAACGCAGCCATAGCCGAACAGGATGAAGACGAGCAAGGCCTGGATGCCCCCCATCCAGTAAGTCAGGCCGAACCAGAACGCCAGGCCCAGGCCGTAGCGCCAGAAGGGATTGCTGGCGTGCCAGACCGGCAGTTGCCTGCGCGCCAGCCGCTCCCGGGAGACTTTCCAGGAATTGGTCAGATTGCTGGCGATTTCCCTGGGCAGGTACGCCCAGAAGCTCTCCCCCTTGCGGGCCGATCCCGCATCGTATGGCGTACCCACCTGGGCGTGATGGATATAGACATGCTCGGTGGCGTATTGCGGATACGAAGCCGAGGCGAGCAGGAATTCCGCAAGGCGCCTTTCCCAGGTCGTGCGGCGATGCACGAGTTCGTGGCCGACGATGAAAACCGCCTGGGCCTCGGTTACCAGAATCAGCGCCAGCAGAACCTCTTCCCATAGAGCGAAAGGATCGGCCACAAGTATCTGCCACATGCCGAAGATGAGCGTGGGGGGCCACAACAGCGCCCACAACCAGACCGGCAAGTTATGCCAGCGCAGTTGCCGCTCGGGGGTCCTGGTCGGATCCATGTTGCGTCCGTCGAGGCCGATCAGCTTGTCGATCCTGCCGCCGACGGTGGCGAAGAACAGAATGGGCGGCAGCAGCCACCAGCCGCCGTACAGGGTCGCGGCGAAGATCAGCGGAAAAACCCCCAGGGGCAGGTAATGGGGCAGGGCGTTGAGCAGCGAGGGCTCGATCGGCCTGGGCGCCATGGCCTCTGGCAGGCTTGGCGCTCCAGTCGCCGCGCTATCTTGTGGCATTGCATCGTCCCGGCGGTTTGCCATGCAGGGACTATGGTAACACCAGCGTGAATCAACGAAAATCCCTGTTCCTGTCCAACAGCGATTGGCGGCCCGGGGCAATTCAGGACAGAATAGGCAGTCCGCACCCACTGGAGCCCGACATGAACAGCCCCATCGCCACCTTTCTCTGGTTCAACGGCAATGCGCAGGAAGCCGTCGAGTACTACGTTTCGATTTTTCCCGAGTCGAAAATCAACCGGACCACACTCAAGCCCGATGAACCCGGGGCCGGTTCCGTGATGACCATCGAGTTCAACTTGCGGGGCGAGGAATTCATCGCATTCAATGGCGGCCCCCAATTCCAGTTCAACGAGGCGATTTCCCTGATGGTGGCCTGCGATACCCAGGAGGAAATCGACGAGTACTGGGAAAAGCTGCTGGAAGGCGGCGTCTCACTCGCCGCCGGCTGGCTGAAGGATCGTTACGGCCTGTCCTGGCAGATCACTCCCCGGGAAATCTTCACGCTGATGAACAGCGCCGACCAGCAACAGAACGCCCGGGTCATGGCCGCCATGAACACCATGATCAAATTCGACCTGGAAACCCTGCGAGCAGCGAGCCGGGGTGATTGGTAGAGGCCCGGTCGGCGCAGCCGACGAAAAGCATGCTTTTCGAGGGCCGAACGGCTCGACAGGAAGTCGAGACCGGGGGTCGGCGAAGCCATAACTTCCGCGCCAGGTATGGCAGGCACCAACCCAGAAGAAGGCAGGTTCCCGGTCGGCTGCGCCGACCGGGCCGGGTCTCACTCAACCGGCTCCAGGCGCACGATGGGAGTTTCCTCCTCGCCGGCGCGGTCGGAAATGGCCAGGTAGATATAGCCGTCCGGGCCCTGGCGCACGTCGCGGATGCGGCCCATGTCATAGGCCAGGGTTTCTTCCACGACAACTTCGCGATAGTCGTCGCTCATGTGCAGGCGGGCCAACTGCTCGCCCATGAGGCCGCCGGCGAAAATGCTGCCGCGCCACATGGGGAACCGATCGCCATCGTAGATCATCAGGCCGGATGCGGCGATGGAAGGCACCCAGATGTGGGCCGGCGCCCGCATGCCCTCCTGGCCGATGCCCAGGTGAATGGGGCTGCCCGCGGCGCCGTAGTTGACGCCATAGCCGATGACGGGCCAGCCGTAATTGTTGCCGGGCTCGATACGGTTGAGTTCATCTCCGCCCTGGGGGCCATGCTCGGTTTCCCACAGATCTCCGGTTTCCGGATGAATCGCAAGGCCCTGCGGGCTGCGGTGCCCGTAGCTCCAGATTTCCGGAAGAATGTCATCGCTGTCGACAAAGGGATTGTCGTCGGGGACGCTGCCGTCTTCGTGAAGACGGATGACCACGCCATTGTGATTGGATGTATCCTGGGCGGGGTGGGCCGGCAAATCGCCCGTGGCGGGGGCCTGCCGGTCGCCCACGACGAGGAACAGGTAGCCGTTGCCGTCGAAGACGAGCTTGCCGCCGTAGTGACCGAAGCCGACTGACTCGGCGGCGAAGATTTCGACCACATTGCCGAGTTCGTCATTCTCTAAGCGACCGCGGATAATCGCGGTGGTCGAAGAGTCGCCCACCGGCTTGGCATAGGTGAGGTAGACCCAGCGGTTTTCCGCAAAGTCCGGATGCGGGACAACCTCGAACAGGCCGCCCTGGCCGCGGTAATGCACTTCGGGCACGCCGGGAACCGCTTCCGGCAGCAGCTCTCCATTGCGAACCACCCGCAGGCGGCCGGGTTTCTCGGTGACCAGCATGTCGCCGCCGGGCAGCCAGGCCATGGACCAGGGCTGGATCAGACCGTTGGTGACTTCCACCACCCGGTAATCATGGTGGGCCGAGTAATACATGTCGGATTGTGCGCTTGCCGAAGCCGCAAGGCTTGCGAGCAGACCGGCCGAGGCAATTTCCACTAGATAACGACGCATGGCGTTTCCTCTGTATGGGGAATCGGGAATCAGGGACTGCGGATTATCCAATGAAATGCTTTCCATGACCAGACCGCTGGCCGCGCCCCTGGCCGATCGACTGAGGCGAATATCGACATTACGGAGTCCCGATTCCCGGACAAGCACGGTACGCGGATTCCGCAAGCCGGACCCCATCTTTATTCCGGCGCGGCGGTGGGCACGATGACGACCGGGGGGAGGGCGGTGAAGGAACTGCCGGCGTACAGCAGTGAGACAGCGGCGATTTCCGCGTCGCAATGCAGGTTGACCGCGCCTTCGGCGAAGTCCGCGGGCAGGTCGAACAGCGTGTCCAGGTCCCGGACGTTCGTCGATTCGCCGGGAACGGGAATCGGCGATCGCGCCCCGGTCCCGGCGTCGTGGTCCGCCGCTTCCGGCGCATCCCGGACCGTCGTTTCCAGCGTGGCGTGGCAGGAGGCTTCGGTCGCGGCGGGGTTGCCCAGGACCAGCGTCAGGCGCCCGAGCCGGGGCACGACCGGGAAACGGAATGCCCGCACGGGCTGGGCGGTCGATATGGCCGTCATGCCGAGCAGGCCGCCGGCCGTATCCTCCGCCGTGGAAACCAGACGCAGCAGGTTGCGCGCGTGGACCGGCCCGTCGCAATCGAGGACGGCGTGGCCGTGGGCGAGGAAAGGGGACCGCCCAAAGCTCGTCATCCCGATCCGGTCGCCGGGGCCGGGCAGGTCGAGTTCGACCCGGACGAATCCGTCCCGCGTCACGCCGGCGGCGTTTGCGAAGCGATACGTGTTCAGTCCCCTGCCATGCAGGCGCAGTTCGCAGCGGTTGGCCGCGGCGGACGTGTTCGTCACCAGCAGGCGGGATTGAAAACCCGCGCCGTCCATCACCAGGGGCAAGGCGTGGGAGACAGTCGTTGCCTCCCCGGCTTCCCCGGAAAACGTTTCCGCGGGCGTTTCTTCCGTCGCCACGGCCGCCAGCGCGGCGAAGACGCCGTTTTCGAGATGCACGCCCAGGGCCGTCACCGCGCGGTCGCAGGTCACTTCGGCCGCGCCGCCGCTTGCGTCCCCGCCGGCGCGCGCGCCGTCCGTTTCGCCCGAGGCGACGAGTTCGTCCAGAAAACGGAAGAAGATCGATCCGGCGGGCACGGCGAAATTGCCGCCGCCCGCGCCTGCCCCGTCCGGGGCGCCGGTTTCCACCGCGCAGGCGGCTTCCCGTTCGCCGGCGTTGGCGAAGGCCAGCCCGAGGCGGCCCGGTCCGGGCCATGCCGGGAACCGGAACGCGTTTCCGGGTTCGGCGCTTTCCATGACGGTCAGGGCCAGCGGAACGCCCCCCTCCTCCACGCCGAGCAGCACCCGCGCCACCGCGGGCTGTTCGCAGGCGAGCTCCGCATGGCCGACGGCCAGGGACCGCAGGCCTCCGGTGGTCAGCAAGACGCCGTCGCCCGCCGCGCCGGGGTCGATCCCGGCGGTATGCGCGTCCGTGACGGTCAGGGCGGAATGTTCATCCAGTCTGCCGGTGTCCAGCCCCGCGCCGTGCAGATGCAGCGTGCAGCGGTTGTCCAGCGGCGAGGCATTGTTCAGGAACAGACTGCTGCGAAAGCCGTCGCCGTCGGCGAACAGCGGAAACCGGTGCGTTCGGGCCGCGGCGGCGTCCGGCGATTCGTTGTCGACCAGGGCCAGGACGGCGGTTTTCACCGCGACGGCGTTTTCGGAACCGGAAAGCGCGCCGGAAATCGCGACGGTCCCGTTGCCGGTGTATACGCCGTCGTCCACGGGGGTGAGAGTGAACTCCGCGCTGCCGCCGTCCGCGCCGGGGGGAACGGTCAGGTCGAAACCGGCGACCGGGGCGAAACCCACGCCGCCGTCCGGGCCGGATACGGTCACGGCCAGGGTTTGCGTTCTGGCCCAGCGGGTCGCGCCGCCGACGGTGGCGGTCACGGTCACGACAGTGGGGCCGGCGTCTTCGGAAATCGCGTCCGGGGAGACGGACAGCGTCACCGTATCCGGCGCGGCGTCG